>JAPFCR010000038.1 GCA_026169375.1 Sporosarcina sp. | reverse complement strand
CGTTCCAGGCGCACGCTTTCCGTGGGGCGGGCGGCGAGCCTCCTCGGTCGCTTCGCTCCACTGCGGGGTCTCACCTGTCCCGCTAAACCCACAGGAGTCGGCGCCTTCCACTCCAATCAACGGATATCCCTTGCAATAAACGCGAACATTCAACCACTCATTAATATTAAAGTTCGTCTTTATTACAAAAATAGGCAATTATGAAATCGATTAAAATTAATATATAATCGATTTGAACAAATGAGAAAAGCGCGCATTTTTTTATGCGCGCTCGTTTAATTCTTTGTAAGCTTTGGAAATTAGCGCATCGAACATGTCGGCGGTAAAATTTCTTTCAACTGACTTTTCAGCTGTCAAGTGAAATAAAAATTCGATGTTACCTTCTCCACCAGTGACGGGAGAGTAAGAAGCATCTTTTAATGTATACCCTTCTTCGTACGCAAACTCAGCTACTTTTTCTAACACTTCTAAATGAGTCCGGCGTTCTCTGACGACTCCTTTTTTGCCAACCTTCTCTTTCCCCGCTTCAAATTGCGGTTTCACTAAGGCAACCACGTCTCCCTTTTCCATAAGAATGGTTTTAAGCGCTGGTAAAATAAGCGCTAATGAAATAAAAGATACATCGATCGTCGCAAAAGTTGGGCGTCCTTCTTCAAACATATCCGGCATTGCGTATCTAAAGTTCGTTCGCTCCATAACCGTAACGCGTTCATCTTGTCTTAGTTTCCACGCAAGTTGATTATAACCAACATCGAGTGCATAACAATGTTTTGCGCCGTTTTGTAGCGCACAATCTGTAAACCCACCTGTCGATGCACCAATATCTAAAATAATTTTATCCGCTACGGTTACGTCAAATACTTCCAAAGCTTTCTCTAACTTTAAGCCACCACGGCTCACATATTTTAACGCATTTCCTTTAATTGTTAACAGAGCATCTTCTGCAACTCGTTCACCGGGCTTGTCAATTCTTGTTTCTTCCGAATAAACAAGACCCGCCATAATTGAACGTTTCGCTTGCTCCCGTGTTGCAATGAGTCCTCTTTTCACTAAAAGAACATCTATGCGCTCTTTTTTTGCACGTTTTGTCATACATTTTCTCTTTCTAATTGTACATTTCTTATTAAATGCTCGACTTTTTTAGCAAGATTTTCAGTTGTCATACCGATTTCGGCTAATAAGGACGGAACATCCCCATGTTCGATAAAATAATCTGGGATGCCCATTCGGTCAATACAGGACGAATCATAATTCATTTCGTTTGCATATTCTAACACAGCGCTTCCAAAACCACCTGCTAAAACAGCTTCTTCAACGGTCATCATCGGCATCTTCTGCTCAAATAATTCATCTAACATTTGTTCATCTAATGGTTTAATGAAACGCGCATTGACTACCTTTACATTGAGACCTTTTGCAGCAAGTTCCTCCGCCGCTTCTAACGCCATTGGAATGCTCGTTCCGAATGTTAAAATCGCCGCATCCGTACCTTCACGTAACACTTCCCACATCCCAATTGGAATAGGTTGCAGTGTTTCGTCTAACGGTATACCTAAACCATTACCACGCGGATAACGAAGTGCAATTGGCCCTTCTTCATAGTCAACTGCCGTCTTTACCATATGTTGTCCTTCATTCTCATCTTTAGGCATCATAATAACCATATTTGGCATATGGCGTAAAAAGGCAATATCGTAAATCCCTTGATGTGTTTCCCCATCTGCCCCGACAAGCCCCGAACGATCAATCCCGATGAAAACATTTAAGTTTTGCCGAGAAATATCATGAAGCGTTTGGTCGTATGCACGTTGTAAAAACGTTGAGTAAATGGCTAAAAACGGCTTCATGCCTTGTGTTGCAAGTCCTGCTGCCATTGTCGTCGCGTGTTGCTCAGCAATTCCTACATCAAAGAAACGATTTGGAAATTGTTCAGCAAAAGATTCTAATTTAGAACCGACTGGCATCGCTGGCGTAATTGTCACAATGCGGTCATCTTGATGTGCAAGCTCTTCAACCGTATTTGCGATTAAACCACTCCACGAAGGCGAAGTGGAATTTGACTTCACAAAGTCCCCTGTTTCGATTTTATAAGGGCCTGTCCCATGCCAAGTACCAACTTTATCATCTTCAGCTGGACGGAATCCTTTTCCTTTTTTCGTAATGACATGGAATAAAACAGGGCCTTCTGTTTTCTTCGCATAATTTAAATTACGTTCTAATTCTGTAAAATCATGACCATCAACTGGACCAAGATACGTAAAGCCTAATTCTTCAAAGAAAACACCCGAGACGAGTAAATACTTTAAACTGTCTTTCACACGTTCAGCTGCCGATGCGACTCTGCCACCAACTGCTGGAATCTTCTTTAAAATGTATTCTAATTCGTCTTTTGCTGAATTATATTTTCCAGCTGTTCGAAGTTTTCCTAAGATTGAATGCAGTGCACCGACGTTTGGCGCGATAGACATTTCATTGTCATTTAAAATGACGATCATATTCGTCTTTTCATGTCCAATATGATTGAGGGCTTCCAGTGCCATTCCACCTGTTAATGCACCGTCTCCAATAATTGGTAAGACGTAATTTTCATCTTCTTTAATATCTCGTGCAACAGCCATTCCCATCGCCGCTGATAAAGAAGTCGAACTATGTCCCGCTTCCCATACATCATGTTCACTTTCATTCATTTTTGGAAAACCACAAAGACCTTTATATTGTCTTAAAGTATCAAATTCAGCAGCACGTCCTGTTAAAATCTTATGCACATATGCTTGATGCCCGACGTCCCATAAAAACTTATCTTGCGGACTATCGAATAGTTTATGCAGCATGATTGTTAATTCCACAACACCGAGGTTAGGACCGATATGTCCACCTGTAACAGATAATTTCTCGATTAGGAAGGAGCGAATGCTAGCTGCAAGTTCTGTCATTTGCTCATGATCGAGCTCTTTAAGAAAAGATGGATTGTTAATCTTTGTAAGATCCACCGTTATCACACACCTTCACAAATTAATAGCAACGTTCAAAGTTTTCCTTCATCCCATTATATCAACTGAAACGCCCAGTACAAGAATTTCACGTTAAAAATTCCGATCTACAATATAATTCGCAAAAAGTTTCAGGAGTGAATGTTCATTGTCTAAAAAAGATAATGACTCATTCGCTAATGAATGGTGATGTTTTAATTGTTGTTTTGCTTCTTCTAGACCGAGAAGCATTGGGTACGTCGTTTTCTCGCTCGATTCGTCACTCCCTGCGTCTTTACCGAGTTCTTCAGTCGTACTCGTTACATCTAAAATGTCATCTTGGATTTGGAAAGCAATGCCAATATGTTTTGCATAGTTTTGAATCGCTTTCATTTCTTCACCTGATAAATTTGCAAGTAATGCCCCCGCTTCTATACAACAAGATAATAAAGCACCGGTTTTATTCAAATGGATTTCTTGTAACTGTTGTAAAGATAAACTTTCCCCTTCACCTTCTAGGTCAAGTACTTGTCCAGCAACCATTCCATTTGCACCTGAAGCAACGGTCAATAGACGCACAAGTTCAAGCGCTTCTTTAGAGTTCGTATTCGGTAAATCTGCTAATGTTTCAAATGCGAGGGTTTGCATCGCGTCTCCTGCTAATATCGCAATCGCTTCACCGAAAACTTTATGATTCGTCGGTTTCCCCCGGCGAAGATCATCATCATCCATACTTGGTAAATCGTCATGGATGAGCGAGTATGTATGAATCAGTTCAATTGAAGATGCAATTAAAAGCGCATCTGGAGAGTCTACTTCCAGATCCTTTAACGTAGCTAACACGAGTAATGGGCGAATCCTTTTCCCGCCTGCTCGAATGGAATAGTGCATAGAATCTCGCAACGTTTCGGGAATGTTTTCATTCTTTGTTAATAGCTGTTTTAATGTTTCATTAATTTTCGGTGTATATTCATCCATAAAAGTTTGTAAGTTAGTTGTCATTTTCACTCTCACCTTTTTGTGGGTCAAATGGTTCTTTTTGCCCTTTTTCATCAATCATTGACATCAACTGCTTTTCAGCATGTTGAAGTTTTCCTTGACAAATTGCAGATAACTCCATGCCTTCTTTATAGAGCTTAATCGCATCTTCTAACGGGACATCGCCTGTTTCTAGTTTACTTACGACTTCTTCTAACTTTGTCATTGCTTCTTCAAATCGAATCGTTTCATTCGTCATGTAACTTCCCCTCCTGATTCACTGACTGGATCACTGCTTCTGCCTGTCCGTCTTGCATTTGCACTTGAATTGTACTGCCAACTTCTAAATCGTTTACAGACTTTTGAACTTGTTCATTTTGATACACAATCGAATACCCTCGTTCAATTACATGAAGTGGATTGAGTGATGACAAGATTCGTACTGTCGATGAAAAATGCTTTTCATGTTTTGTCAATTCATGTTGCGTTGTTGTATGAAGACGTTTTGTGAACAGCGCGAGTTCCCTTTTGTACGTATTCACTGCATTTACTGGTGAGTAGTGTTGTAAACGCGTCATCAGATGATTGAGTGAAACTTCATCCCGATTTGTTAACGTTTCTGCACTTCTTTGTAACCGCTCTTCCAGTTGAAGATGCTTTTCAATAAAAGGCCTGTAAAGCCTTTCAGGATATTGTAGTGGATAAGACTGTTGTAGTGTTAACAGTCTTTTTTGTTCATGTTTCACTTGGTATGAAAATGAACGGTAAAGAGATCGCTTTCGGTCTAACACTCTTTCCATTAAATCTTCACGGGCCGGAACAGCTAATTCTGCTGCTGCTGTTGGTGTCGGTGCGCGTTTATCCGAAACGAAATCGGCAATCGTTGTATCCGTTTCATGTCCAACTGCACTAATAATTGGGATTTTACTCGAAAAAATAGCACGCGCAACGGACTCTTCATTAAATGCCCATAAATCTTCAATGGAACCACCGCCACGCCCAACAATTAATACATCAAAATCTGCGTAAAAGTTGGCCTGTTCAATCGCTCGCACGATTGAAGGGGCTGCATGTTCTCCTTGTACTGTCGCCGGTAATAAAATCATATTCGCCAATGGATAACGTCTCGAAATTGTCGAATAGATATCTTGAATGGCTGCACCAGTTTGCGCTGTAATAATACCAATGTTTTTAGGGAATAGAGGTAATGGTTGTTTCCATTGTTCTTTAAACAACCCTTCTTTTTCGAGCTTTTCTTTTAATTGTGCAAAAGCTAAATAAAGTGCACCAATCCCGTCCGGTTGCATATCTTTTGCGTAAAGTTGATATTGTCCACTTGCTTCATAAACGGTAACATCTCCTGTAATAAGCACATTCATTCCACTTTTAGGGATAAATTTCAACTGACTTGCATTCATCCTAAACATCACCGATCGAATCTGGCTGCGATTATCTTTCAATGTGAAATATAAATGTCCACTCGTATGATGGTTTACGTTAGATAGTTCACCTTTTACATAAACTTGCCTTAAGTGAGGGTCTGCATCAAATTTCCTTTTGACATATTTTGTTAAAGCTTGAACAGACAAATAAGGGTTTTTCATCACTCTCCGCCTCCTTTTCTGAAAACGTTTAGAAACGCTGCCCTTTACAAGAAGAACAGCGTCATCAACAGTTTATGTTAAGTTTGATTTGCACAAGTTTCTTCAGCACTTAACAATGTATTTTTGAGTAACATTGTAATCGTCATCGGACCCACGCCGCCTGGAACTGGCGTAATCGCAGAGGATACTTCTTTGACACTGTCAAAATCTACGTCACCACATAATTTTCCATTTTCATCGCGGTTCATCCCAACATCAATCACGACTGCTCCTTCTTTTACATAAGAAGCATCGACAAATTTCGCCGCACCAATTGCGACAATTAAAATATCCGCTCGTTTTGTATGTTCTTTTAAGTCTTTCGTACGCGAGTGACAATATGTAACCGTTGCATTTCGTTGCAAGAGAAGTTGTCCCATCGGCTTTCCGACAATATTACTACGTCCAATAATGACCGCATGTTGTCCTTCAATTGGTGTATTCGTTCTCTCAAGTAATTTGATAATGCCATAAGGTGTACATGATAAAAATGTACGTTGTCCGATCATCATTCTTCCGACATTTTCCGGATGAAATCCATCTACATCTTTAGATCGGTCAATAGCTAAAATAATACGATTTTCATCGATATGATCGGGTAACGGTAATTGTACAAGAATTCCGTGAATCGAATCATCATGGTTAAGCGCGTTTATTTCTTTTAATAACTCTTCCTCTGAAACAGTCGCTGGTAACTTGATAATTTCAGATTTCATACCTACTTCAGCGCTTGATTTCTGTTTGTTTTTTACATAAGTATGCGAAGCTGAATCATCGCCGACAATAATGACTGCGAGTCCTGGCGTACAGCCTTTTTCTTTTAGCTTGTTCACGCGTTCTTTAATTTCTTCTCGGATATCCTTACCAATTTGTCTTCCGTCAATTAATTTTCCGTTCATTTGAATAGCCTCCAAAGAGATTGATTTAATTATTTTTTGTGAATTTCGATAAAACGCCGTTTACAAAACGACCCGATTTTTCATCAGAAAATGTTTTACTGAGTTCGATGGCTTCGTTGATCACAACACCTAATGGAACATCTTCATTATACTCGATTTCATACAATGCTAAGCGTAAAATCGTTCTTTCAATTTTTGGTAAACGATCGAGCTCCCAGTTTTCTAGGTTTTCTGCTAATTGTGCGTCAAGCTCATCTCGGTGCGCCATCGTCCCACGTACGAGCTGTTCATAAAACTGATTTGATTGTCCTTTTACAATAAAAGACATTGCTTCTTCTATAGATATTTCAATATTATTTAGGTTGTCTAGCTGAAAAAGTGTTTGTATTGCTTTTTCACGCGCTTCTCTTCTGTTCATTATCATTTCTCCTCTACCGAACTTTCCGGCATTATCATATCATATTCGACAGTTTCCGGATACAGTAGACCTATTATCCTTCATAAAAACAAATTTTAAACAAGTAGAAAAAGTAGAGGTGAGAATATTCATCATCCTCCTCTACTTTTCCAATTCTTTTAAATCACTCGTTCTCAAATTACTCTGTTTCTGTTTCGATACCGGTAATATGGATATTAATTTCATTCGTCTTCAATGACGTCATATTATAAATGGTATTGCGTACTTGCTTTTGAATTTCATAAGCTATTTCACGTACTAGAAAACCATATTGCACGACACAATATATGTCAATCGTTAAGCCGTTTTCCGACCAACTTGTTTTAACACCTTTCCCGTATTGTGTACGTCCAAGTTTTTCAGCTACGCCTGTCGCAAAATTCCCTCTCGTATACGCAACACCTTTTACTTCATTCGTCGCAATTCCGATGATGACTTCAAGTACTTCCGGAGCAAGACGAACCCGTCCTAACTCTTCTTCTTTCGACGGTGTCATCCCTACAAACGAAGGCATGTCTTTTTCTGCCATTCAAATCGTCCTCCTTTTATTTCATTATGTCATACTTCTCGAGAAATTTCGTGTCAAAGTCTCCTGATTTGAAAACTTCATCACTCATTAAATTCGCATGAAATGGAATTGTCGTCTCAACGCCTTCAATAATAAACTCATCAAGCGCCCGCTGCATCCTTAACACCGCTTCTTCTCTTGTGTCAGCATGGACGATTAACTTCGCAACCATCGAATCATAAAATGGTGGGATTGTATAACCTGTATACATGGCAGAATCTACACGTACACCGAAACCACCTGGTGGCATATACATCGTCACTTCTCCCGGTGATGGCATAAAATTACGTGCTGGATTTTCAGCGTTAATTCGACATTCAATCGACCAACCATTCACTTTGATATCTTCTTGTTTCAGTTGAAGTTTTTCGCCGGAAGCAACTTTTATTTGCTCTTTAATTAAATCTACACCCGTAATCATTTCAGTTACTGGATGCTCTACTTGAATGCGTGTGTTCATTTCCATAAAGTAAAATTTCTGGTGAATATGATCAAAAATAAATTCAACTGTTCCTGCACCTTCATAATTCACGGCCTCTGCAGCACGTACAGCTGCGTCTCCCATTTCTTTACGAAGTTCGGGTGTAAGTGCTGGTGAAGGGGCTTCTTCGACCAGTTTTTGCATACGGCGCTGAATTGAACAATCACGTTCACCTAAGTGGATTGTATTGCCGTATTGGTCCGCTAATACTTGAACTTCAACATGACGGAAAATTTCAATACACTTCTCTATATAGACTCCTGGATTTCCAAATGCAGCAGCCGCTTCGTTTTGCGTGATTTCAATTCCCGATACAAGTTCATCTTCATTATTCGCAATACGGATCCCCTTCCCGCCACCACCAGCTGTTGCTTTAATAATGACTGGGAAACCAATTTCCTTTGCGATTTCAAGTCCTTCTTTTGCATCTTTAACGATTCCTGTCGAACCTGGGACAATCGGAACGCCTGCTTCACGCATCGTTTCACGAGCCACGTCTTTTGTTCCCATTTTCGAAATCGCTGTTGAAGAAGGACCAATAAATTTAATATTCACTTCTTCACATAGTTCAGCGAAGTTCGCATTTTCAGCTAAAAAACCATACCCTGGATGGATCCCATCGCAATCTGTCAACTTCGCTAACCCGATGATATTAGAAAAATTTAAATAACTATCTGCTGACGCTCTTGGTCCAATACAATATGCTTCATCAGCTAGTTCTACATGTAAAGCGTGTTCGTCCGCTTCCGAATAAACAGCTACTGTTTGAATGCCCATCTCTTTACAAGCACGAATAATTCGAACCGCTATTTCTCCACGGTTTGCAATTAATATTTTTTTCATCTTCTAGTCCTCCTTATTTCGTTTTCACAAGGAAGAGAGGTTGTCCATACTCGACAAGCTGGCCGTCCTTCACAAGAATTTCAACGATTTCTCCTGATGCTTCTGCTTCGATTTCATTGAAAAGTTTCATCGCTTCAACGATACAGACAATTGATTCCTCTGAAACTTTATCGCCTACTTTTACATAAGGATCTGCTTCTGGAGAAGAGGCTTCATAAAATGTACCTACCATTGGAGATGTCACTTCATAAACCGATTCATCTAGTTCAACTTGCGCGGTAGTTTCAGATTGTACTGGCTTTTCAACCTCTACTACTGAAGGTGCTTGTACAACCGGTGCTGCGTTCCTTTGTTCTACTTGAACCGGTGCTACATTTTGGTTCGTATTTCCTTTTTCTAATATAATTTTCGCATCGTCAACTTTGTAAGTAAATTTCTCAATTGATGACTCGTCAATCAGTTTAATAATTTCACGAATTTCTTGAATTTTCAACATGCCCATTCTCCTAACTATTTATTTTTTATCCCCTTTCTATTTTAGACGTTTTCCTACCATTTTGGAACTGTTTTCATACATTTTATGCAAATTCATTGAAAAAACATAACAAAAAACAGTTGAACCGGCATTTTATTTTCCGTCAACTGTTTTTACTATTTGAAAGTATTATTTTTTGCATTTATCCGAATAAAACAAATTTCTCAGATTAAAGTATTTACTTCATAATAATTTAATCTGAGAACTGATTTAAATCTTCTACTAAAATAGGCCTTCGATTTAAAATTTGTTTCTCTAGTCAATTTCATAATTGTCTTTCTTACTAGAATATCTGAATAATGTTGATTTCCGTTACAGGCGGACGCTTTCCGCGGGCATGGCTTCAATCTCCTCGTCACTACGTTCCTGCGGGGCTTTCAGCTCATGCTATTCCCGCAGGAGTCGCCGCCTTTCACTCCAATCAACAGGATGAATGCGAATGTTATATTGATAATCATATAATCATATTCGCATCTGGTGTGAAATATAGTAATTATGAAATCTATTAACTCAATTACTTTTTCTTTTCTTTCAAGAATCCCCTTTAAAATCTACTTTTACTTTTTTGGCACCATCCCAATTCGTCATCACCAAATGGGTAATTTCACTTGCTTGTTTATTTGAATGTCCATCTTCTGAAAGGACTGTAACTGTGACGTTATTTGCTTCCGCATGTACAAAAGCATCCGTATAACCTAATGCCTTAATTTGCATTTCTAATAGAGATTCCGCTGATTCTTGTTTAACGAGTTGCTCCATTTCATCAAATGTGGCACTCATTTCTTCTGAATCTTCAGCTGAATTTAGCTTTGATGTGAGTTGTTCTTGTAATTGACTTCGTTCATTTCGAACATTCATGCGCATCTCTTCGAATAAGTAGCTTTCTGCAAAAACGGGTTGCTGCTTTTTTTCATCATTTACTTCGGTTAACTCTGCTGGGTTGTCATCATTATTAAAAATCGCAATACCATCGAAAGGCATTGGTGCTGTTTTGTTCAGGTAATAAATTGAAATCACTGCAACAAGACTAAGTAATGTTAAAAACCAAACTGTACGTTTATTTGTTCTCATTCTATTTCCCCCTCTTGTTTCATTTCAACAATGACAATTTGATGTTCGGGTAATTGTAAAACGGTTGATAATGTTTTTGATAATAAATTTTGAATCACTGGATCCCCTCCACCTTCCGCAACGACGAGAATACCTGCCATTTCTTTTTCTTGATGCGTATCTGTTGGTTGTGAAAGTGAAAAATATTGGGTGAGCGAATCTTCTTTTTCTCTTTGCCCATCATAATAATAAATTGCAATTTTCCCTACTCCTTCTATTTGCGTCAATGTTTGTGCGAGTGCATATTCTTCTGTTCGCGCTTCTTCTACTGTTGTTTTCCCTCCCCCGATATCAAGTAAAGAACTCCCCCACATGATTCCAATGAGTACAACGATGATTCCCAAGAAAACTGGTTGAATTTTTTTAGTTTGTTTTTCCATAGGTTCTTCATCTACACTCTCCACCAAGCCTCTTTTGATTGATAATTTATAATATGCAGCATTATTGATTGCTATGACCAAGCATTGTGAATAATGATTGGACAATCCATAAACCGATTGCTAACTTGACTATTGGCAAAAATACTTCTTCCGCATCATCCGGAAAGACCAAGAATAAAATCGCTGACAAAAATGTAATTGACAATACACCGACTAAAAATTTTCCATCCACTCACCTCATTTAACAGCCGTTAATAATTTCACAAGTGTAATCACAAATAATGCGGTATAAATAAAAGCAAATGCGAGAAGAAAAGAGATCGCACATAAAACAAATAATGTTTTTCCAATATCATCCAGTAAACCTGTAATTCCTTTATCTGCAAATGGTTCGATTATTGCAGCTGTCCACCGGTAAAACAATGCTGTGAGTAACGTTTTTAAAGACGGGATAATGGCTACAGCCCACACAGTTGTCATAAGCCAGCCTCCAACAAAAATCGAAACTCCCGAAGAATAACGTCCGATCGAACTCATACTTTCTGTCATAAAAGAACCGATAATTGGAATATTTTGTTGGATGAGTTCTTTAATCGGTTCACTCATCGTTCCAGAAAGTGCCCATGACATCGTTCCCCCAGCAGTGATAAAAATCGAATAAGCTGCAACAATTGCCGAAACCGTTCCTAATAAAGTTGTCCGAATAAGTTCGGCAAGACGCGTAAAAGAAACATCTGGTAAAAGTCGAGACGAAACATCTAAAAGTAATGCCATTATTAACAAAGGAATGAGTAAACGATCTGCAAAAAATACAACCCCATTCGCAAAAAGTAACATAGCGGGTTGAAAATTCAATAAATTGAAAGTGCCACCTGCAGCTAAGATTGCCGCTGTTATAATCGGATACACACCAATAAACATGGCAGAAACGGCGTGCATTAACTTTTGAATAAAAGTAAAATGTTCGAATGCAGGCTTCAAAACACTCGTAAGTACAATGAAAAAAAGAATCATTCTCGTCCATTTCTTAAAAGACGGAAAAAGAAAATCAATTATCAATGCAAGAAAAGACGCTAAGATAATGATGATAAAACTTGAAATCAGTGGACCGAGTATCGTGTTTAAAAAAGGAATCATACTATACCTGTCCCATCATGTTGTAATGAATGCTGATAATAATTCAACGACTTTTTTTACTTCGTCCATCCACAAGAATAATATCGCGATTTTCATAGAGAAATGAGCAATCTCTGCAAGTGAAGCGTACCCTGCTTCTGCAATATGTGACGCGGTTATTTCTGCAATCACATATAAAACCGCACTGCCAATTAATAAAGAAACAAATGGATTCGGCAAGGTGTTAAATAACGTTAAAAGCGTTTGGCTAAACGGAAAAAGTACAGTCGTTAGCACAATGAAAAATACAAAAAAGAACAATGATGCATAGAGTAAAGGTTGTAATTTAGGGACGGCAAATGTAATCGTTAGAAGGAGTAAGTAAACAATGATAATTTGGAATAAAACTACCATTACAATGCCATCGCTAACCATTCGAAAAATGCGGATATTTCAACAAAAAAGACTTTCAAAAAGCGTAGGAGCTCGATTGTGATATATAAGTACGCGAAAATAAATAGAAAAAAGGAAAAATCTTTTTTTCCCGTCTGCTCAAAAAACACATGCAAAATGCCAATGACGAGCCCAATCCCAGCAATTCGAATTAAATCATTTAGCTCCATTCGCTACTCCCTCCATACAACTAGACTATGTAGGGCTGAAATGAGTTAGAACTTAAAAAACTTTAGAGTGAACGCAAAAAAAGCAGCTGATTTTTATATCAGCTGCTTTTTATAGATCATTATGAATTTACGCGCGTGACACGTATTCGCCTTCTTCTGTGTTTACAACAAGCACATCGCCAACGTTTACAAAGAATGGTACTTGAACTGTGATTCCAGTTTCAAGTGTTGCTGGTTTTGAACCACCGCTTGCTGTATCGCCTTTAATGCCTGGTTCTGTCTCAGCAACTTCAAGCTCTACTGTAATTGGTAATTGTACACCAAGAATTTCGCTTTCATATTGAATAATTTGAACTTCCATACCTTCTTTAATGAATTTCAATTCATATTCAATTTGAGTTGCTGGAAGCTCGATTTGATCGTACGTCTCGTTATTCATGAAAACATGGTTATTACCGTCTGCATACAAGTATTGCATTTTTACGTTATCAATTTGTGCACGTTTTACTCGTTCACCACCACGGAATGTCTTCTCCTGGATATTTCCGTTTCGTAAGTTACGTAATTTTGAACGAACAAACGCAGCACCTTTACCTGGTTTCACGTGTTGGAATTCAATTACACGCCAAATGTCACCTTCTACTTCAATCGTTGCACCTGTTCTAAAATCGTTTACTGAAATCATATTAATTCCTCCATTTAAATAATCAAGCTAAACGCTATTCGTTCGGCTAGTTCGACAGTTACGAATCATTTTCCATCCTTTTCAAAAGACTGGAAATCAGTGCTCGTTTGTGTCGGGTAAAATAAGTAATTCTTTTGTTGCGAATGTCAGTCGCTCATTACCTTTTTCAGTAATGATTATATCATCTTCAATGCGTACTCCGCCAATTTCAGGCAAATAAATTCCTGGTTCTACTGTTACAACCATATTTGGTTCCAGCACAACATTCGATTTAGATGATAAACCTGGACCTTCATGGACTTCAAGACCAATTCCGTGACCCGTTGAATGGCCGAATGCATCCCCATATCCTTTTGACGTAATATAGTCTCTTGCAATTTGATCTGCTTCTATTCCTGTCATACCCGGTTTTATTTCTTTTAATGCTAATTCCTGTGCCGCTAATGTAATATTATAAATTTCCTTTAGTTTTTCAGGAGGTTCCCCTACTGCAACTGTTCGTGTAATATCTGAAATATATCCATTATAAAGCGCACCGTAATCTAATGTAACAAAGTCACCAGATTCAATCACTGTATCCGTCGCGACGCCGTGTGGAAGTGCACTTCTTAGCCCTGATGCGACAATAATTGAAAAAGAAGATGACGTTGCGCCTTGCTTTCTCATAAAGAATTCCAATTCATTGGAAACTTCTAATTCTGTCACACCTGGACGAATATAACCGATAATATGTTCGAACGCATCATCCGCAATTTTAGCAGCTTGCTGTAAGATTTCAATCTCATCTTCATTTTTAACAAGACGAAGCTTTTCCACAAGGCCTGATACGGGTTTTAGTGTTGCCTTTACTTCCTTTTCATATAGCTCGTACAAGCCAAATGATAAATCGTCTTTTTCAAAACCTAATGTTTGTACATTCATTTCTTTTACTTGTGCTGCGACTTCTTCAATAATGGTTTTCGTATGTTTCACAATTCGAAAATCAGTAATTTCCTCAGCAGCTTGTTCAGTATATCTAAAGTCTGTGATGAAAACTGCATCTTCTTTTGAGACGAGGACGACACCTGCAGTTCCAGTAAAACTAGTCATATAACGACGATTGTATGGATTTGTAATGAGAAGTGCGTCAATTTTTTCTGATTCAATTTGTTTTCGTAAATTTGAAAGTTTCATAGTTTACATTCTCCTTTGTTTTTGAGGAGGAACGCATGAAGCGCCAATATATAGCCATCTGCTCCAAATCCAGTTAATTGCCCACGACATACTGGTGCGATGACTGACTCTCTTCTAAATTCTTCACGGTTATGTACATTAGAAATATGAACTTCAATCACTTCTACCCCCACTGAAGCAATCGCATCTCGTAAAGCAATACTGTAATGCGTATAGGCACCTGGGTTGAAAATAATTCCATCTACCGTTTCATCCGCTGCCGCGTGAATCCGGTCGATGAGAAAACCTTCTGTATTGGACTGAAAAAACGTCAGCTGCACGTCATTTTTACGTGCGACATCCTGTAAATTTTCTTCAATATCTTCCAACGTTGTATGACCGTAAATTTCTGGTTCCCTTTTTCCTAACCGGTTTAAATTTGGTCCATTCAGTACTAATAGTTTCACCGCCACCATTCCCCTCTTCTTTTTCCTTTTCATGTTACCATATTCGGAGCGATGGCGGATATTGATTTCATTCTTTTTGTGAAAGATCATAATAAAAAACAGCCGTGCCAGAAATAAAACGTAAAATAATCGCTGTTACAGATAAGAGCGGGATTGAAAGGGATTGCATAAATTCTCTTATCGATGTTGAATCATGAATCAACCATTCCACTAAGAAAACGCCAAGAACTGTAAAGAATATCGCGCTCATTGCTGGTGGAATCGCATGTAAATAATACATGATGATATAAAGAAGTATAAAAACCACAAATAAGCCAATAAATAATAGTCCCCATTTCACTGTAAAATGCATTG
The DNA here is from genome assembly GCA_026169375.1 of Sporosarcina sp. GTDB lineage: Bacteria > Bacillota > Bacilli > Bacillales_A > Planococcaceae > Sporosarcina. Next base: position 30,840 of record JAPFCR010000038.1, on the reverse strand, counting down.
TAGAAAATAATGAAGCATTTTCTCCCCATCCAATCGGAGACCATTTGATAAAGCTGAATAATTCCAAAAATTTTAATGAAATCACCATAATGATTGCTGAAAAGAATGCTGTATAAAACAATGTTCGATCTAACATAAACTTCCCTCCTTGTTAAAGTGTCGGGAAATTTAATATTTTTTAAACATCATTCTGGTTATCAGTTCTATTTTTTAGTACAATGAGAGTAGTTTTTACTTTTTGAATAAATTTCATAATTACCTTTGATACTTGGATATCCGAACAATGTTGATTTTCGTTCGAGGCGGACGCTTTCGGTAGGGCGTGCGGCAAGCCTCCTCGTCGTGAAAATCATGCGACTGCGGGATCTTTCCTGTCACGCTAATCCCCAAGGAGTCGTCGCCTGCCATTACAATCAACGGAAACGGCCTCCTTAAAACACGATCTTTTAGAGAGAGGATCAGCAAAATATTCGGTATCCTGATTAAGTCGGGCAATTATGAAATTGATTAAATGAATTTGATATCGACCTTAAGGAAAGTGTGGTAATTGTATGGCTAAACATGAACAAGCACCAATATATGGAGGACAGGCACTTGTGGAAGGTGTTATGTTCGGTGGAAAAGAACATACCATTTCAGCGATTCGTCGTAAAGATGATTCCATTGACTATTTCCATTTGACTAAAAAACAACGTCCGCTTGCGACAAAACTAAGAAAAATTCCGTTTATAAGAGGGATTGTTGCGTTAATCGAATCTACGGGTGTTGGTTCTAGACATTTGACGTTCTCAAGTGATCGTTACGATATTATGCCAGGTGAAGAGGTAGTTGAAGAAGAAGAGCCTTCGAAGTTAGCAATGATGATTGGACTCGCAGCAGTTGGTGTACTGTCATTTCTCTTTAGTAAATTTGTTTTTACACTTGTCCCTGTTTTTATTGCTGAATTATTTCATTCTATTGCGCCAGGGAAAACGGCGCAAATCTTATTAGAAAGTTTCTTTAAACTAGCATTACTCCTCGGTTATTTAGCACTTATGTCGATGACGCCCTTTATTAAAAGAGTGTTTCAATATCACGGGGCTGAACATAAAGTGATCAATGCTTATGAAAGAAATTTACCTTTGACAGTGGAAAATATTCAAGCACAGTCGCGTCTTCATTATCGTTGTGGAAGTAGTTTTATTTTGTTCACGGTCATTGTTGGAATGTTTATTTATTTCCTCGTTCCAACAGATCCTTTATGGCTGCGTGTCGTGAACCGTATTTTACTGATCCCAGTTGTTCTCGGTGTATCATTTGAAGTGTTACAGCTGACAAACGCTGTAAGAAACGTACCGATTTTGAAGTATTTAGGGTACCCTGGTTTATGGCTTCAACTGTTAACGACAAAAGAACCGGATGATGAACAAGTAGAAGTGGCGATTTTATCATTTGAAAAATTATTAGAAGTAGAAGAACTTGGCGTAGAAGCATTAGAAACAGTCCCTGAGGATGAGATAGAATCTAATCCTGCTTTACTACAATAATAAAATGCCGGAAATCATGTGAGTGTTGATGATTTCCGGCATTTTTAGTGATTCGACCTTTGAGAAAAGCGCCCGATTGTTCAACACGCTCCCTTAGATAAATCCAATTCAAAAATAAGTGAATTTCTATCAGGGTAATCATATTGAATTGGCAAGTCCTCTTTATCGATCTCCTTAAATCCAACTTTTTTATAAAAACTGTGTGATCTAGTTGCTTTAGATGGCGTATCCAAAATTATCTTAGTAAAACCTTGTTTCTTCGCAAAATCAAATAATACTTCATAAAGACTTGCTCCGATACCAATTTCTTTACCACGGTAATTCTTATAAACAAAAAACTTCTTTAATACAGCAACCTGATTCGTTTTCTTTTGTAAACCGATAGAGCCTACAACCTCACCCTGATCGTTTAACCCTACCCAAAAATTTCCTCCGTTGTTCAAATAATTTGATTCAATGTCCAAAATGTCTGGTTGTTCTTCGGCACTGATCCCTACATTATATTCAACATTCTGTACGTGCAATATTAAATTAATGACTTCTTCTTTATATCTGTCATCGTAAATCTTAATCATTTATTACCCTCCTAGTTATCCAAGTGAACTGCTCCGATTGTCTACATATATATAACATGTGTAGTTGCAGTTGCATATCTGTTTGTTCGCTCACTAACTCACGACTAAAGTCACGAGAATGCGCTCGCTTTTTCTTCAAATTCAATGGCTTGATTACTGTCATCGGCTAAATTAACGCTGGCTGTATCTTCTTCACCACATCCCATTAAAAAGGCGCTAACCAAGAAAGCAATAACAAACAAATAGATTCTTTTCATGACTACGTCCCTCCCTTACACTATTAGACTGATTAAAACAATACTGGTTACAGATTTATTCCGTTAAATAGTCTTTTCGCGATACAAGTTTTAAAACTAGACTGGATTCGTTTCGTTTTTTATAATCCAAATCAAAAACACCTCACAAACCCATATTTTACGTTAATTTGAAAGAACCCGTTTTGAAAAATGATTGATCAAAATGGGTTCTTTCTTTGTGAAGTATCATACACTTTTTATAAAGAATTTTGATTATATTCTGTAATCCGATTGTAATAATCGCTATTTATTTTTCTTAAAGGAGTCTCTGCTCATTAAAAAATAGGTAGTGCCAGCTATAAACAACCCTGTGTTAAGCCACATCGCTATACCGTTCCATTCGCCATTAAACAATGTAATATTTGTTAGATTCACAAAAAATATTGCAATTAAAATAACGTACAGTCCTGTTATCTCCTTCATTTTTATCCCCCCCACAATCTGGTCTATTAATGAAAACCAGACGCTTTTTAATGCTGTTAAAGCACCTGATTGAAGAACACTTAAATATCGCGGAACAGTATTATGTAAGACGGTTCTCCAAAGACTTGATTGCCAGTTTAAGCGCTGTTAAACGGCGTTCATTTAATGTTTTTTGAGAACTACCTACTTTTGCCTTTGCTATCTGTTTTTCAATCGATGGAATGACACCTTGTAGAATATCTTTAGAAGTCGATATGATTTCTTCGTCATAGAAAAAACCCTCTTCATTCCAGACGTCTTTTAGGCTTTCTAAACCGACTTCCACGGCATTCCGTCTCTTTGTCACAAGCGTAGTATTCGAACCTTTATCGGTCATGCTTTTATAGGCATTTGAAAGTTTATTAAATGTCGATTCCAAGGACTTAATGGACAAATCTTGAATTTCTTGGCTAATAGCCTCCATATACGAACTCCTCCTTTCTTTTTTGGGGTTTAACAATGCACTGGATTCGTTTCGTTTTTTTTATAATCCAAATTAATAAAACACTCCCTTAAATTATTATAATCTAAGGGAGTGTTTTATCACTATTATACTTCAAATCTACATATGCCAGTTATTTCACGCGATTATAAGCCACATTTCAATTGAGCGTTACAATTTGTACATGTGTTACAACCACCGATTTCTTGTACAATTCCCCCGCGACAAACCGGACAAGTATTGCCAATTTCAGAACCGATTGTAACGTTTGTCGAACGGATCTCTTGAATAGTTTCGACAAGCATCACTGGACGCTCTTCGACTTCTTCTTCGTCGTAAGCATCATCCATGTGATTTTCTTCTGCTTTTAACGTTAATACCTGTGAATCACGGCTTCCGTCTACGTAAACCGTTCCACCTTTCGCGCCGCCTTTATAAAGACGCTCATAGACACTTTCAACTTGTTCGACTGTATACCCGCGTGGTGCGTTCACTGTTTTTGAGATCGAACTATCAATCCAACGTTGAATAATACATTGAACGTCCGCATGTGCTTCAGGTGCAAGACTCATCGCCGAAACGAACCAGCTCGGTAGTTCATCTTCACTTGCATCTGGGTTACGTTGTAAATATTCTTCTACAATGTCTGCTTTCACTTCGATAAACTTACCGAGACGTCCGCTGCGGTAGTATACGAATGAGAAATATGGTTCTAATCCGGTTGAAACTCCAACCATCGTTCCAGTCGATCCCGTCGGAGCAACAGTTAATAAATGAGAATTTCGGATTCCATATTTCACAATATCTTCACGAATATCTTCTGGCATTTTCTTCATAAAGCCTGTTTGAATAAATGCTTCACGTAGTGCTTTTGTTTCTTCGTCCGTTTCGCCAATTAAGAATGGGAAACTTCCTTTTTCTTTTGCGAGTTCAATTGATTCACGATAAGCCGTTGTCGCAATTGTTTCAAACACTTGATCAACAACTTCATTGCCTTCTGCTGAACCGTATTCTTTCTCACAGTAAATGAGAAGATCCGCAAGTCCCATCACGCCAAGTCCTACACGGCGCTCGCCTAACGCTTGCTTCTCATTTTCTTCTAAGAAATAAGGGGTTGCATCGATAACGTTATCTTGCATCCTCACACCGACACGAACGATTTCTTGTAACTTTTCATAATCGACTTCTTTTGCATCTTTATTCGCAACTTCTGCTAGATTGACAGCAGCTAAATTACAGACGGAATAAGGTGCAAGTGGTTGTTCCAGTTATGTTATCCTAGTGGTTTTTTATCCTCTAGTTCTTACAGTTCATTTCCTGTAAGTTCAGCATATATTTTCACTATTTTTGTTTAGTGTTGCGGTCTCGTGCCTGGATTATAGTCTACCTTTTAAAAATCCAGTAGGATCACCAGGTATGCGTTGCCCCTGACTGAAAATTTACTTTCAGCCTTCGGTTCGGATTGGCAAGCATCATCAAAATTGTCATGATGCTATTTCTCAGCTTTCCCGCTTTATCCCGCAATTTTTAACGTGAGGCGAACTCCACCACACGGATTTGTTGCAACAACTTGCTGACCATAAGCTTTCGCATTTGTTTCGTTATTCGCATTGTCGATAAAGAAAATACCAGGTTCTGCTGAATACGTTGCACAAATATTAATTAAGTCCCATAAGGCACGTGCTTTAATTGTTCTATACACACGTACTTCATGCCCCATGTTTTCCCACTTACGAACATCTCCAATTTCATGCCACTTTTCATCATAAATGGCCATTTCTTCTGGAGTATATTTTTCAACAGCCGGGAACTTCAGTTCAAAGTCTTCATCATTTTCAACGGCATGCATAAAATCGTCTGTTAACGTAACGGAAATATTTGCACCTGTTAAATAATCAGGATTGTGTACGGAATATGTACCACCATCACGTAATTTTGTTTCGGCCTCTTTCATAATGTCTTCATTAAAACCACCAAGACCAGGAATTTGACGATAGTTTAAAATACTTTGATACATTCCTTCTTCTTGAAGTGTTAATGGCGTAAACTTTAATTTTTCTTCTGCTAATTTTCTAATTAACTCTTCTTCAGTATTTTCAATTAAATAACGAAGAATTCTTGGATTTTGCATTTTCGAAATAATAAATTCTAAAATGTCAGGATGTGAATCTGCTAACATAATCATTTGCGCTCCGCGTCGCGAACCACCTTGCTCAACAAGATGGGTAAGTTTTGCGATATCATCCAACCACGATACTGAACCAGATGACTTTCCATTGACACCACGTGCCAGTGCGTTTCGCGGTCTTAATGTTGAACCATTCGTCCCAACGCCACCACCACGACTCATAATTTCCATCACTTGTTTGCGGTGTTCTGAAATGCCTTCACGTGAATCTGCCACAAACGGCATCACATAACAGTTAAAATACGTTACATCCGTCTGTGCGCCTGCACCGTATAGAACACGTCCGGCTGGGATGAAGTTTAAAGCAGAAAGTTGTTTATAAAATTTTTCATAGGATGCTTCCTTTTGTTCTTCTGTCTTTTCAACTGCTGCAAGTCCCGCTGCATTTCGCTTGGCAATTTGTTCATAAAAAATCTCCAATGGTTTTTCTAATACATCAATGGATCTTGAGATAACTCCTGTTTCTTGTTCCTCAGAATCATCTATGGCTGAACGATACGCTTCTTCAATCCAAATTTCCGCTCGCTCAGCCTTTAAATCTAGTGCAGTGATAAATCCTAGCCCTCTTGCTGGAAAACTCGGGTCTTCTTTCACCGTTAAAACGACAAAATCACCGACTTTTAAAGTTTTCTTTTCCGTATCTTTAAATGAATAACGATCAATCATCACTAGTCTTGAAACTCCGTGATGTTCAATGTGCATATCCTCTGTGACAGGATAAACTTGAGGAAAATGAGCAATATCCTCATTCAATTGTGCAATATTTAACTTTGGCTTTTGTTGATCTGAAATAACGACCATAAAACATCCTCCTTAGATAACTACACGTTAAAACACAATATAATGTGTTGTGTACACAACCGAATATACAATATATTGTTTTACGGTGCAATGATTAAGAAATCCTATTTTCTCAAAAAAAGAATGATCACCTGATTCCATACTTTTTTCAATATGATTTCACACATCAATTTAATAGCATCCCTTTCACTAATTATAGACCGTACGTTCTCATTTTACGAGTTTTTCGATCACTAGCAACGACTATTTTTGACTAATTAAGTAACGGGGCTCTTTTTATCATGCCGACGATTTTTTTATCAGGCTTGCAAATCTAGTAAATGCCTTCAATTCATGCTATATGCTTCTGTTATTATACCGGTCATTTCACCATCACTATTGAACAAGTCCCCCCCTCCATTTATAATGGATAATGAATAGAGAAAGGGGAAAGTTGCAGTGAACACACTTTATGTTATTTTAGGAGTCGTTGTCCTCATCATTATCTATATGGTGATTACAATGTCAAGACTGAGTAAGGCAGTCGATCCTTTAACACAAGAAGAATTTATCGAAGGTTATCGTAAAGCGCAGTTAATCGACGTGCGTGAACAGAAAGATTTCGAAGCAGGTCATATTCTTGGCGCGCGTAATATTCCATACTCACAATTACGACAACGCTATAAAGAAATGAGACCAGATTTACCGGTTTATTTATATGACCAAAACGGTAGTAAAAGTGCACGTGCCGCATTATTTCTAAAGAAAAAAGACTATGAAAAGCTCTATCATTTACAAGGCGGTTTCCGTCAATGGACAGGTAAGATTAAAAGTAAATAATTTTCTCTATGTAATAAGATTAACAGATGAAAATACCTACTCGTTAGTCTCTAGAGATTCAGTTAGAATTGACACAAACTATCATAGTATAACTGTAAAGCCCACAGGAATTCAACAAAATTTCCGTGGGCTTTTTATATTGTGAACAGCTAAAAGACTAAGTATTATTTGTGATGCGGAAAACCATTTTTTTCGATAATCATGAAAACTCAAGTTCCCACCTATTAATCGCCTCATTAAACATGTATAATAGAATACAACACACACTATTCTAAACCTTTTAAATCTTATCACCTATTGTTTCTAGGACACAAAAGAAGAGTTCAAGTTTTTATTCAATATTCATACGGAGGCAGATAAACGATGACAAATGAGTTTTCAAATACGACGATTGAAAATGGAATTGCAATTGTAGAAGTAAATCATGCACCAGCAAACGCATTATCATCCGCATGTATTACAGAATTACGATCTGTGTTCAACAATTTATCAGAAGACGACTCTGTAAGTGCCATCATTCTTACGGGTGCTGGTCGATTCTTTATTGCCGGTGCGGATATTAAAGAATTTACCGATGCACTTGGGAGTCAGGAAAAAGGATTGGAAATGGCTGCTCTCGGTCAAAAAATTTGTGATGAAATTGAAGCAATGAAGAAACCTGTCATTGCAGCCATTAACGGACCTTGCCTTGGAGGTGGATTAGAAGTAGCGTTAGGCTGCCATTACCGAATTTCAACGCCATCTGCAATTCTTGGCTTACCTGAACTTCAACTCGGTTTAATCCCTACATTTGGCGGTACACAACGGCTCAGTAGAGTTACAGATACCCAAACAGCTTTAGAACTTATCTTAACGAGCAAACAATTGAACGGCGAAGAAGCAAAAGAAAAAGGAATTGTACAATTGGTCGTTTCCTCGGAGTCCCTATTAATGACTGCCAAAACAATTGCCAAATCCTTTATTGAAGGAAAAAGTATGACAAGCGTTACACGAGCAGTTGAATGTGTCATTCAAGGTGCCAATGAATCTCTTCAAGATGGATTAAAGCGGGAACGCGAACGATTCTCAGAACTCTTTTTAACAGCAGATGCTAAAGAAGGCGTCGAAGCTTTCGTAGAAAAAAGAAAACCAGTATTCAAACATTTATAAAGGGGATGGAATTGAATGGCAGAGGATGTTCTATTTTCAACAAATAAAAATGGCGTCGCAACAATTCTTTTAAACCGACCGAAAGCATTAAATTCATTAAATTTGACGATGGTAGATGCAATTGGCAAAAAATTAGAAGCTTGGGCAACAGATCAAAACATTCAATGCGTTGTCATTAAAGGGGCTGGTGAAAGAGGACTATGCGCTGGTGGAGACATCAAAACATTATACAGTGCGAAAGAAAGTCAAGAAAACTTAGAAGAGGCTTATGAATTTTTCACGATAGAATATGATACGGATTTGGCAGTTGCGAATTTTCCAAAACCGATTATAGCGATATTAGACGGTATCGTTATGGGAGGTGGCGTTGGGCTAATTTCTAGTGCAGATTTTAAAATTGTCACGGAACGAACAACTTGGGCAATGCCCGAAACGTCAATCGGGTTCTTTCCAGACGTAGGTGCTGCTTACTTTTTAAACAAAGCCCCTGGTAAAACTGGACGTTATTTGGGCTTAACAGGGTTACAATTAAAAGCAGCTGACATTCTATATATAAACGGGGCAAACTATTACATGCCTTCTGAAAAGTTACCAGCCTTCCTTCAGCAGATTGAAGAAGATGAATTTACAGCTGATCATATTCAAGCAACAATTAAAAATTTACTCGATGAATTTTCAACGATACCTCCAAATAATGGTGTACTTTCGAAACAACAACAAGAGAGTGATCAGCACTTTTCTTATGCAACTGTAGAAGAAATTTTATCTTCTTTAGAGGCAGATTCGTCTACGTTTGCCAAAAAGACAAAAGAAACTCTTCTATCTAAATCACCTGTCTCACTAAAAGTAACTTTAAAGCATCTGATTAACAGCGAGCAGGAATCGTTAGCATCTTGCCTTGCGACAGATTTAACGCTTGCAAAAAACTTTATGAAGCATCCTGATTTTTTTGAAGGCGTTCGTTCAGTTATTATTGATAAAGATCATCAACCTAATTACCAATACGCCACCTTAGAAGACGTTCCAAATGAACTTGTTCATCGTTTTTTCAAAGAGTAAAATAGAACAACAAAAAGTCGAATCCTATTGATGAGGGTTCGACTTTTGATTTATTTTATGAACAGAGACTTTCACTTGAACAATTGTTTTATGTTAAACATTATATTTACGGCTATTAATAATACTTTTCGCAATGCGTCTTTTCTTTAAAAAGAAATTACGCGATAGTGGAACAGATACTTTTTCAATTTTAGCAAGTAAGTCTTTACATGCTGCTTCATCCGTTATCACATTTGTGATCAATAACAATGCATTTTGCTTGATATGATTAAAATGCTCTTCACATAAAACATCTGTAATGCATAATTTCAACGTTTCATTTTCCTTACCATTTTTAATGACCGCTTTTTGGGTTCTACCAAAAACAGATTCCATAATATAGATTTTACTAGACATATCAGCTAATAACCTGAAGTACTCTTGTTCGTCATCCATTTTTTCTTTAAAAGATTCTGGTAATACTTTAAAAGCTTCATTATATAAATGTTTTGCCTGTATCAAGTATTGATGTGCATCTTGTAGCTTCTCTATTTGTGTAAGAGATTCTTCTTGGTACGGGGATTTCTTTAACAATCCTTTTGCGATTGCAAGACGATTAATTTCATTTGTTCCTTCGAAGATTCTGTTAATTCGCGCGTCACGGTATAAGTTTTCTACTTCATATTCTTGCATATAACCGTAACCACCATGAATTTGAACAGCTTCATCGACTACATAGTCTAACACTTCGGAACTATTTACTTTATTAATTGCACAATCAGCCATAAAGCTTGCGATGACATCCTTTATTTCTTCTGGTGGTTGAATGGAATCTAACGCATCGTCTAGTAAACCTGATGTGCGATATACTGCACTTTCTGCACCGTATATGCCTATTGTCATATTGGCTATTTTTTCTTGAATCATTGTGAATTCAGCTAATTCTTTTGTAAATTGTTTTCGTTCAGTTGCATATTCAGTTGCTAGTTGCAGTGCACGCTTTGAAGCACCCACATTGGATAAAGCAAGTTTTAGTCGCGCCATATTTAACAAATTGAGTGCAATATAATGGCCTTTTCCAATTTCACCAAGAATGTTTTCAGATGGAACAGTGACATCTTCTAATACTAATGTCGCTGTTGAAGAGTCATTGATCCCCATCTTTTTTTCTTCTGGTCCAACAGAAACACCTTGTGACGTTCGGTCAACAATAAACGCTGTAATGCCTTTTTCTGTTCGCGCAAAAACAACAAAACAATTTGCCACTCCAGCATTTGTAATCCATTGTTTTTCACCATTTAATATCCAATTTTCCCCGTCATCTGGCTGAACTGCAGTCGTCTTCATATTTAATGCATCTGACCCTGCATTCGGTTCAGTTAATGCATATGCACCAATCCATTCTCCACTCACTAATTTAGGTAAGTATTTTTTCTTTTGTGCCTTCGTTCCCCAAAACACATAAGGTAAAGTGCCTACCCCTACATGAATATTAAAAGAAACACTAAAAGATCCTGCCGCCCCCATTTTTTCAGCAACAAGACCTGAAAATTTTTTCCCTAAATTTAATCCGTCATGCTCTTCTTCAACTTCTACACCTAAAAGTCCTGTTGCTCCAGCTTCTTTAAACAAATGGCGAATAACTTCATTGCCTGTTGATTCAGCTTGTTTTTTCTTCACGTATTCTACAAATTGCTCGGTTGTTTTAGCAATCATCTCTTCTTCGGCTTGAAAATCCTCTGGTGTAAAGTAAACGTAGGAACAAGAAGATTTTCCCGTAACCTCATCTTGCCTTTTATCTGTCGTTTTCATTATCTTCACCCTCCATTTTCAAAGAACTGATGAAACACAATTGACTGAATGACCGCTCAATCAATTGTGTTCATAAATAGAAGTTTGCTCAATTTTATTGTCTAAATCAATCACACCTCAGCGTGATGGCGTCGGGATTTTGAACTCCCTCTGATTGAAAGTACCTTTTCGGCATTCATCCCGCCACTTATAGAAGTGGCGGGATTCTCTGAATCAAGTTAAAGTGCAGGACGATCACCAGTATATTCTACCCGCGGGCGGAATAGACGGTTATTATCATGTTGTTCAATAATATGTGCACATAAACCTATCGTTCTAGCAGCAAAGAAAATCGGTGTATAAAGTGGAATCGGAACACCTAACATCCAGTAAACTGGCGCAGCGTAATAGTCTAAGTTTGGATATAATCCTTTTTCTTGTTCCATTAAACGCTCTCCTGCTTCGCACATTTCATACAGGCTTTGATCTCCTTTTAAATCACATAATTCTTTCAACGCTTCTTTCATAATGAGTGCACGTGGATCCATCTTTCTCATATAAACGCGGTGGCCGAATCCCATGATTTTCTCTTTATTTGCTAAACGGCTTTTGAGCATTTCTTCAAATCCTTCTACTGTCTTCGCTTCTAACAACATATGCATAACTGCTTCATTTGCGCCGCCGTGTAAATTTCCTTTTAGTGAAGCTACCGCCCCCATTAAAGCTCCGTACATATCAGATTGTGTAGAAGCAATCACTCTCGCTGTAAACGTAGAGTTAGGCATCTCATGTTCACTATAAAGTAAGAGAGATTGGTCGAAAATTCTCTCTTCTAATTCTGTCGGCTTTTTCCCCGTGATCATATATAAAAAGTTTCCACTATAAGATAATTCTTCTAGTGGGCTCACTGTTTCTTGCTCGTTTAAAATCCGGTAACTATTCGCGACAACGTTCGGAATTTTTCCTAGCACTTCATAAGCTCGTTTTTTATTCACACTTGTCGCTCGGTCGTCAAGTACCGCGTCGTATCCACCAAGAGCTGAAATCCCTGTTCTTAATGCGTCCATTGGATGTGTGTTTTTCGGTAAAGCGCGTAAGATCGTTGTTACTCCTTCAGGAACTTCATATCCGCTTTTCAGTTTTGCTTCACTTGCTTTTCTTTCAGCTTCCGTAGGCAAACTACCTTCCAATAACAAATGAACGATATCTAAGTAATCATTTTGAGTAGATAGTTGAATCAAATCATGCCCCTTAATAATGATTTGACCTAAATCTGTGTCTAGTAAAGAAATTGCTGTTTCAGCAGCAATAACTCCTTCTAACCCCGGTAAGAACGCATTTGCTTTGACCATAAATACCCATCCCTTTCTTTTATCAGATTTCTCCCTTTGTGAAAATCTTTTTACTTTCAAGAATGTTTCTGTAGTCAAAAATCGAGTCTTATCAACACACACATATACACTAAATTTACTTCTAATCTACTGTCCTACCGTTTCAAAATGATAAACTTTTTATCTCTGGTGAATCATTTACATAACTTCTCCAAAGACAATTAAATTTGTTCGAGTTTCATAAACTAAACAAATTTAATTAGCACATATATTTACGTACATCTCCCCCTTTTAAAATTTAATATGTGATGAGTAAATCGGCTGATTTCTAGCTTCTCGTCCTTACGATTTGAACACTTCTATTTCCCCTAATTTTATATAGAAACCCTTCATACCGTTCAATTGTGGGACAGTATTTAATTTTTATAAGCTTTATAGTTCACCAGAAAATCATTCTATCCTCTGACGATCTCGACCGAAGTTTTCACACATTAAATTCTAAAAATGACTTTAGCACACGCTTTTGAATTTTGCAACTATTTTATTATTTCAAACTTCACTTTTGAACTTCATACTAGTAATCTGCTTCTATAGTATATATTCATATTGCTTAGTACTGAAAAGACATTATTTTCTAATTATTGTTGCAAGTGTATGTATTTTTGTATACAATTATACATATGTTGAAAGAGAGGTGAATTTGATGGATCAATATACAGTCCCTTGCACAGTTTACAGAGGAGGAACGAGTAGAGGTTTGTTTTTCAATGTAAGTGATTTACCTCCAAGTGAGATAGATATGCATCAAGTCTTTTTACATGGCATCGATGCTTATAATCCTTCTCAAATTAATGGATTAGGAAGCGGAACCTCACACTCGAGTAAAGTTGTCGTCATTGGCCCTCCTTCTATAGATGAAGCAGACATCGATTATACGTTTTATCAAATCGGGATTGGTGAAGAAATAGTAGATTCAAGCGGCACTTGTGGAAATTTAATGGCTGCTGTAGGCGCTTATGCAATCGAAGAGAAGTTTGTTACACCTACATCATCAAACAATCTATGTACGATAAAAGCTTATAACACAAACATAGGAAAAGTCATTCGACTAAAAGTTCCACTAGAAAATGGAAATGTCAAAACAGCTGGAACTTATGCGATGGCGGGACTTGCATTACCAGGTGCGAAACATCAAGTAGAGATTTTATCTCCTGGCGGTGGAAAATTAGGGAGCACTTTACCTTTAGGTCCTATACATCCAATCACCATAAATGATCAACAGTTTGATGTATCTATCGTTGATATTGTCAATCCATTCGTTTATTTATCTACAGAATCGCTCGGTTTACAAGTAGAAGATCTATTTTCCGATTTATCAACGAACGAAACGCTTTTAAATCAACTAGAGACGATTCGATGTGAAGCCTCTTACCAATCAGGTTTAACAACTACTAGGGAAGAAGCGAAAGAAACACAAGCGATTCCCAAAATTGCACTCGTTTCCCCTCCCCATGACTATGTAACAACATCTGGGAGAGAAATTAGTAAAGATGAAATTGATATTGCGGCTAAAATGGTCTCTATGAAAAAATTCCATCGAACTTTTGCGGGAAGCGGCTTATATAATTTGGCAGGTTCGACTCTTTTACCAGAAACAATTCCGAACCAACAATTACAAACTAAGCAAGTTCACGGAGAACAAATCATTAAAATCGGGCACCCAGACGGCATTGCAGAAGTCCGGGTTCAATTAACAAAAGACGGAAAAGGCGTTGAATATGTTGGATTAGACCGTACAGCTCGCAAGATTATGTCTGGAGATTTATATATTCCGAAATAATTTTATTCAATATGCATTTATAAATATAAATTAATCATTTAAATAATAGGTTTTTTATTATTAGAGGAGGAGTTTCATTATGTCAGATCGTATTACAAATTCATTAGCTAAATTTGCTACAGAGGTATCTTATGAAACATTATCACAACCCGTTATTGCAGAAGTAAAAAGAAGAGTGATCGATACATTCGCATGTCTCATGTCAGGTTATGAATTCGATGCATCAACTGCCGCTCGTAAACTTGCAACACATTACGAGAAAGAAAATGGTGCAACACTCATTGGAACGAATAAAAAAGTGGCTGTCGATTATGCGACATTTGCTAACGGAACAGCAATTCGCTACTTAGATTATAATGATACGTATTTATCCGTTGAACCTCTACACCCAAGTGACGTGATTGCACCTTTATTCGCACTTGCAGAAGAACGAAATTTATCTGGAAAAAAACTGATTTCTGCTGTTGCAACTGCTTATGAAGTTGGTGTTAATTTCTGTGACGCTGCAAGTTTAAAGTCAAACGGATGGGACCATGTCAACTATATTACAGTTTCTACAGTTGTAGGCGGTGCGAACTTACTAGACTTCACACCGGAGCAGACTGAACAAGCTTTAGCTTTAGCAATCGTTCCTCATGCTTCAATGCGTCAAACTCGTAACGGAGAAATTTCCATGTGGAAAGCTGCTGCTGCTGCAAATGCTGCGCGTAACGCTGTTTTTGCACTTCAACTTGCGGAATGTGGGATGAAAGGACCTTATGAACCTTTCGAAGGAACGATGGGCATGAACTAT
Organism: Sporosarcina sp.; assembly: GCA_026169375.1. Classification (GTDB taxonomy): domain Bacteria; phylum Bacillota; class Bacilli; order Bacillales_A; family Planococcaceae; genus Sporosarcina. Next base: position 15,789 of record JAPFCR010000038.1, on the reverse strand, counting down.
CAAATGTTAGATCGGAAATTACCAGTTGAAGAACTCACAGCAAAGTTCAAAGATAACAAAAGCCCTGAAGGTATTCTAAAAACTTATGTGAAAAACTGGGCTGTTGAATACATGACACAAAGTGCGATTGAAGCTGCTCTTTCTTTATACAAACAAATCGATTCTGTTGATGATATTGCAAAGATCCACGTCGAAACGTTCCAAATGGCTTACGATATTTTGGCGAAAGATGAACAAAAATGGGCACCTGAAACACGCGAAACAGCAGACCACTCATTACCATATATTGTCATGGCTACATTAGAAGATGGAGAAATTACCATCGACACTTTCTCCCCGGAACGTCTAGCTGTGCAAGATACCATTACACGTATTGACAAGCTCATGACGATCGACGTGACAGATGAAATGAACGCTGGCTATCCGGATGGGAATCCAAACCGTATTACGCTTACTTTAAAAGATGGCACTCAACTATCGGAAATTGTTAAGCACCCTGCTGGTCATAGTGGAAATCCATTTTCTAATAAACAAATCGAAGACAAATTCAAGAAACTTACGAAGAAATTTATTACAGAAGAACAACAAAGTGATGGTCTACAAGTTCTTCAAGAACTAGAAAATTTAACAGACTTTAAAGATGTTGTTGCTGCATTTGAAATGAAAGCAGGTGTTGAAGTATGAGTTGGTTAGTTCGAAACGAAGAAGAACATCCGATTACACAATTAAGAGCATTACTGGATTCAGATGAAGGGATTATTCAAATTCCTGGTGCACATGATGCAATGGCTGCACTTCTGGCAAAAGAACAAGGATTTAACACACTTTATCTTTCAGGGGCCGCGTTTTCCGCTAGTTTAGGTCTTCCTGATTTAGGCTTAATTACACTGACGGAATTAGCCGATCGTTCTAGAGAAATTACACGTGCGACAGGTCTACCAATATTAGTTGATATTGATACAGGTTTTGGTAGCGTTTTAAATGTTACGCGAACGGTACAAGAACTGTTAGACGCGGGCGTTGCTGCGATTCAAATGGAAGACCAAGACCTTCCTAAAAAATGTGGTCATTTAAACGGGAAAAAACTTGTTTCTACAGAAGATATGGTTGAAAAAATTCTCGCTGCGCGTAAAGCAAGTCCAGATATTGTCATCGTTGCACGAACAGATGCAAAAAGCGTCGAAGGATTTGATGCGGCAGTTGAACGTGCAAAAGCTTATATCGAAGCTGGTGCAGATGCCATTTTCCCAGAGGCTTTACAAACTGAAGATGAATTTAAACAGTTTGCAAAAGAAGTGGATGCCCCGCTTTTAGCAAATATGACTGAATTTGGCCAAACGCCTTATTTTTCTGCCCAGCAATTTGAAGAATGGGGTTATAAAATGGTGATTTACCCTGTTACTTCACTTCGCATTGCCTCAAAAGCGATCGAAGGCGTTTATCGTTTAATAAAAGAAACGGGTTCTCAAAAAGAAGCTGTAGAACAAATGCAAACCCGAAAAGAACTCTATGAAACATTAAAATACTTTGAATACGAAGACTTAGATTCAACAATCGCAAAAACTGTTTTAAACTAATATCGTTAAGTGAGGGATACAAATGGGTTCTTCTGTTATGACAAATGATAAGTTAGCCCCTTTACATGTAGGGGATCAAACATATTACTTCCATGATTTGCAGCAACTTGAAGAGCAAGGGATTGGTAAGGTTTCTACCTTACCTTTCTCGATTAAAGCTTTACTAGAAAGTGCTGTCCGCCAATTTGATGGGAAATATATTACAGACGAGCATATTCAATTGCTCGCAAACTGGGAAACAACACAATTCAGTGGCAAAGAAGTTCCTTTCAAGCCGGCTCGAATTGTTTTACAAGACTTCACAGGCGTTCCCGCAATTGTTGACTTAGCTGCATTAAGAAGTGCTATTTCCATGACTAAAACAGATATCAAAAAAGTGAATCCGAAAATTCCTGTTGACTTAGTCGTCGATCATTCAGTAATTACGGACTCATCTGGAAGTCGGGCTTCTTTTGATCTGAATCTTCAACTTGAATATGAAAGAAATGCCGAACGCTATCGTTTTGTACGTTGGGCACAGCAAGCTTTCGATAATTTCAGAGTCGTCCCTCCCGCTTCTGGGATTGTTCACCAAGTAAACTTAGAGCATCTCGGTACATCTGTTATGACTGCTAAAAAAAATGATCGTTCCGAAGTTTTTCTCGACACATTAGTTGGGACAGATTCACACACGCCAATGATTAATGGACTTGGAACGATTGGTTGGGGTGTTGGTGGAATCGAAGCCGAAGCTGCTATGCTCGGCCATCCACTCTATTTTGTAGTTCCTGAAGTGGTCGGAGTGAAGCTCGTTGGGAAGTTGCCTGAAGGCGCAACCGCTACAGATTTAGCACTTATTATCACGAATAAACTGCGTAAAAAAGGTGTCGTTGGTAAGTTCGTTGAGTTTTTCGGCCCTTCATTAAGCGAAATTTCTTTAGCCGACCGAGCGACGATTGCAAATATGGCGCCTGAATACGGAGCAACCATGTCCTTCTTCCCAACCGATGATGTCACAATGGACTATTTATCTTTTACAGGAAGAGATGAATTCGTTGATCTTTCTAAAGCATACCATCAAGCACAAGGTTTATTCCGAACAGATGACACTGCGGCGCCGAACTTTACAGATGTGCTTAAAATCGATCTTTCTACTATTGAACCGACATTAGCAGGTCCTAAAAGACCGCAAGATAAGGTACAACTCTCCGCTATGAAAGAAGAATTTATCAAGTCTATTTCAAAACCAATTGAAGAACGTGGTTATCAGTTGCCATCAGAAGAAATCCGTCGTTCTAGCACATTAAAAGAATCCAAAGAGGAACTTACAACTGGAGATATTGTGTTAGCGGCAATTACAAGTTGTACGAATACCTCTAATCCTCACGTGATGATTGGTGCTGGATTATTAGCCAAAAAAGCCGTACAAGCGGGCATGATTCCACCTTCGTATGTTAAAACAAGTATAACGCCTGGTTCGACAGTCGTTACAAAATACCTGCAAGATTCAGGTTTACTTGCCTATTTGGAGAAACTTGGATTTTATATTGACGGTTATGGTTGTGGTGCTTGTTGCGGAAATACAGGTCCTCTTTCTGAAGAAGTTGAGCACGCGATTAATGAAGATAATTTAGTCGTTTCTTCTGTTTTAAGTGGAAATCGAAATTTTGAAGGTCGTGTACATCCACTGATTAAAGCGAATTATTTAGCTTCTCCACCTCTTGTCGTTGCTTATGCACTGGCAGGTACTGTACAAAAAGATTTAACAACCGAACCAATCCAAACAAATGCAGATGGAAAAGATATTTTCTTACGAGATATTTGGCCTTCCCCGTCTGAAATCGAAACTGTCATCGCTGAAACTGTTCATTCTAATTTATTTAAAGAACAGTATAAACATTTATTTGAAAATGAGCGTTGGGACAAAATTAATGCACCTACTGGACCAATGTATGAATGGGATCCAAAGTCTTCATATATTCAAGAAGCACCATTTTTCAAAGCAGAAAATGATAATGAACAGTTCGCGGAAAATTTAAAAGAAATGAATGTTTTATTACTTTTAGGCGACTCGATTACAACAGACCATATTTCTCCTGTAGGTCAGATTGGGTTGAAAACACCTGCTGGGTTATACTTAAAAGAACAAGGCATTTCTCCAAGAGATTTTAACTCATATGGATCTAGACGCGGAAATCACCATGTCATGATGAGAGGAACTTTCGCAAACGTTCGATTACGCAATCAACTTGCAGATGGCATTGAAGGCGGCTTTACGAAATATTTACCGACAGATGACATCATGCCTATTTACGATGCAGCTATCAAATATCAAGAAAATGATCGAAATTTACTTGTCATCGCAGGAAAAGAATACGGGACAGGTAGTTCGAGAGATTGGGCGGCTAAAGGAACTGCTTTATTAGGTGTCAAAGCAGTGCTGGCCCAAAGTTTTGAAAGAATCCATCGAAATAATCTTGTTGGAATGGGTGTACTTCCCCTTCAATTTAAATCTGGTGAAGGTAGAGAACAGTTTAAACTGAATGGAACAGAACAATATGATATTATAGGAATAGATTCTACTCCTAAACCTGGCCAGACAGCTACAGTAGTGGTGACTCATTCAAATGGAGATACACAAAAATTTGATGTCATTGTCAGATTGGATAGCCTTGTTGAAGTTGAATATTATATGAATGGTGGCATTTTACCATCCGTTATGCAACAATTCATTCAAGAATGATTCCGAAAGGATTTTTCAAATGACTCATTTACCTAAAACAAAAAGACAATCTGCAAGTGATATCGCCTATCACGAAATAAAGCAAAAGATTATTAAACTAGCTTATGAGCCTGATCGTATTTTAATCGAAGAAGAACTTTCGACAACGTTAAGTGTAAGTCGAACACCTCTTCGTCAAGCTCTATATAGACTAGAACTCGAAGGTCTAATTATTAAACAGCCGAACGGGAGAATGCATGTAGCGCCTATTACTGTAGAAGAGATTGAGGAAGTTTATAAAGCGAGAGAAGTATTAGAAGGACTGATGGCTAGAGAAGCAACGCTCAATATGAACGTTGAAAAACTACAAAAGTTAGAAGATCTTTTAGTGCTTATGAAATTCGCTGCCGAACAAAATAGAATTGAGCATACCGTTTCATACGGAAGTGAATTTCACGCTGTTCTCTATTCTTTAAGTAAAAACCGGACAGTAAAGCGCCTCATGGAACAACTCGATGGACAAATTGAACGTTACCGAAGACTAAGCGGATATATGAATCCTGAGTATAGCCCGCTTGCGCCTGTACGAGAACATGAGAAAATCTTTGAACTGGTTAAAGAAGGCGACGCTAATGAAGTTGAAAAAGAAGTTCGTGCGCATATTATACGAAATCTTGCAGTTGCAAAAGATACACTTTTACAATATTTAGGAAAACAACAGCATAACTGAAAATATCCCTCATTTAAATGATCGGTGTTAAGTGAGGGATATTTCAATTTTTCATTATTAAAAAATCGAGCGTGTGGTTAGACACGCTCGATTTCTTTATCCCATAATATGATAACCGCCATCTACGTAAACAATTTCTCCTGTTACACCGCTTGATAAATCACTGATCATCGCAAGCGTCATATTGCCAACTTCTTCTTGTGTAATATTACGTTTAAGTGGTGCAGTTTCTTCAATTGTATTGAGGATTTTATTAAATGATGGAACACCTTTTGCAGATAACGTACGAACGGCACCTGCGGAAATTGCATTGACACGTATGCCATCTTCCCCGAGATCATTCGCTAAATAGCGAACTGACGCTTCTAATGCTGCCTTCGCTACACCCATAACATTATAACCATCTAAGACACGTTCAGCCCCTAAATAACTCATCGTTGTAATGCTTCCGCCTTCTGTCATATAAGGTCGCGCATATTTTGCTACTGCCACAAGTGAATATGCACTTGTATCTTGTGCAAACGCAAAGCCATCGCGAGACGTTTCTACAAAGTCTGCACGTAAATCTTCTGCATTCGCAAAAGCAAGTGAATGAACAATCCCATGAATCGTTCCAACTTCTTCTCCAATTTCTTGAAATGCTTTCTCAATGCTTTCATCTTCATTGACATCACACTGGACAATCATTCGTGCTTCAAACTCATGTTCACTTAATAGCTTTTCAATACGCGCCATTGAACGTTCTTTACGATAAGTGAAGATTAAGTTCACGCCTGCTTTTTGAAGGGATTTTGCAACACCCCATGCTAAACTTCGTTGATTTGCAACACCCATTACGACAATATTTTTTTCTTTTAAATTTAATAAATCTACCATAATAGCCTCCATTTAAGTTACACCTATTGTTAGTACCTGATACTAAATCCAGTATAACATATTTTAATTCGGATGCGTATGGGAAATTGAAAGGATTTTCCAATCTCAGATCGAATAAATATACTCTTCCGGGAGCACTCTTCGTAAAAACTGCCGTGTTCTTTCTTTTTTCGGCTTCTTAAATATCTCTTCAGCAGTTCCTTCTTCTACAACAACGCCACCATCCATAAAAATGACTTTGTTCGCCACATCTTTCGCGAAAGACATTTCATGTGTCACCACAATCATCGTCGTTCCTTCTTCAGCAATATTTTTCATCACACCTAGCACTTCATCGACTAACTCAGGATCGAGTGCTGAAGTTGGTTCGTCAAATAAAATAATATCTGGACTCAATGCAACTGCCCGTGCAATACCTACGCGCTGTTGTTGTCCACCTGATAATTGATTTGGAAAGGCGTCATATTTATCGGAAAGACCAACTTTCGTTAACGCTTCTCTCCCGATTTTTTCCGCTTCTTTCTTCGCAACTTTCCGCCCAATGATTAAGCCTTCTGTCACATTTTCTAAAGCCGTTTTATGATGAAATAAATTATAATTTTGAAAAACGAATGCGACGCTTTGTCTTACTTTATGAATTTCTTTTTTAGACGCTGTATTTAGCGGTAATGACGTGTCATGTAATGCGAGTTTCCCGCGATCTGCCTTTTCTAAAAAATTAATACATCTTAATAGCGTTGTTTTCCCAGAACCACTCGGCCCTAAAATAACGACAACGTCTCCTTTGTCGACTTGTATGTGAACCCCTTTTAATACGTCATTTTCCCCAAATGACTTATGCACATCCGAAACTTCTAACATCGCTCACTTCTCCCTTTCAAGCCATTCTCAATTGATATCTCGCTAACCGGTTTTCATATACCTTAAATCCATATTCTACTGCGCTACATAATAGTAAATAAACGATAAAAATAGCGAGATACGCCTCGATGTAGTTGTAATTCATATTTGCGGCTACCTTCGTCCGTAACGTAATTTCTTGTAATGAAAATGCATACCCTAAAGACGTAGCTTTAATTAAATTAACTGTTGCTGTACATAAATTCGGCATCGCAACAACGAGTAATTGTGGAATGATGATTCTTCGATACGCTTGCACACTCGTTAAACCGATGGATTGTGCTGCTTCATATTGTCCTTGATCAATCGATTGTAAAGCGGAGCGAAAGACTTCGATTAAAATCGCAGTCGTATTAAAGGAAAAAACAATAAACGCATACCAAATCGGATGAATCTCATAAATATTTATTCCAATATTATATTTTTTAAAAAGAATATCGAGCATCAATGGAATACTACTATATATAATAAAAATCTGAACAATAATTGGCGTCCCTCTTACAAATGAAATATAAACACTAGCAATTTGACGTAAGAGTGGGATACGATAAAACCTGGATAATGCGAGTATGAATCCTGTGGGCAATGCAATCACTAATGCGACAATTGTCACGAGCAATGTAATTGGCACGCCGGATAATGCAATGAAAAAAGCTTCCCATAAAAATGAAATATTTAACCCTTCCGCCATATCTTCTCCCCCTCCCTCAAACCGTTTGCATTGAGCGCTTTCCTTTTCCGACCACTTTTTCTATCTTTAAGAAAAATTGTTCAATCAAAATCGATAATACCCAGTAAATTACCGCAAGTGCAAGGTAAACTTCTAATGCATGCGTATCGTAATTTGACGCGATAATGAGTTCTGCTTTCCCCACAACATCAATGAGTCCAATTGTATACGCAAGCGCACCTTCTTGAAATAAAGCGATTAATGCATTTCCAAAGTTTGGAATCGCAACGACCAATGCTTGCGGGACGATAATTCGCCTGTACACTTGAAAAGCGCTTAATCCCACACTCACACCCGCTTCATATTGCCCTTTATCGATCGATTCATAGGCGGATCGTACAACTTCCGACATAATTGCCGCAAATTGCAGTGTGAAGGCAGTAATGACAAAAACAATTTTGTCAACTTGATTTAAATCTAAACCAAACTGAGCACCGATCGCAGGCACACCATAATACACTAAAAATAACAATATAATAGAAGGTGTACACCTCAAGACGGTCGTATAGCCGTTCGCAAGCTTTCGAAGAATTTTACTACTTCCAACCTTCGCCATGGTCAATAAAATGCCAAATCCCGTCCCCAACAACACTGAAACACCTACTACAAGAAATGTCACTTTTAAAAAAGGAAGGAGCACTGGAAACGCCTCCCAAAGATAAGACACATCAAAATACTTTTCCATATAACCCCTCCCTCTTACAATTTCCCCAGATTATTTTTGTGCATCATCTAGCAATTCAAAGAGATCCCTGCCGTAATGCTTTTCACTTAAACGATTTGGAATACCTTCTTCTTTTACTTGTTTTAACGCTGCATCAAAGTCATCTGCAAACTGTTGCTCTTTTTTATTAAATAAAGGCCATGTTTGAATCACTGCGAACTCGTTATATACAACATCGTCTTTTAAATGGTGATACGGTCCGTCTTTATCTGTCACTTGACGATTATACTTCCCTTCTATAATAATAGCACCGTCTACACGCCCTTCATTTACCCACTGTACGACATCAACTGAAAATGTATCGCTTGCATTTAAGTCTACTTGGTTGTCTGGATTTTTTTCATTGTACTCTGCAACAACTGCATACTGCCCATTGTTTGCGGCAATTGGTGCGAGTGAAAAGTTTGCTGAAGCTAAGTCCTGTAAGTTTTTAATTGATGCGTTTTCTTTTTTTACGACAAGCCCCGTACTACTTAACCCAATAAATTCTTTTGGATAAATGAATTTTTCTGTTCGTTCTTCTGACCAAAATGCATTTTTGACACCAACTTGGTATTTTCCTTGCTCAACTCCAATTAATAAATCATCATCAGAGGTGCCGACAAACTCAAATTCATATTGCGGCAATCGTTCTTCAACTGCTTTTAACACTTCCACGTCATACCCTTTAGCCTCTCCGTTTTCATCTGTATACGTCATTGGCTTTCCTGATTGGACGTAAGCAATTTTTACTTTCCGAACGCCGTCTTCATCTTCTGCCTTTGCACTGCCGTCTTCTCCTGTATTACAACCAACCAAAAATATTGCTACAATAACAAATAGCACACTTCGTTTTACATTTTCTAATATCCTCATGATTCAATATCCCCTTTATCATTTGTTTTGCTCGTATTTTCAATTACTGGCAACATCGCTCACTATACCGATTCTTCGTTCTCAATGACTTGCCCCCTGTATCACTTATGTGAGTATGATACTTTTATTTTCTTCTCGTTCAATAGCTGTTTTTGCCAGTTGCTGAATGACCATATCATCCATTGGTGGATTGTGTAATCCAGCACGGACATCTCGGTAATGCCGTTGCAATGGATTTTTTCGTCCTAAACTTTGTGCGCCTACAAGACGCATCGCAAGGTCAACAATTTCAATGGCATAATTAGTCACTGTATATTTCGCAACAGCGACTTCATTTGTTAGTAAATTTTTACGCACTTTATCATCAGCAGCTTCCGCAACGCTATAAATAAGATGCCTTGCTTGCGTTAAGAGTAAATCCATCTTCCCAATTTTCTGCTGGACGTTTGGCAAATGACCGATTGGCTCTTTTAAACTATTCGGTGTGTAATAACTTGCAAAGTGAACCGCGTAATCTCGCGCCGCTTGAGCAATTCCGAGATAGCAAGCCGGAATATGAAGAATCCAACCGTTAAACTTCCCATTTTTTTTATTTGGCAATTCGACGAGTTGCGTTTCGTCTACTACAACATTTTCCAATACTAAATCATGACTTCCAGTACCGCGCATCGCAATGACATCCCATGTTTCATCAATAGATAATCCTTGTAAGTTACGATCGAGAAGAAAAAAACCAATCCTGTCTTTCTCTTCAATCCAAGCCGACGTTAAAAAATGGGTTAAAACAGGGGCAGCTGTTGTAAATGATTTTCGCCCATTTAATACCCAATGCCCATCTTTTTTCACTGCTTGTGTTCCTGGCTTTCCGCCCCTTGTCGGACTTCCTGTAATCTTTTCACTCACCGAACGATTAACAAGTGCGCCCTTTGTAATTTCGATTGCATAATCTACTAGCGCCTCTTCTTTCCAGAGTTTCTGTTCATACAGATCGCCAACAACCCCTAAATGCCAACCAATCGATAGTGCAGTATTACTATCAAAACTCGCAAGCGTTTCTTGAAAAAGAACCATCTCATAAATTGATAACCCTTCGCCGCCGTAATGCTTTGGTAAAGTAATTTGTGAATAGCCTATATTCACAAGCTGCTGAATATTATCTTTTGGAAAAACAGCTAATGCATCTGTCTTTTCTGCTGATTGTTTAAAACTTTCTTCCAAGTGATAAAGCTTTTCCAACCATAATTTCTGTTGTTTCGTTTTTATAAATAAACGTTTCATATTCTGCTCTCTCCTTTATTCAAGCGCCACTTTTAATCTTTTTAATCCTTATCCGTTTAGTAGGAATTAGACTAATCATAACACCTTTCTTAAAACTGTCAATGTCTTTTCACTTTTTTGTTAATTCAATTGTCTTATATTTAAGTAAACTCGAACACTGACTTTCTCTTTGGAAGCCAGTGCAACAAAGCGCTTTATTTTTTAAATCTAGCAACTTTGGATAGGTTGTTTAAAGAAAAAAATCCCACTAAGGAGAAACAGACTTTTTGTCTATTTACCTTAGAGGGAGTTTTTATTTATGATTCTTTTGTATAACGTAGCACTGGTTTTCTCGCAGCTCTCGTCTCATCTAAACGACTAACAACTGTCGTGTGAGGTGCTGTTTGAACAACTTCTGGATCTTCTTCCACTTCTTTTGCGATTTGAATCATCGCATCGATAAACGAGTCTAATGTTTCTTTTGACTCTGTTTCTGTTGGTTCAATCATCATACCTTCTTCAACGTTCAGCGGGAAATAAACTGTAGGCGGATGGAACCCGAAATCTAACAGTCGTTTCGCCATATCTAAAGTACGAACGCCTAACTTCTTCTGACGACTTCCCGAAATCACAAACTCATGTTTACAATGTTGTTTATACGGTAATTCAAAATGCGGCTCTAATTTACGCATCATATAGTTTGCGTTAAGCACTGCATATTCTGTCGCCGCTTTAAGTCCGTCTGGACCCATCGAACGAATATACGTGTAAGCACGAACGTTAATCCCAAAATTACCGTAAAATGGTTTCACGCGACCAATTGATTGTGGACGGTCATAATCAAACTTAAAGACGTCATCTTCTTTTACTAAAACTGGTTTTGGTAAAAATGGAATGAGATCTTTATGAACACCTACCGGACCCGAACCTGGACCGCCGCCACCATGTGGACCTGTAAATGTTTTATGCAAGTTTAAGTGTACTGCGTCAAAGCCCATATCGCCAGGACGTGACTTCGCCATGACAGCGTTTAAGTTCGCACCATCATAATAAAGCTTTCCGCCGACATCATGAACGATTTTCGCCATTTCGACGATATCTTCCTCAAATAAACCTAATGTATTTGGGTTTGTTAACATAAGCGCTGCTGTATCATCGCCTACAACACTCTTTAAGTCTTCTAAATCAACAAGCCCTTTTTCATTCGTTTTCACTGTGACTGTATCATAACCTGCAACTGTTGCAGAAGCTGGGTTCGTTCCGTGTGCCGAGTCTGGAACAATCACTTTCGTACGGTGATGATCGCCATTTGCTTCATGGAATGCGCGAATCATCATAAGTGCTGTCCACTCCCCATGTGCACCTGCAGCTGGTTGAAGTGTCATGCAGTCCATCCCTGTAATTTCTTCTAAATGCGTTTGTAAATCATACATTAACTCCATTGCACCTTGTACAGTTGACTCATCTTGAAGCGGGTGAATATGCGCAAATCCTGGATAACGCGCAACCGATTCGTTAATTTTCGGATTGTATTTCATCGTACAAGAACCAAGTGGATAAAACCCTGAGTCAATGCCGTGGTTACGGTTTGATAATGCCGTGTAATGACGCATAATATCAAGCTCTGACACTTCCGGGAGTTCTGCTGGTTCTTCACGTTTATACCCTTCAGGTAATAAGTCATCAAGTTCTACTGCCGGAACATCTAATTCTGGTAAACTATACCCAATCCGACCTTCTTTAGTAATCTCAAAAATTAATGATTGTTTTTCCTTATGCATTGAGGGCCTCCATTTCTTGCACACAAAGGGCTGTATATTCAACAAGTGCATCAATTTCTTCTTTCGTACGTTGTTCAGTCACTGCAATTAATGCATGATTTTTTAATTCGCCAAACTTGAGTCCTAAATCATATCCGCCAATGATTTCACGCTCGAATAAATAATCATTTACTTCTTTCACAGGTACTTTTAAATCAACGACAATTTCATTGAAGTGCGCTTGATTCGATAGAACGTTAAATCCTTCTTTTTCAAATGCTTCTTTTGCATAACGTGTTTTCACGATATTTTGATAAGCCATTTCTTGTGTTCCCACTTTTCCAAGTCCTGTCATCGCAACCGATGCAGCTAATGCAATTAATGCTTGGTTTGAACAAATATTAGATGTTGCTTTATCACGACGAATATGTTGTTCACGTGCTTGTAACGTTAATACGTAACCTCGTTTTCCGTCTTCATCGACTGTTTCTCCAACGAGACGACCTGGTAGTTTACGCATGAGCTTTTTCGTAACTGCGAAATAGCCAATATGCGGACCACCAAATGCTTCCGGAACACCAAATGGTTGCGCATCTCCAACTGCAATATCTGCACCTAATTTTCCAGGTGGTGTTAAAATTCCGAGTGCAAGTGGATTCGAAGATACAACGAACAAGCCTTTCGCAGCGTGTGTAATTTCCCCCATTTTTTCAATATCTTCAATTTGGCCGAAGAAGTTTGGATATTGAACGAGTACTGCTGCCGTTGAATCATCCATTAATGATTCTAATTTTTCGATATCTGTAACTCCATCTTTTCGTGGAATCGTCACAACTTCTACTGATTGCCCCTTTGCGTATGTTTTGACCGTATCAATCGCTTCAGGATGAACAGTTTCTGATATTAAGATTTTCTTTCGCTTTGTATGACCCGCTGCTAACATCGCTGCTTCCGCTAAAGACGTGCCTCCGTCATACATGGAAGAGTTTGAAATGTCCATGCCTGTTAGCTCACAAATCATCGTTTGGAATTCAAAGATTGCTTGAAGCTCTCCTTGAGAAAATTCTGGCTGATAAGGTGTATATGCCGTGTAAAATTCAGAACGTGAAATCACATGGTCGACAATAATTGGTTTATAGTGATCATAAACACCCGCACCTAGAAAAGAAGCATAGCGCGTTGTATCAGCATTTTTAGCCGCTAATTGCATTAACTCTTTGGTAAGTGCTGATTCAGATTTCGCTTTTTTAATATTATAATCACCTTTAAAACGAACTGCTTCAGGTATCGCTTCAAATAATTCATCAACACTTGAAACACCAATGGTTTCTAGCATTTCTTTGCGATCTGTTTCTGTCATTGGTATGTAACGATGCTTCATGTCTTCTAATCCCCTTTTATCGTATTATTCATGGCTCTTAATCTATCTTTAGACAATCTATTTTGAAATTATCTATATTTTTTCAATTATCGCTTGTAAAATGGCGTTTTAACAATAACAGCTTTCAACTGACGCTTTCTAACTTGAACGATGACTTCTTGACCGATTTTAGCATGTGATGATTGAATGAGCGCAAAGCCAATATTTTTATTTAATGTTGGTGATTGTGTGCCTGTTGTCACTTCACCAATTTTTTCATCATTTAATAGAACTGGATAACCTGTGCGTGGAATCCCTTTGTCAATCATTTCAAGACCTACAAGTTTTCTCGGAACCCCTTCGTCTTTTTGCTTCTGAAGTGCTGCTTTGCCGAGAAAATCAGCTTCTTTATTTAATTTCACTACAAAACCAAGGCCTGCTTCAAGCGGTGTAATGTCTTCAGATAATTCTTGACCATATAACGGGAGACCTGCTTCAAAACGGAGTGTGTCACGTGCACCAAGTCCTGCTGGTACAAGTCCTTCACTTTCTCCTGCTTTTAAAAGCTCATCCCATAATTTAACAATTGCTTCGGGTGAACCATAGATTTCAAAACCATTTTCTCCTGTATACCCTGTACGTGAAATGAGTACAGATTGACCCGATATTTGTACTCCTTCTTTAAATCTAAAGAATTTAATGTCATTTAAAGGTTCTTCAGTTAGCGTTTGGAGAATTGACTCTGCTTTTGGACCTTGTAATGCGAGTAAAGCGTATTCATCTGACTTGTCTTCAATCGTGACATTTTCAGTTTTTTGCTTTTTCATCCATTCAAGATCTTTTTCCAAGTTCGATGCGTTTACAACGAGTAAATAATTGTTTTCTGCTCGTTTATAAATTAGTAAATCATCGACTGTTCCGCCATTTTCATAACACATTGCCGTATATTGGGCTTGCCCAACTTTCAACTTCGTGACGTCATTTGTCATCATTTTCTGTAAATAAGTTAAAGCCTCTTCTCCTGTAACGAGCACTTCACCCATATGGGAAACGTCAAACAGACCCGCCTTTGTTCTTACTGCTTCGTGTTCAGCTTTTATGCTAGAAAATTGAACTGGCAAATCCCAGCCACCGAAGTCAATCGTTTTCCCACCATGCTCGGCATAACGTTCAAATAAACCTGTACGTTTTAACGTAGTTGTCAATGTGCTTTTCCTCCTGTCATATCAAATGCATTCCTGTTTTACCATATATTTCCCCGTAAAACAGCGTGATGTTAATTCTTTATAGTAGGTTTAAAATTTCCGCATAAACCAAAAATTCAGAATAGGATGACATAGTTAAAAACAGACAAAATCCTTCCGTTCTAACTACTAAAAAGGACCTCTGTCTGTCTACCTGAAAGTTTCGCCTAACTGGGCTTTCTTCTTTGGTGGTTGCACCTTAATGACAACGCTCTCCAGAGATGCGTCATGTAAGAGTCCTTTTGCCTGAGAGATTCGTGATTTTTCACTTGCTCCTTCGGCGACGTCTATACGTCCTCTCCTCCTACAATCATCCGCGACTATTCTTTTATTATTGATTTATTGCAATATTTACCCTTTCATGGATATCTTAACATTAGATTAGTGAAAGCGCAATAGTTTTCTATAGTTTAACCAAATCACGAACATTATTAATATAACTCAATTTATAGTTCGCTTTATTAACGATTCACAAAAAAGAATAAAGAGCATAAAATAATAGATTTGGTTAATTAGAAGATAACATAGAAACGAACCCGATGAGGAAATGAATGAAACAACAATTAGAGGAACAGACATCATTTATGAATTCGGAATAGTGCTTGGACTGGATGATGCATAGGTACTTTTTATGACTCAAATATGGAATGCGAAGTTACAACTTTAAAAGAAGACGCATATATTGAGGAGAAAGCTAAAATAAATCATATACAGAAAAGAGGTGTGAGGAAAGTGAAAATTCCACTAAGACATATCTATTCTAAGTACAAATACCCTCCCTTTGATAAAGACCCATCCAATAACAATATAGATAATCTAGAAGAGGTTGCAGAATCGTCAAACAGAATCCAAGTTGAATCGAAAAAAGAGCAAACATCATTTTTGCCTGAGGAAATAAAATCTAATAATGAAATAAAATTAACAGCCGAGGATGAGAAACATAAACCAAAGGAAATTTTAAACAAAGTCAAAAGTAATAATATAGATCAAGAGAACACTCCGAAACTAGATAAGGATAGATGGGAATCATCTAGTATTGAAGAGGATGGTATTGAAAAAGAACAAACCTCATTTT
>JAPFCR010000034.1 GCA_026169375.1 Sporosarcina sp. | reverse complement strand
GGTCTTTATTTACTAATTACTGGAATCATCATGTTAATCATTACTTTATTCACTTTTCAAAAAACAAAAAGAATCGGATTCTAACATTTTTGCAATTTCATCTTTCTCCCAATTAATGTATGATAAAGAAGGGGGATAAAATGGACATAAAACAATACTTGAACAGGTTAAATACAACACATAGTCAGACTTCGCTGTCGAATTTGTCAGAGCTTCAACAATTGCACGTGCAAAACATTCCGTTTGAAAACTTGGATGTCATTCGAAAAGTACCCATTTATTTAAATTTAAATACGATTTACGAGAAAATCATTGAGCGTAAACGTGGCGGCTATTGTTATGAGCTAAATGGACTCTTTCACTCTTTACTAAAAGCACTCGGTTATGACGCACATTTAATAAGTGCGACGGTATTAAAACCTAACCAAGAATGGGCAAAAGCGGACACGCACGCAGCAATTCTCGTTTATTTAGATCAACCTTATTTAGTAGATGTAGGATTTGGTGCTGCGACACCTAGAGTTCCCGTACCATTAAATGGAATAACAACAACACCGATTGGCGAGATTTATAAAACGAAGCAATGTGACAGTCATACGTATGATTTAATACGCGAAGAAAATCAACAATCACGTGTTTTGTATCGATTTAATACACACCAAAAAGAATTGGTAGATTTTCATGAAGGATGCGTATTTAACCAAGTCTCAAAAGAGTCAATATTTACCCATACCGATATCATTGCTTTAGCTACTGAAAAAGGTCGTATTACACTACAAGATCATACTTTGACAAAAGTGGACCATGGCATAACTGAGAAAACAATTTTATCGGCCGAAGCAAAAGAACAAGTCTTAACAGACATTTTTTCACTTAGTTTGAAATAAGTGAAAATGTGGTACTAATGATAGTGAAAGATAATGGAGGTGAGCATGACATGAACTTCTTTCTGTATGCGAGCGCAGGAATCGCTGCACTTGCTTTAATCCTCATTGCAATTGTTCTATTTATCGCTTACAAAAATGTAAAACTAACAATGAGTAATGTACAAGAAACAGTTAGTCGTGTAGAAGGAAAAGTAAACTCAGTTACAGATCAAGCAAATCATCTATTAGAAAAAACAAACAAAATTGCTGACGATGCTGATGAAAAATTACAATCATTTGACCAGCTTGTAAAAAGTGCAAAAGATTTAGAGCAAACAACACAGTATCTCGATTCCTCTTTCCAAAATATTGCATTAAAAGTAGAGAATCCGCCTGAAAAACAACGTAAAGTAATGGAACAGGCAAGTGTTGTAACAGAAACAATTGCACGAATTTACTATGGATTTAAAAAAGAAAAACCGAAACAACATTCATCTTATGAACAACGACCGAATGAGCTTAAAGAATTACCTAAACCATAAAAATGCGGGGTTATGAACTCTATTTTATCTTTATAGCAATTGCATCAATTTCATAATGACGATATTCTATGAAAAAGATGAATACTTAATCGTTTAACACTCTTTTATGCTCTTTTTTATTACTTTGATTATTGGAGGTGGATAGAATGGATTGGCTTGGTATTGGAGTTTTAGTTATTGGTGTTGCCTTTTTAATTTTAGTCATTGTGTTAATTAGTCCACTGGCTAAACTTGCAACAGTGCTAGACAGTGTGAAAAAATCTACAGACCGCATTCCTAAAATTATGGACGACAATTCGAAAGAAGCACATACAGCATTAAAAAATGTCAACGTAACATTAGAAAATGTAAACCAACAAATTAATGCAGTACATCCGCTCTTTAACATTGTTGAAGATGCAGGGTTAGCTTCAAGAGAAGTTTCATTAAAATGGTTAGATAAATCTACTGCTTTAAAAGAACAATCTACCCAAGCGCAAGCATTTACAGAACGTCAAAAGTATGAAGGTCTTTATGGTGTCCTTTCATTTGCCTTTTACTTATTCCAAAATAAAGAAGACTTGAAAGAGGCCAGTGAAAACTTAAAGAAAGAACTAACTTAAAATTTTAACTTGATTCAGCAGAATTCCCCCCACTTCTATAAGTGGCGGGATGAATGCCGAAAAGGTACTTTCAATCAGAGGGAGTTCAAACTCCCGACGCAATCACGCCGAGGCGTGATTGATTCTTACAAAAAGAAGGTTGGCAATTTGAATGCCAACCTTCTTTTTTATTTTTCTTTTTTAGCTTGTTCTTTCATTTTGTGAATTTCTTCAGCACGAACGCGTCCTTCTTCATACAACTCGTCACGCTTCTTTTTTAACTTTTGAAGGATAGATTTCTTTTCTTCATGCATACGTCTTCCAGCCTTTACTTTCTTTCTGCTCTTTACGCTTTCTAAATAAATAATATCCAAGTACTGTCGAGCCGTACACACCGCCTATTTTCTTTTTCTGTTCGACTGATTCATCATTTTCAATTTTATTTGATGCTGCCTTTGACACATCTACTAATGATGATGACAAGCGACGTGTCGACTCTCCAACATCACCTACGATATGAAAAAGCGGGGTTAATGTTCCTAATTTCTCATTTACATCAGCTAATGTATTATTACTATTATGTAACAATTTTCCCGTCTCATCGAACATATCATCTAACTGTTCAGGTAATTGTTCCACTGTTCGGTCTACACCTTTTAAAATCGATGCAATATTGTTTAAAATTTGCGCTAATGATATAGCTAAAACTAACAATGCAATTCCAATAAGTAAAACACCAATTCCTGTTAGATCCATTTTTCATCCCTCATTTCACTTTGTTGATTTCTTTTCAAACACAACGCTTTTCCCACGTTCCCATGACCTAACTAATACTGATGCGTACTCTCTCCACTGAATCGAACGTATAAAAGGCTTAATTCCAGGAATCTCCTGATCTCGTTCGAATAATTTTGCTTTTTCCTTTAATGTACGACTTACATGGGATGTTGCTTCTCCAACATTTTCTAGTGAACGGAAAGCACCTGATGTCGCACTTAGCTTCCCTTCAACATCCGTTGCTGTTTGCTCAATGCCGACAATCAATCGTTCAGTTTCTAAAATTGTACCATCTAACTGCCGCTCTACGTGATCGAATGATTGACTGATTGTCGTTAAAAGCCCTGAAATATTCAGAATCAATTTAGCAATATAAATACAAGTAAGTAGAAATGCAATCGCTACAATGAACGTTGCAATAGAATAAAATGGCATCCAGTCATCCCTCCTCTTCTCTATCATATACCACATTCGCTTACTTTAATAAACATTTTCTTGAAAAAATTATAAATTCAAATAAAAAAACAAGGAAGTAGCTTCATTCACTCCCTTGTCTTTTGAAATTCAATAATATATTATAATGCACGTTCATATCCTTGAAATTCTTTCTCAAATTGTTTTCCAAGCTGAAATAATGCATCTTCATTGCCAACTTTACTCATTAATTGTAATGCAATCGGCATCCCCTCTTCGTCTTTTCCAACTGGTACTGTTAAAGATGGAAGTCCCCAGACGTTCGCATAAGCTAAATACGGCATATATTTTTTAAATGTTTTTCTAATTGAGAAAATCTCACTATAAACTGTGCCATGTTTCGGCGCACTCGTATGATAAACTGGAAAAAGTAAAATACGTTTCGATAAATATTGATCGAGCAGTACGTCACCTAACGCTATTTTTTTCCGAATCTCGTTCACTCTTTCTTTACTCGGCTTAAAAATCGACGCACCAATCAGTGACCATAATAAATATCGATGATTTCGTGCAGTTCCTCCCATCACTTCTTTTAAATAATGATTCCATAAGTTGACAGACTTTCCTTTAAACGCTGCATTCATTGCCATTTTAGCACCATCAATTGACATGATTTCTTGCCATAGCGTAGCCGATTCATTCATATAAGGGGGTTCTTTACGTTCAACGTAAAAACCTTCCCTTAACTTATTGTAAGAGATATCCAATAATTCCGACGTCTCGGCAGATAAAGGATATAAAGTCGAAGGTAAAATATTAATAGTGAAATCGGCTAAACTTTTTTGTTCCGGCTCTTCTTTTGCAATGATACGATAGATCAGCTCTGCATCGCGCACAGATTTTGTAATGGGTCCTATTCCGAGCATCCGCCTTTGAAGCGGATGTTTTTCTTTAGGATAACTCCCTTCATCCGACACTTGCCCTTTTCCAGATTTAAAACCAACAACTCCATTAAAATGACATGGAATGCGAATTGAACCACATAAATCGGAACCAAGACCAGCAGCTGCACCGCCTATTGCGATTGTCGCGGCTTCCCCACCGCTTGAACCACCAGCTGTCCTTGATAAATCTCTTGGATTGTTCGTTTTCCCATATAACTTATTATCAGCTTCTTGATACAAATCTAGTTCTGAAACATTCGATTTTCCGAGAATAATTGCCCCTTCTTGCTTCAACTTCCGGACAACTTCTGCATCTTGCTTTGCAAACTTCCCTCTCCGGCGTACAAGTCCCCCTGTTGTTTGCATTCCCTTTACATAAAATGATTCTTTTAAACTAATCGGAACACCGAATAATTTGCCTGATGCCTTCCCCTTTTTTACTTGAGTGTCGGCATACTCAGCTTCTTCGCTTGCTTTTTGGAATCTCTTTTCTACGATACTATTAATCGTCGGATTCACCTTGTCGATATGCTCGCTATAAATTTGAGTTACCATTGTCGATGTAATCTGAGCTTGTTGAATCATTTCTCTTACTCTCATTGCATCTGCATCCAAAATCATCTCTTCCTTTACATTTACCGCATTAAATTCTTTTGCAAACATATCGCCACCCCCTTCTTAGTAAATTGTTATTATTACATTATAAAGATAGACACCACTAAATGTCCAGATAATTCCGACTTATCTGGTTTGTTCACATTGTATTTTCAATGTATACTATATGATAGAGGAGGGAATAAAATGTGTTTAATTAACTTTCATTACAATCAACATACAAATTATAAATTAATCATCGCTGCAAATCGGGATGAGTTTTACAATCGTCCAACAGAACAAGCTCATCTATGGACCGATGCACCAAATATTATTGCAGGAAGAGATTTAGAGAAATATGGAACATGGCTCGGGATTACTAAAGGTGGGCGTTTTGCGGCTTTGACGAACTACCGAGATCCAGCGCATATGGTTCCAAATGATAATTCTCGTGGTGCTCTCGTTAGCAATTATTTAACAAGTTCGGATACACCTGAAGATTACATAAAAACAATTCAAAAAATGAAAGACTATTATAATGGCTTTAATTTACTTCTCGGAAACCAAGATCATCTTATTTACTATAATAATATCGAAAATAAAGTCCAACCTGTTACGAAGGGAACTCATAGCTTAAGTAACCACTTTCTTAACACACCATGGCCTAAAGTTGAAACAGGAAAAAATTCACTTAAAAATTACGTCACCCAACAACATAAAGTTGATCCTGAGGTCCTTTTTGACATTTTAAAAAATGATAAAATGGCTAAAGATGAAGACCTTCCTTGTACAGGAGTCGATTTATCTTTAGAACGTCAACTTTCACCTCTTTTTATAAATATGAAAGATTACGGAACGAGATGTTCGACTGTTTTATTAATCACTAAAAATAACGATGTACATTTTATAGAAAGAACTTATCATCAAGGAAAATATATTAATGAACAGGAATTTAAATTTAAAATCGATGAAATGACTAAATAATTTTAATGAAATTCTCATTTAAAATAATTTGATTGAGAATGACGTTAAAATGTTTTACTTCATTTTTTTTCAAACTAACTATATAAATCTTAGAATCAGTTGTATTTGTACGTCCTTTCACATATATCTTTCATATAACACTTGAAATCTAAATAAAGTTTAATTAATCCCATTTTTATACGAAGCAATTTACTAGAATTAGCCAAACTTATTTGTTATGATTATTATGTAAGTTAGATTACAACCTAGGAGTGATTATTGATGACAAATGATAAAAACAAAAAAAGATTAACAACTGCTGCAGGTGCTCCAGTTGTTGACAACCACAACTCAATGACTGCGGGTCCAAGGGGTCCAATGCTTCTACAAGATGTATGGTTCTTAGAAAAAATGGCTCACTTTGACCGTGAAGTTATTCCAGAACGTCGTATGCACGCAAAAGGATCAGGAGCGTATGGAACGTTTACAGTGACAAACGATATTACGAAGTATACACGTGCAAAAATCTTCTCAGAAATTGGAAAGAAAACAGATATGTTCGCTCGTTTCTCAACAGTAGCTGGTGAACGTGGTGCGGCGGATGCTGAGCGAGATATTCGTGGGTTTGCATTAAAATTTTATACAGAAGAAGGAAACTGGGATATGGTCGCAAATAATACACCTGTCTTCTTTTTCAGAGACCCACTTCACTTCCCTGACTTAAACCATGCTGTTAAACGTGATCCACGTACGAATATGCGTGATGCAAATAATAACTGGGATTTCTGGACATCTCTTCCTGAAGCACTTCACCAAGTGACAATTGTGATGAGTGATCGTGGAATTCCTAAATCTTATCGAACAATGCATGGATTTGGAAGCCATACATATAGCATGATTAATGCTGACAATGAGCGTGTATGGGTAAAGTTCCATTTCCGTTCACAACAAGGCATTGAAAACTTAACAAACCAAGAAGCTGTAGAACTTGTAGGAATAGACCGTGAAAGTCATCAACGTGATCTTTATGAATCGATTGAAGAAGGAAAATTCCCTAAATGGAAACTATACATTCAAGTGATGACAGAAGAAGAAGCACTTGAAATGCCATACAATCCATTTGACTTAACAAAAGTTTGGTATAAAAAAGACTTCCCACTTATTGAAGTTGGTGAGTTTGAATTAAATCGCAACCCTGATAACTATTTTGCTGAAGTTGAACAAGCAGCTTTCACACCAGCAAACGTAGTACCTGGGATTAGTTTCTCACCAGATAAAATGTTACAAGGTAGACTTTTCTCATATGGTGATGCACAACGTTACCGTCTAGGCGTCAACCATCATCAAATTCCGGTTAACCAACCACGTTGTCCAGTACACAGCTTCCACCGTGACGGGGCTATGCGTGTTGACGGGAACTTAGGGAGCACACTTCACTATGAGCCAAATACATACGGCCAGTGGAAAGAGCAGCCAGAGTACAGTGAACCACCATTAGATATTTACGGAGCTGCTGATCGTTGGGATTTCAATGAAGACGACGATAACTATTTTGAGCAACCAGGTAAACTTTTTAATTTAATGAATGATAAGCAAAAACAAGCATTATTCGAAAATACCGCAGCAGATATTAGTGCAGCAGAACAGCACATTAAACTTCGCCATATTGTACACTGCTACAAAGCAGATCCGGCATATGGAAAAGGTGTTGCGGACGCTCTAGGTATCGCGTGGAGTGAAGTTGAAGCAACTGATAGATTAGAATAATTCAAATAAAAAGCAGCCTACGGGCTGCTTTTTATACTTGTTGATGATCAAGAATTTCTTTTAAAACAATGGCTTGATTATGTTTTTCATCTTTCGCCCCATACACAAGCGTCAGATGCTTTTTCTCTTTAATCGTTAATTTCTTTAGTTTTTCTAACGTTTCCTTCGCTTCATCTTCTTCTTTTAATTCTTTTTTAAAACGCTTTTTAAACTCCCCAAACTTCTCCTCCTCATGATTAAACCATTTTCTTAAATCATTTGACGGTGCGACTTCTTTCATCCAGTGATCAATTTTCAGTTTTTCTTTGGAAACCCCTCGCGGCCACATTCGGTCGACTAATACTCGAACACCATCTTCATGATCTGGCTTTTCATAAGCTCGCTTTATATTGACTGGCATGCTTAATGCTCCTTTCTTTATAAGATGTTTTCCCAATCTACTCAAAATACAAACAAAAATAGAGGGTAAGCATTTTTAAAAAATGCTTACCCTCTATTTTAATTTCACTTATGCAAAAGTTGGTAGCGTCACGATAATCATTAAGACAAACAAAATTGCTAAATAATTCACAGAAAATAAAAATTGTGCCTTGGCCCATTTTTTATCGCTATTTGTAAAAAATCCGCCGATACTTAATAAAATCCAGAGGGCATTTAAAATTGTCGCAACGACTACAAAAATTGTGCCAAGCGATGTTAAAAAGAATGGAAGTGGTAATAAACAAGTAACATAAATAATAATTTGTCGCTTCGTAAAGTCAAAACCACGAACAACAGGAAGCATTGCAACTCCTGCCGCTTTATACTCATCATGTCTTCTCATTGCAATCGCAAATGTATGTGGCATTTGCCAAATGAATAAAAGAAGTGCGAGTATAATAGGGATATAATGATAACTAGACGTGATAGCAGCCCATCCGATTAACGGTGTAACAGCGCCTGAGATACTTCCCATCACAGTATTCAGTGTATATTTTCTTTTCATCCACATCGTATATAAAATCACATACGAAAACCAGCCGACAAATGCATAGATTACTGCTTCAAAAGTTGTAAAGTACAACACTACAAAACCGGTGATCGTAAAAACAATTCCTAGCGTTAATACTGTATTTAAAGAGAAATTCCCTGTAACAGTTGGTCGTTTTTGCGTCCGATCCATTTCACGATCTAAATCTACTTCGTACCAATTATTTAGAACAAGCGCTCCTGCCATAACAAACGTACTTCCGATAATCGTTACTAGAAACAAACCTAAATGCTCTGAAAAAGATGCACCTGTAAAATAAACTGCTAACCAAAATCCGGTCAATACCGGCAACACATTCGCAATTAAAACAATTCCTTTTACTAATGATTTCAAGTCTATCAATAGGCTAGAAAGACTTTTTCCACTCGAAAAAGAATTTTGCTCCACTTCTTCATGAGATGCTATTGCATGTTTAGTCATATATTATTCTCTCCTCAAAACGCCTACTGCTTACATTCCTATCATGGCATACTTATTTCTATTCTACTATCTATTTGTGTTTATGACAAAGAAATATACTAAATATCATAAAGACGTAACAATTTCCGTTATTTTCAATCAATCACGCCTCGGCGTGATTGCGTCGGGATTTTGAACTGAGCTTGCCCAGTTAATTTCCTTACAAAATCCCTGACATCCGCCGGAGGCTTAACTTGAATCAGCAGGGAGTTTGAACTCCCTCTGATTGAAAGTACC
>JAPFCR010000032.1 GCA_026169375.1 Sporosarcina sp. | reverse complement strand
TCGGTCGCTTCGCTCCACTGCGGGGTCTCACCTGTCCCGCTAAACCCACAGGAAGAGCCGTCACGAAGAACGGCTTTTGCGACCAAAAAGCGAAGCGTTTGAGAGCACACTCGGCGCCTTCCACTCCAATCAACGGATATCTCTTGCAATTAACACGAACATTCAACCACTCGTTAACATTAAAGTCTGTCTTTATTACAAGAATAAGCAATTATGAAATTGATTAAAGTAAAAACAGTTTTGCATCTACATAAAGGTGCAAGGCTTTTTTTATTTTGTTTTTTTAAAAAAGAAGATAGAAAAAAGCCATTCCCTATAAGAGAATGGCTTTGAATGGTTAAATCAAATTAGTTTTTTTCAACGTTTGAAGCTTGAAGACCGCGTTCGCCTTGTTCGATTTCGAATGTTACGTCTTGACCTTCTTCAAGAGTTTTGAAACCTTCGCCTTGGATAGCTGAGAAGTGTACGAATACGTCGTCACCGTCTTCACGCTCGATAAATCCAAAACCTTTTTCTGCGTTAAACCATTTTACTTTACCTTGTTCCATCTTTGTTTCCTCCTCGTATGCAACATGCATACATTGTGTTACTATCCTTGCTCAAGTCTTGAAGAAGTCAAATATTGAAATGACTATTCTGCTGTCGAACAAAAATAATTCTTATTTATCATAACAGCTAAGTAAGATGAATGCAAGGGAGAAGATTAAATTTACATTAAGTTATTTTTAATTCATTTGAAATGTAGAAAGATTTTGGTTTTATAAAAGTTGTATCATGCCATAAAAATAGCGGTCCATTAGGAGAATTCTAAAGGACCGCTAATTATAATTTGGGTGATTGATTAGACAAACAAAGCGAGCAGTTGATAAACGATTGCTGCGATGGTAGCTGAAACAGGAAGTGTAATAATCCATGTCATCACAATTCTCTTTGCTACACCCCAGTTAACATCACGTACACGCTGTGCACTTCCGACACCCATAATCGCAGAAGAAATCACATGCGTTGTACTTACAGGTAAATGAAGTAAAGTAGCTCCGAAAATAATACCGGCTGAAGATAAGTCAGCGGCAGCTCCGTTTACAGGACGAATTTTCATAATTTTAGTCCCGACTGTTTTAATAATACGGTAGCCACCAATCGAAGTTCCAAGCCCCATTGCCGTTGCAGCGGAAATTCGAACCCAAAGTTGAATATCGTCACCTGTTTGTAATCCTCCAGCAATGAGGGCCATCGTCATGATTCCCATTGCTTTTTGCGCATCGTTTGTCCCGTGCGTAAATGCTTGGAGGGCAGCTGTTCCAATTTGCATATAACGAATGCGTTTATTCGCTTTAAATAAGTTTCGATTTTTCAATACAACTTTAAAAATCGTCATTAAGATATAGCCGATGAATAGCGCGATGAACGGTGAGAAAATTAGTGCTTCTAAAATCTTTATGAATCCGCTGTAGTTCAAAACACCAAATCCAGCAGCTGAAATCCCAGCACCTGCAATTGATCCGATTAAGGCATGTGAAGAACTAGAGGGAATACCATAATACCATGTGATTAAATTCCAAAAAATTGCTGCAATCAGTGCCGCTAAGATAAGGAGTGAACCATTTTCTAAGGCAAATGGATCGACAATGTCTTTAGAAATTGTTTGTGCAACACCTGTAAATGTCAGGGCACCGATAAAGTTCATGATAGCAGCCATGTAAACAGCTGTTCTTGGCTTTAAAGCTCGTGTTGAAACAGAAGTTGCGATTGCATTTGCTGTATCGTGAAACCCGTTAATAAAATCAAAAGCTAATGCAAAAATAATAACAGTAATGGTAAGGAATAAAATTGTATCCATTTAAAAAAAGTCCTCCTTACGCATTACGCATAATGATTGTTTCAATTGTATTCGCGACATCTTCGCAGTAATCGGCAACTTCTTCAAGTTGCTCATATAAGTCTTTTAACTGAATAATTTGGATAGGGTCTTTTTCTTTAATAAATAATTGTTTGATGGAAGTTCTATAAATTTCATCACAAATACTTTCAAGTTGTTTAATAAGAATCGCATGATCTCTCATGTCGGATAATTTTTTCTTAGAAAGTAATTGGAGTGCTTTGACGATTTCATCCGTACTCTTTACAATGTTTTCCATAAAGGCGTGTGCATACTCATCAATCACTGTTAATGAAAACATTTCAAGATGAGCTACAAAGTGTTCCATGCCGTCTAAAATATCATCCATTTTAATCGACAATTCTAGAATATCTTCACGCTCGATTGGTGTCATGAAAGAGGTATTTAGCTTTGTTGTTAATTCATAAATTAACGTATCGCCTTCTCTTTCATAGTTCTTCAATGTAATACTTAATTCCTTTAAGTCTGAAACATTTTCTATTTTAAAGTCATTTGCAAAATGAATTGCTTCTTGTACGTGTTCTGCAATTTCGAGAAGTGACGTGAAGAAAGGATCTGTCTTATTAAAATTGAACATGTTAAACCTCCGTGTAATAATGTTGAGATTTTTTCTGCACTTTTAATCATATCAAAAATATTATGGAAGGCATACAAAATTCGACAATGTTTACATAGATTTAACATTTGAATGTCTTTCTAAACAATTCCAGTTGCGCTAGATTTATGGTAATGGAAAAGCGTCAAGACTCAGGTTTCGATTGATAAGGCGATTCATGAAATGCTTTATTTTTATAAAGAAAGATGAAAAAGATCGAAATATGAAACTTTTTTGGAGTTTACAACGTATAAATGGGTAATAAAGAAAGTAAGGAGAGAGGAGGGGAATCGTATGGAGTTATTTGGGCTTCCAATTACCCAAGTCTATTTATATGCACTTATTATTTCAGGGGCGATTACGATTGTGTATGTACTCTTTAGCGATGTTGCAGAAGGGCTAGGGGAAGTAAATCCTTTTTTAGATCCAGCTGTTATTTTATCATTCATCACATTTACTTCTGCAACAGCGTATATTTTAGAGTTGGTTGTCGATTGGCATAGTGGTGTTGTTTTAAGTGTAGCGATTGCCATTGCGGTTGTCCTTGATACATTACTTTATTTCTTTATTTTATTACCACTTGCATCTGCAGAAGTGTCACTTGCTTATTCTGATGAGTCTTTAATGGGGCAAGTCGGGCGTGTGATCGTTCCAATTCCTGTTGATGGCTACGGAGAGATTGTCATTGAAACGATAAATGGGCGCATTAATAAGCGAGCGACAGGTTATGAAAATACTGCAATTGAATATGGTAAAGAAGTGTTACTGATTGAGGTGAAAGAGGGAGCCTTTGTTGTGAAAGAATACAAACCTTTTCGCTTCAAAGACTATGATTAAAAATTAAGGAGGAGTTAGAATGTCAGGAATTTTATTAGTAATTGGTCTGGTTGCTTTTATCGTCATTGCGGTTGTTCTTGTTTATATTACGAAGTATCGTACTGTTGGACCGGATGAAGCGCTTATCGTAACAGGTAGTTATCTCGGTTCCAAAAATGTACATACAGATGATTCGGGCAATCGTATCAAAATTATTCGGGGTGGAGGTACTTTTGTATTTCCAGTGTTTCAACAAGCTCAACCATTAAGTTTATTATCGAGTAAGTTGGAAGTTACAACACCGGAAGTTTATACCGAACAAGGTGTCCCTGTCATGGCAGATGGAACGGCGATTATTAAAATCGGGGGTTCTATTTCTGAAATCGCAACAGCGGCGGAGCAATTTTTAGGAAAATCGAAAGAAGATCGTGAAAACGAAGCAAAAGAAGTATTAGAAGGTCATTTACGCTCAATTTTAGGGTCGATGACAGTCGAAGAAATTTATAAAAACCGAGATCTATTCTCACAAGAAGTGCAACGTGTTGCTTCTGAAGATTTATCGAAAATGGGTCTTGTCATTGTTTCATTTACGATTAAAGATGTACGCGATAGTAATGGCTATCTCGAGTCACTAGGGAAACCACGAATTGCACAAGTGAAACGTGACGCGGATATTGCAACAGTAGAAGCGGAAAAAGAAACGCGTATTAAAAATGCTGAAGCATCTAAAGAAGCACAAAAAGCTGAAATAGAACGTGCAACTGAAATTGCAGAAGCAGAAAAAGAAAATCAGTTGAAAGTTGCAGAGTATCGTTTAGAACAAGATCGTGCCAAAGCGCAAGCTGACCAAGCGTACGAGTTACAGACGGCTCGGTCGAAGCAAGAAGTGACAGAGCAAGAGATGCAAATTCAAATCATTGAACGTCAAAAGCAAATTGAACTTGAAGAAAAAGAAATTTTGCGTCGTGAAAAACAATATGATTCTGAAGTTAAGAAAAAAGCAGACGCAGATCGATATGCAATTGAACAAACGGCGGAAGCGGAAAAAGCAAGACACTTCGCGGAAGCAGATGCCGAGAAATACCGTATTGAAACAAAAGCAACAGCTGATGCGGAAAAAGTCCGTCTTGACGGTCAAGCAAAAGCAGATTCTTCACGTGCACAAGGTGAATCTGAAGCAGAAATTATTCGTATGAAAGGTCTTGCGGAAGCTGAAGCGAAGCGCAAGATTGCGGAGGCATTCAATGAATACGGCGAAGCAGCAATTCTCGACATGGTTATCCGCATGATTCCAGACTATGCGAAAGAAGTTGCAGGTCCACTTTCGAATATCGATAAAATTACAGTCGTCGATACAGGTGGAGGCGAAGGAGGCGGCGCGAATAAAGTGACGTCTTATGCAACAGATTTAATGTCGACGCTCCAAGAAACATTAAAAGAAACTTCGGGGATTAATGTGAAAGAAATGCTTGAGAATTATTCAGGTAAACATACTATCCGTCCAAGTATTGACGCGCTAACGGATGAAGTGAAAACAGCGAAACAAAAATCAACTTCAGAATATGAAGAAGAGCAAGCGTCAGAAGAAGAAAATCACCAATAATAAACTGCATGCTAGTTGTTAGGATCCTTAACAATTAGCATGCAGTTTTTGTTTTTTGTCACAACCATGACTGGTATTGGTTGAAAGTGATTGTTTTTGGTTGATTGTAATTTATTTTTCAATTAAGATGAAGATAATGAGTGACATAAAGGGGGAGTTGAATGCTCACAAACGAACGTCAACAAACTATTTTACATTTATTGGAAGAAAGACAGACAATAAAGATTCAAGAAATTGTCGAAGTCACAAATGCTTCAGAGTCAACAATCAGAAGAGATTTAACAGAATTAGAAAACGAACGTAAATTAGAAAGAATTCACGGGGGCGCGACAGTTCGAGGACGTAAAATACATGAACCAAGCATTTTAGATAAAACAACCAAAAACATTCATGAGAAACAAGCGATTGCAAAACACGCGGCGTCAATTATTCAAGAAGAGGATTGTATTTTTCTCGATGCAGGAACGACGACATTACAAATGATTCCTTATTTACAAGATAAGAAGGTAGTTGTCGTTACAAATGGCTTAACTCATGTTGAAAAATTAATCGAACATGATATTACGACGTATTTAACAGGTGGTTATGTAAAAGGTAAAACAGGAGCACTTGTTGGTCCGCAAACAATTGAATCCATTCAAAATTATCGTTTTGATAAATGTTTTTTAGGAGTGAATGGATTTGACCCAACATTTGGATACACAACCCCCGATCTAGAAGAGGCTGCTGTGAAACGTAAAGCGAGTGAATATGCTAAAGATACGTATGTTTTAGCAGATCATACAAAATATAAAGAAGTGAGCTTCTCTAATATTGATGTACTAAAAATGGCAACTTTAATCACTAGTGAGCTTATAGAAGAGGCATTAAGGGTATTAAAGACAAAAACGACGGTAAAGGTGGTAAAGCTATGATTTATACATGTACGATTACGCCAAGCTTGGACTATACGACATACTTACCTTCTTTTGAAACAGGGGCGTTAAACCGAACGAAAGATGTGTTTTATTATCCTGGTGGAAAAGGCATTAACGTTTCACGTGTACTAAAGCGTTTACATGTTGATAGTATGGCAATTGGCTATGCAGGCGGATTTGTTGGAGATTATATTGAAAAGTTTTTACAAGACGAAGGCATTCAAACTCATTTTATCGAAACAGATACAATTACACGTATTAATGTGAAAATTAAAGCAGATGTAGAAACAGAGTTAAATGGACCAGGTCCTGCTATTTCATCAGAAGAACAACAGAAGTTACTAGAAAAGATTCAATCGATGCAAGAAAATGATTGGTTTATATTAGCTGGCAGTTTACCGGAAGAAATTCCAGTCTCATTCTTTGAAAAAGTAGCTGAAACTTGCACACGAAAAGGTGTCCGTTTTGTACTGGATACATCGGGTCCAGCACTTAGAAAGTTAAAACAAACAAAACCATTTTTAATGAAACCAAATGATGAAGAACTTGGAGAGCTGTTTGATACAACGATTGAAACGAAAGATGAAGCTTTCCATTATGCAAAGAAACTTGTAAATCTTGGTGTTGAACATGTAGTTGTATCGCTTGGTGGCGAGGGGGCTTTACTCGTTACAAAGGATATTTCCATAGGAGCAGAAGCGCCGAAAGGAAAAGTTGTCAATACAGTAGGTGCAGGCGACTCTCTCGTTGCTGGGTTTATCGCTTCTTATGTGGAGAAAGAAGATGCAAGAGAAGCATTTCGTTACGGAGTAGCAAGTGGAAGTGCAACAGCATTTCGATCAGATTTATGTGAGAAATCTGGAGTACTCGCGTTAGTTGATCAAGTAAAAATTACGGATGAAGTGGATGTGAGAAAATGAAAATTGTGGAGTTATTAACAGAAGAGACGATTCTTTTAGATGTCGACGCAACAGATAAACAATCAGTCATCTCAGAGTTAATCGATCAATTAGACACGGCTGGGAAATTGAATGATAAAGCCGGTTTTATGACAGATATTTTAGCGCGTGAAGAACAAAGTACAACGGGAATTGGTGATGGGATTGCGATTCCCCATGCTAAATCAGCTGCTGTTAAAGCGCCTGCGATTGCTTTTGGTCGATCAGTAGAAGGACTCGATTATGAATCGTTAGATGGTCAACCAGCTCATTTATTCTTTATGATTGCTGCAACAGATGGCGCGAATGATGCACATTTAGAAGCATTGTCACGCCTTGCAACATTTTTAATGGATGAGAACTTTAGAAATGCAGTGTTGCATGCCAAGACAAAAGAAGAAGTAATCCGAGCAGTAAATAATAAAGAAGCACAGTTAGATGAACCAGAAGAAGGAGAGGCACCACAAGCAGAAGAGAAGCCAGTCACAAGCGCTTCACAAAAAATTCTTGCAGTAACAGCTTGTCCTACAGGAATTGCACATACATTTATGGCTGCCGAGAAGTTGAATGAAACGGCAAAAGAAATGGACATTTCTATAAAAGTTGAAACAAATGGTTCGAGCGGTGTGAAAAATCGTTTAACGGCTGAAGAAATTGCTGAAGCTGATGCAATTATCGTTGCTGCAGATACAAAAGTTGAGATGGCTCGTTTTGACGGAAAACCAGTCATTCAAATTCCAGTAGGAAAAGCGATTTATGAAACAGAAGACATGTTAAATCGTGCGGTTAATAAAGAAGCACCGATTTATTCACATGATGGTTCAAAAGATGATGCCGAACAAGGAGAGTCACGTAGCGGATTTTATAAGCACTTAATGAATGGTGTTTCGAACATGTTACCATTTGTTGTTGGTGGCGGAATTTTAATTGCTCTATCTTTTTTCTGGGGAATCGAGTCAAGTGATCCGGCAAGTCCAGAGTATAATGCATTTGCTGCAATGTTAAATACAATTGGTGGCGGTAATGCGTTCTTTCTAATGGTTCCAGTTCTTGCCGGTTTCATCGCATCAAGTATTGCAGATCGTCCTGGTTTTGCGCCTGGTATGGTCGGTGGTTTAATAGCGATTACGGTAACGGGTGTAGACGGGGCTGACGGTGGTTCAGGATTTCTCGGTGGGTTAATTGCCGGTTTCCTAGCAGGTTATGTCACACTTTTAGTGAAACAAATCTTTTCGAAATTACCAAATTCACTTGAAGGGTTAAAACCAGTGTTGTTTTTCCCAGTATTTAGTATTGCGATTACAGGAATAGCGATGATGTTGATCAATCCACCTTTAACGAAGATTTACACGGGGATGACCGCATTTTTAGAAGGATTAGGTGGAACGAACGTTGTATTAGTGGGGATTATCCTTGGTGGTATGATGGCCATCGATATGGGTGGACCTGTGAATAAAGCAGCGTATACATTTGGAATTGCGATGTTGGATGCGCAGAACTTTACGTTTATTGCTACAGTTATGGCGGCAGGAATGGTTCCGCCACTTGGTGTAGCGCTAGCGACAACATTATTTAAAAATCGTTTTACAAAACAAGAAAGAGAAGCAGGAAAAACAGCGTATGCGCTTGGTGCCTGTTTCATTACAGAAGGGGTTATTCCTTTCGCAGCAGCAGACCCAGCACGTATTATTCCAGCTTCAGTAGCAGGGGCGGCTGTAACGGGTGGACTGACGATGTTGTTTGACATTGGTTTACGTGCACCACACGGCG
Organism: Sporosarcina sp.; assembly: GCA_026169375.1. GTDB lineage: Bacteria > Bacillota > Bacilli > Bacillales_A > Planococcaceae > Sporosarcina. The sequence goes on along the minus strand of JAPFCR010000032.1, from coordinate 92,764 downwards.
GAATTTTCGTTATGGGACTTGTAGAGGGCGGCTTTACGAAAGTTTTACTGTACGCATTTGCAATTATTGCAGGTTCGATTGTAACAGCTTTACTGATCGGTTTGTTTAAAAAGAAAAGTGAAATAGCATATTGATGTAATCTCGTACAAGAGTAAATAAAAAGATAAGAAGAGGGTACTAAATTGTAACGGATTTAGTCCCCTTTTTTATGTGATTTACGCAATTGTTTTCATCATAATAAGGTCTGTTTGTAGTTCATCTCCCATGTAGAAAGAATGCGTGTCAATCTGGACAAATCCCATCTTATGATAAAAATGGATAGCATTTACGTTGTGTTCCTATACACCTAACCAAATTTTTCTTTTATTTTGGTCTCTTGCTTCTTCCAATCCTTTATTTAAAGAAGTAGATGGTCGTTTTCAAGCAACTCATATTTGGTTATTTGGGAAATTATGCTATACTAATACAAAGTTAATTGAGAATGATTTTCATTGAAAAGGTGAGGGGGATTTTAATATGCCAAATATTGAAGGAAAAAATGCAGTAGAGAAAAATATTATGAGTCGCCGTACGATTAAGGCGTTTAACCCAGATTCTGTTGATCCAGAAGAAATTATTGAACTTTTAAATATAGCAAAATGGGCGCCGAACCATAAAATTACAGAACCTTGGCGTTTCCAGCTTTACGTAGGAAAAGGGAAAGAGAAGTTTGCACAAGCATTTGTTGATTCACAGCCAACTGAAAGCGGAGAACCAACTGAAAAAACACTTCGTAAAGCACAATATTATAAAGACATTCCATTGCAATTGGTGGTCATTATGCCAGAACATCCGCGTCAAAGAACTTGGGATGAAGATTATGGTGCAGTTTCTGCATTCATTCAAAACTTCCAGTTAGTGGCTTGGGAACGTGGCATTGGCATGGTCTGGCGTACAAATGACTGGGTGTATGACCCGATCTTTAGAGAAGGAATTGGTGTAAAACCTGGAGAGAAAATTGTTGCGACACTGATGATTGGTTATCCAAAACATATACCAAATGCTTTACCAAGAACTGATATCCGAGAGTTCTTAACAGTTATTGAGGAGTAATTGAGGGTGAAAAGTGAAATAGAAGAGCACGAAAGATGGTAAGTGATGTACAAGATAAAATGAAGCTCCATATTTTTTGGTTGTTCTTCTGTTAGGTTCATTGACAGCACTTGGTTCGTTAAGTGATATTCTTGGGCACCGAAAGCCACTTGTTTTTTGCTTTAAATAGAATGGGGATTATTATTTTAGTTTGTAGTAGTAGTGCGTTACTGTTAAATTTTCTTTTACTAAGAAGACATACGGTTCAAATTTGAGTTGTTAGGAAACCTAGCCACGATTTACGTGTGCTAGGTTTTTTGTCGTGGTTTACTGAAATCTTAAGAAACCCTTCATAATTATCCTAGTTGTTCTTTAAGAAATGACTTTTATAATAAGAGTAGATAGAAAGATGGAGGGGAAACAAATATGATTCAAGTGATGAATTTAAGTCATGCATTTAAAATTGGAAAAAGAGGAAATGAAAAATCAATTCCTGTATTAAAAGATATTGACTTTCGTGTGAAACAAGGCGAGATTGTTTCAATTGTAGGGAAAAGTGGCTCTGGAAAATCTACTTTTCTACATGTGCTGGCAGGATTTATGGTTCCACAAAAAGGAAAAGTTCTCATTAACGGCACAGAAACATCGACGTTTAAAGAGGCGGAAAGTGCAGCATTTAGACTGGAAAACTATGGATTTATCTTTCAAAACTTTCAACTGATGCCGAGGTTAAATGCTTTTGAAAATATTGAATTACCACTAAAGTTACAAGGGATAGATCGTGTGAAAAGACATGAAAAAGTAAAGGCGCTTATGAAAGAAACGGGTTTAGACAATGTTGCGGATCATTATCCAAACGAATTATCAGGTGGCCAGCAACAGCGGGTCGGCATTGCACGTGCACTCATTACGAACCCACCGATTATCTTCGCGGATGAACCAACAGGAAGTTTAGACTCGGAAACAGAACAAGATGTGTTATTACTCATTCAATCGCTCAATCAAACACATGGGATTACGTTTGTCATAATTACGCATGACGAAGAGGTTGCACATATCGCAAATCGTATGTATACGATGCATGATGGCCAGTTGACGGAAGGAAGTGATCAGCGTGCAATTTAAAGATCAAATTGACTTCGTACGTCAACATATAAGGCGAAATAAACTACGTGTCTTTATGACAATACTTGCGGCGACGATGGGAACGGCTTTTTTAATTGTTCTTGCATCAGTAGGCTTTGGAATTCATGACACGCTACGCGATGAAATGCTATCGAACCGTCTTGTGACAGAAATTCAAGTCTATGAAAGTGATGACGCTCAAAATTTAGAAGAAGAAGTTGACTCATTTAAGAAAATAGAACATGTGAAAGCTGTCATTAATCAACAGCGCTTAGGAACGAATAGCGAAACAATACTCGAGGATTATGAAGGTTATCATGATTTCGTTGTCTCAGATTTTAAAGAAGAAGCAAAAGTTGGATTCGAATTAAAAGAAGGTCGATTACCACAAGAAGCACATGAAGTAGTAGTAGGCAGTGATTTTGGTACTGCATTGTATATAGAATCCGAAGAAAATGAAGAATTGACAACATACGAAGGAAAGTTAATAGGAGAGCAGTTTTCTTATGCGATTGAAAATATTGAAGGTGATTTTGTAGAAGATCCAATGACGTTTACCATTGTTGGGATTGGCGAGCATCCAACAAAAGAGTGGGAGTATGATCGTAATATTTTTGCAGATGTCTCTGTTTTACCTGAACTTGAAAAGCTTTATAATGCAGATGATGAAAAAGATATGGATCCATGGTATAGCAATATTACCGTTTACGCCGATAAAGTAGAAAATGTTAGCAAAGTCTCAAAGGAGATTAAAGAACAAGGGTACTATACGTATTCAATTTCAGATGAATTAAAACAACTAGATGTCTTTTTCTTAGCGTTAAAAGCAGGACTTATTTTTGTAGGAACGATTGCAATTTTAATTGCCTCAATCGGCATTTTCAATACGATGACGATGGCTGTTACAGAACGAACGCGTGAAATAGGGGTCATGAAAGCCATCGGAGCAAATCCAAAACTCATTCAACGGTTGTTTGTAATGGAAAGTGCATGGATTGGTGTGATGGGAACGGTTATTGCGATTTTGCTATCGTACGGTGTGAGTATGATTGCGAATTATATATTGCCAATCATTGTATTCTCAGCATTAGGAGAAGGAAATCCAGATGATTTTGAAATTGTTTTTTCAGTTATTCCGTGGCAACTCATTGTGATCGCGTCAATTATTAGTATCGGCGTGGCGGTTATTTCAGGATGGCGTCCGGCGCGTAAAGCAACAAAAATTGATGTGATTCAAGCATTACGACAAGAGTTGTAAGAGTCGTTATCTAGTGGAATTATCGGTGAATTCAAATAAATCATCATAAAACCCGCCTTCAAGTCTAGCATCCATTAAATTGCATGGTATAATAGGGGAGAAACATTACATAGACGGAAGGCGGAGTAAAGATGGATTATCGTATTGAACATGACACGTTTGGTGAAATTAAAGTTCCAGCTGATAAGCTTTGGGGTGCACAAACACAGCGTAGTAAGCAAAACTTTAAAATTGGTACGGAAAAAATGCCAATTCAAGTTGTGCATGCCTTTGCTCACTTGAAAAAGTCAGCTGCAATCGCAAGTCAGTCTTTTGGAAATATTTCAGAAGTGAAAATGAAAGCCATTTCAGCAGCGGCAGATGAAGTAATCGCAGGTAAATTAGATGATCATTTCCCACTTGTCGTTTGGCAAACAGGAAGCGGTACGCAATCGAACATGAATATGAACGAAGTACTCGCTCATCGTGGAAACCAGTTACTAGAAGAATGGGGCGAAGAAGAACGTCTTCACCCGAATGATGATATTAACAAATCACAAAGCTCGAACGATACATTTCCAACAGCATTACATGTTGCAGGCGTGCTAGCGGTTCAAGAACAATTACTTCCTGCTATTGAAAAGTTAAAAACAACATTTGCAGAAAAATCCGAAGCATTTAATGACATTATTAAAATTGGTCGTACGCATTTACAAGATGCAACACCGATTACGTTAGGCCAAGAAATTAGCGGTTGGCACCGTATGTTAGAGAAAACAAAGCAAATGATCGAAACAAGTGTTGAGTCTATGAAAGAACTAGCTATTGGTGGAACGGCTGTAGGAACAGGGTTAAACGCACCAACAGGATTCGGTGACAAAGTAGCTGAAGAAATTAGCAAAGCAGTAAGTACTGAATTTATATCAGCGAAAAACAAATTCCACTCACTTACGAGTTATGACGAAGTTGTTTATGTCCACGGTGCAGTGAAAGCACTTGCAGCGGACATTATGAAAATCGCCAATGACGTACGTTGGTTAGCAAGTGGTCCACGTTCTGGGATTGGTGAAATTACAATTCCTGAAAATGAACCAGGTAGTTCAATTATGCCAGGGAAAGTAAATCCGACTCAAAGTGAAGCGATTACAATGGTTGCAGCACAAGTGATGGGAAATGATGCAGCAATTGGATTTGCAGCGAGTCAAGGAAACTTTGAGTTAAACGTTTATAAGCCAGTCATTATTCATAACTTCTTACAATCTGTACAATTATTAAGTGATTCGATTATTAGTTTCAATGATAACTGTGCGGTAGGAATTGAGCCAAATCATGAGACGATTGATGGTTTACTCAAAAACTCACTTATGCTTGTCACAGCACTAAACCCGCATATCGGTTATGAAAATGCGGCGAAAATTGCAAAAACAGCACATAAAAATGGTACGACATTAAAAGAAGCTGCACTTGAAACAGGTCTGTTAACAGAAGAGCAGTTCGATGAGTATGTGGATCCATCGAAAATGATTGGGAATAATTAATGAAATTTTACGATTATCAAAAGCTGTGGATAAAGATATCCACAGCTTTTTGTATATAAAAACTTCTCTTTAAAGTACTATACTAATAGAAATAATCAACAAAAGCGGGGGAACGTTGTGAACAAAACAATCGGAGTACTAGCGCATGTAGATGCTGGAAAAACGTCATTTTCAGAGCAATTGCTTTACCATACAAATAGCATTCGTGAAAGAGGGCGTGTTGATCATCAAGATGCCTTTTTAGACAATCATACAATTGAAAGAAATCGTGGCATTACAGTCTTTTCAGATCAAGCTCGGTTTACTTACGGTGATACAACATACACATTAATCGATACACCAGGCCACGTCGACTTTTCGCCTGAAATGGAGCGAGCCATTCAAGTGATGGATTACGCAATTGTCATTGTCAGTGCGGTCGAAGGTGTAGAAGGTCATACGGAAACAGTTTGGCAATTACTTCAAAAGTATAAGGTTCCAACTTTTTTCTTTATAAATAAAATTGACCGTGAAGGCGCGGATATCGAACGTGTGCTAGATGATATACGCGCTAATTTAAGTGACGATGTGTATTACTTTACGGATGATTATAAAGACAGTGTGATGACGGAAGATTTAATTGAATTTATTGCTGAACGTGATGAAGCTCTTCTTGAACGTTATTTTGAAGGAGAATTCGACGAAAAGTTATGGCGGTACTCTTTGGAAACGATGATTCAAAACAATGAACTTTTCCTTTGTATGGCTGGATCGGCTTTACAAGATGAAGGGATTACTGCGTTTTTATCGACTTTCGATGCACTTACAACAACGAATTATAATGCGGATGGACCTTTCACTGCCAAAGTGTATAAAATCCGTCATGATGAAAATGGCAATCGAGTCACTTACATGAAAGCATTAAGTGGCATATTAAAGGTGCGAGATGAAATTGCGTATAAAGAATCACTTGAAAAGATCACAGAGATTCGATTGTACAATGGCAGTAAATATGAAGCGGTGGACCAAGTTTCTGCTGGAATGGTTTTTGCGGTAACCGGTTTAACGAATTTGGAAATTGGTGACGCGATTGGGCTAGAAGAAACAACAACGTTCGAGTTAATCCCAACATTAACATCAACTGTTTTATTTGACGATTCGACCCATGCGAAAGAAATGTTGGCATACTTTAAGCAATTAGACGCGGAAGACCCTTCTTTACGCGTTTTATGGAGTGAACATTTCGGGGAAATCCATGTCCATGTCATGGGAACGATTCAACTAGAAGTGTTGAAACAAGTTGTCGAGGAACGATTCGGTATCGATATTTCTTTTGGAACACCTCGAATTCTTTATAAAGAAACGATTGACACGGCAGTGATTGGTTACGGACATTTCGAACCGCTACGTCATTATGCAGAAGTGCATTTGAAAATAGAACCAGCAGAACGAAATCGTGGCATTATATTTGAAAATGCCTGTCATGCGAATGATTTATCCACAGGCAATCAAAATCTTGTTCGTCAACATATTTTTGAACGAGATCATCACGGTTTATTAACAGGTTCCACCGTTACAGATGTAAAAATCACGTTATTAACAGGTCGTGCACATAACGAACATACTTCTGCAGGTGATTTTAGGGAGGCCACTTATCGTGCGCTTCGTCAAGGACTTGAACAGGCAAAAAATGTTCTACTTGAACCGTTTTATACTTTTAAAATAAAAGTAGACCTCGATTTAATGGGACGGATTCTGTCTGATATTCAAAAAGCATATGGAACTTTTGAGCCACCAGAAACAGTTGGCAATCAAACGATCATCACAGGAAAAGTACCGGTCGCTACATTTATGGATTATCATACAACATTCGCATCGATTACAGGTGGGAAAGGTGCACTGAGTTTAACATTTGGCGGTTATGATCATTGTCATAATCCAGCGGAAGTTATTGAGGAGATTGGCTATGATAAAAATGCTGATCCTGACTATACATCTACGTCTATTTTCATTTTACATGGAAAAGGCTATCAGGTGCCTTGGGATGAAGCGAAAGAAGCGATGCATTGTTTGTGAGAAGAAAAGAAGGTTGTGGAATCTATTGAGGACGGTCGTTTTTGAGCTGACTTTTTAAGTGAGTTTTCTGATTAGAAGCGTAAAGGTTTTAAATGATTAAGTAAGGGAACTTACTTTGTAAAAAAGAGGGCAAATTTATGAAGCGAAAAAAGCATAGAACTCATGATAAGAAAAGAAGTAAGATAAAGTGGATTGTCTTATTTTCTTTTCTTCTGATTTTAATCGGCATCGGTATTGCGAATCGTTTCAAATCACTCCCAGCAGGTTTATCTTTTGAAAGCGATGTTTATTATACAGATCATGTCGAGTTTCTTGCGGATCTTACATATGAAAAAAAGAATGGGAAGATGACGAATGAGCAAGAAATATTCAAAGAAGCTTTCAATATGGTAGAAGAAGCACAAGAAGTCATTGTAGTAGATATGTTTCTTTTTAATGCTTATACGGATCAGGACCGGGACTTCCCTGATTTAAGCGGCGAACTTACAGAAGCGTTAATCAAACAAAAACAACAGTATCCAGATTTGCAAGTCGTTTTTATAACAGATCTAATTAATACAGGTTACCACTCTTACGAAGAACCACATCTCCGCTTGCTTGAAGAACAAGGCATTGAAGTTGTTTTGACAAATCTAACCGAGCTCCGAGACTCAAACAAAATGTATTCGTCCGTTTGGCGACTGTTATTTCAACCTTTTGGACAAAGCGGCACAGGATGGTTACCCAATCCTTTCGCTAAAGAAGCACCGGATCTTACTGTACGGTCTTATTTAGAGCTATTCAATGTGAAGGCAAACCATAGAAAAGTGCTGCTAACTGAACATGAGTCTTTAATTGCTTCAGCGAATCCTCATAATGAAAGTGGGTTTGCGTCCAATATTGCCTTCAAAGTTTCAGGAGATATTCTGCCAGCAATTGCGGAAGCCGAGCAAGCGGTGATCGATTATTCTGGTGGAAAAACACAAATTAACATACCGGAAAACATGCCTTCGGAAAATGGCAAGATTGCGGTACAATATTTGACAGAAGGCAAAATCTTAAAACATATTCTTTATGAAATTGAGCAGGTCCAAAAAGATGAGGAAATCTGGGTGGGGATGTTTTACATTGCCAATCGGGGTGTGATTGATGCACTTGATGATGCGACAGACCGCGGAGCTAAAGTAAGGCTTATTCTCGATCCAAATAAAGCCGCTTTTGGCAATCAAAAAATAGGTTTGCCAAATATACCGGTTGCTTCAGAGTTAAATAAAAATGAAAAGCTTTCAATTCGTTGGTATAACGCCGATAAGGATCAGTATCATACGAAATTAATGTATATCAAGAAGAAAGAGGAAAGTGTTTTAATTGGCGGTTCGTCAAACTATACGACGAGGAACCTAGATGATCTTAATTTAGAAAATGGCCTTAAAGTCACTGCGAAACCGGATGTAGAAGTCATGAAAGATGTGGACGAATACTTCCAGCGTTTATGGCATAATGAAGACGGTCTTTTTACACTAGATTATGAAACGAATGCAGACGAACTGACACCATTACTTAAACTAACTTACTGGGTACAGAAGTTAACTGGCATTACAACTTATTAAAAAAGAAAGATTGTATGTGTTCTTTTTTTATGCTTTCATCCACACTGTTAGGGATGGAAAAGAAAGCATAGAGCAATAATCTGGGCGTATTCTTAATAAGAGTTCGCACGAATGTTACATGGAGGGTTATGATTCTTGAATAAGAATTTGTTAGAATTGGCTTAAAAGGGGGTATTTAACATGCAATGGGCGGAAATCAGTTCGCTTCTAATCATGCTTTTGCTTTTAGGATGGGGAATCAGTTTAATGCGTCAGAATCAGGTTTTAAAAAAGGAAAACATGCGGCTTTTAAAGAAGACAGGGGAATATGATGATATGAAACATAAGGCAAAAGAAATATTGAAAAGTTCAACAGAAGTTAAAACGATTCGATCATTGAGAGAGACATACGGCTTGTCCTTGATAGATGCAAAGAAAATCGTGGATGCGATCAAATAGCCATCTTCTTTCAGGATTGAGCGCAGCTGGTAGGAAACATTGTGCTTGAATGGGGTAGAGTGTTGGAGATAGAACAAGAAAGGGGAAAGTGATTTGCAAACTAAAAGACATTCTAAAAACCTTGTTACCGTTCGAATAGTTGCGACTATACTTATACTCCTGTCTTTAACATTACCGTACTTTGGGTTAATCGCGCATAGTACAACTCTAATTGTGATTCTCATAACGCTATTCATTTTTTACATTGTAGAAAGCAGATACAGCAAAGAAAATGTAAGTGAGTAACTGCACGCAAGAAATTTATTTCTAGAATAGGGCGCTTTTCCGTAACAAGGATTTGTGCCCAGTCATCAATCGGGTCAGATAGCAAAATAACGTTCTTAGGAGGGAAAAAAATGAAGAGAAATAACGAAACTCCTGAAGAAAAAAGAGAAAGACTAAGGCAGAAGGAATTAAATCATCCCGCCAGCAGTATTCACGGAAGCAACCTTTCCGATTCGGTCTGTGCTTTTCGTTCGAAGGATATATGTAAACGATATTTACAAATTACTCTTGTCCATTCAGACAATATTGAACAATGTTTATCCAACGGTTTTACATGGATTGCGAATAGTTGATTTTCAAAAGTATAAAAAGATAGTTGACTCAACGATGATCAAACATACAAAAAGCACATTGTTTTTCAAAAATGTGCTTTTTACACGTAAAACGAATCAAGCTATTTTCAACAATAAATGCTTAACTGTTTTGACGATGAAATTGACGTTGAAGCTCACGAACCTTTTCGGCAAGTTCAGGAACCGGGCCATCTACTTCCGTATGACGAATCACTTCTTGGATTGGAAGACTCCTTACACGTGATTGTGAAGTGTCAACGCCCATTTCCCTACGCCACTCGCCAAGTTGCTCGGATGAACTCGCATACACAATACGTCCCAACCCTACTAACCCATGAGCTGCCGCGCACATTGGACAATGTTCACCTGACGTATAGACAGTCGCTTTTTCTCTTTCTTCGGTGCTTAAATTCTTAGCTGCCCAACGCGCCAAAGCGAATTCAGGATGTTGTGTATGATCTCCACCAGAAATATGGTTATGGTCTTCTGCAAGAACATCACCGCTCGCTGAAACCAGAACTGAACCAAATGGCGCATCTCCTTTTTCAAGTGCTGTTTTAGCTAGTTCAACGCAACGCTGTAAATGCTTCAAGTCTGTATTAGTAACCATCATCATTCCTCCTTGTGTCAAGTATCATAGTAACTCTTTTAATTCCTTTTCTAAAAACGGTTTCGCATTCAGCATATCTCTAAACGCTTCGTAACGTTTGAATGTTTCTTCAGTTGGTTTTCTCCCCGTGTGATACGCGCGAATTAAAACGTTTTTCGGCGTATGTTCGATATCGATAAACTCTAACAGCTGCGTATCATAGCCGACGAATGTGAGGAGTTCTGCACGGATAGAGTCCGTTGCAAGTGCAGAGAATCTTTCCTTCATTAGACCATGCTGCAACATAACGTCAAGTCCTGGCGATTCAATTTGTGAAAAAAGTTCGTGTTGACAACATGGCACACTTAAGATGACTTTCGCACCCCATTTGACAGCACGTCCTAACGCCATATCCGTCGCGACGTCACAAGCATGAAGGGTGACGACCATATCGACAGCCGTTTCTTCATTATAATCATTAATGTCACCAACGAGGAATTCTAAGTTTTCGTAATTTAAATCCTCAGCAATCGTCTGACATTCTTCAATCACTTCTTTTTTCAAATCCAACCCAGTCACTTTAATGTCAAGTCCTTTTTCAATTCGTAAATAGTGATAGAGTGCGAATGTTAAATACGATTTTCCCGAACCAAAATCTAAAATGCGAATCGTTCTGTCTTGTGGTAAATGTTCTAATGCATCATCGATAAATTCTACAAAACGATTAATTTGTCTAAATTTATCTTGATGTTGGTTGCGCACTCTTCCTTCAGGGGTTTGAACGCCTAATCGTACTAAAAACGGATGGGCTGTATCTTCATCTAACAAATAATTCTTTCGGCGATTATGGGATAAATCTACTGCTTTCTTCGTTTCTGTTTGTTTCGCTTTCCACATCACTTTAAACTTTTTAGAAATTTGGATGTGCACTGTTTCATTTGTAAACTCTGCATGTACTTGACGGAACCGGTTTAATAATTCTTCCATCTTTTGACCGACTTCGTGAAGTGGAACGTTTTCATGTTCGAGTATCCGTTCATATTGAAGTTCAAATTGAATATGAAATTCTCCGCGAAGTTCTATGGGTTTTAAGCGAACACGTTTTAGCTCATCAGATCGCATGCGCGGTTGGCTAATGGTTCCATTGATAAGCGAACCATCTGTTACTTGGTCAGTTAGTTTTGTAACTAATTCTTCAAATTGCATCTTTATAATCTACTCCTATTTAAAGTCAAATCCTTGTTTTTGTAAAAACTCTTTCATATGGAGACGTCTCGGTTTACCTAAAAACGTTGCCATCGATTCAGACCAATCTGAGTTTTTCTGATTTGAGCTTCGATTTTTGTAATAAGCATTCATTGTTTCATCATATACTGGGATGAGCGTTTGATATTTGTCACTATCATAACTGTTTTCATGCAAAATTGCTTCAACTGGCAGTCGAGGTTTGACTTCATTTTGTTCATCAGGAACACCAATCGTTAGGGCATACATTGGTGCAACTCCTTTTGGTAAACCGAGCAGCTTACTAATTTCTGTGGGGTTATTTCGAACACCACCAATATAACAAATGCCATACTCTTTAGATTCTGCTGCAACAACAATGTTTTGGGCAAATAACGATACATCTGTCGCTGCTACGAGTAAGTCTTCAGCATTTTGATAGTCGATTTGTCCAGCTAAGTTTGCTCCTTTTTCAATACGGTAAAAGTCCATACACAAAACGAGTACAGCGCCCGCAGTTAAAAATTGTTGCTCATTATCCGCCAATTTGGCAAGTTCTTCTTTTTTCGTCTGGTCTGTAACGTGAATTGCAGAGTATGCTTGGACGAAGTTTGAACTTGCAGCATGTTGACCAGCGATTACGAGCTCTTGTACTTCTTCAGTAGAAAGTTCAACAGGTTTATATTTTCTTACAGAAGCGTGTTGTGTTAATAATTCAAGTGTCAATGTAATTCCCTCCATGTATCAATAAGCAGTCTCTTATAATAAGCGTACCAAAAAAGGCAGTAAATAAACTAGTAATGTACCTTGTTGTAAGGTGAAAAATAATTTATAGAACAGTACATTCCTACTGATAGAGAAATGAATCTAAAGATATTGACGAAAAATAAAGATTCTGTCATGGACAAATATTGGGAATTGTATAATAATGTTGTGTAGGGAGGGGAGATAAGATGACTTTATTACAAAAAACAGTTGGGGAAGTTTTACGAGATCAAGCTAGAGCATTTCCGGACAGAGAAGCGTATGTGTATCCAGAACATGGTATACGAAAGACGTATCGGGAATTTGATGAAGAAACAGATCAAATTGCAAAAGCGTTTATGGGCATGGGGATTGAAAAAGGAGAAAATGTTGCCATTTGGTCCGATAATAAACGTGAGTGGTTACAGAGTCAATTTGCAACGGGGAAAATGGGGGCAGCCCTCGTTACGGTAAATACAAATTATCAAGCAGCTGAATTAGAATACTTATTGCAACAGTCAGAGGCAACAACGCTTATTTTAGATGAAGGATATAAAGGGACAAGTTATATCGACCTTGTTCGGGAAATTTGTCCAGAGCTTAAAGAAAGTCATAGGGGCAACGTTCAAAGTGAGAAATTACCATTTTTAAAGCGTGTTATTTTAATGACAGATCGAGCAGAAGAAGGAATGTATAAATGGTCGGAATTCCTTGCGCATGCTGAAAGTGTTTCAGATGAAAAATTAGAAGCGCGTTTTGAGTCGCTAAGTCCTGATGATGTCATTAATATTCAATATACGTCTGGAACGACAGGGTTTCCAAAGGGCGTCATGTTAACCCATTATAATATCGTGAACAATGGAAAAACGATTGGTGACAATATGAAGCTAACGGAAGAAGATCGTGTTTGTATTCCAGTCCCATTTTTCCATTGTTTCGGTTGTGTGCTAGGCACATTGGCGGCTGTGACACACGCATCGACAATGGTGATTATTGAACAATTTGAAGTGAAAACAGTGCTACAAGCCGTACAAGATGAAAAATGTACCGCACTCCACGGGGTTCCAACAATGTTTATTGCTGAATTGAATGACCCTGATTTTGAGAAATACGATACATCTTCATTACGAACAGGTATTATGGCTGGTTCGACATGTCCAATTGAAGTGATGCGTCGTGTGATTGAAGATATGGGGGCTAGCGAGATTACAATTTGCTATGGACAAACAGAGTCTTCACCGGTCATTACACAAACAAGAACAGATGACCCGATTGAAAAACGCACGTCAACAGTTGGAAAGCCACATCCAAATGTCGAAGTACGAGTCGTCGATCCCATAACAAGTAAAGATGTTGCTGTAGGTGAGCCAGGTGAGTTGTGGACAAGAGGCTATCACGTCATGAAAGGGTACTATAATAACGAGGAAGCAACACGGGAAGCGATTACCGAAGAAGGTTGGTTGCGTACAGGAGACCTCGCAATTATGGATACAGATGGTTACATTGACATTACGGGCAGAATTCGGGATATGGTGATTCGAGGTGGAGAAAATATTTATCCACGAGAAATTGAAGAGTTTTTATATAAACATCCGGGTGTGGAAGATGTTCAAGTGGTTGGCGTACCAGATCCGAAATACGGTGAAGAGTTAATGGCTTGGATTATTCCTAAAAAAGGTGAAGAAATTGATGAGGCATCTGTGAGGGAGTTTTGTAAAGGGAAGATTTCATATTATAAGATTCCGAGATACATTAAATTTACAGACGCTTATCCAATGACAGCATCCGGAAAGATTATGAAGTTTAAATTACAAGAGTTAGCGAAAGATAAAGTAGATGTATAAAATACCAAGCGTATTCTCATTTTGTTGGAGAATACGCTTGGTATGCTTCGAAGAAAATGAGAGTTATTCATATAATGTATCCTCTAAAGAACCATCCTCATGGTAAATTTTCAAAATGCCATTTTGTTCATTGACATATGGCTTGGCTTTTTCCATTAGGCTTTGTTTTATTTCATTTACGAAAATCGCTTTTGTTCCTTGTGCTTTTATTAAAGCCCAGTCATTACGACGATGTTTTATAATATATGTTGGTCGGTTTTCATCTTCAGCATGAAAAAACTCTCTAGCTTTTGTCATAGCAATTGAAATTGCACGACTTTCATTATAATTTTCATTTACTAAAGCGTTCGCAATTTCAATCGCTTTTTTCTTTACCCGAGGCTCTAAATTTTTAAAAGACGCCGGATAGTCATTTTGATTCCATGGCATAATATTCTCCTCCTTGAAAGTAAAGTTCCCTTTCAATCCGAAAACTAAACGCCGGCGGATAGTTAATCGGTCCTTTGAATGGGTTTGTTTGGGATGAAGAATATAAAGAATTGAACAGAAGGAAATGTCTAGAAAAATTATTTGTACAAAGTTTTACTGACATCCTACTATGCTTGAAATTGCATTTGAAAGTAAAGAGCAACGGACTTTACTTCTCTTGCGTATTTTTCCATTCAAGGAAAGGTGCGAAAGACTGGTCAGTTTCAATTTGAATGAAAGGCACTTGTCGTTTTTCAGGTTCTTTTTCCTGATCAGGGAAATAATTTTCTACTGGATTTGGAAATCCAACTTCCTGAAAAGCTTCGTCTTTACTACATGTATAATAAATTTGACCGACGTCCGACCAATAAGCAGCCCCTAGGCACATTGGACAAGGTTCACCGCTCGCATATAAGACACAGGAAGAAAGGTCAACGGATTGTAGATGTGCGCAAGCCTCCCGAATCGCAAGTAACTCTGCATGTGCAGAAGGGTCGTTTTGTACGTGAACAAGATTCGTGCCTTTACCAATGATTTCTCCATCTTTTACGACGATTGCTGCAAAAGGTCCACCACCATCTTTAACGTTCTCTACTGCCATTTGAACGGTTTTGTTTAACCATTTTTTATGATTCATGTTAGATCATCCTCCATGTCGAATTCTCATTATTTCCCGGGAAATTTGTTAGGAAATAATGAATTATCTATATTATACAAGGAACTTAAAGGTGTACTCAAAAAATGGGGAGTCATGGTATAATAAAACAATGGAAAAAGGAGGAGGTTTTATTTTCATGTCAGGTGATCTGTATCAGTTGATTGCAATTTTTCTGTATATGGCGATGATGGTTTTTATAGGGTATTATTCTTATAAAAAAACAGCTAATCTTACTGACTATATGCTTGGTGGGCGTTCACTTGGACCGGCAGTTACAGCATTAAGTGCTGGCGCTGCAGATATGTCTGGATGGTTGCTGATGGGATTACCAGGCGCGATTTATTTGAACGGACTTGTGGAAGCATGGATTGCCGTAGGTTTAACATTAGGGGCTTATTTTAACTATCTTCTTGTTGCGCCTAGACTTCGTGCATATACACAAGTTTCTGGAGATTCAATTACAATTCCAAGTTTCTTAGAAAGTCGTTTGAAAGATAATTCTCGAGTTTTACGCATTGTTTCAAGTGTGATTATTCTTATTTTCTTTACATTTTATGTCTCTTCTGGAATGGTAGCCGGCGGGAAGTTTTTTAACAGTTCGTTCGGAATTGATTATCATATTGGATTATTAATTGTATCTGCAGTTGTTATTTTTTATACCCTATTCGGCGGGTTTTTAGCAGTAAGTTATACGGATGTGGTACAAGGTGTGACGATGTTCTTTGCGTTATTACTTGTTCCAATCATTGGTTTATTCGTCACAGGTGGATTTTCTGAAACGGCAATTTCAATTCAGGAAGTGAATCCACAACTTTTAAACTTCGTATCAGGCGCTTCTGTTGCGAGTATTTTATCAGCAGTGGCGTGGGGGTTAGGCTATTTTGGCCAACCACATATTATCGTCCGGTTTATGGCGATTAGTTCAGTGAAAGAATTAAAAGGTGCACGTCGTATCGGGATAGGATGGATGTTTTTAAGTCTTTTTGGGGCAGTTGCTACAGCGCTGATTGGAATTGCTTATTTCCAGCAAACAGGCGGTACACTTAATGATGCGGAGACAGTATTTATCGTACTAGGTCAAATTATTTTCCATCCACTTATTGCGGGAATTATGCTTGCGGCAATACTCGCAGCGGTAATGAGTACAATCTCTTCACAATTGATTGTTACATCTTCGGCGCTTATTGAAGATTTGTATAAATCGATGATTAAAACAGACGCTTCCGATCAGCGATACGTCTTCTTGGGAAGAATGGCTGTTTTAATTGTTTCGATTGTCGCCATCATCCTTGCATGGCCGAATAATGAGTCGATTTTAAGTATCGTTTCGTTTTCATGGGCTGGCTTTGGTGCATCATTTGGACCAGTTATTTTACTCTCTTTGTACTGGAGAAAAATTACAACCAAAGGTGCATTGTGGGGAATGAGTGTAGGTGCAATTATCGTATTAATCTGGGGGAATATAAACGTTCTTACAGACAATTTATATGAAATTATTCCTGGCTTCATCGGCGCCTGGCTTGTTACTTATTTTGTAAGTCTAGCAACGTATCGCCCGAATCCTCAAATTGATAAAGAATTTGATGAAGCAATCGAAATGTTGAAAAAAGAATAACCTAATCACTTGAAAAACTCCTTGGATAAGTTAAACAAATGTTATCTAAGGAGCTTTTTATCTTCTTAGTGGTAGGATTTTAGAAAAGGGAGGGATGTCCATGAAAGTAGATCACGTTGTTTATTTCACGCAGAAAACACCTTTGGAAGTGGTTTGGGAACAAAGGCAACTTGGTTGGCATGCAGTAATGGGGGGCAGTCACGAGCAGTGGGGGACGTATAATGCGCTGATGTATGTCCATAATGCGTATATTGAATGGTTAGCGCTTGAGCATGAAAAAATTGCAAATGCATCGGATAATCCGCTAATCCAATTGTATATGTATGATAGAGCAGATGTGGAAGGTTGGGGGACGATTTGTTTTTCTGTGGAACAAATTGAGGCAGTTCATAACCGATTAAAGAAGCAAGGCTATCCAACTTCCGGTATTTTGCATGCAGAACGGAAAACAACGAGTGGTGCAATTAGAAGATGGAAAATGTTATTTATCGATCAAAAGCCTTCTGATGCATTGCCTTATCCTTTTTTTATCGAGTGGGAAATAGAAGAAAAAGAAAGACTTGAAATCCTTCGAACAGAAGGAACCATTTTACAGGAAAACGAACAACTAGAAGTCACATCTTGTCTTTTTAATGTTCGAGATGTAGAACAAACGACGGAAGAATGGCAAGTAATCTTAGGGTTGGAAAGTACAAAGGATACAGAAAATACTATGATTAAGTTGCCGAATTGTACATTGAAATTTACTGAAAAAATAAAAGAAGTGAAAGAAAGACTGATTGATGTGTCGATTGTGTATCGTGAATAAATTTTAAATTTCAATTATAGAAGGAAGCTTATCCGACTCGTTAAATTCCTTCTGCTTTACCTTGTGAAAATTATTATGGTAAA
This sequence comes from Sporosarcina sp., assembly GCA_026169375.1. GTDB lineage: Bacteria > Bacillota > Bacilli > Bacillales_A > Planococcaceae > Sporosarcina. The sequence continues at coordinate 75,061 of JAPFCR010000032.1, read as the reverse complement.
GTGGAGAATACGAAGGATAACTGAAAGGAGTTGTCTCATTGAACGTTTTAGTTGAACGAGCAGTACTTGTTGGCGTGCATACACAAACAGATGAACATTTCGACTACTCGATGGAAGAGTTAGCGAACCTTGCAGAGGCGATAGAAGTAGAGGTTGTTGGGACGATCACACAAAATTTAGAGCGTCCAAATCCTTCTCATTATGTAGGCGGAGGGAAAATTGAAGAAATCCGTAATTATTATGATGAGTCAGGTGCGAACTTGGTTATTTTCAATGAAGAATTATCCCCTTCTCAAATTCGGAATTTAGAAAATGGCTTGGAATGTAAAGTAATTGACCGAACGATGCTCATTCTCGATATCTTCGCCAGACGTGCACGTACGAGGGAAGCACGTATGCAAGTAGAGCTTGCCCAGTTGCAATATATGTTACCAAGACTTGTCGGATTACGTGCATCTTTAAGTAGACAAGGTGGAGGGACAGGTGGGGGTTTTCAAAATAAAGGAGCGGGAGAAACGAAGCTAGAGCTCGACCGTCGTGTAATTGAAGACCAAATTGCAAAGTTAAACCGTGACTTAGAAAGTGTCAAAGGGCAGCGAGAAACACAACGGAAGCGACGCCGAAAGAGTGGATTGCCTGTGGTGTCACTTGTTGGGTATACGAACGCTGGAAAGTCAACGCTTATGAATGCACTGCTTGAAAAGGTGGACGCTGAAGTAGATAAGCAAGTGTTTGAAAAAGACATGTTATTCGCGACGCTTGATACGTCTGTTAGACAAGTGAGGTTGCCGGATAATAAAGCATTTTTATTAACGGATACAGTTGGATTTGTTGGTAAACTGCCACACCATTTAGTCAAAGCATTCCAATCTACTTTAGAAGAAGCACGAGACGCCAATTTACTTTTGCAAGTTGTAGACGTCTCTCATGAAGAACACAGGTTTATGATGGATGTGACTAATGATACGTTAGTCGACGTTGGTGTTGAGAACGTTCCAACCATTAACGTGTTTAATAAAGCAGATTTAGCAGATGTCTCTTATCCGAGGGTGAAAGACAATACCGTTTGGTTATCGGCTAAAAACGGCAAAGGACTTGCTGAATTAGTCGAGCTGATTAAAGACTTTATTTTCGATCAATATGTCACATGTAAACTGTTTATTCCATTCGAAAGAGGCGATGTCGTCTCTTATATGAATGATCATGCGAACGTGAAAAATGTAGATTATGAAGAAGATGGAACGATGATGGTCGTTGAGCTGTTGGTTGATGACCGTAAAAGATATGAAGAATTTATTGTAAGTTATTAAAAAATGCGCAATCCTGGGGGAAGGATTGCGCATTTTTTTATAAAGAAAGGGGGGGAGTTACTAGTATCCCCGCCTGTAAGCAATTTATACTTCTTGAAATTGAATATTATGCAGTCGTGCGAAAATCCCGTCCTGTTCAACAAGTTCTTGGTATGTTCCATCTTCCGCAATGCCATCTTCCGTGACGACAATGACGCGGTTTGCATCTCGAATTGTAGCAAGACGATGTGCAATCACGAGGGTCGTACGATTTTCTGCAAGTTCATTTAAAGATTGCTGAATAATACGTTCTGTCTCTGTGTCCAAGGCAGAAGTAGCCTCGTCTAAGATTAAGATAGGTGGGTTTTTCAAAAACATACGTGCAATCGCAAGACGCTGTTTTTGACCGCCTGAAAGTTTCAGACCACGCTCTCCAATCTGTGTTTCATAACCGTCTGGTAAACCTTGAATCATCTCTTCTAAATGAGCTTTCCGGGCGGCTTCGTAAATTTCTTCATCTGTCGCATGTAAATTCCCGTAGGCAATGTTTTCTTTAATCGTTCCAGTAAATAAAAATACATCTTGCTGGACGATTCCAATTTGTCTGCGCAGCGATTGTTGCGTCATATCACGAATGTCAATGCCATCGATTGAAATGCTCCCAGAAGTAACATCATAAAAACGAGGAATTAATGAACAAATTGTCGTTTTTCCAGCACCTGAAGGACCAACAAAAGCGACCGTTTCACCTCTTCGGATATTTAAATTGATAGCTTGTAAAACTGGTTTAGTACTTTCATAGTTAAAATGCACGTCTTTAAAATGAATATCTCCATATAAATGTTCAACAGTAAGCGCATTTGGCTTATCTTTTATTTCAGGCTCTTGTGCAATTAACTCTCTGAAACGTTTAAAACCAGCCATTCCTTTTGGATATAATTCGAGTAAAGCACTAATTTTATCAACAGGCTTCACAAGAATATTTGTAAATAAAATGAACCCAACAAGTTCCCCGTGAGTAAGTTTTCCATTCACTGTAAACCAAGCACCGACAACCAATACGATGAGTGTCATCAGACGTGTCATCATATACATACTCGAAGTTGTCCAGGCCATCACTTTATAAGCGACTAGTTTTGCTGTACGGAAGTTGCCGTTGTCTACTTCAAAACGAGCAATTTCAAAATCTTCATTCGTGAAAGATTTTACAACGCGTGCACCAGAGACGCTATCTTCTACACGTGCGTTTACATCAGCAATTTTCCCATACATATTTGTCCAAGCACGGTTCATAAGTTTGTTACAAAATGTAATGACGACGACAAGAAGCGGCACCATGACAATCGCAATTAACGCCAGTTCGGGGTTAATATTGTACATGAGAATAAATGCACCAACCACAGTCATAATCGCAATAAAGAAATCCTCTGGACCGTGGTGAGCGAGTTCTCCAATGTCGAATAAGTCATTCGTAATACGACTCATAATATGACCGGTTTTTGTATTATCAAAAAAGCGGTAAGATTGTCTTTGTACGTGATTGAATAATTGTTGTCGCATATCGGTTTCAATGTTAATGCCTAATTTATGACCAAGATAGCTAACAACGTACTGTAATGCTGTACTAATTAAATAAATAAATAATAATAAAATACTGACCGTAACAATAGTACCCCAGTCCCCACTAGGCAATAGTTGATCGATAAACCACTGAACTGCGAGCGGGAAAGCAAGTTCGAGGAGTGCAACGAAGACAGCACTTGAAAAGTCAATGATAAATAATCGTTTATGCGGCTTATAGTAAGAAAAGAAATCTTTTAGCATTTTAATAGCTCCCTTCCAGTTCATTGTGAAAATTAGTATAACTGATTTTCTATATAAAAACGACTTCGGCTTCCTGGAAGTGGAATGATCTTAAGCGTCCTTAAAGTCATTTCATCCTAGACTAAAGAAGCATTTAGTGGAGCGATCAATATCGAAATGAATGAGAATGAAAAAACAGTTCGTACGAAGCAAGACGCGAAAGCAGGAATGAGTCAACTATACGAGATTGGAGAAATGATAGTTTCTCAAGAAGCTATTGAGAATGCTGTAGAATATTAATTGTCAAAAAGCTTAAAGTGGGATTGTTACTTTAAGCTTTTTTGAAGGGGAAAATTAGGAGTAGCTTGATAGGCTAGAGCTTCAAAAGGAAGCATATATTTGAGGTTTTATTTTGAATAGAGAAAATGCATATTAATATGTTGAAAAACTAATTGATAATCATTTTCATTTACATTGACAACTGCTGTTTCGGTGATTATAATTAAGTTTGAGCTTATCTGAGAAATGTTTTTATTGAAGATTCTCAATTAGGTTCAAATATTTTAGATTGAGGCTGCCCAATGAAAAAACGTTATTTAATACTCGCATTGATAGGCTTTTCACTACTCTCTTTATTTGTAGGGGTAAGCCGAATCACACCGATGGATTTACTGGATTTTAAATCGGAAGAAACAGAAATATTTTTAATTAGCCGATTGCCACGGCTTATTGCGATTGTTCTTGCAGGAGCAGGAATGAGTATCGCGGGGCTTATTATGCAACAGCTAAGTCGAAATAAGTTCGTTTCTCCAACGACAGCTGGAACGCTCGATGCAACACGACTTGGTATTTTAGTATCTATGTTGTTGTTTACGAATGCGTCGACGATTGAGAAAATGATTGTTGCATTTGCGTTTGCGTTAGCCGGCACGCTATTGTTTATGCAAATTCTCGGTCGTATCAAGTTTAAAGATGCGATTTTCATTCCACTTGTCGGGCTTATGTTCGGTAATATTTTATCTTCGGTAACGACATTTTTTGCATATCGTGCAGATGTGATTCAAAATATGTCTGCGTGGTTACAAGGCGATTTTTCAATGATTATGAAAGGGCGTTTCGAACTACTTTATATAAGTATTCCCGTTATTATTCTTGCTTATCTGTATGCCAATAAATTTACAGTTGCAGGAATGGGAGAGGATTTCTCTAAAAACCTTGGTCTTTCCTATAAAAGAGTCTTAAATATCGGGTTAATACTCGTGGCATTAATTACGACAACGGTTGTATTAACAGTCGGTATGATTCCATTTTTAGGCTTGATCATCCCGAATATCGTATCCATCTTTCAAGGTGATCATTTAAAGAAGACGTTGCCCCATACAGCATTATTAGGCGCTATATTCCTACTTGTTTGTGATATTTTAGGACGGGTTCTGATTTATCCGTATGAAATTTCAATTAGCTTAATGGTAGGGGTTATCGGTAGCGGAATGTTCCTCTATTTGTTGTTTAGGAGGAAAGCATATGCGTAACTCAACGAAATTAATTATTTTAACAGGACTCGCATTGTTATTCTGTAGCTTGTACTTGTTTCAAGGCTTGAATGGAAGTTATGATTATGCGCTTCCAAGACGGGCGCTTAAAGTACTTGCGATGGCGATGACGGGTGTTGCGATTGCTTATTCAACGGTTATTTTCCAAACGATTACGCATAACCGAATTTTGACACCGAGCATTATGGGATTCGATTCACTCTATATATTGCTTCAAACAGTCGTTATTTTTACACTTGGCTCAAGCCATTTAGTTATTGTGAATAAACATTTAAACTTTATTTTATCAGTAAGTGCAATGGTGCTTTTTGCTTTACTGTTATACCAGTTCTTATTTAAATCCGGTAAAAGACCGATTTACTTTTTATTATTAGTCGGAATTATTATTGGAACATTTTTTGAAAGTATCTCTACTTTCTTACAAGTGTTAATTGATCCGAATGAGTTTTTAAATGTCCAAGATAAAATGTTCGCGAGTTTCAACAACATTAGTAGCGAACTCGTTTGGTGGGCGCTTGCGATTATTGTGATCACAATTTCGATTGGCTGGCGTTATATTCACGATTTGGATGTTTTATCATTAGGAAGAGATACAGCGATTAACTTAGGTGTTCATTATGACCATGTCGTGAAAGTTATTTTAATTCTTTCTTCGGTGTTAATTGCAGTATCAACTGCACTTGTTGGTCCGATTACGTTTTTTGGCCTAATTGTTGCAAACTTGTCTTATCAATTCTTCAAAACATATAAGCATTCAGTGTTAATTATCGGTGCATCGATTATGAGTGTTTTAGCACTTGTCGGCGGTCAATGGATTGTTGAGCGTGTCTTTACATTTTCAACAACGTTAAGCGTTATTATTAACTTCGTCGGTGGGATTTACTTTATTTACTTATTATTAAAGGAGAGTCGAGCTACATGATTCAAGTTCGTGAGCTTACAAAGTTTTTCGGTGATAAAGCCGTTGTGGAAAATGTCAATGTGAATATTCATAGAGGGAAAATCACTTCTTTTATTGGACCGAATGGTGCCGGAAAATCGACGCTATTATCCATGGTAAGTCGTCTCTTAGATGCAGATACAGGTGAAGTCCTTCTCGATCAGCAAAATACAAGGAAAATGAAATCAAATGAGTTTTCAAAACGTGTATCTATTTTAAAACAATCGAACTTTATGAATGCACGTTTAACGATTCGTGAACTTGTTTCTTTCGGACGCTATCCACATTCGAAAGGTCGTTTAAACGCTGAAGACATCAATTTTATTGATCAAGCACTTGAGTATATGGGCTTAGTCGATATTCAACATAGCTATTTAGAAGAGTTGTCAGGCGGTCAACGTCAACGTGCGTTTATTGCGATGACGATTGCACAAGATACGGATTACGTATTATTAGACGAACCATTAAATAACTTGGATATGAAGCATTCCGTACAAATCATGAAAATTTTAAGGCGACTCGTCGATGATCTTGGAAAAACAGTTATCATTGTTTTACATGATATTAACTTTGCATCTGTTTATTCAGATCGCATTGTCGCTTTAAAAGAAGGACGTATTGTAAAAGACGGTCCGACTGATGAAATTATTAACTCAGATTCACTACGAGAAATTTACGATATGGATATTCCCATTAAACAATTAAGTAACTGTAGAATTTGCGTTTACTTTAACTCTTAAACAAAAGGATGGTTTACAATCATGAATATGAGAAAAATGACAATTACAATGATGATGCTTGCAGTCATGTTAGTACTTGCAGCATGTGGCAGTTCAAATGATAATGATACAGCAGATGATGAAGCAACGAATGATGATTCAACAGAATATATGGAAATTGAACATGAGCTTGATTCCAAGCCGGTTAAAGTAAAGAAAAATCCTGAAACGGTTGTTGTGTTTGACTTTGGAATCTTAGATACAATGGATGAGCTAGGCATTGAAGTTGCAGGTATTCCTAAAGGAAACACGCCGTCTTATTTATCTAAATACGATGATGAGAAGTATACGAACGTTGGTGGCTTAAAAGAGCCTGAATTAGAAACGATTCACTCGATGAATCCAGATGTGATTATTATTTCTGGCCGTCAATCGGATATGTATAAGGAATTAAGTGATATTGCACCAACTGTTTATATTGATCTCGACTATGCAAATTATATGGATTCATTTAAATCGAATATGAAACTGATTGCGGAAATGTTCGATAAGGAAGAAGAAATGGATGCAGAGCTTGCGGAAATTGATGAGCGTATCGCGGATATTCAAGAGAAAGCAGCGAATTCAGATGATAAAGCGCTAATCGTTCTGGGTAACGAAGGAAAGGTAAGTGCCTATGGTTTAAGTTCACGCTTTGGAATTATTCATGACGTTTTCAAGTTTAAAACGGCAGATGAAAAGATCGAAGCTTCTACGCATGGACAAAACATTACGTTTGAATACATTTTAGAAACAAATCCAGATGTTCTATTTGTTATTGACCGTGATGCTGCAATTGGTGGAGAAGCAAGTGCCAAAGATTCAATTGAAAATGACTTAGTAAAGAAAACAACGGCTTATCAAAATGATGCCATTTATTATTTAGATCCGAACTACTGGTACTTATCAGGCGGCGGTCTATTATCGATTAAAGAAATGATTGCTGAGATTGAAGAAACATTATAAGGGTATAAAGAAAGAGTTGTCCAAAAGTCTATTGACGATTGGACAACCCTTTTTTTATATGTGAAGAAAATCTTATAGATATTCCATTAAATAAGTTGCGATTGAGAAGTAAATGAGCAATCCTGTAATGTCATTTACTGTTGTAATAAATGGTCCGGATGCAATTGCTGGGTCAAATTTTAATTTATTGATCAATAAGGGGATCACTGCGCCAATAACTGCTGAAACACTTAATGTAAATAAGATCGAAATGCCGACAATGAAACCGAGCATGCCATTACCGTAAAGAATCAGAACAAGAATCGTGATCAGTACCATACAAACAGCACCAATCATCGTTCCAGTTGCGAATTCTCTTCTAACCATCCGCCAAAATCCTCCTTTTTCAATCGTTCCAAGCGCAAGTCCACGAACTGATACAGCAAGGGATTGTGTTCCAACGTTTCCGCCTGAGTCCATAATCATTGGGATAAAAGCAGCAAGGAGGACGACAGATTCTAATGTGTCTTCAAATTGGCCAATGACTCCACCTGTAATGAGTCCAAAGAACATTAGAGCAATAATCCATGGTGAACGTTTTTTGGCTGCCGTGAAAGCACTAAGATTAACGTCTGTGGCTCCTTTAGTAGCTGAAATTTCTCCAAAATCTTCCGTTGTTTCTTCCTCAAGAATATCCATCACGTCATCAACCGTAACAATTCCTAATAAATGACCTTCTTTTGAAACAACCGGAACTGCCAGTAAATCATATTTCTTAATGACTTTACCGACGTCTTCTTGGTCCATATCTTCTGAAACAGAGACAGCTCTTGTGTTCATGACCTCTTCAATAATCTTATCTGGTGTTGCGATAATAAGGTCTCTTAATGAAACAACGCCAACGAGAACTCCTTTTGGATCGACGACATAAAGATAATAAATGATTTCTGCATCAGGTGCTTCTTTACGAAGTCTTTCTAACACATCGCTAACTGTTTCTGTTGATGAGATATGAATAAGTTCCTTAGTCATAATCGCTCCAGCTGTTTCATCGTCATAAGATAAAATGGCATGGATTTTAGCGACCTTCTTTTGATCCATTCCTTGTAAAATTTCTTCAGCGCGACTTGTGTTAATTTCTGTTAGAAAGTTAACAACATCATCAGTAAACATACTATTAAGCATGGTAGAAGCATAATTTTCATCTAGCTCAAGAAAGAAAAGCTTTTGGTTCGTACTATCAAGATTACCAAAAATTTTTGCGAACTCTTCTGCTGATAAATACGTATAAACACATTCGCGTGCTTCTTTACCCATTGTTAAAAATATTTCTGCTTGATCCCAAGGATGTAAAGGTAAAAATAAGTCGCGGAATTCATTTTCTTTTTTTGTGTCTAGTTTGGTTAAAATGTTTTTAGCGTATTGTCCGCGTTTCTTTTTATCTAGCCTAATCATGGGTTTCCTCCTTTACTAAAATCTGATTCCAACGAGAAAATGCCGGAAACAGTTTCCAAGGTAGACCTTGGCATGAAGCTTTATATTCACTTCATATACTTCCCGTTAATAAAATTTAAAAACACTTATAGATGAAAATCCTTTGTAAAGTAAATGTATGTAAATTATTACTTTGGCAGAGTTGGAAAGGTTTTCTTATAAGTTTTCTCCATATGTAAGCCTATCATTTATGAAGACAATTTGTTGTTGATTTAAGTATATATTCTTTGTCAAACGCGCTTAAAAATACTTTGTCATTAATAATTTTATGATGTATAATTACATGTGTAAAGACAGTGGGATGGAAGTAAGGAGAGAAATATATTGACACAACGTCAGCAAATATCGAGAAATAGATTATTAGGACTTGCAGGAACAGGTTGGATGTTCGACGCGATGGATGTAGGAATTTTATCTTTTGTAATTGCGGCGATCGCAGTGGATTGGAATTTAACTCCAACTGAAATGGGCTGGATCGGTAGTATGAACTCCATTGGGATGGCAATTGGTGCATTTGGTTTTGGTGTACTGGCTGATCGAATTGGAAGAAAACAAGTGTTTATGATGACCTTGGTTTTATTTTCAGTTGCAAGTGGTTTATCTGCACTTACGACGACACTTGCCGCTTTTTTATTTTTGCGTTTTTTAGTCGGTGCAGGGCTAGGCGGAGAACTACCAGTCGCATCGACGCTTGTATCAGAAAGTGTAGCAGCACATGAGCGTGGAAAAATAGTTGTTTTATTGGAAAGTTTTTGGGCTGTTGGTTGGATTCTTGCTGCGTTAATTGCCTACTTTGTGATTCCAGATTATGGTTGGAGAATTGCGCTCCTAATTACAGCACTTCCAGCTTTTTATGCAATCTATTTGAGGCGGAATTTACCTGATTCACCTAAGTTTGAAGCATCTAGTCAATCGAAACAATCTGCATTTAAAAAGGTGATGGAATTATGGTCCGTACAATATCGAAAGCGAACGTTAATGCTCTGGATCGTTTGGTTTACTGTCGTCTTTTCTTATTACGGCATGTTTTTATGGTTGCCAAGTGTCATGGTGTTAAAAGGCTTTAGTATGATTGACAGTTTTGGTTATGTGCTTCTTATGACAATCGCTCAATTACCAGGTTATTTTTCCGCAGCTTGGTTCATTGAAAGGGTAGGTCGTAAATTTGTTTTATCAACGTATTTACTCGGTACGGCATTCAGCGCAGTAGCGTTTGGAAATGCTGAGTCATTGGGCGGATTGCTTGTTTTCGGTGCTTTATTATCATTTTTTAATTTAGGTGCATGGGGAGCGCTATATGCGTATTCTCCAGAACAATATCCGACGTCTATTCGAGCGACAGGTGCTGGTTCAGCGGCGGCAATTGGACGAGTAGGTGGAATATTCGGACCGCTTCTTGTCGGGACGTTATTAAATATTGGCTATGGTTTTGGATTTATTTTCAGTATTTTTTGTATAGCTATTGTCATTGGTGTTTTAGCCGTTGTTTTCTTAGGAACAGAAACGAAACAAACTGAATTGACCTAATTAATTTAGAAAAAGCCTACTGTTATATGCTTATCTTGTTGTAGTTAAGGGTAAAGCAGTTAAGAGTATGCTTTTTTTTAATGAGGGATTGAAGTTTCACTTTATCGGATATGATTTGGGCGCGACAAAAACTTAATGAAAAATGTAGAAGATGCATTAGCTATTTACTAAGAAGAAAGAGTAGAAGGTCGCGTTTATCGTTTATATTATTTGGAACGTGGTAAAGAATATGTATTATGTAGATAATCAATAAAAACTGTTGAAAATTTGAAGGGAGGGAGCGCATGTTTCAAATACCAGAGTCGCTTGTTAAACTTGGAAAAGAGCGTATTCAAGGATTTCCAGTAGAAGGTTTTGTTGTCGGTGGCGGGCGACAAAAACCCAAATTACTGCTCGTTGGCGAAGCCCCAGGAGAATTTGAATTAGTAGATGGGATTCCGTTCATAGGAAGAGCCGGGGATGAGTTAATGAAATCATTGGAATCGATTGGTTTATCACGCGAAGATGTCTATATGACAAGTTCCGTACGAAGTCGGCCGTATCGCTGGGGAACAAAAAAGGAACGCGACGGGACAATAACTGAACGAAAATATAATCGACCGCCTACACAGAAAGAGATTCTTGCGCATGCACCTGTTTTAGATTATGAAATTGCGAATTTAGAACCCAAATTTATTGTGACGTTAGGGAATATAGGTTTACAACGTCTATTAGGCAAAGGGATGAAGGTAACTGAGTTGCATGGACAGGTTTTAACAAGACCGATTCAATACTTGGAAAACCTAGAAGATACAGCTTTTCAATGGACTGATGAAAAATATACAATCATTCCAACATTTCACCCGGCATCTGTTTTTTATCGACCATCACATCGCCCTTCAGTTGAAGCGGATTGGTTAAAGATTGGAGAAATGTTAAAAGAGATGAAGTGAAATGTTAAAAACATGATTAGTTTTATGACATCAAAAGAAAGAAAACATATTTATCATAAATATGCTTTTTCAAAAATTAAATATAGGAGCTAGATATGATTACATTTAAAAATGTAACGAAAAAATTTCAAGATGGAACAGAAGCATTAAAAGGAATTTCTATGTCGATTCCCTCGAATAAACTAACTGCCATTATTGGTCCAAGTGGTTGTGGAAAAACAACTTTAATGAGAATGATTAATCGCTTGGAAATTCCAACAACTGGAGAGGTTTTCATTGACAATGAGCTGATTACTGAGCGAGATGAGATTGAGCTTCGAAGGTCGATAGGCTATGTCATCCAGAGGATTGGACTTATTCCACATATGACAATTGAAGAAAATATTGCTTTAGTGCCGCATTTACTCCAATGGGAGAAAGATAAAATCACGGCGAGAGTCGATGAGTTAATGGAGATGGTAGGGTTAGAGCCAGAAATATTTAAACATCGTTATCCGCTGGAATTATCAGGAGGACAACAGCAACGAGTAGGTGTCTGTCGGGCATTAGCAAGTAATCCAAACATTGTTTTAATGGATGAGCCGTTTTCCGCGCTTGATCCTATAAGCCGTGAACAACTTCAAGAAAAGTTACGTCAGCTACAATTACAAATCCAGAAAACAATTGTTTTTGTTACGCATGATATGGATGAAGCGTTGGAAATCGCAGACTATATCATTATTATGCGTGATGGAAAAGTTGAACAAATGGCAACACCTAAAGCGTTAATTGAATATCAAAATAATGACTTTGTCCGAGATTTTATCGGGCAAGAGAGAATTATGCGAAAGCGTAAATTCGGTACAATACTTCTCGAAAAATTCACTCAGTTTTACGATCGAACATGGGAAGGAAAAATACAACAGATTAAAATAGAAGCCTCTGTTGATGAGGCGATTCAACTGCTTAATCAATATCCGGAAAGTCGCCTTGCCGTATTAAAAGAAGGACAAGTTATCGGATATATTGGTCATCATTCTCTTTTAGAAGCAGCAATCGCGAGAGAAGGAGGCGGGCATTTTAAATGAATCATTTTTTTCAAACAGTGAGCAGCCGGTTAGACTTAATTTATACAGCATTTATACAACATATATATCTTTCTTTTGTAGCATTAGCAATAGGTATTGCCATTGCCTTACCCATAGGGATCCTTGTTGCTCGTTATCGTCGTTTTGCAGAGCCAATTATTGGGATTACCGCAATTTTGCAAACGATACCTAGCCTTGCGTTATTTGGGATTCTTGTTCCTTTAATTGGAATTGGATCCAAAACAGCATTAATTGCGCTTGTGATTTATGCGTTGTTGCCGATTGTGAGAAATACATATACAGGATTAACGAGTGCCGATGAAGCGATTATTGAGGCGGGTCGAGGAATGGGGATGACTCCTTTTCAGATTATGAAAAAAATAGAACTTCCCTTGGCGCTTCCGATTATTATGGCAGGTATTCGAACCGCGACTGTTTTAACTGTAGGAATTGCTACACTTGCGACATTTGTTGGGGCAGGTGGATTAGGAGATGTAATTTATAGAGGGTTACAGTCTTATAATAATTCTCTTGTACTAGCTGGAGCGCTTCCGGTAGCAATTTTAGCGATTATGTTCGATTTTTTATTAAAATGGATAGAAAGAAAAGTGACACCAAAAGGAGTTTATTCATCATCTAATGGAGGGATTAAACGTTGAAAAAGAAGATAGGAATTGTATTGACAATAGCACTTTTATTACTAAGTGCATGTGGAACAAAAGATGCCATTGTCATTAGTGGTAAGCCGTGGACTGAACAGTTTATTTTACCGTATATATTAGGAACTTATATTGAAGAAAAAACGGATTATCAGGTGAAATATGAAGATGGTTTAGGTGAAGTCGCGATTATGACACCTGCAATTGAAAAAGGTGAAATTGACTTATATGTTGAATATACAGGAACAGGATTGAAGGATGTGTTAAAAGAAGAATCAGAAGCAGGTGAAAGTGCAGAAAGCGTATATAAAAGAGTAAAAGCAGGGTACGAAGAAAAATTTGATGTTACTTGGTTAGAACCACTTGGTTTTGAAAATGGCTATACGCTTGCTTATGATCAAGACCGTCATAGGGGAGATACGTATTCTGACTTGGCGAAATCGTCTGAGCAAGAAGCCATGGTCTTTGGTGCGCCACATGCCTTTTATGAGCGTAAAGGAGACGGTTATGAAGATTTGATAAAGGTGTATGACTTTACATTTAGCGATACAAAAAGTCTAGATCCAAATGTCATGTATGAAGCCGTGAAAAATGGAGATGTGGATCTAATTCCTGCATTTACAACGGATAGCCGAATTCAGTTATTTGATTTAGGAACAACTGAAGATGATTTAGACTTTTTCCCTAAGTATGACGCAGCACCTGTTGTTCGCCAAGAAACATTAAAAGAATTTCCTGAGCTGAAAAAGGTTTTAAATGAATTGGGTGGGAAAATATCTGCTGAAGATATGCTCGATATGAATGCCCGTGTAGATTTAGACGAGGAAAAACCTGAAGATGTTGCAAGAGAGTTTTTAATTGAAAAAGGGTTGATTGAAAAGTGAAAAAGTGCCTAAATTGCTATGCATAAATGAGCGATAAAGAAAGGACGTTATTTGATGTATGAACCAATTGACCAATCATTTTTTGAAATACCAGGTTTACAATTAGCCAAGAAGCTTTTAGGCAAATATATTGTACATGAGTTGCCGGAAGGTTTGGTTGTTGGGAAAATTGTCGAAACGGAAGCCTACCAAGGACCTGAAGACCGTGCAGCGCATAGTTTTAGTAATCGACGAACGAAGCGAACAGAAGTGATGTTTGGACATGCAGGACTTGTTTATGCTTACCAAATGCATACGCATACGCTCATTAATGTAGTTGCTGGTCCTATAGGTGTGCCGCATGCGATTTTAATTCGTGCGGTGGAACCAGTTCAAGGATTAGAAATTATGCAGAAGAATCGCGGAGAACATTTCAAGAAAACTGACTGGACGAATGGACCAGGAAAATTAACGAAAGCGCTCGGCATTACGATGGATTATTATGGACATCATTGGTCTCATTCACCACTTTTTATCGCCAAAGGAGAACATATTGACCAAATTATCGCAGGGCCTCGCGTTGGAATCGGAAATTCAGGTGAGGCGGTTCATTATCCTTGGCGCTTTTATGAACAGGATAATCCTTTTGTTTCTAAGTATCGAAAGTGATTGAATGGAAATATATGTTTCAATGCCGTAAAATAGGGTATGTATGTAAGAGACAATGATTTCAAGGAGGATTTTGATACAATGGCAAAAATTGCAGTAGTAATTACAGATCTATTTGAAGACTCGGAGTATACGGTTCCAGCGAAAGCGTTTAAAGATGCTGGACATGAAGTCATTACAATTGAAAAAGAAGCAGGTGCGGAAATTAAAGGGAAAAAAGGAGAAACGCTTAAAGTTGATACAGGAATTGACGATGTCAAACCTGAAGACTTTGATGCACTTCTGATTCCAGGTGGTTTTGCACCAGATATTTTACGTGCAGACGATCGTTTTGTGGAATTTACAAAAGCATTTATGGATGACAAAAAACCAGTCTTTGCGATTTGTCATGGTCCGCAATTACTCATTACCGCTAAGACTTTAGACGGTCGTGACGCAACAGGCTACAAGTCGATCCAAGTTGACATGGAGAATGCAGGCGTGAATTTTACTGATGAAGAAGTTGTTGTTTGTCAAAACCAATTAGTAACAAGCCGTACGCCTGCAGACATGCCTGCGTTTAACCGAGAAGCATTGAAGCTTTTAGAGAAGTAAAATCAATTAAATAAACAGCAAAACCGCTTAGCTATGATATAAGTCATCATGCTAAGCGGTTTTTTGTGCAAAAAGAGTTATTCTATTGACTTGACCATTCATAATTTTCTATTTGTATTTGATTCATTGAAGAATACTAAAAGATGTGCTAAATTAAGTTGAATTAACTACTAGTTATAGTTATATAGTAAAAGTGAATATTTTGCTCAGGAAGGATGAGTTTTTTGCTTTACTATCGAACGTATGAATTAAGCGTGGAAGCACCTTGGGTTACTTTTGTACATGGAGCAGGTGGAAGTTCTTCGACATGGTTTAAGCAAATTAGGGAGTTTCGTAAAGAACATAATGTCCTCCTTGTGGATCTTCGAGGACATGGTCAATCTGAACGTGGTCTTTGGGTAAAAGGAGATTCTTTTTTAGAAATTGCCAATGAAGTCATTGATGTTTTGGATCAATTAGCAATTGAAAAAACACATGTCGTTGGAATGTCCCTTGGAACGATTGTTGCGCAAACGATGGCCGATGATTATCCAGAAAGGGTTCATTCTTTAGTATTAGGTGGTGCAATTATTCGACTCAATCTCCGTACAAAGGCATTAATTTGGCTAGGTCATGCGACGAAACGTTTTATTCCCTATATGTTGTTGTATAAAATCTTTGCTTATATTATTATGCCGAAAAAACAACATGAGGAGTCACGACTTGCTTTTGTGAACCAAGCGAAAAGAATGTGCCAGAAAGAATTCGTGAAATGGTTTTCGTTGACAAAACTTGTAAATCCTTATTTGGCTCGTCTACAAGTGTCAACAACAGATATTCCGACATTGTTTTTAATGGGGGAAGAAGATTACTTGTTTATCCCACCAATAGAAGAAGTTGTTCGCCAACACGATGGATTTGAGTTTATGACAATTGAAAATAGTGGACATGTTTGTAACATCGATCAACCAGAAATCTTTAACAAATTATCCATAGAATATATTGCGAAAATTGAACAGCAAAAATCCGCTCTCTCATGAGATGCGGATTTTTGCTGTTTTACCCCGCATTAACGGGGAGTAAGACTTCTCACCTTAAGGCTTATCAGTAGGATGAGAAAACTCCCTGCTGATTGAAGTTTCACTTTATGGTTTGAATCAGTTGCTCATTTATTGAAAAACTTAAGCATTGACTAGTTCTAATTCAGCTTTAGGACCGAAGAATTCGAAATGTACTTTTTCTTCTGGGTAACCTAATTCGTAGAGGTAGTTAATGACAACTTGCATAAATGGTGTTGGACCACATACATAGATGTCGCTGTCTTCTAATACATTTTCTTCTAAGAATTCTTTTGTGATAAATCCATCGCCTTCTTCAGAGTATAAAGCTGCGACTGAAGAATTCTTTAATGTTTCATCTAACTCTTGTACGCGGTCAGCAAATGCTTGGTGCTTCCGAGTACGTGCTGAGTGTAAGAATGTGACTGGACGTTCAGGTGAAACTTGTGCGATTGCTTCATACATACTCATCATTGGTGTAACACCAACACCACCACTGATTAATGTAACTGGTGAATTGCTTTCTGTATCAAGGTAGAAGTCTCCAGCAGGAACGCTAATTTCGACCTCGTCTCCAACGTTTAAGTTGTCGTGTAGGTGAACAGAAACTTTTCCGTTAGGTGTATTGTCATCTTCGCGTTTTACAGAAATACGGTAAACTTCGCCTTCTTTACATGGTGCTTGTGACAATGTGTATTGACGGTTAAATGTGTACTCTTCTCCAGGAATGTCCATACGAACTGTGATGTATTGACCAGGGAAGTAAGAAGGTAATTTTTGTCCATCTTCCGGTTTAAAGTAGAATGATGTAATAACATCACTTTCTTTAACTTTGTCTGCAATTTCGAAAGGCTTGAACATTCTCCATCCGCCTTCTAATGCTTCTGCTTCATCATACATTTGTTTTTCAATACCGATGAATGCATCTGCAATTACACCGTAAGCTTCCTCCCAAGCATTGAGAATTTCTGGAGTTGCTGCATCTCCTAATACTTCTTTAATTGCTTTGAGTAGATATTCCCCAACGATTGGATACTGTTCAGGAACGATCCCAAGTGACTTATGTTTATGAGCAATTTGTACAACTGCTGGTACGATTGCCTCTAAATTATCAATATTTGCAGCTGCAGCTAAAACTGTGTTCGCTAAAGCAGTTTGTTGACGACCTTGTGATTGGTTCGCATGGTTAAAGATGTTTAATAGTTCAGGATGTGCATCGAACATATTCTTATAAAAAACAGTTGTAATTGTCTTTCCGTGTTCCTCCAATACTGGAACTGTTGATTTTACGATATCAATGGTTTCTTGTGATAGCATGTATAGCACGACCTTTCTGAATTGTTAACCTAATCATACAACATAAAAGTTTTTAAAGCTATATATTAAATGCATCTTTAAAAAAGTTGCGATTTTGGACACATTTTCTTAACTGCTTTGTCACAAGGTATAAAAGATGTATTGAAGAAACGTTGTCGTGGCACATTTCTTTATTGAAAGTGTTTCTAAGGTTATACTAGGATGTGAAAGTGCGGTGAAATTATGCGTTTAACAATGTACACGGATTATTCTTTACGTGTTCTGTTATATGTTGGGGTTAAAGGAAAAGAGGAATTGTCGACTGTTCAAGAGATTTCAAATGCCTACAATATATCGAGAAATCATTTGACGAAAGTAACGCATGAGCTCGGAAAGATGGGACTCATTGAAACGATTCGGGGAAGAGGCGGCGGCATTCGTTTAAAAGTTTCGCCAAGTGATATTAATATCGGGGAAACGGTTCGGAAAACAGAAGATGATTTTCATTTAGTCGAATGTTTTAATTGTGAAATAAACCAATGCGTCATCACGCCAGTTTGTCGTCTAAAGGGAGTTTTACATGAAGCATTGGATGCATATTTTAAAGTTTTAGATGGCTATACATTAGCCGACTTTGTGGAAAACAATGAAGGACTTGCTTCTATATTATTAGGCAAGCAGTTATGATAAAATAAAGTGAAACTTCAATCAGTGACGAACTATCACTGATAAAAAGGAGCACAAACTGAGCGCATCACGTCTCGTGACAACGCTTGTGTGTCCAACGTCATGTTGACCTCAGTTAGGCTTTTATGGACAGTTGTCCTCACTTGTGTTTTTAAAGTGAAGGCTTGACTCTCCGTTAATGCGAGATAAAAAGCAATCAATGATTCAGGAGGAAATGGAAATGAGTAAAGTATTAGTTTTTGGACATAAAAATCCAGATACAGATTCAATTACAGCAGCAATTAGTTATGCATATTTAAAACGTCAATTAGGAATGGATGCTGAAGCAGTTCGACTCGGTGTTGTGTCGAATGAAACAGCTTATGCACTTGAACATTTTGGTTTCGAAGCGCCGAGACTAATTGAAAAAGCTGCCCCAGAAGCAAGTCAAGTGATTTTAGTTGACCATAACGAAAAACAACAAAGTGTTGATGATTTAGATGAAGTTCAAGTGATTGAAGTAGTTGACCACCACCGTATTGCGAACTTCGAAACAAATGATCCACTTTACTACCGTGCAGAACCTGTTGGTTGTACGGCAACAATTTTAAATAAATTATATAAAGAAAATGGCGTTAAAATTCCAAAAGACATCGCTGGATTAATGCTTTCAGCACTTGTATCTGATTCTTTATTATTTAAATCCCCAACATTTACAGAAGAAGACCGTCTAGCTGTTGAAGAGCTTGCAGAAATTGCAGATGTAGATGCAGAAGTATACGGTTTAGACATGTTAAAAGCTGGTGCAGATTTAAGCGATAAAACAATTGAAGATCTTGTGACGATGGATGCGAAAGAATTTACACTTGAAAATGGTGTGAAGATTGAAGTTGCACAAGTCAACGCAGTCGATATTGATGAGGTTATCGCAAAACAAGCAGAGGTTGAAGAAGTACTTGAGCGTGTGATCGAAGAAAAAGGATTGAAGTTGTTCCTATTCGTTGTCACGGATATCATTCATAACGATTCGGTTGTGATTGCCCTTGGTGAAGAGGCGGACCGTGCAGCAGCAGCATTCAATGTACCACTTGCGAATCGTAAAGCGATTTTAAAAGGAATTGTATCTCGTAAAAAGCAAATCGTTCCTGTTTTAACGGAAGCACTTAACTAAAAATAAGGCTAAGCTGGATTGTCGGCTTAGCCTTTTTCTTATGTTAAATTTAAAGGTTTTGTTGCAGGTCCTTCAAGAACTGAACCATCTTTACGAAAGCGTGAACCATGACAAGGACAATCCCAAGTCTCTTCGGCATTATTCCATCTTGTGCGACAACCCAAATGGGTACAAATAGGTGCATCTATTCTTGTTAAATGTCCGCCTGTAAATTCTTTTAAGACAAGTCCTGTCAATTTCAAAGCTTGTAGAAGTTGTGCACCAGCCTTCGTTCGAGAGGGGGCGAAGAGTTTTGTCGCAGGATTCTTTTTTCCAACAATTTGATCTGTAATCATTTGAGCACTAGCTATAGAATTTGATAATCCCCATTTGCGATTGCCTGTACTTATATACACATAAGGGAGGGAAGAAGTAATTTGACCTGCGTAAGGAATTAAATCAGGTGTTTCCGGATCTTGTGCCGACCAACCTGTAATAAAAGAAGAAAGTAGAAATGTATCTTTTATATCTGTATAAAGGCTTTCATAGTACTTCGAAGTTTCACTTTTCATCCCTGCTGTGTGATGAGTACCGGATAATAAAAAGTAAGTTTCTCCGTCAAATTTTGCGGTTCTTACTGATCTTTTTGGCTCATCCACTGCAATATATTGTCCGCTAAGTGCCATATTCGCTTCAGCAGCCATAATATACGAACGGTCTACTGCGAGTTTTAAAATCTGCATTCCCTTCAAAGCTTCAATCGGATAATGTGTACTGAGTACAAGCTCTGAAAATCGTACTTGATTCTCTGTATGGGTAAGTAACGAGCGTTTTTCAAAATCCATGGACAAGACTGCTGATTGTTCATAGATACGTGCACCCGCTTTAACAGCTTTTTCAGCAAGAGATTGACCAAAACGAACAGGATGAATTTGGCTTTCATCTTCCATTGTGAGTGTGGAAAGAAAGGGAATTGGTAATTCTGAATTGCGTCCGAGCTCCCCTGGAATACCTAATTCCTGATAGGCTTTCGCTTCTTGTTTTAACTGTTCATCCCCTACTGTTGTTTGCGCGTACAGGATGGAGTTTGCTGTTATTAATTCATCGCGCCGAGCAAAGTCTTTTCCAAATTCAACAGCATCTCGGTTTACATCGTAATACAATTTGGCTCCATCATGGCCAAAGTCTTGAATGAGCTGTGCATAAATAAGATCGTGTTGTACCGTTAGTTTTCCAGTTGAATTTCCGGTGGCACCTGCTAAAATCGAATCTTTTTCGAGAAGTACAACGTCTTTTCCTTGTTTAGCAAGAAAGTAAGCGGTGGCAATCCCGTGTAAACCACCGCCAACAATGCAGACATCGCATTGAATATCTGTATCTAGTGGTGGGAAAGCTTCATATGAATAAGCGGTTTGTAACCATAATGATTTTGACAAAATATCAATCCTCCATTGAATGCTTAAAGTAATAGGCATATACATTGTTACCTAATTTCAAGGGAATTATGATAATGAATAAGGAGTGTGAAGGAAAAATGAAAATTGAAGTATGGTCGGATTATGTTTGTCCGTTTTGTTATATCGGAAAAAGACGGTTAGAAGAAGCGATTCAAGAAGCAGGGCTTGAGGGAAAAGTTGATGTTGTTTATAAAGCATATGAACTTGATCCGAATGCAGTGGCGACTTCTGATAAGTCGATGGTGACAGCTTTAATGGAAAAATATCAAATGTCTTCTGAAGAAGCAAAAACGATGACAGATAACGTAGAGATGCAAGCGAAATCAGTTGGATTAGATTATAACTTTGAAAAAATGACGCCAGCAAATACGTTCCATGCACATCGTCTCGCTAAGTTTGCAGAAGAAGAAAACTTAGGTGAAGAAATGACAGAACGTTTACTTCATGCTTACTTTATTGAAGGTGAAAAAATCGGAACATATGAAACGCTTCAAAAAATTGCAGAAGAAGTAGGTTTATCAAAAGAGCGTACGAAAGAAATGTTACATTCCGAAGGTTATATTGATGTAGTGAAAAAAGATATTGAAGAAGCAAGTCAAATTGGTGTTCAAGGGGTTCCTTTCTTCGTCCTTAATCGAAAATATGCACTTTCTGGTGCCCAGTCCACAGAGACGTTTGTAGAGGCATTGCGAAAAGCACAAAATGATGCGTAATCACTAAAAGAGCTAGTGGATTGGATTTATCTGAATATAGTTTGTAGTTTATATTGTCCATTTGGGACAGAAATCAACATTAATTGAAATTTATCCCGCATTAACGGGCAGTAAGACTCCCACTTCAAGATTTAAGTGAAAACGCTAAAGATAAGTGGGAGTCGGGCTGCCCGTAAAATCCCGATTGGTTCGGGCCAACACGACGTTGGTCACGCAGGCGTTGACACAGGACGTGTCGCACTTAGCTTGTGTTCCTTTTCAATCAGTGGTGGATGAAGAAAACCCCCACTGTTTGAAGTTTCACTTTATTAACTGAAGTAATGAAGAAATTCACTCTGAAAATATAAACTTTAATTCAATTGGATATCATTCCTTGTCAAAAAAGACATTTCAACGCATACTATAAAAGGAAGAAGTTGATTTTTTTGAAATGAAATAGACTTTATTGAAAGGATAGGATCTTGATGTCAAAACATCAATGGTTTCAACAACTACAAACAACAATTACAGAAGGTATTTTAAAAATAGATGAACCGTTATGTAAGTATACAGCAACAAAATTAGGAGGAGCGGCAGACCTTTTCGTGATGCCAGCAACAATAGAAGAGACAATAGCGACAGTTCGCTATGCATATGAACAAAATGTTCCTTTACTTCTCCTTGGGAATGGTTCCAATATGGTCGTTCGAGACGGCGGGGTTCGCGGGATTGTTCTTCATTTGAAACAGTTAAATAAAATTGTAGTGGATGGTACGTCCATTCATGCGGAAAGTGGTGCGAACATTATCGATGCTTCTAGACGGGCAGCAGCGCACGCTTTAGCGGGTTTTGAATTTGCCTGTGGGATTCCGGGTTCTATTGGCGGGGCAATGATGATGAATGCGGGCGCGTACGGCGGCGAAGTAAAAGACATCATTAAGCAAGCGACTGTTTTAACAAAGTCTGGAGAAGTTCTTGTCTTATCAAAGGATGAATTAGAACTGGGTTATCGTCAAAGTATTATCGGTAAAGAAGGGTATTATGTATTATCCGCTGATTTTGAACTTGACGAAGGAGATCAGGAAGAGATCAATGCGAAAGTTGCAGATTTAACATTTCAGAGAGAGTCTAAGCAACCCTTAGAATACCCGTCAGCAGGCAGTGTTTTTAAAAGGCCACCAGGTTATTTTGCGGGGAAGTTGATCCAAGATTGCGGGATGCAAGGAAAGGGACACGGCGGTGCGGAAGTCTCGACAAAACATGCCGGTTTTATTATTAATAAACAGAATGCAACTGCTTCAGACTACATTCAGACAATTGAAATGGTTAAAGCAGAAGTAAAAAAGACATTCGATGTTGAACTGGAGCTTGAAGTGAGGATTGTCGGAGAAGAGAACGAGTAAATGTATACGAAAAAGCAGCTTCCTTTTTAATGGAAAGCTGCTTTTTAAAAAAATATTTTTAATTGTTTTTAAATTGTTTTTTAAATTGGATTGGATCTGCAACGATATCATCTGCGATGTGGACTTGACACATTTTATGACCACAGAAAAACTTGAAAATACCGTTGTTAAAGTCTGTACCAATTTCTTTAAAGAAGATACCTTCATATTCTACGTTTTTTGTTAAGGTAAACTTTACATAGAAATCGCTATTTTCTTTCACTAAATAAGCACGTACACCTTTTTCGTAAAGGTCTTCATTTTCATCTTTTACTGAACGATCAACCGACACAACATGAAAGTCAACAAATGAAATTTCACGAAGTAAGACGTTCATGAAAGAGCCTTTTGTGATTTCTTCCCATCTACTTTGTGCAGTTTGACCGATAATAATTTGCGTAATATTATGTTCATGTGCAACTTGTTTAATGACCTTTGCAGAAGGACGCTTTTCATTATCAAGCACGATGAATTCATCTACGTCAAATTCTTCAGCAAGCTCTTGCCATCTTTCTACATATGCAGATTTTTCTGCGTCAAACTCATCGAAAGGCAAAGGATCGACTGTTAAAATATATAGTGGACAGTCCATGATTGTTGCCATTTTATGTCCCCGTCTAATGAGACGTTCACCATTTGGACCATAGTAAACACAAACGAGAATGCTCTCGTCCATACGACTTTTTGCCGTGCCCATTGTGGTATTCACCTCTGAATTTTTATAGTTTTATTTGATACATAACTTAGGATGATTGAAAACTTAACTAGTATAGCGGATATCTAGTGAGAATACAAGGTCTTTAAGTGATGCAACATGAAAAAATATTACTACATGAAGGATTGATTTTGTTGTAATTTTGCAACTTTAATTCGTCTTAAGTTAGTGTTTGAAATGCTATGAAGTGCGATGAAAGGTATTTTAGTGTATAATTTCCATTGTAAGAAACACAAGTCCTCTTTCCTTCATGATGCGATTTACTTTTCCTATGTTGAAAAAGTCTTATATGACCTCTTATTATGCCGTTTATCACAGCTTGAGTCAAGTTTTCACTCAAACTCAATATACAGATATTTATGATACATATGATGGTCGTTTGAGATTTTAGAGAGACGATAATTATTTTTCATCCCGCATTAAAGCCAGATTGGCTCTGGCCAACATGAGGTTGGTTATACAAGCGTTGTCACAGGACGTGACGCTCTAAGCTTGTATTCCCTTTCATCAGTGGAAGTTTTTCACTGATTGAAGTTTCATTTTACTTTCTTTTGATTGGAGGCATGCATTTGTTCACAATTACAATGGCGATTTTTATTCCTTTTTTAGCTGCGATATTCGTGCCGTTTATTTATAAATGGAAACCGCGTGCCATAGGTTGGTTCGTTCTTATTTTTCCGCTCCTTTTATTTATCGGACTTGCGCGTTTAATTCCGGCTGTTGCGAAGGGGGACACCATTAGCCACACGTTTCAATGGATCCCGTCAGCCGATATCCATTTTACAACTTATTTAGATGGGCTTAGTTTAATTTTCGGGCTGTTAATTACCGGAGTTGGTAGTTTAGTCATTTTATATTCCATTTACTATTTATCTAGCCGTGAGTCATTAGGTCACTTTTATGTTTATTTATTACTGTTTATGGGTGCAATGCTCGGCGTAGTGTTTTCAGATAATATGATGGTTTTATATGTGTTTTGGGAATTAACGAGTATTTCATCGTTTTTATTAATTGCCTTTTGGTATCACCGAAAGCAATCACGTTACGGAGCGCAGAAGTCGATGTTAATTACGGTTTCTGGCGGAATCGCAATGTTGGCTGGATTTATTATGTTGTATGCGATGACAGGTTCTTTTAGCATACGTGAAAATATTGCAGCTGTTTCTCAGATAACAGATCATGTTTTGTTTATTCCAGCGATGATTCTTGTGTTGCTCGGTGCGTTTACAAAGTCGGCACAATTTCCCTTCCATATTTGGTTACCGGATGCAATGGAAGCACCGACACCTGTTAGTGCTTATTTACACTCTGCGACGATGGTAAAAGCGGGTATTTACTTAGTTGCTCGTTTTACAGGTGTTTTTGGTGGAGATGCGGTCTGGTTTTATGTTGTGAGTAGTGTAGGGATTTTTACATTGTTTTGGGGTTCGTTTAACGCTGTTAGACAAACAGATTTAAAGGCGTTACTTGCCTATTCGACAATTAGTCAACTCGGTCTCGTCATGAGCTTATTTGGTTTAGGTTCAGCAGCGCTTTATGAAGGGTACAGTGGAAGTTCAGTAGTGTATGCTCAGGCAACCTTTGCTGCGTTGTTTCATTTACTGAATCACTCTACTTTTAAAGGTGCACTATTTATGGTTGTGGGCATCGTCGATTTGAATGTAGGAACGAGGGATGTTCGTCGACTTGGTGGGTTAATGGCGTTTATGCCCGTGACGTTTACAATTGCTTTAATTGGTAGCTTTTCAATGGCAGGATTGCCGCCATTTAACGGTTTCTTAAGTAAAGAAATGTTTTTTGAATCAATGATTGCTGTACGTCAGTTAGAATTCTTCTCCATTGGAAGTTGGGGGACACTTTTCCCTGTACTTGCATGGATCGGAAGTGTGTTTACCTTTGTATACAGTATGATTATCGTTTTCCAAACTTTCTTCGGTCCTCATCAACCTGAACGCTTAGATAGAAAAGCACACGAAGCACCAGCAGGAATGTTAGTGGCACCTTCGATTTTGGGACTCCTTGTTGTAGCAATTTTCTTTTTCCCGAATGTAGTGAATGATTATTTACTCCGTCCTGCGATGGCTGCTGTCTATCCTTCATTATCGGGTATTGGGGAGGCGATGCCTAAAATTGAAGCTTGGCACGGTCCGAATATAGCCTTATGGATGACAGTAGGTGTCATTGTTGTTGGGATTTTATTATACGTCTCCTTTAAATATTGGCGCTCGATGTATAAAGTCGAACCACTTCGTTGGAGTTTGGATAGTGTTTATAACGGTTCTTTGACGATGCTAGAGAAGGGTTCAACTTTACTGACGAATCGCTATATGACAGGTTATTTACGTCATTACCTTATCTATATTTTCGGCTTTTTCTTACTAGCAGTTGCCGGTACAATGACTTTGGTTGGCGGTGTGTCATTCGATTTTTCTAATGATTCACCTATTGAAGCGAATGAGTATATACTCGTTTCCGTCATGATGATTACAGGGATTTTAATGATTTTTATCAGCTCACGTGTAACAGTGATTTTATTAAATGGTGTGTTAGGGTATTCGATTGCATTGTTTTTCGTAATCTTCCGTGCACCTGATTTAGCATTGACACAAATTGTCATTGAAACTGTTACGACTGCTTTATTTTTACTTTGTTTTTATTTCTTGCCAGAGATGAAAAAAGAAAAACCTGCACGTTCATCAAAAGTAGTGAATGGAATCATTGCGATTTCCGCAGGTGTGATTGTAACGGTTCTTGGACTCGCGGTTCAAGGCAATAAAATGTTTGACTCGATTGCGTCGTACTTTGAGAATGCATACGAATTAACGGGGGGTAAAAATATTGTAAATACAATATTAGGAGACTTCCGTGCATTTGATACGATGCTTGAAGTTGTCGTTTTGTTTATTGCGGGGCTTGGTGTTTATACATTAGTCAAGTTGAAGCCAAGAAAGGAGGAACGAGACCTTGAAGATTAATGATGTCATTTTACAAACGATTACGAAAGTCGTTGTATTTATTATATTGACGTTTGGCGTTGAGTTGTTTTTCGCAGGACATAATAGTCCAGGAGGCGGCTTTATCGGAGGACTCGTTCTTTCTTCGGCATTTGTCTTATTATTTCTTGTTCACGATATTGAAACAGTGCAACAAGGCATACCTGTTGATTTTAAAAAGGTAGCTGCAACGGGCGTTTTGTTTGCAGTTGGTACCGGTGTATTCGCTGTATTATTTGGAAGTGCATTTTTAACACAAACATTTCTTACAGTGAATTTGCCAGTTTACGGTGAAACCGAGCTTGCAACTGTGTTGTTATTTGAATTAGGTGTAGCGTTGACAGTTGTCGGTACGGTTGTAACAATTATTTTAAGTATTAGTGAGGATGTGTAGCCATGGAAACGTTAATAACGATACTTGTCGGCGTACTTGTAGCGGTTGCCGTTTATTTGCTGCTATCCCGTAGTGTCATTCGAATCATTTTAGGGTCTGCTGTGCTTTCTCATGCGATCCATCTGTTGTTGATGGTGATGGGTGGTTTGAAAAAAGGTGGCGTTCCACTTATAGGAGAAGAAACTGAGAACTTTGCAGACGCTTTACCTCAAGCACTCATTTTAACGGCAATCGTCATCAGCTTTGCAGTGACAGCATTCTTATTAGTGCTGGCGTATCGTACTTATCAAGAAGCAGGTTCAGACGACCTTCAGGAATTGCGAGGGTTTAAAAATGAATAATATCATTGCAATGCCTGTCGTAATTCCTTTGTTGGTGAGCATTATACTCGTTTTTTTACGCCCTTTTATCAAGGTGCAACGTGTTTTAAGTTTAATCGCATTAGTTGCTACGGCGATTGTGAGTATATATATATTAAATAGCATTCAAATGAACGGTGTTTTACGTTTAGACTTTGGTGGTTGGAAACCGCCTTATGGGATTTTGTTTGTCGCTGACTCCTTTTCGGTCTTACTCGTTTTGACGACAGCGATTGTTTCATCGATTATTTTAATCTATGCGTTTTCTTCGATTGGTAGAAGATATGAAAATATGTTCTTTTATCCTTTTGTTCTTTTATTGATTGCAGGGGTGAATGGTTCGTTTTTAACAGGAGATCTTTTCAACCTATTCGTCTTTTTCGAAGTCATGCTTCTTGCTTCTTATGTGCTAATTACACTCGGTGGGAAGAAAGTTCAATTAATGGAATCGATTAAATATGTGGCGATAAATGTACTGTCTTCTTGGTTTTTCTTATTAGGCATTGCCTATTTGTACGGAACAGTTGGAACGCTCAACATGGCACATTTATCAGCGCGTATTGCGGAAGTTGGACAAGGACCTCTCCTGACGATTATTAGTATTATCTTTTTAATTGTTTTTAGTTTAAAGTCTGGATTGCTCCTATACTTTTGGTTGCCAGGCTCATATAGCGCACCACCAACAGCGATAGCAGCATTATTCGGAGCTTTACTAACAAAAGTAGGGATTTACGCATTGTTCCGTACTTTTACGCTTATTTTCTACCACGAGCCGTCAATTACACATACGTTAATTGGTGTGATGGCAGCAATTACATTAGTCGGCGGTAGTATTGGAGCGATTGCCTATCAAGATATCCGTCAAATTGTTTCCTATAATGTTGTCATTACAATTGGCTTTATTTTAGTGGGACTTGCTGTTTCAACAAGTATTGGTATTCAAGGTTCTGTGTTTTACCTCGTTCATGACATCATCATTAAAGCTTCGTTATTTTTACTTGCTGGTACGATGATTTACTTAACAGGTAAAACGAGTATAGAAGAGATGAGTGGGCTCATTCGAAATTATCCACTGCTCGGATGGCTGTTCTTTTTAACAATGCTAGCACTTGCAGGAATTCCTCCATTGAGTGGATTCTTAGGTAAGTTATATATCGGTCAAGGCGCGGTTGAAGCAGGTTCGTACATTTTACTTGCACTTGCTTTTCTATCGGGCATCCTTGTTTTGTATTCGCTGCTACGAATTTTTATGAATACATTTTGGGGAGAAACAATTATTAGTGAAGAAGATGAAATTCCACTGAGAAAAGGATTGCTTTTACCATGTGTTCTTCTCGGTATGATGACGATTGCACTTGGTGTAGGAGCTGAAGGAATTCTTGTTTATGTAGAAGACGCTGCATATACACTTATGAATCCAGAAGTGTATATCGATGCTGTATTAGAGAAAGGAAAGTAGAATAGCCTTTGAATTCTACTAGAAAGTTGAGGTGAACGATTTGTGCGGGCTCAATTATTGTTAAATGTAATGATCGCATTTTTATGGATGTTGCTCGTAGATGCTGGGGAGGTACGTTTTTCAACTTTTTTAACGGGTTACCTTGTAGGGATAGGAATTATTTTCCTCATGCATCGTTTTTTTGGTAGTCAACTTTATTTACGTCGGCTATTTGCTTGTTTTAAATTGTTGTTTATTTTCATTTCAGAGCTAGTGCAGTCAAGTATTCTCGTTTTAAGACAAATTTTAAGTCCACAATTGAAAATACAACCAGGAATATTTAGATATGAAACAGTATTAGAAAGTGATCTCGAAATTACAACGATTTCTCTTCTACTGACATTAACGCCAGGATCTGTTGTGATGGAAGTGATGCCGGAAGGGAATGTATTATTCGTTCATGCGATGGATGTTGAAAGTGAACGGGATGCGATATTAAGTCAGTTGAAAAACTTTGAGAAAGCTATTATGGAGGTGACCCGATAATGATTAAAGCGATGTTAGTGACATCAATTATTTTAATTTCAATTGCGATTTTAATTGCTGTTCTGCGAATTGTTCTCGGGCCATCTCTGCCAGACCGTGTATTAGCACTCGATGTCATTGGGGTTAATATAATTGCGTCAATCGCCGTGATTTCTGTGTTAATGAATACGAGAGCTTTTTTAGAAGCGATTTTAATTTTGGGGATTTTATCTTTTATCGGAACGATTGCTTATTCGAAGTATATTTTGAGGGGGGTTGTCGTTGAACGTAAGCGCAATCGGTGAATTTATAGGTGCATTGTTCATTTTAACAGGCGGTATTATGAGCGTGATTAGTGTTTTTGGGCTCATTCGATTGCCAGATGTGTACACGAGGTCACATGCTGCGACGAAAAGTTCAACGCTTGCTGTTTTGTTAACCTTACTCGGGGCTTTTGTTTACTTTTGGACGAAGGACAATTTCATTAGTGTTCGTTTGTTACTAGGAATTGTGTTTGTTTTTCTAACAGCACCTGTTGCGGGACATTTACTCGTACGGGCAGCTTATCGTTCGAAAGTAGAGTTAGCGGATATTTCAGGGACAGATGATTTGTATGAAGTATTGCATGGAGACAAGAAAGAGGATGAATCTTGAATCTTTGTATAATTAGTTTTAAATAATAAATAAAAGCATCTTTTTGTTTTAATTGGCAAAAAGATGCTTTTTTATTTAGACGTGCATCATTTCTTCGAGTGTTTCAAATGTGAGTGTCTTTCCAGTGTAGAA
This sequence comes from Sporosarcina sp., assembly GCA_026169375.1. Taxonomy (GTDB): domain Bacteria; phylum Bacillota; class Bacilli; order Bacillales_A; family Planococcaceae; genus Sporosarcina. The sequence goes on along the minus strand of JAPFCR010000032.1, from coordinate 45,018 downwards.
GTCACCAAATAGGCCATATCGTGCAGTCGCCGTATCATAGCGCATTTCATAAACGATTTTCTTCAACTGTAAGTAATCATGGGCAAATAATGTAACGCCCCATTCCCACTCATCGAAACCAGTTGACCCTGTAATAATTTGCTTCACTTCTCCGGTATATTTTCTTCCAGTAATGCTATGTTCATATAATAATTTTCCACGTTTACTCTTTTCTAATGTATACCAATTGTCTTCGCCCTCGCGCTTTCGACTCATCGGATAAAAAGAGACATACTCCCATTTTTCAAGTATTGGTTTAAGTCTTTTTTGAGTTTCAGGTAATGTTTCTGGGTCTATGCCGTCTTGGTCGGGACGATATTTTGACAACTCGACAACAGACATATAAGAGTCAGTAGGAATCAGAAACTCTGCTAAAGCAGATTTATTTAATGCAGTTTCTGCATCGAGAATTTCTTCTAATGTCGGTCTTAAAAGTGTAAACATAAGATCGGCTTTTTGGCCAACAATATGAAAGATACCAAAGGATCCTTCCTCTTTTTTCTCGTTTTCATCCCATGCAAGATAATGCTCTTTGAATTGTTTTAATGCAGCATTTCTTTCTTCTACAGATGCCTTATTCCACTTCGTCCAATCGACTTTTCGTAAATCGTGTAATACATACCAACCATCCATTGTTTCAACAGCTTCTGCCATGATGAATTAATCTCTCCTTGTTGTGTGTATTTTAATATATCTTAAAATACTATAGCATAAATTAATATTTTTGAAGTGAACTTCACAATATTATCGAATTTGGTCCTAAAGAGAATATTATCATTAACATAACAAGTCACAAAAATGTCGATAAATTCAAAGAAACAACGCAATTAATGGAGTATAATAAAAGTTATGGCATTTTGGAGAAAGATACTCAATTGTTTTTGAATCAGTGCCGGGTCGTGGATTGTTATTTAGTTATTCACGCGCCTGTCTTACTGAAAACAGGCGTGGAATAGCTTAATAAAAACCAAAAGGAAAAAATGAATTAGAGAAAGGGAGGAATACTTGAAATGTCAGGAAAAGTAGAAACGTTCGACGGGTGGTACGCTTTACATGATTTTCGTACTTTTGATTGGGAAAAGTGGGCATGTGCTTCAGAAGATCATCGTTTGGCAGCGCTTAAAGAACTTTATGATATGATTGACGGTTGGCAAAGGACTGAAGATCGTGAAGAAGGAAGTCATGCGATTTATTCGATACTTGGCCAGAAAGCAGATTTTCTTATGATGTTTTTACGCCCAACAATGAAAGAGTTAAATCAGTTAGAAACAGCTTGGAATAAAACTGCGCTTGCGCATTTTACGAAACCAGCCTATTCATATGTATCAGTCATTGAAAAAAGTACATATACGAAACTTGAGACAAATCCTTATGAAGACCCAGTGATGCGTGCAAAGTTGTATCCGGAAATTCCAAAAGAGGCGCATATATGTTTTTATCCGATGCGTAAGCAAAGAGGAGAAGTGAATAACTGGTATGCTCTCTCTAAGGCAGAACGTGGACGTATAATGTATGATCATATTGACACCGTCAAACCTTACTCAAAAGATGTGAAGAGAATAGTCACCGGATCGATTGGCTTTGATGACTATGAATGGGGCGTCTCTTTATTTTGTGATGATCCAATGCAATTTAAAAAACTGCTGTCTGATAGTCGGTTTGATGAGGTGCATGCTAAGTACACGGATTATGGTCCGTTTTACGTTGGGCATTATTTATCAAAAGAAGCGCTTGAATCATTTTTTGAGAATGAATGAAAAATTCAAGCAATCGTAGGCGTAAGGATTTTGTATAGAGAAGGAAAAAATGCGCTGATTAGAGGATTCTAAAGAATAGGATTATTGAATGAGTACAAAGTATGATAAGAAGTCAGTAGTAATACCAAAGCTCCTTCTGATGAAAAGGGAAGAAGTTTTGGGTGGAGGATATATGTATGAAAACGTTTGACAAAAAGAATGAGGTGGATCTGATCGATGAACATGCAAAAGGTGAAGACGCTAAAAGTGATTCGGTTGGAAGAAATAGAATATTCCTTTTAGTCGGTTGCTTTTTGCTAGTGATTATATCGCTCATTTATGGACTTGCAACGGGATCTGTCACGCTCACTGTGAGTGAAGTACTTAATGGCATTTTTGGAGAAGAAGGGACGATAGAGCACCAAATTGTTTGGAATTTACGCTTACCACGACTATTGACAGGTCTGTTAGTAGGAATGTGTCTTGCGGTTTCTGGCGGAATCTTACAAGGAATCATGCGTAATCCATTAGCAGATCCAGGGATTATCGGAGTTTCTTCTGGTGCAGGATTAGTCGCTGTTTCTACAATGCTTATCTTTCCTGCTTATACTGGGCTTGTTCCAATCGGTGCATTCATCGGTGCTTTTATAGCAGCAGCTCTTGTCTATGGATTGGCGTGGAATGGTGGTGTGGCACCTTTACGGTTAATACTTGCGGGGGTAGCCATTAATACATTTTTAGGCGCCATTACGTCTGGCGTTATGATTGTATATAGCGATAAAGTACAAACTGTTTTGTCTTGGTTAATGGGCGGTCTTAGTGGGAAAAGTTGGCCACATTTAAAAATCATTCTTCCTTATGCAGTGATTGGACTTGTTTTATCCCTTTTTGCATCGCGGTCTGTGAATATTCTTCGCTTAGGCGACGATGTAGCAAAGTTGCTCGGGTATAATGTAGAAAAGCATCGTTTATTATTACTGTTGTTAAGTACGTTCTTAGCAGGTGCTGCGGTGAGTGTGGCCGGTTTATTAGGGTTTGTAGGGTTAGTTGTACCGCATATGGTTCGACTTTTGATTGGGAATGATTATAAATATTTATTGCCTACATCTGCTCTATTAGGCGGCGCTTTAGTGATATTTGCGGATACAGCAGCGAGAAGTTGGTTTGAGCCAATTGAATTGCCAGTCGGTGTTTTGTTAGCGGTATTAGGTGCGCCATTCTTTTTATATTTATTACGAAAAGGAAAAGTAATGTAATTTGGGAGGAAAGAAAATTGAAAAAGAAATTATCATTGACGTTACTCATGTTAAGTTTGCTTTTAATCGTAGCGGCTTGTGGAAATGACAATGCAAATAAAGAAAACAAAGAAACAGATCAAAATGAAACGCAATCAGAAAGTGAAGAAAATAGCGGGATTTCACTGACAGATTTACAAGGAAATAAAGTGGAATTAGAAGCTGCTCCGGAACGAATTGTCTCATTAACAGCTGGAGATTTAAATACACTTTATGATTTAGGTGAAACGGCTGTAGGTAGGCCAGTGATTCGGGGGAATATGCGTGAAGAAATCGAAGAAATCCCCGAAGTAGGAACGTCGAACGATGTAAATGTCGAAAAAATTGCTAGTTTACGACCAGATGTTGTGATTGCACACCCACAGTTAAATAAGGATGTAATTCCAGCATTAGAGGAGTTAGGAATAGGCGTAGTACAAATGGGTGCCAATTCGATTGATGAAGTGAAAGAGTCCATTGAAATTCTTGGTAAACTTGTACAAAAGGAAGAGAACGCAGCTGAACTTATAAAAAATATTGAAGAAGCGTCAGACCAAGCTAACCAAGATGAAGCAGACAAACTAAGAACATTAATTATTTTTGGTTCTGCAGGAAACTGGATGGTGGCACTACCTGACTCGCTATCAGGAAATATGCTGGATGCAGTAGGTGGTTATAATATCGCAGAAGACTATGAGAAACTAGAAAGGTTTCCGCAATACGCACAATTAGATATGGAAAAAATTGTTGAAGCGGATCCAGAAGTCATTTTCTTTATTACAGCTGGACCTTATGAAGAAACGGTTGCGGCATTTACAAAAGAAATGGAACAAAATCCTGCATGGGGAAATATACAAGCAGTACAAGAAGATCATTTTATTGGTTTGCCAAATGACTTATTCGGTGCGAACCCTGGATCTCGAATCATCGACTCTTTAGATTATTTACATGAAGAATTAGAAAGCATTGCAAAAGAGTAAACAAGGGTGATCAATCTTGACACAAAAACTAACAGCTGAAAATATTGTTTACAAACAGTCACCAACGTTTTCATTGGAAGGGATTTCTTTACAGTTTCCACCACAGCAGGTGACGAGTATTATCGGACCGAATGGGTCAGGGAAGTCGACATTTTTAAAAGTACTGACCAATTTAATTAAACCGGATCAAGGAATTGTTGTGATTAACGATCAATCAGTATCCGCGATGAAAGCTAAGGCACTGGCTAAAAAAATGACGATGCTTTCTCAAGTACAAAATAATGATTTGGATTTAACTGTCCGAGAACTAATCTCACATGGACGTCTTCCACACCGAAAGTGGTATGAAAAACTGACAACAGAAGATTTTAATACAATCGATTGGGCAATTTCAATTACGAATTTAAAGCATTTGGAAGATAAGCCTATTCAACAGTTATCGGGTGGGGAGCGTCAGCGAGCATGGATTGCGATGGCTGTTGTGCAGTCTCCAGATATTTTACTATTAGATGAACCAACAACTTATTTAGATATTTCCCATCAGCTAGAAGTGATGGAATTAGTCCGGTATTTAAATGAGAAATTAGATATGACAATTGTGATGGTGTTACACGATATTAACCAGGCGGCGAAATATAGTGATTATTTAATCGTGATGAAAGACGGAGAAGTTGTGAAAAGTGGGGTCCCAACCGAAGTGATGAATGAAGCATTATTTCGAGAAGTATTTTCGGTTCATGCAAATATCATTAAAGAAGACGGGATTCCAACATTTACAGCGACAGGTTTAGTAGAGAGTAAAATAAAAGATGTTCCGCGTAATTAAAAAGATTGGTATACAAGTGGTCAGGACATTCACTTAGAAATATAATAAAACGACTATTATGAGGTGGATAAGATGGATAAGAAAAAAATCGGCTTACTAGTAATGGCATACGGAACACCGTATAAAGAAGAGGATATTGAACCGTATTACACACATATTCGTCACGGGCGTAAACCATCAGAAGAAGCGCTTCAAGATCTTAAAGATCGCTACAATGCAATTGGTGGAATCTCCCCGTTAGCGCGTATTACAGAAGAGCAAGCAAATGCCATTACTGAGAAATTGAATGACATGCAAGACACGTATGAGTTTGAACTATTTATCGGTTTAAGACATATTCATCCATTTATCGAAGATGCGGTTGCAGAAATGGATGAAAAGGGCATTACAGAAGCAGTAACATTAGTGTTAGCACCGCATTATTCTACTTTTAGTATTAAAGGATATAACAGTCGAGCGAAAGAAAGCGCTGATCAATACGGCATTAAACTTTATTCAGTCGAAGATTGGTACGATGCCCCTGGATTCATTGAGTTTTGGGTTAATAATATTAAAGAAACCTATGCAACCATGTCAGAAGAAGAGCGAAAAAAAGCTGTCTTAATCGTATCGGCTCATAGTCTTCCTGAAAAGATTTTACAAGACAACGACCCATACCCTGAACAACTCGCTGAAACGGCAAGGCTGATTGCTAAAGGAGCTGGCATTACTCAATATGAGATTGGATGGCAAAGTGAAGGTAATACACCAGATCCGTGGTTAGGTCCAGATGTACAAGATTTAACACGTGATTTACATGCTGAAAAAGGCTATGAAAGCTTCGTCTATACACCAGTTGGCTTTGTTTCCGATCATTTAGAAGTGTTGTATGACAATGATTATGAATGTAAAGTTGTCTGTGATGAAGTGGGCGCAAATTATTACCGTCCAAAAATGCCAAATACAGACCCGTTATTTATCGAAACATTAGCAAAGGTTGTCCTGAATCAACTATAAATTGAAAACAGTATTATTTCATATAGTAAAGATGCAAATCAAAATTGGTTTGCATCTTTTTTTATCGTGAAATTTAGATGAAAAAGGAATTTAACAGAGGTTGATAGAATAGTGAGAATGATAGGAGGGGTTTTATGAATCGTTGGGTGAAAGGTTTATTATGGGGAGTCGGTGTACTTGGCGTTTTGCTCATTTGTGCAGTCGTCTTTTTGAATATGTATATTGGAAAATCAAAGCCAGTTATCGAAGGAGAGGTGAAGGTACCCATTTTAGATGCGGAAGTCATTGTGACGCGTGATGAATACGGCATCCCGCATATCGATGCGGGATCGGATGCTGATCTTTATAGGGCACAAGGATATGTGCAAGCGCAGGACCGAATTTTTCAAATGGATATGTCGCGAAGGCAAGCGAGCGGTCGGCTTGCAGAAGTTGTTGGAGAAGCTGCAGTGGATACGGATAAACATTTCCGGACGTTTAGTTTACGAGCCGCCGCAGAAGATTCTTACGAGGGATACGGGACTGAAGCCAAAGAAGTACTTGATTTGTTTTCTGAAGGTGTGAATGCGTTTATTGAAGAAGCAACCGCATCTAGTAAACTGCCTTATGAATTTAAACTATTAGGCTATACACCCGAACCGTGGACAGCGATAGATTCGCTGACGATTGGAAAGTTCATGGCTTATGACTTAGGTGGGCATTGGGATACGCTTGCGGTAAGACACTGGGCGCTAAATCATTTTGAAGAAGAAAAAGCAAAAGAATTATTTATTGAATACCCTGATAATTCACCTTCTATTATTGAGGCAAACTTAAAGACGCCTGTTCAAGTTGCAGGAAGATTTGATGCTAGTTTATTGCCGCCTGAATTCAATGGAAGTAACAACTGGGTAGTTGCCGGGGAGAAAACAAAAAGCGGTTTCCCATTACTAGCTGATGATCCACATCTTGGGTTAAATACCCCTTCGATTTGGTATCAGATGCACTTACAATCGCCTGAACAAAATGTTGGAGGTGTGATTTTTGCGGGAGTGCCAGGCATTATTTTAGGGCATAACGAAGAGATCGCTTGGGGTGTGACGAATGTAGGTCCAGATGTGCAAGATTTATATATTGAACAACCGAATCCAGATGATCCTGCAGAGTTTTTGTATGATGGGAAGTGGGAGAAAGCCCAAGTAAGAGATGAGACGATTCATGTGAAAGACGGGGAAGACATTCCGTTTGAAGTCGTTGTGACGCGTCACGGACCGATTGTTTCAGACATTCTTTATAAAGAGGAAGATCCAGATGCACTGTTTTCTATGCAATGGACTGCACTTGAGCCGACAAAAGAGTTAGAAGCAATTTTAAATATAAACAAAGCAACAGATTGGCAAGGTTTTGAGAAAGGGTTAGAAGATTTCCATGCACCTGCGCAAAGCTTTGTGTTTGCTTCAAAAGACGGAACGATAGCGTATAAAGCGAATGGACGTATTCCACTTCGTAAAAAAGGGGATGGCCAACTTCCCGTACCTGGAGATTCTTCTGAATATGGTTGGGAAGGATATGTTCCCTATGACGAACTTCCGCGCGTTGTGAATCCCAAAGAAGGGTTTATTGCCACGGCGAATAATGAAGTTGTTGGGGATGAATACCCGTACCATATTACGAAGTTTTGGGCACAACCTTATCGATATGAAAGAATTGCGGAAGTGTTGGAAACAGGCGATGCGTTTACCGCTGATGATATGATGGCATTACAAATGGATCAGAAAAACTTATATGCACGGGAATTTTTACCGAATATGATCCGTTCAGTTCAAGTGAAAGATTCAGAGGGGAAATATGAAGCGTTTATGACTGTTTTAGAGGATTGGAACCAGTTTGACGAAGTCGACGAGGCAGCGCCGTTAATTTTCCATAAGTGGATTAAACAGTTGCCAACGACCATGTTTGCTGATGAAATACCAAAGGATGTCTATGCAATGATGCCTGGAAAAGGACAGATTACAGATCAGATGCTTAGAGATGGCTATGCAAAAAATCCAGGAGAATGGGTAAGTGCATACGGCGGAATTGATGAATGGGTTTTCGATGCTTTTGAACAATCAGTTGAAAATACGATGGCAACCTTTGGAGAAGATATAAGTAAATGGCGTTGGGGAGACTATCACCAAGTGACTTTTCCGCATCCACTATCAAGTGCATCTGCAATTTTTGAAAAGTTTTTGGAGCCGGAAAAACGAGAGCTTGGTGGATCAAATATTACAGTGCAAGCGGCTGCTTTTAAAAAGGATGGAACAGTAAACCACGGTGCGCCGTGGCGATTTGTTGCTGATCTGGAAGATTTATCTTCAACTCACCAGATTGTTGCGCCAAGTCAGAGCGGTCATATAAAATCAAAGTGGTATCATAGTGCAGTCGATGATTGGGTGGATGGGCATTTTTATGAGTCTGTTTTAGTTGGGAAAATAGAAGATGGGCACATATTAAAGTTAGTTACTGAGTAGAAAAAACAGCGAGAACCTAGAGGTTCTCGCTGTTTTTTGAGATGAGCAGGCACTCCTCAATTACTCGTTTTTCTCTTCCTCTTGTTGTTTTTGCATGAAGAAGCGATTGATAGACAGCTTCTTCAGTTGCTTCGACTGTTGCTTGGAATAAGTCATTCATAATCGGATGATCATCACGTAAAATGGTATTTGTTTCAGTACTATTTTTTGAATAATGTGGGATTGTATAGCCATTTGAAAAGGCGATAATGAGATCTCCACTTCCATTATGTATCGTAGTTCCCGTTCGGCCAAGTCCAATGGCTGCACGTTTAGCGAATCGTTTTAATTGGCGTTCATTGACGGATGCATCCGTTGCGACAACGATCATAACAGAGCCATCTGGTTTTTCAACATCTTCTTTTTTAGGGAAAGTTGCTTCATATTGCGCGAAACCATTTTCCATCAGCCATTCATTTATTTTGCATTCGGTTGCTTTTCCAAAGTTCGTCAATGTCAGCACACCAACTGTAAAAATATTCTTTTCATGAGTCACGACTCGAGAAGAAGAACCGATTCCGCCTTTCACTTCATAACAAATCATCCCTTTACCAGCACCAACTGCCCCTTGTTCAATAGATCCATCTGCTGCTTTTTCAATCGCTTCAATCGCATGCGTTGGTTGTATGTGCATTGCTCTCATTGAATTTAAATAACTGTCATTACATTCCCCGACAACGATATTTAATGAGCTTGTCGAGTCACCAATCGTTGGATTTTGCTCGAGCATGTATGCAAGTGTACCTTGTAATACTTGGGCTACACTAAATGTATTCGTCAGCATTACTGGTGATTCAATGACACCAAGTTCATCGACTTGAACAAGCCCGACTGTTTTCCCAAAACCATTTAAAACAAAGCTTGCCGCAGGTACTTTTTGTTCAAATACATTTCCGTCATGCGGTAAAATAGCTGTAACTCCTGTGCAAGCAACTTTACCATTGCCTAGTTTCTCATCGAGTGTAACATGCCCTACCTTTACACCGGGTACGTCTGTAATTGCATTCCAATGTCCTTTTTTCATAAGTCAATTCCTTCCTAGTAAACGATTTTATATAGTTTGATAAAAATAAAGACTAGCATCATTATACGACATATTAGATAGATAATTAAGAACAATCTATTTAATGCAGGGGATTGCTCGCAACCATGCTTTATAATCCTTGTTTTCAATATTTGATTCACCTATACTACAGATACTATTAACTAGCTAATTGAAACTTTATTCGGTAATGGTTTGTAAAAGATTGGGATAATGTTATGGATAGGATTAACACATTGAGACTTTCACATGTCAAAAAATAAGAGGGGATTTTCACGATGCGATTACAAGAATGGACGATAGAAGAACAAGAACAACTGATTCATTTTTTAATGACAAATACATGGCCTTATCACGGGGATTCAAATCCCGCTCGCCATTTAATAGAAAAAACAATCGAGGACGGCGGTTACCAATCAGATGAAGTGAAAACATTTTGGGTGAAAAATGAGAAACAAGAAAAGGTTGGTATTGTAAAGCTATATGACTTACATGATGAAATCCCGATGTTTGATTTAAGAGTCGCTGATTTGTACCGGGGATCCGGATATGGCCCGGATGCATTGAAGCTCGTCGTAGATTATGTGTTTGGTCTTTCACAAAAGAAGATTCGTTTGGAAGGTCATACGCGTCAAGATAATTTAGCGATGCGTAAAACTTTTGAACGTGCTGGTTTTGTAAAAGAAGCGCAGCTACGAAAGGCATGGTTTTCACCAAAGGAAGATGCTTATTACGATGCGGTCACTTATGGGATCACACGGGAAGATTACTTGGATGGCGTGATTACCCCTGTCATATGGGAAGAAGAAATCAAAAAAGAGACACAAGTAAAAATCCCTAATTTCCCTGATCAGTTTGAGTCTGAGCGATTATTGATTCGTATACCTAAAATAGAGGACGCTTTAGACGTTTGGACGGCAATTCGTAATTCTCAGGAAGCACTTTCCGAGTGGATGCCGTGGGCAAAGGAAGTGCCACAACTTGAAGAAACTGAAGAAACTTTACGCGAAGCCGTTGCAGACTTTATTACACGAAGGGATTTAAGGTTGCATTTGTTTTTAAAAGATACTGGAGAATTTATTGGCTCTTCAGGTCTTCACAATATTCAGTGGTCGATTCCAAAGTTTGAAATCGGTTATTGGCTGAGTAGTGAAATGGAAGGGAAAGGATATATGACAGAGGCAGTTCGAGTCATTTCAGATTTTGCATTTCAGACACTTCATGCGCGTCGCGTGGAAATTAGATGCGATGAAAAAAATAGTAAAAGTCGGATGGTTGCAGAACGGGCTGGATATGAACTAGAAGGAATTTTAAAGCAAGATGCAATCACAATGGATGGAAAGAATTTGCGTAATACATGCATATACGCGAAAATTAGATAAGTAAGTTGTATAATAGAAAGGGATGCCAGACTAGATGAGTCGACATCCCTTTCGTTAATTGGCTCGCCTTCCGGTAATTAATTGGAAGATGAAAATAATCCCCGCAATGATTAATACAATATGGATAAGTCCGCCGCCAATTTTAAATACGAGGCCTAATACCCAAAATGCAATAAGTGCTACAATGATAAACCAAAGAAACTGACCCATGTTGTTCACCTCTTATCTTATTTGTCTTACTTTACCCATTGAAAAAATAATTTAAACAAATTTTTGAAAAACGATTAAATTTTACTGGAGGCAAATGAATGATGGCGACACCAGGTATGGAAGATTACTTAGAACAGATTTATTTACATATTGAACGGAGTGGACTTGCCCGAGCATCTGACATTGCAGATTCTTTAGACGTATTACCTTCATCTGTAACAAAAATGGTGCAGCGACTCGACCGCGAAGGATATGTTTATTATGAACGATATAAAGGGATAGAACTAACGGATAGGGGTTTAGCTTTTGGCAAGAAACTTGTGAAAAGACACGATATATTGGAAGAGTTTTTGCGTATAATAGGTGTGAAAGAAGAGAAGATTTACGAAGATGTTGAAGGCATTGAGCATCATTTAAGTTGGAATGCAATTGATCGAATTACAGATTTAGTGGAAGCATTAGAAAGGAATCCAAAATTTGTAAAACAATTAAAAGAAGATAGAACAAAACAAAAGGATGAGTGAAGATGACAGAATTACAATCAGGAAGTATTACAAAATTAGAAGTAATTGACCGAGAAGGATCAAGATGGGTTTTAAATCATGATGAAGAAAGAATTTTAATGAACGTTTCAGATGCAGAAGAAACAGTTCAAATTGGTGACTTTGTTGAAGTGTTTTTATATGTAAATCGTCGAAAAGAATTAACAGCAACGATGGAAATGCCGAATATGACAATTGATGCATTTGGATGGGCGAAAGTGATTCGTACAGAACCAAGAGAAGGTGTCTACGTAGATATCGGATCGTCGTTTGAAGTCCTCGTTAACGGGGCTGACTTACCGCAAATTAAAAAATTATGGCCACAACCGGGTGACGAACTTTACATGACACTTCGAAAGGATTTAGGGGGCAATATTTTCGGCAGACTTGCCACAGAAGAACGTGTTATGGAACGAGTCGGGTTTGCAGAACCTTCTTTGTTTAATGCAGATGTGACTGCAAGACCTTATCGTTTATTGCCAGTAGGCTCTTTTATGTTAACAATTCCAGAAAATTATCGTATTTTCGTTCATGAATCAGAGCGTAAAGCGGAGCCAAGATTAGGAGAGGAATTGAAAGTACGTGTGATTGATGTTCACGATGATGGAACGATGAACGGTTCATTATTACCAAGAGTAGAAGAACGATTATCAGGTGATTCAGAAGTAATTTACACGTATTTAATGGAAATTGGCGGCAAGATGCCGTTTACAGATAAGTCATCACCAGACGAAATTCGTGAAATGTTCGACATGAGTAAAGGTGCTTTTAAACGCGCACTTGGTCGTTTAATGAGAGAGCGAAAAGTGATTCAAGAAGACGGTTGGACGAAATCCACTGAAACTGACAACGCGTGAAATAACGACCCGAGTATGTAAACTTAAAGATAAGCTTAATGTAGAATGATACAAAAATTGATTGATCGGCAACCTATTTGTGATGTAAACGTACTAATAGATGACAAGGAGGTTTTGGAAAGTGAAACGAATCAGTCTTTTGTTTACCGCTTTCGTTCTATTATTTGCATGGATCTTGCCAAGCTCAGCACAAGCAGAGGGAGTCATTGATGAGAAACTTGGTGTACCCATTGTTGTGTTAGGTGCAAATTTATCGGATGCAGAGAAAGAAAGTGTAAGAAAAAGCCTTGGAGTAGACCAAGAAGCAGAAGTAGAAGAGATTTATATTGATGGAACAGATTTAGTCAAATATATTCCTGATGGAGATCCGAATGCTAGGATGTTTTCTTCAGCAAAAATTAAAAGACAAGATGCTGGAACAGGTCTTGTCATTAAAATTATAACAGAAGATAATATTACTCAAGTGACAGCAGATATGTATGGAACAGCTATGCTAACTGCTGGTGTGGAAGATGCCATTGTAGAAATCGCATCGCCTAGAAAAGTAACTGGGCATTCTGCGCTGACAGGGATTTATAAAGCTTATGAAGTTTCAGGTGAAAAATTAGATACGGAACGGACAGACGTTGCGAATGACGAATTGAATTTAGCAACAAAGTTTGCAGAAGATGCAGGAATAGATAAAGAAAAAGTGTCTGAGTTATTAACTGACATAAAAAAAGAAATTTCTGACCGTAACCCTGCAACAAAAGAAGATGTAGAGAAAATTGTTTCGGAGCAACTAAAAAAGTTGAACATTGAATTGAGTGAAGCAGATCGTCAACTACTAATTGATTTAATGGATAAAATTCGCGGTCTCGATATTGACTTTGGAAAGCTTTCAGAACAACTTTCGGATTTCAGTAGTAAAATTAAAGAGAAACTTGGTGAAATTGACCCAAGTTTTTGGGAGAAAATAAGAGAGTTCTTTTCTGATTTAATTGATTCGATAAAATCATGGTTTAACTAAGTAAGTGAGCAAACTTCTGATTGAAAAGAAGTTTGCTTTTTTGAGTTGTGGCATGAATAGAGGGATTTCGAATCGTAAGCTACTTAACTTGGGCTTTACGAAAGTAGAAACTGTTGATATACTAAAAGAATGATTATTTGAAAAATTCCACCAAACTAATTCTGGAAGGAGGCAATAGAAATGGAATTTGAATTTACAAATTTAGAAAGTGAAGAATTTGCGTTTCGTCACCTGGAGGGAGAAGAGGTCCTTGCTGAAATTTCTTGGACGATGCTTGGCGATGTCATGGCGGTAGAGCATACTTTTGTTTCGCCAAAACTAAGAGGACAAGGCGTTGCGAAAAAGTTACTTGATCGTGCAGCAGATTATGCACGTGAACATGATTATAAAATGGAACCAATTTGTTCATATGTCGTAACGGCATTCGAGCGTTATGATGAATATGCTGATGTAAAAGCTTAACAACTAAAACAATTCGTTTGCTTTTTGGCGAATTGTTTTTTCTTTTTAAAATTTAATGAGTATGAAACTTATTCCCATTTGAAACGTATGTTTAGTATAAGGAAAAGGAGGATTTTGACGGCATGATTAATCGTACGGCAGAAAAAGTATTATCAATTGTAAGTTTAGTTTTTACAGCGTTAGCGTTACTTCCTAGTTTTATTCTTGTTATATTTGGAAAGGCTTTATCTGATGGTGAAATTCGTAGAGAGCTTGAAGCGGATGTTTACGCAGATCCTACATTGGAACCTGAGGAAGCTCAAATGGTGCTTTCTATATTAGACTCGGTTAGTGGATTTGGTTGGTTTATTGTGATTGTATTGTTCATTAGCTTGATTGCAACAATTGTTGGTATGGTTTCTATTTGGAATAATAAAAATCCAAAACTAGCAGGAATTATGTTTATTATTGCAGGATTGTTTGTATTTATTATATCACCAACTTCAATCATGCTTTACATTGCGGCAATTTTGAGCTTTACGAAAAAGCCACCCTATCAGCCATCAGAATCATCTTTTGTAGAAGAGAATTTTGATGATTCAATGAGACCTCTATAAAAAACAGGATTATCCGGGAAATCAAAAATTTGATTTCCGGATAATCTTTTCTTTATTGAGATAAAATATGCGAAGGCTAGCTAAAGCGCGGGATATATCACAAGTTTACAAAAGAAGGTTTTTAATTCATTTAAAAGGGTATACTCATGACATACACGTATAGATTAAAGAGAGGACTGATTTTGAATGGGTAACAAAAAGAAAAATAGGTTACTACTGGCAACATTAGCAGCAGGTGCTTATGCATATTTTAGTAAAAAAGAAAATCGTGACAAAGCACAAGTGGCGTTTAACAACATGAAAACAAAAGTAGAGTCATTTATAGAGTCTCAGAAAGTACAACATACACCTGGAACGAAAGCAGGTAATCCAGACCCATATGATGTGGACGACAATGAGATGGTCAGTGAAGGTGCACAGACTAGTGTTCATTATTATAATCAGGAAATTCAAGATAACACTAAAGAAAAGACAAGCGGACTTTATAAAGAAGAGGAATAAAATAAAGCGCATATGAAAAGATTTTACGCAAAACGGATGCCTGTTCGGTAAGAAAACCCTTCAGTCATCCAACATCAGGAAGATGAGAGGTGAAAGCCATGGGCCAGCTTGCATTTGAGCAAGATCAAGAGGTAGATATTGACGCAACTTGGAATGAAGAACGAGCTAAAGAAATTTCGCAAATTGAACTGTTTTATAAAATAGAAGAGCGTTTCGTTGATTATTTATTTGAATTTGAAAAAGAGAAGGCAAAAAATGATGCAAAAACACTTGTGAAGATGATGCAAGGTTTTGTGGAAAAGGGGCATTATCCAAGTTTTAAATATTATTTTGTTGGACTCGTGGGCACAATTTCAAAGCAAATGCAGAAACTACGTTTGCCAACAGAGAAGATTTTCACTTTCAACTCAACGAGTGTGGCGTTAATAGAAGAGAAGTTAAATGACAAAAATGCAGTCGATGTCCTAGGTGAAATTATTGTGTTTTTTACTTATAAAATCGAGAGAAGAGAACATCCTAATTTACTTCATCAAACAGTGAATGAAGTGATTGAGTTTATTGATACAGAGGTATTATCGTCGTTATCAGTCGAAGGGCTCGCAAAGCGGTTTAAAGTGAGTACAAGTCATTTATCGCGTATCTTTCGAGAGTATTCGGGGATTACGCTTGTGGAATATATTAATATTAAAAAAGTGGAAGAGTCGCAGTATTATTTGAGATTTTCAAATCAAAAAATATCAGATATATCGGATAACTTCCACTTTTGTAATCAAAGTTACTTTACAAGGATTTTTAAGAAATACACAGGATTAACGCCGAGAAAATTCAAAAATAATATCCAGGGAAATTATTTTAAATTTTACCTTCAACAAGAAAAGTAAATTGAAGACGATGAATTATTGTAAATTGTCTTCGATTTGTTGTATACTTTTTAGTAGCTTGAATTAATGAAGGTGAATCTATTGAAAAAACGAATCGGTTTAATATCAATCTTAACAACGGTAGCACTTGTGTTAAGTGGGTGTGCGGGTGTCGAAAACAAAGAAGGTAATTTTTACAATCTTTTTGTAAAACCAATGGAAGGACTACTAGAGTTTTTTAGTGGTTTATTCAATGGGAGTTACGGATTTGCAATTATCGTCATTACGGTATTAATTCGTCTTATTTTAATGCCTTTAATGCTTCGAAATTACAAGTCGCAACAGGAAATGAAAGTGAAGATGGATGCACTTCGACCAGAAATGGAAGATATCCAAAAGCGCTTGAAAGAAGCAAAAGAAGCTGAAGATAAAGACGAGCAAATGAAATTGCAGCAGGAAATGATGGGACTTTATCAAAAGCATGGTGTCAACCCGTTAAATATGGGCTGTCTTCCGCTCTTGATCCAAATGCCGATTATTATGGGCTTATATTTTGCAATTTTATACTCGCCTGAAGTGGGTGAACAGAAATTCCTATGGTTTAACCTAGGTGAACCAGACATTATTATGATGCTTGTTGCAGGTGCTGTTTACTTTGTTCAAGCAAGAGTTTCTCTATGGACAATGCCTGAACAACAAAAACAACAAATGAAAATGTTCATTTATTTATCGCCGGTTATGATTATGTTCATTTCTTTAAAAGCTGTTGCTGCACTTCCGCTTTACTGGGCGGTAGGAGGTACGTTATTAATCGTTCAAACGTATCTTGGCCGTAAACTGTATTTTAAAGATGTTGAGCCGGCTGCAGAAGCTTCAGCAAAAGATGCAAATTCAAAAGAATAATCAAGAGAAGTCGAAGAGCATTCTTCGGCTTTTTTTTGAGGAGGTTTTCAAAATGGATGTAAAATGGTTTATAGCAGCTGGAATTTTAATAGGGATTGCAGGTGCATCATTATCGGTTTATCATATGAATATGAATTTTGCTTTGTTATCAATTTTAGGTGTTTTTACATTAACAAATTTAATGCGGGCACAAGCATTTAAAGACCGTGGATTGATTCGGGAAGCAAAATGGATGAATCGAATCGCGATAAGCTTTATTGTTTTGTTTGTGATTGTATTTGTTGTCACGATTATATTATAGTGAAAAATAAACAGGTGAAGATAAAAAGAGATTAGGCAAAGGACGGCTAAATAGTGAAGAAAAATCAATCCTATATGTTTCGAAGTGAGAAGAAGAAAAAGAAAAAGAAGAAGACGCTGTCGATTGTGTTGATTGTCATTGGAGCCTTTTTTATTCTATCGGCGGTCGCTTGGATTTGGTGGAATGATTGGGATGTTGAAAAAAGTTATACACAAATTGAAGAAGCGATTGTTCATAGGTTCCCATCAAACGAAAAAGAGCCTAACCAGTCTTTAGAGGCTGGAGATGAGAACCATGAAGATGATAAAAGCTCGACAGAAACGAACGCTGAGGAAGAATTGACGACAGAAGAAGCCATTCAGTACATAGAAGGACAGGAGTTGCCAGGGAAGCCAACCTATATTGAAGGGATACTCATTGCGAACAAAAGAAATCCGCTTCCGAGTACATTTGCACCAGGTGAAAGTAAGGAAGCGCGTGAAGCCTTCGATAAAATGGCGGCCGCAGCTTCACTGGAAAATTTTCAGTTAGTCGCTTTTAGTACGTATCGTTCTTTTGAATATCAAACAGATCTTTACGACCGATATGTTGAGCGAGATGGTGTAGAAGAAGCAGATCGCTACAGTGCGCGCCCAGGATATTCTGAACATCAAACAGGTCTTGCTTTTGACATTGGTGAAGTTAACAAAGAGCAAGATTGGGCATCTGCTAGCTTTGGAGAAACTGAAGCTGGAAAGTGGATTGCACAAAATGCGCATTTGTTTGGGTTTATTATGCGTTATCCAGAAGGCAAAGAACCGATTACAGGCTATATGCATGAGTCTTGGCACTTCCGTTATGTTGGAGAGGAAATTGCAAAAGACATTTACGAAAATGATCGTACATTAGAAGAATATTTAGGTCTATAAAAAAGATGTCCATGTAGTCGTCTGACGAATGGACATCTTTTTTGTTATAAAATTGGTGAAATTAAATTAGCCATTGATTCTTTTAAGCGAATGGTTAATGACCTTTCGCGGTATATATCGAGTGTTAATTCGGTTGAAAGAAGCAAGTCTTGCTCAAATAATTCCGCTAATTCATGAGACTTATCACGATCGTAAATAAAAGCATTTACCTCAAAATTTAACTTAAAGCTACGCACGTCAATGTTAGCAGTACCTACAGTAGCGACTTCGTCATCAATGACAATTTGTTTGGCATGCAAGAAACCATTATCATAGATATAAATTTTAGCGCCTGCTTTTAGTAAATGTCCAACATTTGAATAAGTTGCCCAGTAAACAAATATATGATCAGGCTTGTTCGGAATCATAATACGAACATCAACCCCTGAAAGACAAGCGATTCGCAGTGCGTCTAAAAAACTCACATCAGGGATGAAATAAGGTGTTTGAATATAAATATACTTTTTAGCACGGAAAATCATTTTTAAATAGCCGTCTTTAATTTGTTCCCATTCGGAGTCTGGGCCACTTGATACAATTTGCATACTGACATCGCCTTTAAGTGGAATTTCGGGGAAGTATTTATCTGCATATTCAACTTCTTGTTCAGCGGCTTGGTTCCAATCGAGTAAAAATCTTGTTTGGATTGGGTGTACCGCACTTCCTTCGATTCGTAAATGGGTATCTCGCCAATAGCCAAATTTCTTTGCTTTACCTAAATATTCATCTCCCACGTTAAAACCACCAATATAACCAATTCGTCCATCAATCACAACGATTTTTCGGTGATTTCGATAATTAAGGCGAGTGTTAATGAGTGGTAAAATGGATGGGAAAAAAGCTTCCACACTTCCACCATATCGAATGAGTTGTTGAAAATGTCGCTTATAAACTCTTCGTGACCCCATATCGTCAAATAAAAGCCGAACTTCCACGCCTTCCTTAGCTTTACGTGTGAGTACTTCCCGAATTCTTTTTCCGAGATTATCTAGTCTGAAAATATAATATTGAATATGAATGTGGTCAGTTGCTTTTTCTAAGTCTTCAATTAAAGATTCAAACTTAGCGTTCCCATCATTGAAAATTTCGATATCATTATCTTGTGTTAACACCGCGTCGTTGTTACGCAAGTGCAAATAAATCATATCTTTATATTTTTCCATCTCGTGATGACGGAATTGTAATGTATTGTCTTCAATGGATGTCATTTGATGGTTAATGAGTTGATCGATTCCAATTTTATTGCGACCTTCCCACCGGAAAAGATGCTTTTCTCTCAGTCTCCGACCAAACATTAAGTAAATAAAAAATCCAAAAAAAGGAATAAAAAACAAAACCATTAACCACGCCCAAGTAGATGTAGCATCACGTCGTTCTAAGAAAATAAGTGCAATTGCGAGGAAAATATTCAGTATTAAAATGCCAGTTACTGCAAAACTAAGAATCGGTGTCATAGGCTCCTCCTAAAATTATTCCGCTATATCCAGTATAACGGATTGAAAAAAGAATTATATAGAAAACGAACAAAGTGTGATAAAGAAAGGTATTACTTAGTGCTTTGCATCGGAGTAATTTAGTTTTAAGTTATTCATTTCAAACTAATAACAATCAATCCCTACTTGACTGATATGTTTTAATGGTATAAAGTGTTTGTACCATAAAATATATAGGGGGAAGTTTGATGGAGATGTTTCTCAGTGTTTTAAATATCATTGGTTTACTTTTGTTAATCGGCGTTCTTTATATAATGCATAAAAAACAGATTACTTTTTCTAAAAGAGTCTTTACTGCGTTAGGGTTTGGTGTTGGATTTGGTCTTATTCTACAATTTATTTATGGCCCGAGTTCAGAGGTATTGTTGGCCTCGGTTCCTTGGTTCAATTTAGTTGGTGTTGGTTATGTTAAATTACTTCAAATGATTGTTATGCCTCTTGTTTTTATTTCAATTTTGGCTGCTTTTACGAAAGTGACGATTGGTAAAAATTTTGGTAAAATGGCGGGATCTATTCTAGGTATTCTCATTGGTACAACAGCGATTGCTGCAATTGTTGGAATATCAGTTACACTACTTTTCGGATTAGATGCTTCGGAGATTGTACAAGGCGAAGCTGAATTATCGAGAGGGATTTCAATGGAAGAAACGTCTGAAACTGTTATAGAGCGTGCTTTACCTGAACAAATTTTAGATTTACTCCCAGCGAATCCATTTTTAGATTTTACAGGGGCTCGTTCAACTTCAACGATTGCAGTTGTTATTTTTGCAGCTTTTCTTGGGTTTGCTTATTTAACAGTTTCACGGAAAGAGCCGGAACATGCAGCGGTTATCAAGAAGGGGATTGATGCAGTATATGCACTTGTTATGGGGGTTGTGCGGATTGTTCTTCGTTTAACGCCTTATGGAGTTCTAGCGATTATGGCGCGTACCGTTGCGACTTCTGATTTCGGTGCGATCTATAGTTTAGGGAAATTCGTATTAGCTTCTTATGTTGCGTTAGCGATTATGTTCGCCATTCATTTATTAATCATTACGATGACGGGATTAAATCCACTCACTTATGTAAAGAAAGCGAGCGATGTTTTACTCTTTGCTTTCACATCTCGTTCTAGTGCGGGCGCTTTACCGCTTAACATTCAGACGCAGACGAAACGATTTGGTGTTCCAGATGGAATTGCGAATTTTGCAGGATCATTTGGTTTGTCGATTGGGCAAAATGGATGTGCAGGCGTTTACCCAGCGATGCTTGCGGTAATGATTGCACCGACCGTCGGGCAACCAATAGATGCACAGTTTATTGTAACGCTTATTGCCATTGTTGCGATTAGTTCATTTGGTGTGGCGGGTGTGGGGGGCGGTGCAACATTTGCAGCAATTCTCGTACTTTCAGCACTTAATTTACCGATAGCGCTTGCGGGGCTTCTCATTTCAGTTGAACCATTGATAGATATGGGGCGTACTACGGTGAATGTAAGCGGCGCGATGACGGCAGGTGTAACGACTGCAAAGGTTTCTGGAGAATTAAATGTAGAGACTTATAATGACTCAGTCGAACATCAAACAGTCGAAGCTTAATATAAAATGATTGAAAAATCCGTAGCACACAGCAATGCTACGGATTTTATTATGAATTCACCTTGGTTTTAGTTATGTTTTAAAGCACGATTGGACATGCTAAATAAAAAGACAAGTCCAATTGATAAAATGGCAATCGTTGCAGAGACAAAATAGAGATTACCGGCTGTTTGTGTAAGTAACCACGTAAATAATAGTGGACCAATAATACGTCCCATATTATCCATTGAATAAGTCATTCCAGCAGCCGTTCCGTATTTCCCACCAGACTCTTTCGTCGTTAACGAGACGAGCACTGTTCGTCCTAAAGCATTTCCAGCGGTAAATATACTCAGTGCTACCCCAGCCCAAAGTAAGCCTGACGTAAATGGGATTAAAATAAGTCCGATAGCCGTCACAATTTGTGCACCGATGATCCATTTTGTTTCAGTCCCATTTTTCACACGTCTTACAACACCACCTTGAATCGCGGCATCGACAAACCCACTTGCCATGAACAAATACCCTAGTTGAAGAGGAGTCATCGCAATTTTTTCAATTTGAAATAACTGGAACGTCGCTTCAATTCCCGCAAGAATTAATGTGATTGTAAAGGATAATAAAAATAAGTACCTCACACGATAGCGCCACAACATCAAGCCGCCTTTTGGTAGCCAAGCTCGCTTGTTTGCTTCATTATGCCGCGATGGTTCTTTTAAGATGATACCTGCATAAATGAATAAGAGTGCAGTTAATATACCAGATGCGATAAATGGCAGTTGTAAGCTCACATCTCCTAGTACACCGCCAATGGCTGGGCCGAAAATAAAGCCAAGACCAATTGACATTCCCATAAAGCCCATATACTTATTACGATTTTCTTCATCTGTTAAATCAGCGATAAAGCCTGTCACTGCTGTATAGAGTGCACCTGAAAAAATACCGCCAATTACTCTTGATAAGTATAATAGTGGTAAATGATTTATAAATAAAGCAAATAAGAAAAAGCTAGCACTAAAGCCAATGAGTCCTGTTAAAATAAGTTTTTTCCTACCAGTACGATCAGAAAGCGATCCCCAAAAAGGCGCCGTGAAAAATGAAGAAAGTGCGTAAATCGTTAATAATCCACCAACGTGAATGTCAGATAAGTTTTGCTCGATAATCACTTCAGGCAGAATTGGAATAATGAGTCCAAAGCCTAGATAAACAAAAAATTGAACAGACATTAATAATAAAAGAGCCTTTTTCATCATGAACCCGCTTTCTATATATTCTCTCTCTTTATATTACGCTGACATGAGCCTTCTTACAATGAATATCAATGCGATGGGAGGTGATACAGTTAGAAATTCAATATTTGCAACATTAAGTGAGCATTCATTCATCTGCCGAAAAGTGAGTGCATATTTTTTGTTATTGTTGAAGAAAAGTATAAAACATTTACAAATGGAGAAATTTGTAACATAATTGAAAGATTTAAAAAGGTGAAAACGTGGTATACTAAAAGTATCATTTGAAATTGGTTTTTAATCGCTGTAACAGCATGAAGCTATAGACATTTCAAATTAGCGAAAGCTGTATAGAAAGGTCGGGATAAAAAATGGCTCAAGAAATGGATTTGAAAAAAATTATCTCCAACTTAGCAAAGTTAGGTGTCCAAGCGTCTAAGACAAAGTCACGTCTTGAAATGCTGAAAGTTCTCGCGCCGCCTGTACAAGAACCACAAATCCAGTCGCAGTAAGATTTTAAAAACACATAAGGAGTAACTGTAAAAAGATTGAAATACATAATTTGGAGATTATGTGATTCGATCTTTTTTTGTTGTATCAACATCGGGAAACTTAGTGACTTCACTCTTTTTGATAGAATTTAATGTTAGCATTAAAGAATTTTTTTCTTGTATCATGAATAAAATTAAAACGAAGCGCTGTTAGAGTTTTGTTCTAACCGCACTTCGTTTCAATTTCAATTAATCATCATCATCCGCATCAAACATATAGGTTCTATGATGGAATTTCATACTGAAGATTAAGCCAACTGCAAGCATATTACTCATCAGTGAACTCCCCCCATAACTGATGAATGGTAATGGAATTCCAGTAATTGGCATGACTTGAATGGTCATCCCAATATTTTCAAAAACGTGGAACGTAATCATAGCAATAATTCCAGTACAGACATACACGCTATAAGGATCCTTTAACTCTAACGCAATTTTCGTCATATGGTAAATTAAAAAGAAAAATAAACTAATGACAATACACGCGCCGATAAATCCATATTCTTCACCGATCACTGTGAATATGAAGTCGGTATGGTTTTCTACTACATAAACTTCCCTACCTTGGAATCCTTTACCTGCCATCCCACCAGAACCAATTGCAGTTAAAGATTGGATGAGATGCAACCCTTCATCTGAACGATAAGCGAAAGGATCTAACCATGAGTAAATTCTTTCAAATTGATAAGGGCTAAATCCTAATTTGTCAACCATAAAATCTTGCGCGTAAATAGCACCCCATAGTAAAAATGTGGCGGCAGATCCGCCAACTGCAACTATAGGTAAAATGATTTTCCAGGAAACACCCGCGATCAAAATCATTGCAGCAGTAATTGCGATGAGTACAATTCCAGAACCCAAGTCAGGTTGCTTGGCGATAAATGCAAGTGGTACGACGAGTACTAGAGCCATTTTGCCCAAAAGAATAAGGTCTGTTTTCAACGTTCTCATTTCAAATTTGTCATGATGAACAGCGATTAAACGTGCCATTCCTAAAACGAAAAACGTTTTGAAAAACTCGGAAGGTTGAATTCTACCGATTGGTTCTGGAAAGTTAAGCCATCTTTTAACATTCGCATTTCTTTCCCCAAGTTGACCGACGCCTTCCGGAGCAAAATTTAAGAGAAGGAGTAGAAAGATTCCAAACCCATATAAATACCAAGATACTTTCTTATATTGTTCAGGTTCAAAATACATCGCAACTCCGACGATAAAGACCCCGACTCCGTACCAAACAAGTTGTCTTGGGACATAGTTAATACCGTATTGTCCTGACGTTTGAGCCGAACCAATCGCAAATAAGCTGACAATACAAAAGAGCAATAAGATAAAAGCAAGTGTCCAATCAAAACGATCTGTTGGTTTATTTGATATTCTCATTCTATTATAATCACCTTTTTAAACTTAATGAACCTATTTTTAGAAGGTAATCCTCCTAAATAGGCCGTTAGAAACTTAAATGAAAATCTAAGTGTCTTTATATGAACTTCTTTAAGTATACAGCAAAGTAGACGACTGTGCTTGTGAAGAAGTTGCTCGAAATGAAACGAAGTTAAAAATAAATTTTAACACAATTATTCATGTAAATGGGTGTATCATGGTAAACTAAAGTATATAAATAAAAAAGTATTTCATAAGTGTTTATTTGATATACATGAGTGGATTGTGGAGTGAATCAGCTATTTTAAGAGATTTGGTTCGGCTTATGTAGAACATTAAAATAAGGTGGGAATTAGAATGAAAAAAAGATTAGGTTTAGTCTATGGTGGTAAATCAGCAGAGCATGAAGTTTCATTGTCCACTGCACTTGCAGTTATGCAAGCAGTCAATTTCGATAAATATGAAGTGATTCCAGTATACATTACGTATGACGGCGAATGGCGAAAAGGAAAGGCATTAGAAAAGCCTGTTGAAAACATTGAAGCATTAAGACTACCAGGACAGGGTAAAAAAGATAATATCGATCAATTTATTAATGGAGATGGATTACCGGACGTTGTTTTCCCATTATTACACGGTACAAACGGCGAAGATGGAACTGTTCAAGGTCTGTTTGAGGTGCTTAACATTCCTTACGTTGGTAACGGGGTTTTAGCGTCATCAGCAGGGATGGATAAAATTACGATGAAACAACTCTTTGAACAAGTTGGATTAAACCAAGTGCCTTATGTGCATTTTATCCGTAAAGAATGGCAAGAGGACCGTGATAAATGGATTCAGGAAATTGAAAAAGAATTAGTCTGGCCAATTTTTGTGAAACCAGCGAACTTAGGATCGAGCGTTGGCATTAGTAAAGCGGATAATCGCGAGGAACTTATTGAAGCGGTCGACCTAGCGTTTAAATTCGACCGTCGTATTATTATCGAACAAGGCGTAGATGCGCGTGAAATCGAAGTAAGCGTAAAAGGAAATGATGAACCTGTTTGTTCGGTCCCAGGAGAGATTAAACCTGTCGCCGACTTTTACGATTATGAAGCAAAATATCAAGACGGAAGTACAGAATTAGTCATTCCGGCAATCATCCCAGAATCAGTTCGTGATGAAATGGAAGATATGTCAATCCGTGCCTTTAAAGTGCTAGATTGTGCAGGACTTGTGCGCGCAGATTTCTTCGTGACGGAAGGTGATGAAGTATTGATCAATGAAGTGAATACGATGCCAGGCTTTACGCCGGTGAGTATGTTCCCGTTACTATGGAAAAACACAGGCGTTCCTTATCCACAGTTAATTGACGAGTTAATTGAACTTGCTTTTGAACGTCATGCTGAAAAATCAACTATACAATATACAAGAGATTGAGGTCGTTATTCGTGAAAGAAAGATTAAGTGTCATTGCGGATTGGTTACGAGTTGAAGGACAATTAATGGATGAAGTGGTCGTCGAAGGAGTGTCGATTGATTCCCGGACGATTACGAAAGGAGATTTATTTATTCCTTTTCGCGGCGAACAAGTAAATGGTCATCAGTTCGTTCACATGGCGATTGAAAAAGGGGCCGCAGCTTCTTTATGGTTGAAAGACGAGCCAAACCCACCCGAAAATATTCCATTATTATTTGTAGAAGATGCAGAATTAGCACTTCAGCAAATGGCGCGTGCTTATCGTGAGGAATTATCATGTAAAGTAATCGGGATTACAGGATCAAATGGTAAAACATCAACGAAAGATTTAATCGCAAGTGTGTTATCGCCGTATTTTAAAGTGAAAAAGACAGAAGGAAACTTTAACAACGAACTAGGTTTACCTTTAACGATTTTATCTTTAGAAAAAGATACAGATATCGCTGTTTTAGAAATGGGCATGAGTGGTTTTGGAGAGATTTCCTTTTTATCAACATTAGCGAAACCAGATTTCGCGGTCATTACGAATATCGGTGAAGCACATATGCAAGATTTGGGTTCACGAAAAGGGATTACACAGGCGAAGTTCGAAGTGATTGACGGACTTCACGAAAAAGGGCAATTGCTATTTGATGGAGATGAACTGCTTCTTCACCCATTCGTAAATGAAAAGCAGGATTTAAAGGCATACGCTTTTGGTTATGACAAAGACAATGATTTAGCGCTCCAAGATGTCCAAACGACAGATGAGGGTAGTGAATTTACAGTAACTGGCTTACTTGAGGGAACATTTACAATCCCTGTTTACGGTGCTCATCAAGTGAAAAATACACTTGCTGCGATTGTTATTGCGCATGAGCTTGGCTTATCGAATGATCAAATTCGCCAAGCGCTCCAATCTGCTGAATTAACTGCAATGCGCATGCAACCAGTAATGGGAGAAAACGGTGCATTATTCATTAATGATGCGTATAATGCAGCCCCGACTTCAATGAAAGCAGCATTATCGTTTATGAAAGAAACAACATTTCGAGAAAAGAAGTGGGTTGTTTTAGGAGATATGTTGGAGTTGGGTGAAGAAGAAAAGGCATATCACGAAGCGCTCAGTGAAAAGTTGTTAGAAATGGATTTAGCTGGCGTCATTTTATATGGCTCACGTATGAAATGGCTCTATGATCAATTAGAGTTGCAATTACAAGATGTGCAATTGTTATGGTCTGAAAATGATTATGAACCCGTTAAAGATTTATTAGAAAATGAAACGGATTCTGCGTCGGTCGTTTTATTAAAAGGATCGCGTGGAATGGCGTTAGAGCGAATTCTCGACCGTTTTCTGTGGAAGCGAGATCAGTGAAGACAGGCGTCTTATTTATTCATGGCTTTACAGGCGGTACCTATGAAGTCCAACCATTGGTCACATATGTGAAAAAACATACAGATTGGTCTATAGAAGTACCAACTTTGCCAGGGCATGGCGTGACAATAGATTTACGCCGAGTTTCTGCTCAAAATTGGTTAATGGAAGCAGAAATTGCTATGCGAAGATTACGTAAGCGAGTTGACCGTGTTATTATTGCGGGATTTTCAATGGGTGGGCTGATTGCTATCTACTTGGCGCTTCGTTATCCGGTAGATAAGCTTATTTTATTAAGTGCAGCTGCTAAATATATTAGCCCGCGTGTCCTTTTAGATGACGTTCGGATTATCTTAACGGAATCAATTACGAAAAGATATACACCGAATACGTTTTACCATTTGTACAATTATAAATTAACACATACGCCACTTAGGGCAACATTTGAGTTTTTAAAAATTGTTAAAACTGTCCAGCCTTATTACCAATCGATTCAATGTCCTGTTTGTATCGTTCAAGGTGAAAAAGATGGGATTGTGCCACTCGCTACAGCAGAACATTTATATAAGAAGCTTGGTTCAAAGGTCAAGAAATTGGTCACCTCTCCAACAGGAAAGCATCATATTTGCTATAGCGCAGACAATGAAAAATGGTTTGCGGAAGTTTTGCTGTTTATGCAGCAAGGGAATTAAATTCATTATAAAGCATCTAGTGCTCTTTACAGGAGGCTAGATGTTTTTATAATGAAAAGTTAGTTTTCTGCGTAGGTTATGAACCATTGAAGTTT
Source organism: Sporosarcina sp. (assembly GCA_026169375.1). Taxonomy (GTDB): domain Bacteria; phylum Bacillota; class Bacilli; order Bacillales_A; family Planococcaceae; genus Sporosarcina. Next base: position 17,215 of record JAPFCR010000032.1, on the reverse strand, counting down.
TTGTGCATGTTGAAAAATAAATATGCGCTTTAATTGCAGGTGTTTGTTTTGCGTGGTACACTCGAGTGAGCATTGGATACATTTCACGGGACTCTTCATATTTGGGAAGAGTACTTTTTTTGAATAAAACGGTTTGTTCATCGATATTTCACCATCGTTCGTTGGTCGAACCGCTCGGCAAAGACCGGGCTTTCCCTTTCAACTATACACTCTACGTGAACTTTTAATAAGTTTACCCAACAGAGGCTGTAAAAAACATCGGAAACGTTCCCTTTATTATAAATAGACAGGCTCGAGTTTGCCGCGCTTTCATTTGCAAATGTAACCAATTGTCAAATGAAGAAAAAGGAGATTGAAACATTTTGACGAAATTTTCAGAGCTAAATATTAGCGAATCAACACAACGTTCTTTAGCCCGTATGGGGTTTGAAGAAGCGACACCTATCCAAGAAGGTACGATTAAACTTGGTTTAGACGGGCGAGATATTATTGGACAGGCCCAAACAGGAACAGGAAAGACAACAGCGTTTGGTGTTCCAATTATCGAGAAAATTGACACGCGTAACCGTTCAATTCAAGCGCTTGTGATTGCACCAACAAGAGAGTTAGCGATCCAAGTTTCAGAGGAAATTTACAGAATCGGTAACGATAAGCGTGCAAAAGTATTATCTGTCTACGGCGGACAGGATATCGGTAGACAAATCCGTGCACTTCGTAATAATCCACAAATTATTGTCGGGACACCAGGACGTTTACTTGACCATATTAAACGTAAAACGATTAAATTAGATAACGTACAAACATTAGTCCTAGACGAAGCAGATGAAATGCTAAACATGGGCTTTATTGAAGATATTAATGCGATTATGGCAGCAGTTCCAGAAGAGCGTCAAACATTGCTTTTCTCAGCAACGATGCCAGCGCCAATTCGTAAAATCGCAGAAACATTTATGAAAGAACCTGAAGTTGTTAAGATTAAATCAAAAGCAATGACGGTTGATAATATCGATCAGTTTTTCGTGAAAGCACATGAACGTGAGAAATTCGATGTCTTATCACGTATTTTAAACGTAGATCAGCCAGAACTCGCAATTGTATTCGGTCGTACAAAACGTCGTGTAGATGAGCTATCACATGCTTTAACAATTCGTGGCTACCTAGCAGAAGGGATTCACGGAGACTTAACGCAAGCGAAAAGAATGTCAGTCCTTCGTCAGTTTAAAGAGGGGAAAATTGATATTCTTGTTGCGACAGACGTTGCGGCACGTGGTTTAGATATTTCAGGGGTTACGCATGTTTATAACTTTGACATCCCACAAGATCCGGAAAGTTATGTGCACCGTATCGGACGTACTGGACGTGCTGGAAAAAGTGGAAAGGCAGTTACATTTGTAACACCACGTGAAATGGGATATTTACGCATCGTTGAAGAAACAACCAAAAAGCGTATGACACCACTTGTTCCGCCAACTTCGGACGAAGCGCTTTTAGGGCAACAACGTTTAGCGGTGGAGCAACTTACTGAAATCATTCAAAAAGATGAATTACATGATTATAAACAACTCGCATCAAGCTTACTTGAAGAACATGATGCATTAGAAGTTGTTGCAGCGGCACTTAAAAACATGACGCGTGAGCCGAACGATACACCGGTTAAAATTACAGAAGAACGTCCACTTCCGACGAGAAACAATCGTCGCGGTGGCAATAGAGGAGGCCGTGGTGGCGGCGGTAGAGGGCGTCGTCCATTCCGTGGTGGCGGCGGTGGTCGTAACCAAGATAGACGCGGTCGTAGCGGTAGTGGCGGAGGCGGCTCACGTCGAGGTCGAGACAGCGGAAGTCGTGGAAGAAGTCGTCCAAGACGTCAGTCTGAATAATTGAAGACATTTAAACCGAAATTGCGGATAGACGCAATTTCGGTTTTTATTATTATTTAGTCGTGGTATGACTGGAAATTTAAAATAAATGAAACATTTTTTTGAGTATCTCGTATAGAATAGAAAGGAAGAAAGGAGTGGCTGAAATGAGAAAGGAACCAATGAATCAAATTTCCGAGAAAGGCCTACGTGTTTGGCGAGTGTACGGTATGATTCAGGCATTCTTTATTTTATTACTTGCAATTGGTGCCGGTGTCTTAACATACATATTTGAGTGGCCATTATACATTTACGCCATTGCAGGTGCTGTCGTCATTTTGTATATTTATTGTTTTGTTTATTTGTTTCCAAAGATCAAATGGATGCGTTGGCGTTATGAAGTACGCGAAACAGAGATCGAGTTGCAATATGGGTTGTTTATTGTGAAAAGAACGCTTATTCCAATGGTTCGTGTACAACATGTTGATACATCGCAAGGTCCTATTTTAAGAAAATACAATTTAGCGGGCATCACAATCTCAACAGCAGCGACAGATCATGAAATTCCAGCGCTTGTGATGGAAGAAGCAGATGACTTAAGAAGCCGGATTTCAAATCTTGCAAGGGTGGCGGATGACGATGTCTAATAAACGCTATCAATTGCATTGGGTGACAGCGGTGATTTCCGTCCTGAAAACATTAAAAGAGATGATTATTCCAATTCTTTTAATAGTGTTTGTCAACGGAACGAATGATACGGGGAAATGGTATTTAGATTACTTTAATTTTTTTATATTTGGTTTTATGCTCATTGTCTTCTTTATTACAGGTATCATAAAATGGAAGCGTTATGTTTATTGGTTTGAAGATGATGAGTTGCGGATTGAATATGGATTGTTTGTTAAAAAGAAAAGATATATCCCGTTTGACCGCATTCAAAGCCTTGATTATACAGAAGGGATTTTACATCGTCCTTTTAATTTAGTGAAGGTAAATGTAGAAACAGCGGGCGGTTCTGCATCTCAAAAAGCCGAAGCAGAATTAACGGCGATTACGAAAGAAGCAGCTGAGGTCATTGAAAAAGAAGTGGCAGAAGCAAAGAGAAGAAAGTTTGCGGTAAGTGAAGAGGAAGACCAGGAAGAAAGTGAAGAAGTTTTTGTTGTACCAGAAGAGCCTTTAGCCCGAAAAATATTTACAATGTCCGGAAAAGACTTACTTATTCTAGCGACGACATCTGGTGGAATTGGGCTAATTATTTCAGGTGCAGCTGTTTTCCTATCCCAGTTTGCGGATGTATTACCGCTTGATCGAATATACGAAGGGTTGTCTGTCTTTATCAAGTCAGGATTATTTCTTGTTGCATTTATCGTATTCTTTGTCTTGCTAATCATTTGGGGCGTTTCCGTAGGGATGACCTTTTTAGCGTATTACGGATTTACGGTTCAAATTGCGGATGAAGATATCGTGATCACACGAGGACTCATAGAGAAAAAGAAGGTAACAGTACCTTTAAACCGAGTGCAAAGTATTCGAGTTGTAGAAAACCCATTCCGCCAACTGTTTGGTTATGCAAGTGTCGTGATTGACAGTGCTGGTGGAGGGGTTGGTCAAGAAGGTGCAAGGATTAATTTGCTGCCACTCGTGAAGAAAAAGAAAGCACTAAGTCCTTTACAAGAGTTGTTTCCAGATTTTACTTTTGAGGTACCAACACAAAAATTGCCTCCGAGAAGTAAGGGTTTTTATTATCGTATCCACTTTGTTTGGATGATTCCAGTTATTGCTGCTTGTTCTTACTATGTTTTTCCAATGGGGTTATTTTCGCTGCTCATTATTCCTGTTATTATATTTTGGGGAGTTTGGCGTCAACGTTCAGCTGCTTATGAAATTTATGGCAATCAGCTAACGATGCGCTTTCGGGAAATCAGTTTGCAAACAGTTTACATGATGAAGAAAAGAATTCAATCAATGGAAGTCAAGCAAAATTACTTTCATCGAAAGAAGCATGTTGCGACTGTTTCAGCTGCTGTTAAATCGGGGATGATTGCATTTAATGCGCAAGTAAGGCATATGGAAGTGAAGGAAGCGGAAAAGATTTTTGCGTGGTATGAGCCTAAGAGAGTCCTAAAGGAAACTGAAGAACAAGATGATAATGAATAAAAAAGCGAAGGGGTGATTTGTAATCATTCCTTCGCCTCTTACTTTTTATCGTTGTTGTTTGCGCCAGCTCTTAATGCGTTTCGGGTTAAAATAACTTAGTCCGATTAGGAACCCAACAAGAAGTCCGGCAAGATGTGCTGTAATGTTAATATTTGGCTGAACAAACGTCATGACGACACCAATGATAATAATCGGTAAAATGACTTGGCGTAATTGTGGCAACGTATTTTTTGTATAGTAAACAAGTGCGCCGTATGCTCCGAATAAACCAAAAATTGCACCACTCGCTCCGACGTGTGAGTAACTATAGTCATGAATAAAGAATGTCGCAATATTTGCGAAGATGCCCGATAATAAATAAAGCGTTAAAAAGCGCATTCTTCCTATGATTTGTTCAAGTTCTGGACCAAAAACAAATAGCGCGAACATATTAAAAAACAAGTGCATGAACCCAGCGTGTAAGAACATTGGCGTGACTAAACGCCACCATTCACCGCTTGCAATTGCACCGTTGAAACCAACTCCACCCCAAATGATAAGTGGCCCAATACCCGGAATCCAAGTTAGTAAGTGGATCCCAATTGTGAGAGCGAGCATAATGGAGATAACTGGATATAAGCGAATGTATTCAGAGAAACTTTCTGTGCGGCTAAACATTTTTTCACCTCATCTTATTTATCTATTATACCTATTTTCACTTCGCATTAACAAGTAGGACAATTTACTTTTAAAAGTGTTCATTGCTCCCAGAAATAGTAATTGAACTAATAAATAAAGGAGTGCAACTGAATGATCTCAGGTATTGGATTGGATATCATAGAATTAGATCGTATTGCTAAATTGGATCAGCGAACTGCTAAGTTTAGAATGCGAATTTTAACGAAGAAAGAGCTTGCTATTTATAACTCGTATAGCCATTCCCGTCAAATTGAATTTTTAGCGGGAAGATTTGCTGGAAAAGAAGCATTTGCAAAAGCGATGGGCACTGGTATAGGTGCACAATGTAATTTCAATGATATTGAAATTACGTCGAATTCCTTAGGAAAACCCGAATTGTATTTTAAAGGGGAAAAGGTGAATGGTTTCGTTTCAATTACGCATACAAAAAATATTGCAGCAGCACAAGTAATCTTACAAGCATAAACCAAAACCCTTTCTCATAGGATGACTTATCCGATTGAAATGAGAAAGGATGAACAAATTTGCGTAGCCGAATCATAGCTTTATTGTTAGTTGTCGTTGTTGTTGCACTTGCCGCATGTGGATCACCATCACAGGAGGATGTGGTGAAGAAATTAAGTGGAAAATGGAATGATGCAAAAGGGTATGAACTTCAAGCAACAATGGAAATTAAAACTGGTGCCGAACCGAGGTTGTATGATGTGGAAGTTTGGCATACGAAACCTGATTTCTATCGTGTTAATGTAACACAAGAAGGAAGCGATGACTCCCAAATGATTGTGCGAAATGAGAATGGTGTTTTTGTTGTAGCACCTTCATTAGGGAAGACGTACAAGTTCCAAAGCGATTGGCCTGATCAAAATAGTCAAGGGTACTTAATTGGTGCATTGTCAGAAGATATTAAAGCAGATGCGAATGCAGTGATGACAGAAGAAGACAAGACGTATATTTTTGAAACAGAGACGAGAAATAATCATAAAAAAGTCTTGCCGACACAAAAAATCCATATTGATAAGAAAACATTACTTCCAAAACATGTGTCAATCTTAGATGAGAATAAAGAAGAGAAAATTAAAATCACCTTTAAAAAAGTCTCGTTAGGAACAGAGCGGAAAACTGAAGACTATGCTGTAGAACCAAGTTCGGGTGAACAAAAACCGGATAAGGAACCAAAAGCAGAAACAGAAACAGAGCCTAGTGAGGAATCTGACGAAGAGATTGATGAGGAATCAGAGTTAGATGATGAAAAGGCGAACGAAGAAGGTGAGGAAAAAGAAAGCGATGAAGAGGAAGATGAAAGTGATGAGCAAGCGAACTTAGATCCGCATTATCCTACAGTTCAATGGGAAGGTGTTACATTAATAGAAGAAGAAGCTGTGAAAACAACAAATGGTACGCGTGTATTTATGACATTTGGAGATACGAAGAAATATACGATTATCCAAGAAAAAGCAATGCCTGCTGAGCATACTCTCCCAGTTTCGGTGGAGGGCGATCCAGTTGATTTGGGATTCGCAGTGGCGGCACTTACAGACCAATCTTTACGTTGGGAAAGTGACGGAATTTCCTTTTTCATTGCTTCCGATATGCTCACCCATGAAGAAATGATTGAAGTTGCACTTTCGATGACACCGAGCGAAATGAAATAAGTATTTTAAACTAAAGGAATCAACATGAATGAATCTTTAAAGCGATTAGCAGTATTTTGTTTTAATGATTTACGATGGAGAAGGTGAGAATGCAAGAAAAACAAGGTTGACGGAGTTAGGTCGATAAACCGATAATAGAAGAACTACACCGTAAAAAGAGGGATTAAGATTAATATGGTAAACAGATATGGATATCGACCTACAAAAGCAGTGATTGATACAAGAGCAATTCAGAAAAATATCCAATCATTAAAAAGTTATTTACACAAAGAAACAGCGATTATTGCAGTCGTTAAAGCAGATGGGTATGGCCATGGAATTGTGGAGATTTCACAGGCGGCCCTGCAAGCTGGGGCGGAGATGGTTTCAGTAGCTACGCCAGATGAAGCGTTTACGTTGAGGGAGCATGGCATTAAAAGTGACATTCTTGTAATGGCTCCCTCTCCCGTGGTTTTTGCAGAGGTGGCTGCAAATCTAGCCATTTCAGTAACCGTTACTTCTCTAGATTGGTTAGCGGAAGTTGCTAAGTTGGTAGATAAATTTAAACATCCACTGAAAATTCATGTAAAAATTGACTGCGGAATGGGTAGAGTAGGCATAAGGGGAAAATCAGAGTTACAAAGAGTTATTCAACTAATCGAGGAAGTAGATGCTTTTCAATTAGAAGGTGTATTTACACATTTCTCGTGTGCAGATGAAGAAAATGCCCAAGTCACAAAAGAACAGCAAAACCTCTTCATGGAATTTATTGGCATTTTATCAGAAAAACCAAAATTTGTTCATGCAGCCAATAGCGCAGCGACATTGCTGTATCCCTCGTACCAATTTGATGCCGTTCGTTTCGGGATTAGTTTGTACGGGATCGCACCATCTTACTATGTTCAAAGCCAATTACCTTTTCCACTTCAAAGTGCGTTGTCTATTGAGAGTGAATTGTCCTTTGTTAAAAAGATAGAGAAAGGGCAATCAATAAGCTACGGTGCGACGTACACAACAGAAAAAGACGAATGGATAGGCACAATTCCAATTGGCTATGCAGATGGTTTGAAAAGAGGATTACGGAGTCAGGAGGTTTTAATCGGCGGAGAACGAGTACCAATTGTTGGAACGATTTGTATGGATCAATGCATGGTGAAATTACCGAGAGAAATGTCGGTGGGAGAGCCAGTGACATTGATAGGTAAACAGGGGAAGGAAGAGATTACAGTCGAAGAATGGGCAGAAAGAATCGACACAATTCCTTATGAAATTGTTGTATCGATTACAAAGCGAGTTCCTAGAGTTTATATAGAGTCAGATGAGTGAATGGTATTGCGATTAGATTAATTGTAAACAAATGCAAGTATGAGTTATTGAAAACGGAGTTGGAAAGTAACTATGGAAAGTGAGCACTTTCGACAAAAAACACTCGTTATGCAGTGAATTGTCTAACAATCTTGTAAATTGTCTTCTCAATCCTCTTAATTAATGCTATGATTAAAGAGTAAATAGAAGAATGAACGGGGTTGTTGGAGGTGCTGACGTTGCGTGCAAAGAAAAGCATGAGAGAGGTTATTGTTAAAATTCCAAAACGAATGTTGAATGAAAATGAACATACGGTCGTCCACCATGAAAAGGATCGAGGAGATTTTGTTTATATCTCGACAAAGCGATATGAGACAGATCATGAACCAGCAGTAATTAGAGAGGAAATGATGAAAGGGTACATCGAAATGTCTCAAATTAACTTGAAAATTGCTACAGAATGTTTACATGTAGAATTTGAAGCCCAGCATAAGGTGGAACGACTCGTCAGCGGAGGATGAGAACTTGGCAGTGAAACGTGGAGACGTCTTTTTTGCAGATTTGTCACCGGTTGTTGGCTCTGAACAGGGAGGGACAAGGCCGGTGCTTGTCATTCAAAATGACATAGGAAATCGGTTTAGTCCGACAGTAATTATCGCAGCAATAACCGCACAAATTCAGAAAGCAAAGTTGCCGACACATGTAGAAATCAATGCGAAGAAATATCAATTCGAGCGGGATTCAGTGATCCTGCTCGAACAAGTTCGCACAATTGATAAGTCGCGGCTTACCGACAAAATTACCCAATTAGATGAAGTATTAATGGAACAGGTCGACGAAGCTTTAGAAGTAAGTCTTGGTCTCGTCAAATTTTAATAATACATAAAAAAGAAACATCATAGAAGCGTATTCTGTGATGTTTTTTTAATTGTTTGATAAAAATAAGTGTATTTAGATGAAATGTTCGATACAATAAAAAGACAATAATGAAAATATTAAGGAGGTTTACGGAACAATATGAATAAAGAACTGTCTGAAAATATAAAGCACTATATAGATGATATTATAACAAGCTGGCAAGAAAAAATGAAAAAGGAAAAAGGGGAACGGTTTTTCCAGTATATGCCGAACGATGTTGTAGAAAAGACAAGCAGGGAATTTGCTGAGCTTATGACATCCAATCTATTGGTAGCTGATGATGTGAATGAAACAAAGCTAACTGAATTCACGGAAAAAGTTGTCCGTTTTGGTTGGTCTATTAAATTTGTCAATAAATCAATTGAAAATTTCTCAGAGGTAACATTTGAAATACTAGAAAGTGAGGGGGTTATTAACGACTCCAATTTAAGAAACTACGTGAAAACGATTATGGCGTGGATTTCTCCTTTACGAGATAGCATTATTGAGGCTTATTCAGTAGAGTGGGAGCGAACAGTTCAATTACAAAAAGTAGCCTTACAGGAATTATCAGCTTCGTTAATCCCTGTATTTGATAAAGTATCCGTCATGCCTCTTGTTGGAACGATTGATACCGAACGTGCAAAGCTAATCATGGAAAATTTACTCGAAGGTGTTGTAAAGCAGCGCGCGGAAGTCGTCTTATTAGATATTACGGGTGTCCCAGTTGTTGATACGATGGTTGCACATCACATTATTCAAGCGGCTGATGCAGTGCGATTAGTAGGTGCAAAATGTATGTTAGTTGGCATTCGTCCAGAGATTGCTCAAACAATTGTTGCTCTTGGGATCGAGTTGAATGATTTTACTACGACGAGTACATTGCGTCGTGGCATGCAGCAAGCCTTGAAGTTAACGAATCGTAAAGTGGTGGAGGTAGAAACTGAATGGATGTAAGAATCCCGATTTTAAAATTAAATGATACATTAATTGTTTCAGTCCAATGGGAACTTGATGATCAAACCGCGATACAATTTCAAGAAGATTTATTGGAAAAAATCCATGATACAAATGCTAGGGGCGTTGTTATAGATTTAACACCGATTGATTTTATTGATTCATTTATCGCAAAGGTTTTAGGAGATGTCATTCATATGTCTAGACTGATGGGCGCAAAAGTTGTACTGACAGGAATTCAACCGGGTGTTGCTATTACTTTGGTTGAACTGGGTATTCGATTGAAAAATGTGCTGACAGCGCTCGACCTTGAAAATGGGCTGGACAAGCTTCATAAAGAATTGGAGGAATAATTATGGAGTACCGGTCGTCAGTTGATATTTATACGGAATGGGATATTGTTGCTGCGCGTCAACTTGGTCGTAACAAAGCAAAGGAAGTTGGCTTTGGAACGGTTGACCAAGCGCGTATTACGACAGCAATAAGTGAATTAGCACGGAATATTTATTTGTATGCAGGAAAAGGGAAGATAGAGATTACGCGTATTTTCAAAGGAGATGTGAAGGGGATTTCAATCGTTGCTTCCGATGAAGGCCCTGGAATTATGGATGTTCGTAAGGTCATGGATGATGGCTACACAACCTCAGGTGGTTTAGGTGCAGGCATGCCAGGTGTAAAGAGGCTAATGGATGATTTTGATATTACGACAACACAAGGAGAAGGAACAACGATTACAATCATAAAATGGGTAAGGTAGAGGAGATGAAAAAGAGTGCCATTTGAAATTAAACAACAATACAAAGAGATTTTAAAACATTATATTCAAAGCCGAAGTGAAAAAGATCTTTATGCTGGTCAAAAGTTTAGCCGCCAGTTTATCGAGAAAGAAATATCGCCTGAAGAAGTTATTGGTATACATAAAAACTCATTAAAAGAATTATTTCCAGAAGTTTCAAATGATATTTGGCATTCTTTTGACTTTCTAATTGAAATGATGATTCATTATGGTCTTGCTTTGCAAGAGCATCAGAGTTTAATTCGAAAGCAAGAAGAACTTGATATAGAGATGAAAATCGCAACAAAAGTACAAGATACGTTACTAAAAACGAAGGTGCCTGATTTCCAGGGAATTGATATTGGCGTTGTAACGGTTCCAGCTAAGCAAATGAGTGGAGATTATATTTACTTCTTAAACGGTGCCCCAAATTATGCGAGTATTGCTGTAGCAGATGTGATTGGAAAAGGCATCCCGGCAGCTTTATGTATGTCGATGATTAAATTTGGAATGGATAGTATGGAACATGAGAATGTGCAGCCGGATGTTGTATTAGAAGTTGTCAATCGGATTGTCGAAGATAGTATTGATAATTCTATGTTTATTTCCATGTTTTATGGTAAATATGATGCAAACAAGTCTGTTTTTTCATATGCTTCTGCTGGTCATGAGCCTGCATTATTATATAAAGCGAAAGAAAACAAATTTATGGAGCTAGACGCAGATGGATTACTTTTAGGCGTTCATCGAGATGTTCAATATGAAGAGCGTTCTGTGCAATTAGAAAAAGGAGATTTCATAGCACTCATGACCGATGGTGTAACAGAAACAAGAACGAAAGACGGATTTATCGATGAGGAACTTGTTCGGTCGATATTAGTAGAAGTGAAAGAGAAAGAGGCGCAAACAATTGCTGATACGGTTTATCATCGACTTGGAGAACTGCAAAACTTTCAATTGAGTGATGATTTTACGATTGTTATTTTTAAAAAAGATGATTAATACGTTTTAAGTTTCTTTAAAGAGGGTATAGCATTCTTTACGTTGTAAAAATGCTTTTACATAAAAAAGAGCATGTCTGAAGTGAAATTTTTTAGAAAAAACATAAAAAATAAAGCAATAGAAAGGTTCGAGAGATAACATGAATCTACAAGTAGAAGTTTCAAAAGAGAATTTAGTTCATTATTTTAAAGTGGTTGGGGAAGTCGATTCATTTACGGCACCGGTTTTGAAAGAGCGCCTTGTATCTGTGCAAGATACACCAGGAGTACAAGCTGTAATCGATTTATCAGAAGTGGATTATATCGATAGTACAGGACTGGGGATTTTGATCGGTTTTTACAAAGCATTACAAAAACAAGAAGGATATGTCAAAATAACAGGCGTGAATGCTCGATTGAAACGTCTTTTCGAAATTACAGGCATTGAAAAGATTATTGATATCGAGGTAGAGAAAGGTGGCGGCTCCGATGCAACCGTATGATTATGTCGAGTTAAAAGTACCTGCTAAGGCGCAATATGTGGGCGTTACAAGATTAACCATTTCAGGCCTTGCAAGTAGACTTGGCTTTACGTTCGATGAAATAGAAGATTTAAAAATTGCTTCTAGTGAGGCGGTGACAAATGCTGTTGAACATGCTTACGCTGATGATGAGGATGGAGAAATCATCGTAGGATGTGCTCTTTTTGAAGATAAAATTGAAATCATGGTTGCAGATCGTGGACAAAGTTTCGATTTTGAAGAGACGAAAAAGAATGTAGGCCCTTATAATGAAGGCGAAGAAATTGAGTTTATCAGGGAAGGTGGACTCGGTCTTTATTTAATGGAATCACTGATGGATGAAGTAAAAGTTCATCGTGAAGAGGGGGTAACAATCTTGATGACTAAATATCTTGGTAGGGAGCAGGTGGATGAAGATGTCAGAACAGTCACCTCCTAAATCCAGTCAATCTAATACGAAAGACGAAGTACTTCAGTGGATTAAGCAGTACCAAGAGACACAAGATGAAGAAGCACAAACAAATATTGTTATGAATTATGATCGTTTAGTCCAATCGCTGGCTCGAAAATATTCAAATGGTAAACCTTATCATGAAGATTTGGTTCAAGTAGGAATGCTTGGACTGCTTGGAGCGATTAGAAGATATGACCCAGGGTATGGTCGTAGCTTTGAAGCATTTGCGATTCCAACGATTATTGGTGAGATTAAACGGTTTATGCGAGATAAAACGTGGGCGATTCACGTACCAAGACGAATTAAAGAACTAGGTCCCAAAATAAAAGCAACCGTAGAAACCTTAACGATAGAATTTCAACGTTCTCCACAAATTCATGAAATTGCCGAATACTTAGAGGTAAGTGAAGAAGCTGTATTAGAGGCAATGGAAATGGGGAGAAGCTATCAAGCGCTATCTATGGACTATACATTAGATGCGGACTCAGAAGGTGGAACAGTTACTTTATTTGATTTAGTAGGGGTTTCAGACGAAGGATATGAGGCTACGGATCAACGCTTGCTCGTAGCAGATGCACTTGTTGTGTTAACGGAAAGAGAGCAACAAATTATTCAACATACGTATATTGAACAATTAAGTCAAAAAGAAACGGGAGAAATTTTAGGAATATCTCAAATGCACGTTTCGAGACTTCAAAGAAAAGCGATAAAAAAATTGCAAAAGAAGATTTTAGAGATTTCTGGTGGTGAAGTAGAATGATTCAAGTGCAGACAGAAAATGTAGAGGCTGTTATTTATCAGCAAGCTAAGAGTGGAAATCTTGAATCAGGGGACGCGTACTTCACTCATTCAGAAGAAGACTATTTTATTTTTGCGATTGCAGATGGGCTCGGTAATGGTCCTATGGCACAACAGTCTGCTGAGATTATTCCGAATGTTCTTTCTGAGTATCATCATGAATCGATTGATGAATTACTTAATCGTTGTAATGAATATATGTTTCAGAAGCGCGGCGCAGCGGTAGCAATTGTTAAAGTCCATTTTAAGCATAAAACGATTCAATACAGTTGTGTCGGGAATGTACGGCTTTACATATGGAAAAATGCTGGAAAAATGGTGTATCCATTGCCGGTGAGAGGTTATCTTTCAGGGAGACGTTTAAAGTTAAACACGCAAAGCTATTCTTATGATTCTGGTGATTTGTTTTTTCTTCACTCGGATGGCATCGATCTACGAAGTCCTACTTCATTACTCAAAAATGCGAAAGGTTTATTTGACCTTTATTACACAGTCATTCACAGTTCCGTTGCGAATGATGACGCTACATTTATTGCTGGAAACCTACTTCGATAAATTAAAGGAGTAGGTTTTTAATTTTTGTAAAATATTGTCCAATCTTCTCGACGAAGTCTGCGCCAACAATTATCGAGTTATGATAAAATGAAAGAAGTATAGAAAGGTGGTTTACACTGTGGATCATATCTTAAAGTTAACTGCGAAAAGAGCAGAAGTTCCAGTGAAACAAACTGATAAAGTAATTGGCCTATTAAAGGAAGGTAATACAGTACCCTTCATTGCAAGATATCGTAAAGAAGCAACGGGTTCTTTGGATGAGGTTCAAATTAAAAAAATTGAAGACGCATATCAATATGTAACAAACCTTGAGAAAAGAAAAGAAGAAGTATTGCGTAGTATAGAAGAACAAGGAAAACTTGATAAAGGTTTAAAAAAGAAGATTGTTGAAGCGACTGTATTACAAAGACTTGAAGATTTATATCGTCCGTTTATGCAGAAAAGAAGGACTCGAGCAACGATTGCAAAAGAAAAAGGTTTAGAGCCTTTAGCAAACTCGTTGTTTACATTTCCAACGACATCTCTAGAAGAGCTTGCTCATCCTTTTATCGATGAAGAAAAAGAAATACTTACAATTGAAGACGCCTTAACAGGGGCGCGAGATATTATGGCTGAAAATATTGCAGATGATGCAGCAATTCGTGACATGATTCGAAAAGCAACATGGGCATCTGGTCAAATGACTTCTGCTGTGAGAAAAAATGCGGAAGATGAAAAGAAAGTATTCGGCAATTATTATGAATATGAAGAACCATTAAAGCGAATTGTTCCACACCGCATCTTAGCATTAAACCGCGGTGAGAAAGAAAAAGTATTAAGAGTAGGTATTTCATTCCCAGAAGCGCAGATTGTTGGCAATATAGAAAGAACAGTTGTGCAGAAAAATCATGTTCCAGCCGCGGAAGAAGTAAAGGCAGCAATACAAGACTCGTTTAAACGTCTTATCGCACCATCAGTAGAACGTGAAATCCGATCAGAGCTCACAGAAAAAGCTGAAGAGCAAGCGATTCATGTGTTTTCTGAGAACCTGAAAAGCTTACTTCTGCAACCCCCATTAAAGGGAAATGTCGTATTAGGTGTAGACCCTGCATTTCGTTCTGGTTGTAAATTAGCGGTAGTTGATGAAACTGGAAAACTACATGAAGTGTCTGTCATATTCCCACATCCGCCAAAAGCCAATAAAGGGAAAGCAAAGCAAATTGTATTGGAAACATTGAATAAGTACCCAATCTCAATTATAGCAATCGGAAACGGGACAGCTTCCCGTGAAACTGAAAAATTTATAGCGGAATGTTTAAAAGAAACACAATCAGATGTTTCTTATGTAATTGTTAATGAGGCTGGAGCAAGTGTTTATTCAGCATCCGAATCAGCAAGAGATGAGTTTCCAGATTTACAAGTCGAAGAAAGAAGTGCAGTCTCAATCGCACGTCGTCTTCAAGACCCATTATCTGAACTAGTGAAGATTGAGCCCGGTGCAGTTGGTGTTGGTCAGTATCAACATGATGTTGCGAAGAGAAAATTATCAGACTCTCTTACATTTGTTGTTGAGACAACGGTGAATAGGGTTGGCGTGAACGTGAATACAGCTTCGTCTTCATTGTTACAATATGTTGCAGGATTATCTAAGACAGTGGCTGAAAACATTGTGAAAACGAGAGAGGAAAATGGTTTATATACAAAGCGCGCGGAATTGAAAAAAGTTCCACGACTTGGTACCAAAACGTACGAGCAAGCGATTGGTTTCTTGCGTGTACCAAATGCTAAAGATCCATTTGACTCTACGGGAATACACCCCGAAAGCTATAAATTAGCGGAACAAGTTTTGCAGGAAATCAAAGTGTCTAAAGAGTCGATAGGCACAGAGGAAACGATTCAAGCACTTGCGGATTTGGATGTAAATAAATTAGCGGAAGACTTAGAAGTTGGACAGGTAACGATACGGGATGTTATTGAAACGTTACAAAAACCAAATCGTGATCCGCGAGATGATTATCCACAACCTTTGTTAAAAGCTGATGTACTAGATATGAAGGATCTCTATGAAGGATTAGAAATGCAAGGAACTGTTCGAAATGTGGTTGACTTCGGAGCATTCGTTGATATTGGTGTATCAGAGGATGGACTTGTGCATATATCAAAACTTAAAAAAGGTTTTGTAAAGCATCCATTAGATGTCGTTTCATCCGGTGATATTGTAATGGTATGGGTAGAAGCAGTCGATCGACAAAAAGGACGGATCTCTTTAACGATGATTCCGCCAAAGAAGGTTGAGAAGTAATTGCCAGGCACATTTGATCTACAGGAATTGGTTAAAACAATTTCAAATGATGTGTTTCATAAACCTTTTCGACATCAAGCTACTTATAATAAGCGATTACGAACAACTGGTGGACGTTATATGTTAGGCGATCACTCTATACAAATTAATCCCTTAGTATTTGAAATGTACGGAATGGACGAATTGATAGGCGTGATTAAGCATGAGCTTTGTCATTATCATCTCCATCTAGAAGGTAAAGGGTATCAGCATCGAGATAAGGACTTTAAAAACTTAATGGAAGCAACAAATTCACCGAGGTACTGTCGTCCACTAGCGCGAAGAAACCAAAAGTCTTCCGTTGTTTATAAATATAAGTGTCAATCTTGCAAATTGATTTATCATCGAAGAAGGCGCATAGATATAAAGAAGTATCGTTGCGGGAAATGTGCGGGTGAAATTGAGAAGGTTGAATTATAAGAAATAACCGATAGAGATGTGGATGTTGCTAATCTGTAATTAATCGTAAAGAACAAAAATTTTGAGGTTCACTTTAGTTATAAGCCTATGAAGAGGAATTACATCCTTCTTTTCATAGGTTTTTTGATGAGAAAATTTAGTTAGGCGATTACTAAAAAGATCGAGAAAATCTGAACGAAGAAAGTAAGGACGTTAGAATAAGATGACTTTAAATAGTTTGGAGAGAATTTAGTGAGGTGAATATATGCAGTGAGAAGTCTATATAATAGAAGAGATTTAAAACTCAATGACTATATAGATGATTGAATAAAAAGAAATTAGTAAAAGGGTTGACGAAAAACAATGCAGAGCCTATACTGATAAATGTCGGTTCAAGAGACGACAACATTCGTCAAAAAAGGACTTGCACTAAAAAAGCTTCTATGCTATAATTTGAATTCACCGAGGCCCCTTGGTCAAGCGGTTAAGACACCGCCCTTTCACGGCGGTAACACGGGTTCGAATCCCGTAGGGGTCATCACTATTGTAATAGATAGGTGAAGCAAGTTGTATAGAAATCTTTTTTATGGAAGAGGATAAAACGAAGGACTTCCTTGAATTTATAACCGTTTAATATTGGGGTATAGCCAAGCGGTAAGGCAACGGACTTTGACTCCGTCATTCGTTGGTTCGAATCCAGCTACCCCAGCCAATTTAATTGGAGCCATTAGCTCAGGTGGTAGAGCATCTGACTTTTAATCAGAGGGTCACAGGTTCGAGTCCTGTATGGCTCACCAATGATTTTTAAAAAAGTTTTTTAAAAACAGTTGACAGTCTGTTGAAATCATGTATAATATAAATTGTCGCTAAAACAACGCGGTAGTGGCGGAACGGCAGACGCGCTAGGTTGAGGGCCTAGTAGGGGCTAACCC
>JAPFCR010000048.1 GCA_026169375.1 Sporosarcina sp. | reverse complement strand
CTGTTCGTCAGTTCGGGATTTTGCGTCCGACTTCCTTCAGCCACTACCTCACGATAGCCACCTTGTCTTTCGCTAACAGTTCCTACTGCCAAGCCTGTAGCGGACTTTCACCGCCGAGTATTTACCCATGCAGGGCACACTCAAAAAAGATATGAATGACTATTCATTCACATCTTTATAATAATTGTATATTGTTTTTTAGTCAAGCTGAATATTACGACTCTACTAAATTTTTGTGCTGATTTCTTTTCTCTTCCTCTAGTAGTGCTCTTCTTAAAATTTTTCCCACTGCTGTTTTTGGAAGTTCTTCACGAAATTCATAAAGTCTTGGTACTTTAAATGAGGCCAAATGCTTTCTGCAAAATCGATCTAACTCCTCTTCTGTTGCAGCTGCTCCTTCTTTCAGAACAATGAAAGCCTTCACTGTTTCTCCTCGATAAGGATCCGGCACCCCTGCGACAACACATTCTAATATCGCATCATGCTCGTAAAGAATTTCTTCTACTTCCCTTGGATAGATATTAAAACCACTCGCAATAATCATATCTTTTTTCCGGTCAACAATATAAAATCGACCTTCTTCATCCATATAACCAAGATCACCCGTTAAGAACCAACCATCGCGAAATGAGTTCTCTGTTTCCTCAGGCATTTTCCAATACCCTTTCATAACTTGAGGACCTTTGATTGCAATCTCGCCAACTTCGCGAGGGGCGAGTGGTTTAGTATTTTCTGGTCCTAAAATACATGCGTCTGTATTCGGCCATGGTACTCCAATTGAACCTCTTTCATTATATTCTGATCCAGCCCAGACAAAATTTGCATGTGTAACCGGTGAAGTCTCTGTTAATCCGTATCCTTCAACAAGTTTACCACCTGTTAATTTCTCGAATTTTTCTTTCACTTCAATTGGCAATGTGGCCGAACCGCTTATGCAAGCTGTAATAGATGACAAATCATACTTTTTAACGTCTGGATGATTCAGTAAACCAATATACATTGTGGGTGCTCCTGGAAATAATGTCGTTTTCTGTTTTTCGATGGTTTTCAAAGCTAGCTCCATATCTGGCTTTGGCATCAGTACCATTTTATTGCTCATCAAAATTGTCAAAACGAGTACAGTCGTCATGCCATAAACGTGAAAAAATGGCAACATCCCAAGGACAACCTCTTCCCCGCGTTTTGATTTGTATAGCCATTGCTCACACATCGCTGTATTTGAAATTAAATTTTCATGCGTTAACATTACCCCTTTAGGTGGTCCTGTTGTTCCACCGGTATATTGTAATAACGCAATGTCTTCATTAAAATCAAATTCAGTACGAATTGGATTGCTTTTAGCTACTTTCATGATTTCAGGAAACAAATGATACATACCACGATGTTGAACCTTAATGGAAATACCTTGTTCTTTCTTTTGAATAAGTGGATAAATTAAGTTTTTCGGAAATGGTAAATAATCTTTAATCCCTGTCACAATGATATGTTCTAAAGAGGTTTCATTTATAACATTATTTACACGCGGAAATAAAAGATCTAATGCGACAATTGCTTTTGCGCCCGAATTAATCATTTGGTATTTCAATTCGCGCTCGGTGTAAAGTGGATTGGTCTGCACAACGATGGCACCGCTATACAATGTACCAAAAAAAGCGATTGCACTTTGCGGACAATTCGGCAGCATAATGGCCACCCGATCCCCTTTTACAATTCCAATTGAATGCAAATAATTCGCAAACTTTAAAGACGACTCGTAAAACTCACTATATGAAATATTCTTTCCCATAAAGTGAATCGCTGTCTTTTCAGGCGTAGCCTTGTATGCTCTTGTTAAATACTCCTGCACAGGTATTTTTTCATACGTAATCGTTGATTTAATTTCCTTAGGGTATAAATCTAACCAGAGTTTTTCAGTCATGCAATTTTCCCCTTTCTCTTAAATTATTATTTTGTGAATATTCCTACACTTTATTATAAAGCTAAATGGTTGCCCTTTCAAATACAATATTCATAAAGTGATTCAAACGTACATCTTCTACCGGATTTACTAGCCTTGTTTTAATAGAGTTGCAGGCTTTCATACCATGAATTTATTTTTTATTAACACCGTAAAAATCCATCGAATCACTTTTTCCCAATAATAAAAGAGTCATCCAATTACTGTTCCACCAGTTTGGATGACTCTTCTCGCTTACTTGCTTAACCAATAGATACCAACAATTACAAACCCAACAGCTACGACCATTAAAATTTTAGAAAGTCTTTCCATACTATTCTCTCCTATGAAATACTTGCACCGATGACTAATGATAAACCGACAGAAATTGTTAAAGAAATGAAGCCGACCGAACGATTATCCGCCTCAATTTCTCGGTCAACTTTAAAGTGTGGTGTCATAAACTCAAATAAAACATATGCAATCACAAGTAGCGTAAAACCGTATAATCCCCAACCAATCATTTGTGGGAGCGTATTATGATTTGCAATTGAAAAACGAAAAATATTCGCGACACCGAATATTTTTCCACCTGTTGCCATTGCGACTGCTACATTACCATTTTTAATTTGTTCCCAGTTTTGATATTTTGTGACGAGTTCAAATAAGACCATCGATACAATTAAACAAAGCACAACAACACTAAAGTATCCAGCTGTTTCAACTAATGGATGCGTCCAAAACCCTGTTTTACTCATTGTTTAATGCCCCCTTATGAAAGCTATAATAGTATGTCTTTACGAATGACAAACGATTAAGTTTCAAATAACCACTCACCGTTCCAAGCATTTCTTTAAACGATGGAGGCCATTATTTTAATTCAACAACTGTGACGCCGTGCCCACCTTCAGCTGCTTCACCAAAACGGAAGTTCTTCACTCGTGAATGATTTCTTAAATATTGCTGTACACCTTGTCGCAATGCACCTGTTCCTTTTCCGTGAATAATCGATACTTGATGGTAATTTGATAATAAAGCGTCATCCAAATATTTTTCCGTTCGACGAATGGCATCTTCATAACGTTCTCCGCGAAGATCGAGCTCCAGTTTCACCTGGCTAGAACGCCCTCTTACACGTGTCGTTACTACAGGTTCTTTTTCTTTTTTCGGTTTTATATATTCTAGCCCTGACGCTTTAATATTCATTTTCAAAATACCAATTTGAACAATCCAACTATCATTCGATGTTTTTTCAAGCAATGTTCCTTTTTGACCGTATTCAAGCACTTGTACTTCATCACCTGCTTGAAGGGGTCTTGGTGCTTCTTTCGCTTGCACCTTCGCTTTTTTCTTCTGTTCAGGTGTTGCATCATCGAGACGTTTTCTCGCATCAATTAATTCATGCTCTTTCACATTCGCGCCTACATTTAAACGCATCGCTCGTAAATCGGAAATCACCGTCTCTGCTTCACGTTTTGCATCATCTACAATCGATTTTGCTTTTGCTTTTGCTTTCTCTTCTAAACTTTCTTTCATCTGATCAAATTGTCGTAATTCGTTTTCAAGTTCACGTTTCAATCGTTCTGTTTCTAGTAACACTTCATGCGTTTCATCTGCATCTTTTTCAGAACGAAGGCGACTGTCCTCAAGTGATGCAATCATGGACTCTACTTCTCCGCGGTCAGTTCCTGTGAAGGAATTCGCACGGGCAATGATATGCTTCGGCAGCCCCAGTCGCTCGGATATTTCAAACGCGTTACTACGTCCAGGGACACCGATTAGTAAACGATACGTCGGACTTAATGTATCGACATCAAATTCTACGCTCGCGTTTGTCATCCCTGGTCGATTATAACCGTAAGCTTTTAACTCTGGATAATGCGTCGTCGCCATGATACGCGCACCTTTTCCGTGCACTTCATCTAAAATGGAAATCGCGAGTGCTGCCCCTTCTTGGGGATCTGTTCCTGAACCAAGCTCATCAAATAATAATAATGAATCGTTATCATATTTCTGCAAAATATCAACGACATTCACCATATGTGATGAAAATGTACTCAAGCTTTGCTCAATGGATTGTTCATCGCCAATATCTGCATAAACTGCACTAAAGACTGCAATTTCTGAGCCGTCTAACGCTGGGATTGGTAACCCAGATTGAGCCATTAATGTACAAAGACCAACTGTTTTCAGCGTGACAGTTTTTCCGCCTGTATTGGGCCCTGTAATCACAATTGTTGTTACGTCTTTACCAAATTCAATGGTATTTGCGACAGCTTCATCGACTGGAAGAAGTGGATGAGTCGCTTGAGAAAGACGAATGTACCCTTCATTGTTCACTGCTGGCTTCGTATATTTATGGGCTGTCCCGTATTTCGCTTTTGCAAAAATCATATCCGCTTCTGCGAGCAAATTAACAAGGATAAACAAATCATGTGCAACTTCTTGAACGGACAATGATAGAGTCGTTAAAATACGTTCAATTTCCTCATTTTCTTTCACTTTTAAGTTCCGGATTTCGTTATTTGCTTGTACAACCGCATCTGGTTCAATAAATAATGTTTGGCCAGATGAGGACATATCATGAATCACGCCGCCGTAATGTGAACGATACTCTGCTTTTACTGGAATGACGTAACGATCATTTCGAATCGTCACAATCGCGTCTGAAAGCATTTTCGCTGCATTTCGTCCGCGTGTATAACTTTCTAATCGCTCTCTGACACGGCTTTCTTGTGTACGAAGTGATTGACGAATGGAACGAAGCTTTTCTGATGCACTATCTAATACAGCACCATTTTCATCAATCGACTGATTAATTTCTCGCTCTAAATCTGTTAATACTGGTATGGCTTCTGTTTTCACAACGAAATGTGGAATCGTTATTTCTTCATCTTCTACAACGGCATCAATAAACTGCCTTAAAATTCGGCTCGCTCGAATTGTACTTGAGATTTCCATTAACTCAATACTGCTTAACATCCCGTCCATTTGTGCTCTTTTCGCATGGGGACGTATATCTTTCATACCACCCATTGGGACATTTCCACATAGACGTAAAATAGCTAATCCTTCATCTGTTTCTTCTAATAAACGAAGGACAGTTTCATAATCATTTTCAGGTGTTAATTGTTCGATTAAATCTTGGCCTGCTGAAAATGTACTATGTTCCGCGACAAGCGCGATTATTTTATTATATTCAAGTGTTTGTAAGACACGGGATTCCAATGTCTAGACACTTCCTTTCATTTTTTCACAATTTCTTCTATAAACTTCTCCAAAGACCATGTATTCACAACGTTTTCCTTCTTTAACCACGCCTTCTTCGCATAATGTACACCGATGTCCATAAAGTCTAGTTGATCGATCCCATGTGCATCCGTGTTAATCGCAACTGGTACACCTGCTTCTTGCGCTTCAATTAACTGCTCTTTATTTAAATCCAAACGATAAGGATTCGCATTTAACTCTAAAATCTTCCCGTACTCTTTTGCCCACTCTATAAGTTGCATAACGTCTGGATTATAGCCGTCCCGCTTCCCGATAATTCGGCCTGTCGGATGTGCAATCATGTCGACATGCGGATTTTTCATCGCTGTATGGAGTCTTTCCATAATTTGTTCTTGCGGCTGATTAAAACTCGAGTGGATGGCTGCAATCACAAAATCAAGCTCTTGCAATAACTCGTCATCAAAATCGAGGGTTGCATCAGGTAAAATATCCATTTCTGTTCCACAAAACACTTCAATATCATCATATTCAGCATTTAATGCTCTTACTTCTGCAATTTGTTCACGCAGGCGTTCAGGTGTTAACCCATTCGCGACTTTTAAATACTGCGAGTGATCCGTAATGACAATATGTGAATAGCCTTTCGCACGTGCTCCCTCTACCATTTCACGAATTGAATAACCACCATCTGACCAAGTCGTATGCATATGAAGATCTGCTTGAATGTCACTCACATCAACAAGCGTTTCAATTTCATCTATACGGTCTAGTTCACGACCATCTTGTCTTAATGCAGGCGGAATAAACGGCAAGTTAAAATGATTAAAAAATGATTCTTCCGTTTCAAATGTATGCATCTCACCTTGTTCGTCTTCTACACCGTATTCACTTATTTTCCAACCTTTAGACCTGGCAAGTTGACGCATCCTAACGTTATGGTCTTTTGAACCTGTAAAATGATGAATTGCCGTTGCAAATTGCTCATCTTTCACAAAACGAAAATCAGCATCAATCGGATCGTCTACATCTAGCGTAACAGACAACTTCGAATCACCCGCCGCAATCGTCTCTAAAATCGGAAGTTTTTCTACTAATTGCGCGCGAACTTGTGGCGGATTTTCTGTCACGATAATAAAATCCACATCACTGCTTTCTTCTTCTGTTCGGCGATAACTTCCCGCAACAGAAAAACGCGTCACTTCTTGAATTTCTTGAATGACGTCTTCAATAAGCGTGACATTTTGTTCAACTTTCCAAATCGGGAATTTATCACTTCGCGTCTCTAACGTCTCAATCGCTGCTAAAATGTTTGACTCTGTTTTCTTTCCAAAACCGGACACTTTGCTTACCTCATTATTTTCGCATGCTTGTTTTAATGTTTCAATTGAATCAATGCCAAGCGTTTCATGTAACTTCGCGATTCTTTTTCCACCGAGGCCTGGAATCCTCAAGATAGGAATTAACCCTTTTGGAACGGTTTCTTCAAGTTCAACTAATAAATCCGACGATCCCTTTTCAAGTAAGTCTGTAATAACCGCACCGGTTCCTTTTCCAATTCCTTTTAGGCTTAAAATATCATCCATTTCCGCTAAACTTCGCGGGTCTAATTCAAGTACATTCGCCGCTTTTCTAAAGGCCGCAACTTTAAAATGATTCTCCCCAAGTAATTCCATATATAAAGCAATCTTTTCAAACGTACGAATAATTTTTTTCTTATTCAACAAAAACCCTCCTTGCTACGAATTCAAATGGAGCCTGCTCATTTAAATCGTAATTTCTTATATAAAATACGTCTCATGACGCTGAAAAAAGGGCTGTCCATAAGTCGATTTTTCATCTTTAGGACACCCCTGTTTGTGTTTAACATGATTGCAACAATTTTTCCGTTCCAACGATCTTTCATTATCCTCTATAAACAAACCACCAATTTCTCACTTTTTCTGATAGAAATGGTGTATGTTCGAACATTGATTTTGCGAATATAGATTTTTGAATAAATGATTGGATAAAATCGATAGGTAATAAATAAGCGATATATAAAATCAAGAACATCGATATGTAAAATTCAATTAAACCTAGCACTGCACCAATTAATTGAGAAGCAAATCCTAAAATTGGCAAATACTTTAAAAAGTCGAACATAGATGCAATTAATTGCAAACTCAATTTTACAACGATAAATATCAGTACAAATGCAAGCATACGATAGAACGAAATTTCAAGGTCTAAATCGCCTACTGCAAATGCTAATTTTGAATGTGCGGTCACGCCCGGGTAAGGAACCCAAAGTATGAATTTCTCCGCTAAGTCTTTATAATATAAGTATGATACGATAAATGCGACAATAAAGCCGAACATTTGAATCGCTTGTACGACAAGTCCTCTTCGAAATCCTGTAACCAGTCCGCCAATGAGGAATGCCAAAATAAGTAAATCTAGCATGTAAGACCGTCAACCCTTCAAATTTTTCAATTCAATTTTCATTTGTTCAATTTGTTCTTTTAACTTAAGATTATCATGTACAGTATTTACAGCTGTTAAAACTGCAATTTTCGCAGTGTCAAGGCTTGGATTGCGTTCATTGATCTCTCTCATCTGATCATCAACAATCGAAGCAACTTGCCTCATTGTACTGCTTGTTTCTGTACCGACCATTTTATACGTTTGACCATATATTTCAACTGCTATACGTGTTTTCTGTTCTTCTGCCAAGGATTAGACACCCCCTGTAAAACTCTGTGTCTTATCATACCATGAAATCGAGTCTTTTGTGAATAAAGAGTGAAAGGAAGTTACGATAAATGTCGAATCAAGTATTAAAATTAAATAAAATGGAAATTGAGAAAGTAATTGCAGCTTACGCGAATGTCAAAGTAACGCGCAATGCGCCTGGTGTGCGCTTTGCAGCCAAAACTTCAGATACCGCCATTACCGTTTATAATTCGGGGAAAGTATTATTTCAAGGGGCTGGTGCGAGCCGTGAAGCTGGACGCTTTGGAACGATAGAAGCAAACAAAAAAACGACCAAACCAAAAACCCCAGGTGAGCAGCTTCCAAAGAATTTTGCTACCTTATCTGTTGTAGGTTCTGATGAAACGGGTACAGGTGATTTCTTTGGACCTGTAACAGTCGCAGCTTGTTATGTGCCAGCTGATAAAATTGAACTTGTTCGAGAACTTGGTGTAAAAGATTCAAAACAATTAACAGATGACTTAATGCGAAAAATCGCGCCTGATTTAGAAACGGCACTTGTGCATAGTATCCTAACAGTCTCAAACCCAAAGTATAATGAAATTCAACAGCAAGGGAATTCACAAGGGAAAATAAAAGCCCTTCTTCATAACCAAGCACTCAAACATGTACTACAAAAAATGGGGGATGTAAAACCTGACCATATTTTAATTGACCAATTTGCACAGCGGAATACGTATTATAATTACTTAAAAAATGAACCAGAAATTGTGCGTGAAAATGTTGTCTTGTCTACAAAAGCAGAAGGTATTCACCTTTCGGTTGCAGCTGCTTCAATTTTGGCACGTGTCGCCTTTTTAAATGAGATGGATCGTTTAAGTGCTGACGTTGGGATGATTTTACCAAAAGGAGCAGGACCAAAAGTAGATGAAATGGCTGCGAAGATTTTATTAAGATACGGGGAAAGTAAGTTAAAAACAATGACGAAATGGCATTTTGCAAACTTAGAAAAAGCAAGAAAACTCGTGGCTAAAAAGAGACGGTAAACAACAAAAAGCGTTTGTAAAAGTCTATTTCTAAACTTCTACAAACGCTTTTTGCCATTGAATCAGTGAAACACGATTGTTTTATTCTTCTTAACAATAATTCGATCTTCAAGATGCCATTTCACAGCTTTTGTAAGTACGCGACGTTCAATCAAACTTCCGATTTTCTTTAAATCCGCTACTCTGTCTCGGTGATCGACACGTTCAACGTCTTGTTCGATAATCGGACCTTCATCTAAATCATTTGTGACATAGTGAGATGTTGCACCGATTAACTTGACGCCTCTGTCATAAGCACGCTCATATGGACCTGCACCAATAAATGCAGGTAAAAATGAGTGATGAATGTTAATAATTCGATTCTCAAAGTGGCTTACGAAATTCGGCGTTAAAATTTGCATATAACGTGCAAGGATGAGTAAATCAACATCATATTTTTTCATAAGCTCAATTTGCTCTGCTTCAACTTGTTCACGGATGTCTTTATTTGCTGGAATATAATAAAATGGAATGCCTAAAGATTCGACCATGTAACGTGCTTCTTCATGGTTACTAATGACGACGACAATGTCCGTGTTTAAATCACCTGTTTGCCATTCCCATAATAATTCTACTAAGCAGTGTGTTTCTTTTGATACGTAGATTGCTGATCTCTTGACTTGGTTGCCATAAGCAAAACGGTAATCCATCTCATGAACAGACGCAATTGCTTCAAATGCTTCTTCAATTTCTTGTGCACGTTCGATTAAATTTTCACATCGGAATTCAATACGGATGAAAAATATTCCGTTTTCTGGATTACTCGTATATTGGCTCGACTCAATAATATTGGCTCCCTGGTTATGCAAAAACGTTGATAATACAGAGACAATCCCTGGCTTGTCAGGACAACTTACTAATAATCTCCCTTGGTTTTTATTTCTTTCTTGTAATTGTGCTTTTACATTTTCTTTAATAATCATTAATTCAATTCACCATTTCTTTCCTATTTAAAATAACTAAACGATCATGAATGCCAAAACATTCACGATCATTTAGTTTATCCCGCATTAACGGGCAGTAAGACTCCCACTTCAAGATTTAAGTGAAAGCGGTAAAGATAAGTGGGAGATCAACTGCCCGTAAAAGCCCGATTGAGGCCAACATGATGTTGGTCACGCAAGCGTTGTCACAGGACGTGACGCACTTAGCTTGTGTTCCTTTTCAATCAGTGGAAGTGCATCACTGATTGCAGTTTCACTTTACCCCGCATTAACGATCAGTACGCGTCTCGTTGTTCGCTACTGCTCGTAAAAGCCCGATTGGTTCAGCTAGCAATCAGTGGAAGTGCATCACTGATTGCAGTTTCACTTTATCATTTTTCTTCGTTCTTATTACCCTCTAAGTAAAGCGCCTGCTTCTGAAGTGAGTGCTGCTAACACTTTGTCGTGTGCTTTTACAACTTCTTCATCTGTTAACGTTCTTTCAGGGTCTTGATACGTTAAGGAGAATGCGATTGATTTTTTACCTTCTTCTACATTATCTCCTTCATATAAGTCAAAGAGCTTCACATTTGTTAATAAATTTCCGCCTGCTCTACGAATTACTTTTTCAAGTGTATGCGCTGTCGTTTCGCTTGATACAACGAGTGCGATATCTCGGCTAATTGCAGGGAAACGTGGGACAGGTGTGTATAAAATATTGCTTAATTTCATGTCCAAAATACGATCTAAATTCATTTCGAATACGTACGTATCTTTTAAATCACGCTCTTTTTGAACTGTCGGATGAACTTGTCCAATAAACCCAATACGCTCATCATTGTAGTAAATATTTGCTGTACGACCTGGATGCATGCCATCAAGTGCCGCTTGTTCAAATGTAAGCTTTTCTGTCATACCAAGCTTTTCCATTAAACCTTCAACAATACCTTTGGCAACGAAAAAGTCTACTTTCTTCGTTTCAGCTTGCCATGCATGGTCTACCCATGTTCCTGTCATAACTGCTGCAACATGTGCAATTTCATTTGGCAAACCATCTTCGCCTTCATTTAAAAAGACTGAGCTAATTTCGTATAACGCAACGGAATCATTACGACGCGCTACGTTATAAGTCGCTGCTTCAAGTAAATGCGGAAGGATACTTTGTCTTAACACACTACGCTCTTCACTAATTGGCATTAATAACTTCGTCGTTGGGGCAGTTTCTAATGCGTATTTCCCTACAGACTTCTCTGACGTGAGTGAATACGTTAATGTTTCACATAAGCCTGCACCTTCTAAAAATGCTTTCACTGTACGTCTTTCTTTTTGGTAAGATGTAAGACCACCTGGCTTTGACTCCGTTACTGGTAATGTCATTGGGATATGATCGTATCCATACATTCTTGCAATTTCTTCAATCACGTCTTCTTTAATGCGAATATCTTGTCTACGCGTTGGGGCATCGATTACAAGCTTTCCATTCACTGCTTCTACTGTAAATTTCAAACGGTTTAAAACCGAAATCATTTCTTCTAAAGAAATTTTCATCCCAAGACGGTTATTAATATAGTCTGGTGAAATTGTAATACGTACTGGCGTTTTATCTAATTCATCAAATGAAAGCGTACCTTCTAAGACGTCACCGCCTGCAAGTTCCGCAATAAGTCCCGCTGCGCGCTCAATTGCTGCTTCAACACGGTTCGGGTCAACCCCTTTTTCATAACGTACACTTGCATCACTGCTTAAACCAATTTCTTTTGACGTACGACGAACTGTTGCCGACGTAAAGTAAGCTGACTCTAGTATAATTGTTGTCGTTCCGTCATATACTTCAGAGTTTGCACCGCCCATCACACCTGCAAGTGCAACTGGTTCTTGGCCATTTGTAATGACGAGTTGATGTGCTTGTAATGTTCTTTCTGTATCATCTAAAGTCGTCATTTTTTCGCCTTCATTTGCAAGCCTGACAACAATCTCACCTGTTTCTAGACGGTCATAGTCAAATGCATGTAAAGGTTGACCATACTCTAATAAAATATAGTTTGTTACGTCAACGACATTATTATGCGGACGAACACCCGAAGCGATTAAACGATTTTGAAGCCATAACGGGGATTCTTCGATTTTAACATTTTTAATCACTTTTGCTAAATACATCGGATTCTCTTCTTTTGCATCGACTCGAAGTTTTAAATAGTCTGCTGCTTTTTCAGTTGAAGCTGTATAATTTGTTGTTGGTTGTTGAATCTCTTGCTCTAAAATTGCTGCGACTTCATAGGCAACGCCAAGCATACTTAATGCGTCCGAACGGTTTGGTGTCAAGTCAAACTCAAGCACTGTATCATCTAAGCTCATTAACTCAAGCGCATTTGAACCAACAACCGCATCTTCAGGTAAGACGTAAATACCTTCTGCATATTCTTTCGGTACAAGTTTCGAATCGATTGCAAGTTCCTGTAATGAACAAATCATTCCATTTGATTCTTCTCCGCGAAGTTTCGCTTTTTTAATTTTAAAATCTCCGGGAAGAACAGCGCCTGGACGTGCAACAATCACCTTCTGACCTGCTGCAACGTTCGCTGCACCACAAATAATCTGTGTCGTTTCTTCCCCGACATCTACCTGACAAATATTTAACCGATCTGCTTCTGGATGCTTTGTACATTCTAAAACATGCCCAACGACAACATTTGTCATTCCTTGTGAACGATCAATTAAAGCATCTACTTCAATTCCTGAACGTGTAATTCTTTCTGCCAGCTCTTCAACCGGAATTCCATCTATGTCAACATAATCTTTTAACCATTTTGTAGAAACTAACATCTAATTTCCTCCTTATGCTTCTGTTCGGTGAAACTGTGAAATAAAACGGACGTCATTCGTGTAGAAATGACGAATATCTTCAATACTATATTTCAACATTGCAATACGCTCTGGCCCCATCCCAAATGCGAAACCAGTCATCACAGTTGAATCATATCCCGCCATTTCAAGTACATTAGGGTGAACCATTCCCGCACCTAAAATTTCAATCCATCCTGTCTTTTTACATACGTTACAACCATCGCCGCCACATTTGAAACAAGAAATATCCATTTCAACAGAAGGTTCTGTAAACGGGAAGAAACTTGGACGAAGGCGAATTTCACGATCCTCTCCGAACATCTCTTTCGCAAACAAAGAAAGCGTTCCTTTTAAATCACTCATGCGAATATTTTCTCCAACAACAAGTCCTTCAATTTGTGTGAATTGGTGAGAGTGTGTCGCATCATCGCTATCACGACGATACACTTTTCCTGGACAAATAATTTGAATCGGTTCACCTTTTTTCGCTTCCATCGTACGTGCTTGAACAGGTGATGTATGTGTACGAAGTAACGTTTCTTCAGAAATATAAAACGAATCTTGCATATCTCTTGCTGGGTGACCTTTTGGTAAATTTAACGCTTCAAAATTGTAGTAATCTTTCTCAACTTCCGGTCCTTCCACAATTTCATAGCCCATACTAATAAAAAAGTCTTCAATTTCTTCAACAACGCGTGTTAAAGGATGGTGATTTCCTGTTTTAACTGGACGACCTGGAAGTGTTACGTCAATTGACTCTTTTTCTAACTGGGCATTGATCGCTTCTTCTTCGAATTTTACCATTCTTTCTTCAAGTACTTCTGTAACGGATTCCCGAATTTTATTGACAAGTGCGCCCATTTTCGGACGTTCTTCAGGTGGTAATTTCCCCATTCCTTTTAGTAAATCTGTAATGGGCCCTTTACGTCCTAAATAAGCGACACGAACGTCATTTAATGTTTTCGTATTACTTGAGTCTTTAATTTTAGCAAGTACTTCTTCTTTTAGTGCTTTTAACTTTTCTTCCATTTTTTTCATGCTCCTTTCGAAATTAACAATCTAATGAATGAGGGGTAACGGTAATAATAAAATAAACAGCTAAAAAGACAATAAAAAAACGCCCCTTATAAAAAAGGGACGAGATTATTTTCTTCGCGGTACCACCCTGATTATTACATAACATTTTCATGCATATTTAATCATGCGCATTGGTCATTATGTAATCACTCAATAAACGGGATAACGGTCCTGTTCCGGCACACCTTTATAGAATTTTCTAGTCCTGGCGGCAGCTCGTGGGGTGAACATTGATAACAAAATCTTTCTACACTTTCAGTCGAGGTGTAAAATTCCTGTTGATTTTTCCCTTATCAACTTTTCCCAGTCGACACTTTTATTCACATTATAGGATTAGTATACCCGATAATCAGTCGTCCTTCAACATTTCACGTCTTTATTATTCGGAATATGCATATAAAAGAATTCCTGTCGCTACAGCAACGTTTAATGACTCTGCTTTTCCGTAAATCGGAATGCGTACATTTACATCTGTATGGGCAAGTAGTTCTGGATTTAATCCACTGCCTTCATTGCCAACAACTAATGCAAATTTCCCAGCAAGTTCCGCTTCCTTATAATGAATTGACTCATCTAAATTTGTACCGATTACTTGAACAGCATTTTCTTTTGCTCGTTGAATCCACTCCATTAAATCGCCGCGCACAATTGGAATATTAAAATGAGAGCCTTGTGCAGAACGCACTGTTTTCGGATTATATGGATCAACTGTTCCTTTTCCAATAATCACCGCATCGACTCCCGCCGCATCTGCCGTACGGATCATTGTCCCCACATTTCCAGGGTCTTGTACCGCGTCAATAAAAAGCATTTTTTTCCAATCATCGTAATTGGCTTTGTTCTCAGTCAGTTGGCGACAATGTGCGTAAATGCCTTGTGACTGTTCTGTTTCGGCAATTTCTTTTGCAACTGCGTTTGTAATTTCAGTAATGACAACATTTTCTACAGCCCAACTTTCAGGCAGTTCAACATCTTCACGTTTCATAATGGTTAATAATGATTTTTTTGTTTTTAAAGCCTCTTCCACAAGATGAAAACCTTCTACTAAAAATTCTTGTGATTTATCGCGCTCTCTTCGATTTTGCACAAGCTTTTTCCAATGTTTCACAAGTGCATTTTGTGTTGATTCGATTCGTTTCATACTCTTATGTACCGCCTTTTTCTTTTTAGTGTATCAAATGACCGTATAGTTGGCGATTAATGTGGCTAAAATAACAACAGGAGGTCGATTAAATGAATTTTAAAATAAGAGATGCCATTACGGCGAACATGACAAATAACTCTGCGGAAGAAGTTCGAAACGTAGTAGAAGATGCCATTAAGCGCGGGGAAGAACATTTACTTCCCGGGTTAGGTGTGTTTTTTGAGAATTTATGGCAACATGCAAGTGAACAAGAAAAAGAAAACATAACAAATGAATTAGCTAGTACATTCTCTGCAAGTTGAATCATTTCTTTCACTCCCAAAAAAGTCGCTCATCATTTTGAGCGGCTTTTTAACGTGACTGCTATCCAAGTCTTTCCATGAATAACAACTGTCAACAATGCTGACTGTACTTCTTCCAACCCAAACAATTTACAGCCGCTCATTATTTTTATTTTAAGCTTTAGTATCGATTAAATTCAAAATGCTGATTTTTTTAATCTAAATAATGATACACTTGTTTTGAGATTGCAAAAATTTAAAATTGAGAAATACATAAAAATGCTCAATTCAAAAAGTGGAGGTTTTCAACATGATGAACATGGAAGAAGAATTATACAACCCGAAGCGAACGGTTGAGGAAGAAAGAATACATCGTAAAACAATGTTAGCAGCAGCATTCCGACTGTTTTCGAAGTTTGGTTTTGATAACGGAGTGGCAGGTCATATTACAGCAAGAGATCCCGAAAATTCAAATCATTTCTGGGTAAACCCGTATGCGATGCATTTTAGCCATATTAAAGTATCTGATTTAATTTTAGTAAATGAACAAAATGAAATCATTCAAGGAGATTGCCCTGTAAACGAAGCGGCATTAGTCATTCACTCTGCTGTCCACCAAGCAAGACCAGATGCAATCGCAGCAGCGCATGCTCACTCGACATACGGCCAAATTTGGTCAACAACAGGAAAATTATTAAAACCGATTACACAAGACTCTTGTGCCTTTTATAATGACCATAGTTTATTCGATGATTATACAGGTGTTGTTTATGAAGCAGAAGAAGGTGAAAGAATTGCTAAAGCATTAGGAAACAATAAAGCTTCAATTTTACGAAACCATGGTTTATTAACAGTTGGAAATACGGTTGAAGAAGCTGCCTGGTGGTTTATATCAATGGAGCGCGCCTGTCGTGAGCATGTATATGCACATGCAATCGGCAATCCCATTGAAATTGACAAAGAATATGCGGCATTAACAGCTACGCAAGAAGGTCCGCCAGAAGCAGGCATTTTACAATTTAAACCATTATTTGACATGATCATTAAAGAACAACCTGATTTAGTAAATTAACATCATACAAACGCTGGATAAACTTATAAAAACAGACTTTGAAAAGGGTGATTCCTTCAATCCCTCAAAGTCTGTTTATTTTTTTCATCTCATTAACGAAATGTCATTTAACTTTAAAAAGACAAGTCTTATAATAATGCATCCAATACTGCTTTTTGCGCGTGTAGACGATTTCCCGCTTGTTGGAAGACATATGAATTTGGACCATCAATCACAGACGCTGCAACTTCTTCTTCTCGAATTGCTGGCAAACAATGCAAGAACAAATAATCATCTTTTGCATGACATACAAGCTCATCATTGATTTGAAACTCTTTAAAATCAGTGAGACGTTGTGCTATTTCTTTTTCCTGTCCCATACTCGTCCAGACGTCTGTATAAATTGCATCTGCATCTTTCACTGCTTTTACCGGATCGTTCGTTGTTTCAAAAAGGCTGCCATTTGCTTTTGCAAGTGCTTTAGATTTTTCTACTACGTCCGTTGCACATTCATATCCTTTTGGCGTAGCTACAACTACATCCATGCCAACATGCGCCGCAGCAATGACTAATGAATTTGCAACATTATTTCCGTCCCCTACATATACAAGTTTTTTCCCTGTAAAGCTTCCTTTTTCTTCATAAATCGTTAATAAGTCAGCCAGTGCCTGACACGGATGATACTGATCTGTCAATCCGTTAATAACCGGAACAGTTGCATGCTTTGCTAATTCCACTACATTATCATGTGAATTGGCTCTAATCATAATCCCATCCACCATTTCAGACAGCACTTTCGCGGTATCATGAATAGATTCCCCACGTCCAAGTTGTAAGTCTCTCGCATTCATATAAATTGCATGACCGCCTAGGTGAACCATCCCTACATCAAACGAAACTCTTGTACGTGTTGAGTTTTTCTCGAAAATCATACCAAGAGTTTTGCCTGCAAGAGAAGGCTTTTGGTTCCCCTCTTTTTTCTCCTGTTTCATTTTCACTGCTTTTTCGATTAAGTACCTAACTTCCTCGCTCGTATAGTCAAGTAACGTTAACATGTCGCGTCCTTGTAATTTATCCGCTAGTTCATTTACTTTATCATTTTTCATCGATGTTACTTTCACCATTACCGATCATCTCCCGATTTCCAAAGTTAGATTGTATAAATTAGTATATATATGCATATTTATAAAGTCAAGCGTATTTTTATGATTAAATGAACTATTTAGAAACTTCTACCTAAATGGTCATCTCATTTCCACGCCTCACTAATCTATGTTTTTAAAAAACAAATATAACGATTCCATCAAAAAAACTGTCCAAATGATTATGCTCACTTGGACAGTTTTTTACTAACTTTATTCAAATGTAATCGTATTGACTGTTTCTTGATCTAATTTCTTAATCACTTCTACAATTAACTTCACAGTATTCTCATAATCATCACGGTGTAAAATCCCAGCGTGGCTGTGAATGTAACGTGTTGGAATACAGATTGCCAATGACGGGACACCATTATTTGAAATATGAATGGAACCCGCGTCTGTTCCACCAGCTGGAATTGAGCCGAATTGATATGGAATTCCTTTTTCTTCTGCTGTATCGACAACTAAATTACGTAAGCCTTGATGAGAAACCATTGAAGCGTCAAATAATAAAATTTGTGGACCATCGCCTATATTGCCTGACGCTTCTTTCTCACTGATTCCCGGTGTGTCGCCCGCAACACCGACATCTACCGCAAAACCAATATCTGGTTGAATCTTCGTAGCCGCCGTTTTCGCACCACGTAATCCAACTTCTTCTTGTGCTGCACCTACACCGTAGACGATATTTGGATGTGGTTCATCTTTTAATTGTCTTAAAATGTCGATTGCGATTGCAACGCCAATTCGGTTGTCCCATGCTTTTGCAAGTAGATGCTTTTCGTTATTCATCACTGTAAATTCAAAATAAGGAACAACCATGTCGCCTGGTAAAATGCCCCATTCCATCGCTTCTTCTTTAGATGTTGCGCCAATATCAATAAACATATCTTTAATATCAACTGGCTTTTTACGTGCTTCCGGTGATAAAATATGTGGCGGTTTTGAGCCAATTACACCCGTGACTGTATCACCTTGACGTGTCACAATCGTAACGCGCTGTGCAAGCATCACTTGTGACCACCATCCACCTACCGTTTGGAATGAAATAAATCCTTTTTTATCTATTTTCGTCACCATAAATCCAACTTCATCAAGATGACCTGTGACCATCACTTTCGGACCATTTTCTTCGCCTACTTTTTTTGCAATTAAAGAGCCAAGTCCATCTTGTTCAACTTCATCTGCAAATGGCGCAATATATTTTTCCATTACTGCGCGTGGTTCGCGTTCGTTTCCTGGAATTCCTTTTGCATCTGTTAATTCTTTTAGCATTGTTAATGTTTCATCTAACCCCGACAATTACTTCGCCTCCCTAAATAACTATCTTTATTATAACTAAACATCTGTCTTTTTCAAAATTTAATTACAACATTTCTTTACGAAGTGTTGCAGCACTTTTTGGAGATAGCAGGCCCGGCGCAATGTCAAACACTGTTTTTGCACCGTAATCGCCTTGTTGCTGTAAACGGTAAGCAGCTCTTGCATAAGTAACAAGTACACTTGATGTAAACCCGGGATTACTATCGAGTTTTAATGTGTATTCCATGACTTGGTTCGTATCTTCCCCTGTTTTTCCACTACGAATCACAAATCCCCCATGCGGCATCGTGCTATGATCTCTTTTTAATTCTTCTTCCGAAATAAAGTGCACAGTCGTATCATGATTTGTAAAGTAGTTTGGCATTGTAACAATGGCTTCTTTTACATCTTTTGGATCTGCACCTTCTTCTAATACGACAAAACATTCTCTCGTATGTTCTTCACGCGTTGTTAGTTCTGGCAATTCGCCTGAACGTACTTTATTGACCGCTTCTTCATTTGGAATTGTATACTGTACTGCATTTTTGACGCCGGGTACTCTACGTACTGCATCCGAGTGACCTTGGCTTAATCCTTTTCCGTAAAACGTATACGTCGTTCCTTCCGGCAAAATGGATTCACCAAAAAGTCTGTTCAGTGAAAACATCCCTGGATCCCAACCAACTGAAATGATTGCTGTTTTATGATTTGGTTTTGCTGCTGCATCTACTTTTTCAAAATAAGCAGGAATATCTGCATGCGTATCGAAACTGTCGATTGTTGTAAAATGCTTAGCAAGTGCTGGCCCTTGTTCTGGTAAGTCATTCTTGGAACCACCACATAAAATCAGTACATCAATTTTCTCTTTAAAATCTTCAATATTATGAATCGAATAAACTGGAATATCTGCGTTTAATAATGTTAAATCTTCAGGTGCTCTTCTTGTAAACACACCTACAAGTTCCATATCATTATTTTGATAAATTGCCGATTCGACACCGCGGCCTAGATTCCCATATCCCGCAATTCCAACTTGAATTTTCTCTGTCATTGCCCATTCTCCTTTTATGTATCAATTACAAAACTTCTATCTATATACTAAATTCAAATAATGGAAAAGTAAATAAAGGGGTATCAAAAAAATTCTTTGTTAAATATTGAGATGATGTACGATCTAACTTATCCCATTTAAAATGATTTATTCTATAATGATTTGATTTTCACTCCGAGTGAACACGTTCGGTGAGGTATACATATTTATGTCAAACTTTATCAATGCTAACCAATTTTACATCATTTAAAAAAGGATAGGGAGCGTATCCCCATCCTTTCGATTTCACGAGTTATTGAATGTTGTTTCTTTTCTTATAGCTCTTGGCATATTGATTTGCAGCGAATATCGCATCTGCTACATCTTCAGCAGAAACGTCAAATGCATTATGAATGGTTTCTGTATCAATGGTCGCTGCTTTTGCAACTTTCATAATGTCTTCCCGCGTCGCTTCGTTTAGATGCATATCATCAAAATCAACTGGCAGTTCTAAACTAATATAGAAACGAATATAACGTTCGATTTCTTCTCGTGAATGATTTTCTAATGCCAATTGCACGAGTGTGCCAAATGCAACTTTTTCTCCGTGACTGAGTTCATGAATCTTTCCTTCAAGCGCGGTGAAACCATTATGAACAGCATGTGCTGCCGCAAGTCCACCACTTTCAAATCCTAAACCACTGAGTAAAGTATTCGCTTCAACAACCGCTTCAAGTGGTTGTGTGACAGCTCCCGCTTTATTAGATTCATAAGCGAGGTGACCATATTTAAATAATGTTTCTTCACATTTCTCAGCTATGGCTTGTCCTGCAATTGTTGTTGTCCCGCCGGCCATTGTTTTACCACCGTTCTTAATCACAGCTCTTGCTTCTACCCAAGTGGCTAAAGCATCGGCAATTCCCCAGGCTAATAATTTAGCTGGTGCATTTGCAATGACTTGTGTGTCGACTAGGACTAAGTCAGGGTTTTTATTGTAAAATCTGTAATCTTCAAAAACCCCGTCTTCGGAATACAAGACCGAAAGTGCACTAGTCGGCGCGTCTGCGGAAGCTGCTGTAGGGACGATAACTGTATAGGCATCTAAATCATCTGCAACAGCCTTGGAAGTATCTAACGCTTTACCGCCACCAACACCGATAACAACTGTTGCTTTTGCACTTTTACCTGCATCTACAATTCGTTTAAT
Source organism: Sporosarcina sp. (assembly GCA_026169375.1). Taxonomy (GTDB): domain Bacteria; phylum Bacillota; class Bacilli; order Bacillales_A; family Planococcaceae; genus Sporosarcina. The sequence goes on along the minus strand of JAPFCR010000048.1, from coordinate 85,785 downwards.
TTCTGTTTCAGATGACTCTCCGTTAAAAGTGATTTCTTTTACCGTTAAGCCAACCTTCTGTAATTCACTTACAACTTTATGGCCTGCAATATCCCAAACAATTTCATCAGCCATCACAAGAACATTTTCACTTAGTCCTGATAAATGTTCTCCCATACCTTCTATTGCATTTTTACCTTGCACATATTTTGACGGGGATCTAAAGATTCTTTGTGTCAATATAAACACCCTTTCTTCTATCTCAAAACTTTTATATTAATATAAATACCCCATTGACACAAAAATAAACTTAAAAAAGCAGACCTATCAATTAGATCTGCTCCATACTTTCCTGCATATTTTAAGTCGAAGTAACGGTTTCGTTTTGAAACGCGCGAATTTCGTTTAAAAATGGTTCGCCGTAACGCTCTAACTTTGTTAATCCTACTCCGTTTACTTCTAAAAAGACTTCTTCTGTTGTCGGCATTTTACTCACCATGTCTTGTAATGTTTTATCGGAGAATACGACAAATGGCGGGACGCCTGCATCTTGTGCCAGTTTACGACGAAGTGCGCGTAACTTTTCAAATAACGGATCATCTTTTGTAATTTGCTTTGTAACGACAGACACTTTTCGGTAAACTTTTTGTTTCCCAAGTAAAACACTTCTTCCCTGTTCTGTTACATATATAATTGGAAACTGTCCGTTTTCTACACCTAAATAGTTTTCCGAAATAATAAATTCAATAAAATCCGAAACGTCTTTTGTACTTCGACCTTTTAAAATGCCATAAGTTGTTAATTTATTAAAACCAAAATCCAACACTTTTTTACTGCGAGAACCTGTTAACACTTGTGCAATCATCGTTTTCCCGAATCTTTGCTCCATTCGAATGACACAAGAAAGTACTTTTTGGACATCCTCAGTCACTTCTGAACTCTCTCTCGTATCTGTACAATTTGCACAGCGTCCACAATTCTCAACATCCTCTTCACCAAAATATTGAACAATAAACTTTTGTAAACAAGATTCTGTATGGCAATAGTCAATCATCGACTGCAATTTTTCAAGCTCCATTGGTATTCGGGTTTCATCTAATGATTGGTCAATTAAGAAACGTTGTGTTTGTACGTCCTGTGATGAAAATAATAATGTACAATCACTGTCTAACCCATCTCTGCCTGCACGACCAGCTTCTTGATAATAACTTTCCATATTTCTCGGCATTTGATAATGAATGACATAACGAATATTACTTTTATCGATGCCCATTCCAAATGCATTCGTTGCAATCATAACGGCTGTTTCATCATTTAAAAATCGTTCCTGCCCTTCTTCGCGTTCAACATCGGATAAGCCTGCATGATATTTTCCAACTCGTACACCGCGTCTTGACAATACTTCATACAAATGATTGACTGCTTTTCTTGTCGCAGCATAAATAATGCCAGCTTCCCCTTCATTTTTCTTCACATAATCGATGACAAACTTCTCTCGGTCTTGTCCTTTGATAACTGAGAAAGTCAAATTTTCTCTTTCAAAGCCTGTCATCACTGTATCATTTTCAGCGATTGTTAATTGGGAACAAATATCTTCCCTGACAGCTGGCGTTGCCGTTGCAGTTAATGCGAGCAACACTGGTTTTTCATGAAAAAGAGAAATCATTCTGCGGATATTGCGATAACTCGGTCTGAAATCATGGCCCCACTGCGAAATACAGTGCGCTTCATCTACCGCAACAAGCGGTACGTTCATTAGCTGTAAGCGATTTGTAAAAGACGGCGAGTCGAGTCTCTCCGGCGCAATATATAATAAACGATAATCTCCACGAATCGTCGCATCCATCGTTTCCTGGTATTCTTCAGTCGTCATCGTACTATTAATATAAGCAGCTGAAATTCCTGCTTCCCTTAATGCGTCCACTTGATCCTTCATCAGTGAAATAAGCGGGGATATCACAAGTACTGTACCTTCCATAACAAGTGCAGGAACTTGATAACAGAGTGATTTACCGCCACCTGTTGGCATTACGCAAAGTGTATCTTGTCCATTTAACACACTTTCAATCACATTTTCTTGTCCAACTCTAAAATCATCATACCCAAAATAATCTTGTAAAACCTCTGTTGCTTTCGTTAACAAAATCCACCTCGCCCCTTTCATCTACTTTATGTAAATCGCAGTACCGAACCTTAATTTTGATCCTTCAGTTACAACTTTTCTTTTATCTCTCTTAAATTCTAGCACATCTACACACTTTTGTTTCCCCTATTTTTATCTATAAAAAAACGCCGCTGTTACGCGACGTTCACATTAATTTTCATCTGGAAATAATAACCGCTCTTCATCTCTACTATGAATTTCATTGACGATTTGAAGTGCATAAAACTTCTGAAGAACCGCAGGACTTAACCCTTCTTCTTCACGTAGCTCTTCAAGATCCTTCATAATAATCCGAAGCAAATCATGATCTCGCGTAAGCATTGTGACTGCTTCTTGAAGTTCTGGATTTTCTTCTGCAATTTCTAAGTAAAAACCACTCTCTTCAGCCTCTGCATGACTAATGACACGTGTTTTCCAGTAATCGATTAAGTCATCTGCTGCTAATTGAGCTGTTTCATGTTCGCCATCTCGTAAATGTTGCATTAACTCTTCTGTTTTCGTAATCGCACCTGATAAACCGCCTTCATGAATTGCGCGGTGTGCGTGTAATTGGCGTAAAGCGGGTCCTGACATACTGTTCATCCTCTCTCATTATTATATTTCAAGGATATCAAATTCAAAACACTTTTAATAGAAAAAACCTTATTCACTTGCAGTTTTATTGTTAAAAGAACTAAATAAACTTGCCACAACTAAACCAGTAAATAAAGCGAGCAATGACATCACAAAGAAAGTACCATCACCAGGGAATCCTGGATAGATCACAAAGATCGAACCGATAATTAATCCAATAATAACCGAAAATGTACCATATTTAAATCGCGCCAATAAAAATCGAATGACTTTACTACTGACGATAAATCCAACAATTACGCCTGAACCAATGACTGCGATAATTGGAATATTCAAATCTGCAAGCGCGCCAATCGCAGTATGATAAACACCAAGAATTAATAAGACAAATGAACCACTAACCCCTGGTAACAACATGGCCATACTCCCAGCCCACCCTGCGAGGAATAAGCCAAGTGCATTCGATGACGTTAATTTCGTAATGATGCCATAATCTTGTTGATTTACAAATGCTAAAGAAGCAAGTGCAGCACCAACAAGTATAACGAGCAAATAATGACCAAATTTAAAGTTCTGTTTTACATTTACCTCTTTCGTAATAAAAGGAATGACCCCAATAATTAATCCTAAAAAGAAAAACTGTGTTTGAGCGTTATAATTTTTCAGTAAATAATCTATTAATTTAGCGAATATAAGTAATGTCCCGCCCATTCCAATCGCAAGTGGCAGTAAAAAACCAATATGCTTTCTCCATTCGCGGCTAAAAAACCCACTAATCGCATTTAATAAATCTTCATAAATTCCTAAGATGAAAGCAATTGTCCCCCCGCTCACACCTGGAATCAAATCGCTAATCCCGATAAAGAAACCGCGATATAAATTCTTCCAATGCATAGCATAAATCCTCCATTTTACATTTAACTACAATAAGTTTGGTGTCTCGTTTAAAAGACGTTTGAAAATAGTATATGTTCCTAATTGACAATCTACGCTATCTCAAAAAGAAATCGTTTAGATGGAGATTTTTTACCTCATCTAAACGATTTCTTTTATCTATTGTTCCTCTTAGCATACTGAGACTAATTATTCAGCAGAAACAAGTTTTTCATTACGATAACGTTCTAATGCTTCTAGACGCTCGGTAAACTCATCAACAGTCATATCATGTTCAGTAAAATAACGGTTACGTGGGTGCACACGACATGCATCTGTACAGCTACGCATATAGAAATGTTCGTTTTCTTCTGAACACAAGATTTGTTCGTTACACTCTGGATTTGCGCAGTTTACGTAACGCTCGCATGGTTCACCATCAAAATGATCGCGACCAACGATAACATGTTCTACCTGGTTAACCGGTACTGCAATGCGCTCGTCAAATACATAACATTGGCCATCCCATAATTGACCTTTCGCTTCCGGATCTTTCCCGTATGAGACGATTCCACCTTGTAATTGACTCACGTCTTCAAACCCTTCACGTACGAGCCAACCTGAAAACTTCTCACAACGAATTCCACCAGTACAATAAGTTAATACTTTCTTACCTTCAAACATATCTTTGTTTTCGCGAATCCACTGTGGTAATTCTCTGAACGTACGAATATCTGGGCGAATTGCTCCCCTGAAATGTCCAAGGTCATATTCATAATCGTTACGCGCATCTAAAATAATTGTATCTTCTTCTTGCATTTTCGCTAAAAACTCTGAGGGACTTAAATAGTTTCCCGTTAATTGGTTGGGATTGATATCGTCCTCTAAACTTAAATTTACAATCTGGTCACGGACACGCACATGCATTTTTTTAAATGCATGCTGATTTTCTTCATCAATCTTATAAACGATATTTTTAAAATGCTCGTCTTTATTCATCATGTCCATATATGCATCTGTTTGTTCAATTGTCCCCGAACAAGTTCCATTAATTCCTTCAGTTCCAATAAAAATACGGCCCTTTAAGCCAATTTCTTCACAGGCTTCTAAATGTTCAGCGACAACGGTTTCAGGATCTTCAATCTCAACATACTTATAAAATAAAAGAACCCGGTATGTGCCTTTTCCCATCTTCTTCTAACCACCTTGTTATATTGTTTCTAAATTTATTTACATACGTAGATATGAAATATTATAGCATAATCTCCCCTTCAGAAAAAGTGAAAACCTTATGAAATTTATGTATGCAATAAATGGATTGGAATCTATCTTTTTATCTTGTATACTTACATTATACGACTTTTTTAGCGGTTTTATTCTATGTTTCGCTAAACTATTATTTTTTTACTATTTTAATTGACTGTATTAATCTACAATATTTTCTAATAAGGGGTCTTACTCATGAGAAACAACACAAAAAGAAAACTTCCTATCTTTGATATTTTACTGACAAGCTTAACACTCATACTTATACTTGCGAGTGCTTATTTACTGTATTTATACAAAAGCAACTCAATCGCAGCACATGACGATCCAGACGACTTAAATGCAGTTTCGTCCACCATTGACGAAGCAGACTCAAGTTTTTCAGGGATTAAAATTATAACTGAAATCTCAAATGACGTAAAAATTCCGTTTGCAATTCAATACCCCAAAAGTAATCATACTGCATTTAATGACAAAATAAAAAAACATATTAAAGGAATTAAACATGACCATTTAACAAATGTTGCAACTTACAAACAAAAACATAAGAACTTTACAAATGAACTAAATATTTCTTTTGAAACATTTGAACATCCAAATGGTACGTATTCCTTTGTGTTTGTTTCAAATAAACATATTGGCGATCTTCAAGGAGAAATGGAAATCCATACATTCCATTTAAATAATGAAAACGGCGATATGTTAACATTAGAAAACATTTTAGATTATGATTTAGAAAACCTTCAAACGCTTTCGACCTTAACAAAGAAACAGTTAGAAAGTAATGACAGTTCACAAAATCGTTTCACAAAAGAGGAGATTAAAAAGTACACTGAACCTCTTTGGGAAAATTATCAACACTTTGCTTTTACCGATGAAGCGCTCGTTCTCTATTTCCCACATGATCAAACAGATGACAACATTCCAATCGTTTCGCTTCCATATGAAGATGTCAATGATTTATTCATCGATTCTTATCAAGTGCAATTAAAAGACGATACCGATCATGAAGAATCCTCAACTGATTCAAATGGTAAACAAAATGACTCATCTGATTCGAATCAAGCAGATGAAACAGAGGTAGAGGAAAACACAGAACAAGAAATATCATCCGCAAAAAAAGTTGCACTCACATTTGATGATGGTCCAGACCCAAATGTAACAACTCGTGTGTTACAGACACTTGAAAAATATGATGCCAAGGCAACGTTTTTCATGCTCGGAAGTCGAGTGGAATATTATCCGGAAATCGCTAAAATGGTACAAGAAGCAGGACATGAACTTGGCAATCACTCATGGACTCATCCTGACTTAACAAAAGCATCGTCAGATAAAGTCCATAATGAAATTCATCGAACATCCCAAATTATTGAAGATATTACAGGAGAGAAACCTTATTCATTCCGTCCTCCCTATGGTGCGTTTAATGACGGAGTGAAACAACAAACAGATTTGCCAATCGCTTTATGGGACGTGGACACGCTCGATTGGAAACATCGAAGTCCACAACAACTTCTCTCTCATGTTCAAAATGGCGTAAGAGATGGCAGTATTATTCTGATGCACGATATTCATCCTGCAACAGCTGATGGATTAGATGCAGTGATGGCATACTTGCAAGAAAACGGATATACATTTGTTACTGTTTCTGAAATCGAAGAATCACAATAATAAAATCCCCTCATACCATTTTTATGGTAGAGGGGATTTTATCTATTTTAACTAAATACGCTTGTACTGTGTAAAGGTTGTACTCTCGCTTTTGGATCGATATATGATTTAGCATGGTTTACAGCGATTGGTGCTTCACCAAGTCCGACAGCGATTAATTTAACTTTTCCATCGAAAGTTGTGACGTCGCCTGCTGCATAAACACCTTCAAGATTCGTTTCCATTCTTGAGTTGACCACAATGGAATTTCGCTCCATTTCAAGACCCCATTCCTTTAGTGGTCCTAACGAAGAAATATTTCCGTAGTTTACAATCACGTGATTTGTTTTAATTCTTTCTTCATATCCATCTCGTGAAGCAACTAAAATTTCTTCAACATTGCCATCTTCACCGATAATTTCTTTTATTGCTAATGACGTTTTAACTTCCACCTTTGACTCCATTAACTGCTTTACGCTTGTCTCGTGTGCTGTAAAACGATCACGACGGTGAATTAACTTCACAGAAGAAGCTATATCTTCTAACATAAGTGCCCAGTCAACAGCGGAGTCTCCACCGCCACAAATAATGACATCTTCACCTTTAAAAACAGATAAATCTTTAATACCATAATGCAATGTCTTTCCTTCAAACTCAGCTTCTTCTTTCAAGCCAATTTTTCGAGGTTGGAATGCACCAATTCCTGCTGTTAATAAAATTGTTCTTGTTAAATGAACGCCTTTATCTGTTGTGAGCTCTATATAATCTTCATGCTTCTCGATTGATAAAGCCGTCTCACTTAGTAATATTTCTGGCTTCGCATAATGCGCTTGCGTTACAAGGTTTGCGACGAAATCTTTTGCAAGGATTTTCGGAAAACCTCCAACGTCATATATATATTTATCTGGATATAATTCGACGAGTTGACCGCCTAGTTGAGGAAGGCTATCAATAATTTTAACCGACATTTCCCTCATTCCAGCGTAAAATGATGAAAATAAGCCAGCCGGTCCGCCCCCAATAATTGTAATATCAACAATTTCTCTCTCCATGTATAACACTCCAGTTATGATAATTTTCCAATCGTTTTTGATTATACATAATCATATTAGTTCTATTATCTACTAATTCAAGTAAAAACGCACCTAATGTGATTTTTATTCCTCAGCATAATGCTTTTGACAAAATTGGAGTACAGCAGTTTGTTCGTCTTCTTCTAATTCAAAATCATACACTTCCTCAGTTGCTCGATTAAAAAAGTGTGCAACAACAAGACGTCCTTCCTCTTCTTCTACTGCCAAAATTGTGCGAATGCCAATTCCATCTTCTGTATATAAATCATCATCTTCATCTAACATAGCATACAACCGAAATTCATAACGCTCCCCTTCGATTAAGCCTGTTGGATCTATGATTTGTTCGACAATGTATTCTGTAATCTCCATGATTTCACCTTCAATTTTAAAATACTCTTTACCAGTGTACCACGAAATTTGAATGAAATTATAAATGATGCATTGTAATTTCAAAAAACATGCTACTTAATCTTAAAGTAGCATGTCACCAGAAAATATATATCGATTTTTACCGTTTTCCTTTGCTTGATAAAGCGCTTGATCTGCCCTATCGTACAACGCTTTTAATTCTTCATCTGTTTTCGCGTAGGCAATTCCTATACTAATTGACACATCAAGAGCATGCTGTTCATTTAAACTTGCATAGATTGTGTTTAATTCTTGCAGCAACAACTCCGCTTGTGCGGTCATTTCTTCTTTGTTTTTTTCTGAGCAAATAATAACAAACTCATCACCGCCAAATCGCGCAGCAATGTCATCAGGTTGAATATGCTTTTCAATTAATTGCGCAATTTCAATGAGCAGTCGATCGCCTGTTAAATGGCCTAATTGATCATTCACTTGCTTAAAATTATCTACGTCAATCATCATTAAACTTACAGCTTCATCTTTTCTTAATCTTTTACTTCCTTCTACTTCAAAAGCAGCTCGATTTTTCAAACCAGTTAAACTATCATGAAAGGCAAGATGAATTGGTTTTGAGATGATTTTCCCGATAATGATGGCCAGTACAATCACAGCCAACAAAATGATAATTTGCTGATAAATAAAGCCTTCCCTATAAAACTTGAGCAATCCTTCTAGCTCTACTTCGTTGTAAACAATCTCAACGATTCTCGTCATTGGATAATCTTGTTCATGCTCAGTTGTATAGGGGATGTAACGATATGTAATCGTTTCACCATTTACACTTTTTGTTTTTTCTCTTTGTTCATTTTTACGCTTCGCTTCATTAAATATCGGGCGCATCTCTTCTGATATATTTTTTGTTCCTTCTTCGTCATTCGTATAACGGAACGAAATGCCTGTTGGATGATAAAGGCGTATAGAATGGATAGGCTTATATTCTTTTTCTAGTTCAGCCATCTTTTTGAAAATATTAAATGTTTCAAAGACAGAGCCTTCTTCTAATGACAAACTGAGTTCGATTAAAAATTTCTGGTCATGAGTTGGCATATAAGCAAACTTCTTAAGTTCGCCGGAAGATTGTTGAAGATCCATTAAATCGTGTTTAAACTCACCGCCTAGCCGCCTTTCTTCAATAACTTCTGCAAATGATCCACAACACTCCTTAAAATTCAACCCAAGGTCATCTATAAAACTACTGTAAATTACAGTCGTTTCTTCATCAATAATATAGATATCCATACCTAATTCTTTTTTCAATTGTTGAAAATCCCATTCATGAAAAGCTAAATCATTTTTATATTTTTCGATTAAAAAGTTAGCGTTTCCTTCCATTTCTTTTCTAAGTAGGTTATCCGTTAAATTATACATCTGATCGATGTTATGTAATGATTGAACTACTGAATTTCCAATGATTTCTATTTCTCTTTTATGGTTTGCATGGATTTGCTTTTGCCCTTTGTAATAGTCTACTATACCAATCACAACCGAGAATATTAATGTAAAGAATATAAGTGCAATTGTTAAATACAGCCTGAAATACCTAACCAAATTAAATCTCTCCTTCTCAAAACAGCAACCCTATTCTTTATTATAATCCCTAAGTAGTCCAAAAGCCATATATTATTTAATTATTTTCATCATTCTATCATTCCATAGCGACAATTCATTCTACTGTTAATCATAAGAAATAGATGGAATCATGCATGCTTCCATCTGTTTCTTTGAATCCATTAAATGAATGATTTTTTTAACGGATGGATTTTCTTTATATTCTTCAATAAGTTCGTTCAAATTTTCTTCAATTTCTCGTGCCATTTTTTCCTCTGTGATCGAATAAACTTGATCAATTGTATGTAGAGACTGCACAACTATATTACCAATCTTATCAATTTTTTTATAATCAGATAAAATGCGCCTTTGACCTTTTTGATAATCTGAAAAACCAATTGTAAATGAAATCAACAAAGAGAAACAAATCAAAACTCCTGTTCAGTAGAAGCGAAAGTGTTTTACACTAATTTTTATAAGCACTTTGATGCAGTCCTTATGATATAGATTGAGCTTTGAAAGCTTATCATAAGTTATATTTCCAATGCAAATAATAATTCAGCAAAAACACCTCAAAGAGTTCCTTATTCTGGTACACAGATCTATTGAGGTGTCTTTTATTCAATTTATAGCTTATGCTTCAAATGATCTATAGATTCATATTTCTTATTACATAAGTCCTTTAGCATTTCCACTTTCATCGACATCCATATTTAACGCCGCAGGTTGAGCTGGTAATCCAGGCATTGTCATAATATCACCTGTTAAGCAAACGAGAAAACCTGCACCTAACTTAGGAATGATTTGACGAATTGTAACGATAAATGCTTCCGTTCTGCCTAATAATTCAGGATTATCTGAAAATGAATATTGTGTTTTCGCCATACAAACGGGTAAACTTTCCCATCCATTTTGTTCAATCAGTTGCAAGTCACGCTTTGCTTCATCTGTTAAATGAATCCCTCTACCACCATAAACTTGTTGCACAATTTTTTCTAATTTAAATAGCATTGAATCTTCGGAACGATAAAGCAAGTCAAAATGATTCGGTTGTTTAACTGCATCAATGACTTCTTTTGCCAGCGTTAATCCACCTGCTCCGCCGTGCTCCCATACTTCCGTAACAGCAACGCGAATTCCTTTCGATTGACACCATGCATGGATTTTCGTTACTTCAGCATCACTATCTGTAATAAAACGATTAATCGAAACGATTGGTTCTACACCAAATGCACGGATCGTCTCAATATGTTTTGCTAAATTGACAATTCCTTTTTCAACAGCATCGACATTTGCTGTTTTCAATTCTTTTTTATGTACATCGCCATGCATTTTCAGTGCGCGAACCGTTGTAACAATAACAACTGCATTCGGTGAAAACTCTCCAATTCTAGCTTTTATATTCATAAATTTTTCCGCGCCTAGATCAGAACCAAACCCTGCTTCCGTGATCACATAATCTACCAGGCTACGTGCTACATTGGTTGCCACTAAAGAATTACAACCATGCGCAATATTCGCAAATGGCCCGCCGTGAACAAGAGCTGGAGTGCCTTCAATCGTTTGCACTAAATTTGGTTTAAAGGCTTCCTTTAATAGTAATGTAAGAGCACCTTCAACGCCTAAGTCACGAACTGTCACAGGCTCTTTTTCATATGTATGCCCAATAACGATTTTTGCCAGTCGCTCCTTTAGATCTGTTAAATTGCTAGCTAAACAAAAGACAGCCATAATTTCTGATGCAACAGTAATATCAAAACCATCTTCACGAGGAACACCTTGTGCAGGGCCACCTAACCCTACAACGATATTGCGTAGTGCACGGTCATTCATATCTAATACACGTTTCCAAATCACTCTTCTTGGGTCGATATTCAGTTCGTTTCCTCTATGTATATGATTATCAATAAATGCACTTAACGCATTATTTGCTGTTGTAATCGCATGAAGATCACCAGTGAAATGAAGATTAATATCTTCCATTGGCAAAACTTGTGCATATCCGCCGCCTGTAGCCCCACCTTTAATCCCCATAACAGGGCCTAATGATGGTTCGCGTAAGGCAATCATTGTCTTTTTCCCAAGTCTCCTCATCGCATCTGAAAGTCCTACTGTAACTGTTGACTTCCCTTCTCCTGCTGGTGTTGGACTAGTCGCTGTTACAAGAATAACTTTTCCTTTTTTAGTTGACTTCTCGATTTTATCAATATCAATTTTCGCTTTATAATTCCCATATGGCTCAATAGCTTCTTTTGGGATTCCAGATTGCTCAGCAATTTTTGTAATCGGTTGCATTATTGCTTGATTTGCAATCGTTAAGTCCGTTAACGGTTGTACTTTTTCAATCATAATAAACTCCCCTTTCAAGTATTTTAATTATACAATATATTAAAAAGAATAACATAACTCTTTCACGTTATTTTCTATATATTGGAAAATTTTTTCATTCCTCGAATTTTGATCTAGTGTCAAATTATAACTTTCTCTTTAACTTAACCCAACTTCAGATACTTTTTAGAAGAAATGCATTTAGATGATTGTTAAGAGAATGCTTAATGTTTTATCAATAAAGGATTTAGTTATATAGTAGATAGACCAAAGTATAGGAGTGTGTCTTACATGCAAAAACAAATCAAATTACTGGAAAGACCAAAAGGAACACCAACTAAAGATGATTTTGAAATCGCACGAATCCCAATTGGAGAGCCGAATGACGGTGAAGTTTTACTTCGAACAATTTACATTTCTGTAGATCCATATTTAAGAGGTCGTATGAGCGATGCAAATTCTTATGTTGCACCTTTTGAATTGAACGAGCCAATTACGAGTGGCGTAATCGGGCAAGTGATTGAATCTAAATCAGACCATTTTAAAAAGAATGATGTCGTATTAGGTCATCTCCCGTGGCAGGAATATACTGTTGCAGATGAAACAACTATCCAAAAAGTCGATCATCATGCAGCTCCAGCATCTGCTTATTTAAGTATCCTTGGCATGACTGGACTCACTGCATATTTTGGGCTCCTTGATATCGGACAACCAAAAGAAGGAGAAACAGTTGTTGTTTCAGGTGCAGCTGGAGCTGTCGGGTCTATTGTTGGCCAAATCGCTAAAATCAAAGGCGCGTATGTTGTTGGTATCGCTGGTTCAGACGAAAAAACCGACTATTTACGCAGTGAATTAAAGTTTGATGCTGCGATTAATTATAAAACTGAAAATATCCAAAAAGCGCTTGAAAAAGTATGTCCAAACGGCATTGATGTATATTATGAAAACGTTGGTGGAGAAATTACAGATGCAATTTATCCGTTATTAAATAAGTTTGCCAGAATTCCTGTTTGTGGCGCAATCTCAGCTTATAATAAACAAGAAACTGATATTGGACCACGTGTACAAACGTATTTAATTAAAACAAGTGCACTCATGAAAGGATTCACAGTGGGCGATTATGCAGCTCGTTTCCCTGAGGGTATGAAAGAACTAGCTCAGTGGCTCCAAGAAGGGAAATTAACATACGAAGAAACAATTACGGAAGGATTCGACCATACAATCGATGCGTTTCTCAATTTATTTAAAGGGGCTAACCTTGGAAAATCCGTTGTAAAAGTAGCTGACTTAGAATCATAATTGATTTCTAGTCATCTTATTTCGTAAAAACCTTTGAAATCGATAAGTCTAGACAGTCGAAACGTCGCATCAAAAGATTTATAATGAGAATGAGCTAATGAAATAAAGGGGATATCATTGTGCCAAAATGTTTTAAAAATAGCTTGTTAACTGTTGTGTTATTTATCGTTTATCTGTTCCTTTTCGACTTTGTATGGTTACTTTTCCCTGATTTATCATCAGGTATCGTTTTAATTGGAACGCTTGCGATGTTGATTATCTCTTTTAAACTCGCAATGATGACTTCTAATAAATTCTTTCAAGTTACAAGAAGTTGTTAACTTAACATGAATAAAGGAGCTGATTGAGATGAGTTATCCAGAAAGAGGAGAAAGTATCGAACGACATGAATCATTAATGCCGTTATCACGCCATCATATGGTCGCTTTATTACTCGCGTTAAATTTACGGAGAGTCGGTACGGAGAAAAGTAAGTCAACCTCTAAAGAAATGCAGTTAGAGTTGAAAGCATTTTGGTTACCAGAAGGACAAGAACATTTCCGTGAAGAAGAGGAAACTTTAGTACCTGCTTTTGCCCAACATGCAGATGTAGACATTCCAGAAGTCCAAGATATGTTAATGGAACATGTGAAAATTCGTGCATTAATCGATACGATTTTAAAAATGGATGAAATCGAAATCTCTGCTATGCATGAGTTAGGTGAACTGCTCGATTTACATATTCGAAAAGAAGAGCGCGTCTTGTTTCCTATGATTGAAAAAGCATTACCTGAAGATGTGTTAGAGGAAATGGCGCCTTATTTAGAGTGAATTTGTTTGAAGTATGAACAACCCATCCGAGCATAATTTCCGCTTAAAGATGGGTTGTTCTTTATTTAGACTCACATGTTTGATTCCATCAAATCTCAAAAACAATCTTTCCAAAGTTTTTACTTTCTTCTAAGTACTCAAATGCTTCTGCTGCATCTTCTAATTTAAATACTTTATCAATCACTGGACGTGTTTTGTACTTTTCAATATGTGCAAGCATATCGCGTAATTCTTCTCGGCATCCCATCGTTGAACCAAATAATTGATGTTGGTTATAAAAGAAGCTTCGTAAATCTAACTCTACTGTATCTTCTGTCGTTGCACCGAAAACAACAATTCGCCCACCTTTCTTTAGCACTTCCAATGAACGATTAAACGTCGCGCGACCTACGCTTTCGATCACGAGATCAACTGTTTCATTTTCAAGTGCTTGTGACCAATCTTCATTTGTATCAAGTGCGATATCCGCGCCTAATGCAAGTGCTTCTTTTCGCTTTTCTTCACTACGCGATGTGACGATTACACGTGCACCGCTATTTTTTGCGAACTGAATTAAATACGTTGCCACACCACTTCCCGCACCTGGAATAAAGACTGTCTCTCCTTTTTGTAAGTCTCCTTTTGTAACTAATGCGCGATATCCCGTTAAACCAGCAAGTGCCACTGCCCCTGCTTCTTCCCACGTAAGATAGGTAGGTTTCGGTTCGACTTGTTCAGCTGAGATTGCGATTTTCTCCGCAAACGTTCCGTCATCAGGCATTCCTAAAATATCAAATGTTTCAGGCGGTGAAACGCTATTTTCATACCAACGAAGTGCGGGATTAATAATCACTTCATCTCCGACTGAGACATTCGTAACTCCCTCTCCAATTGATTCTACAACGCCTGCACCATCCGATCCTAATACAAGTGCCTCTTCTTTATCTCCGCGACGATTTTGAATATATAAATCGCGTCGATTTAACCCTGCAGTCTTCAGTTTTACGACAACTTCACCTGACTTAGCAACAGGGTCATTCACTGCCCCGCTTTTCAATTGACCCAACTCATGAATATACGCTTTCATACCAAACATCCCCCTTAACGATTACTATTCTAACGATTACTTCTCAAGTATGAATGAATTCATTCATATCTCTTTGCAATCTTGTATCTTCTTTGAGTTTACCAAAAGAAGCGGATTTTTCCAATAATTCAAAGTGCATTTACAAAAAGCGAAGTTGGACATCACCATCCAACTTCGCTTTCTACTTCACCTATTATTTTCCGGAAGAACCAAATCCACCTTCGCCACGGTCAGAATCTGTTAAGCTTTCTGCTTGTGTTAACGTAATATTTAAAACAGGCGCAATAACCATTTGTGCAATTCTCATCTCTTTTTCAACGATGAAGTCTTCTTTCCCGTGGTTAATTAGAATGACTTTTAATTCGCCCCGGTAACCTTCATCGATTGTTCCTGGACTATTTAACACGGTAATCGAATGTTTCAGCGCTAGCCCGCTACGAGGTCTAATCTGCGCTTCTGTTCCTTTTGGCAACTCCATTTGAATGCCCGTACCGATGAGTGCCGTTTCTCCAGGCTTAATCGTTTTCGCTTCAACGGAGAAAATATCTAGACCTGCATCTCCTTCATTTGCGCGGTGTGGCATTTTTGCATCCTTATGTATTAAATTAATTTTTAAATTAAATTCCATAGTAATCCCTCTTTATCTTAATATTATCTATTAATACCTTACGCTAATTTATACAAATTTGGAAACCATTTGATATAATTTAATAAGGTTTGAATTCTTTTTTATTTTTGAAACTTTTTCATCATACATCCGTATAAGGAGAGTAGCAATACTTTTTTAAAAAGGAGGATCTTTTATGGCACTTATTATTCGAGTCGTCATTATTCTGCTCATTATTTATTTGTTTTATCGTGGCATTCGTTATTTAACAGATCCTAAGCGTAAATTAGATGATGCCTATGAAGCGGAGCGTTATTACTTTTACGATGATATTAAAAATGTTCGTAAAAACTTCTTCATCACCTATAAAGGTGCAATGTTTGAAGGAGAAAAATATTTAGGTACGACAGATCATTCTTTTGATGTTGTTTCTATTTTTGTTTGGGTGAAAAATGATGCGAAATTACAAGGCTTCACAAAAGATGATTTTCTTTTTTTACAATCAGAAATTCAATCGAATTACCCAACAGCTGAAATTAGTTGGGAAAATCCCATAGAAACTTTATTAAAAAATTAAATTTACTCATTCTACTCTATCATAAGCGCATTGCCTTATGATAGAGTTTTCATCGTGCTTTTAAACACTTGTAAAATCGGGTATTTCAATCCCAAATAAAGTGAAACTTCAATCAGTGGGGGGGGTTCTTCATCCCCCACTGATTGTTAGTTGAACCAATCGGGCTTTTACGGGCAGTTGACCTCCCACTTATCTTTACCGTTTTCACTTAAATCTTGAAGTGGGAGTCTTACTGCCCGTTAATGCGGGATAAATAAAAAATAACCGTCACATAAATAAGTCCTAACATTAAAAAGCCTACACGAAATGCGGTGCGTCTTGTTTTATGGCGAAATATTTGCATCCCCAAATACGCACCAATTCCACCGCCGATACATGCAAGCAACCATAGATTCTTTTCAGGGACACGTGCTCCTTTTCTTTTTGCTTGTCTTTTATCATAACCCATTGCTAAAAAAGCCCATAATGACATAACGCCAATCCAAATGAGAATGACTTGCTCCAATTTGCTCGGCTCCTTCCACTATCCCTTTATATTCAATAAAAAACCGCTCCTATTCGATATTATATCGAATGGAACGGTAATTTTAAATGAATTATTTTGCAACTGCTTTTTTAGCAGTGTCTGCAAGTTGTGCAAACGCTTCTGCATCTGTGATTGCAAGGTCAGCAAGCATTTTACGGTTAATGTCGATACCTGCTACTTTAAGTCCATGCATCATTTGGCTGTACGAAAGATCGTTCAGACGAGCTGCCGCATTGATACGTGTAATCCATAATCTACGGAAATTACGCTTTGTTTGACGACGGTCACGGTATGCATAGTTAAATGATCTCATAACCTGTTCGTTTGCTGTTCTATAAAGTCTATGTTTTGAACCATAGTAACCTTTAGCTAATTTTAATACGCGATTACGGCGTTGACGTCTTTCTACTCCACTCTTAACACGTGGCATAGTAATTACCTCCTGCTATTCTATCCGAATTTGAATTTTCTTAATAAGTTTAGTTTGTTTTTCGTTTGAATTTTTAATGACGAAGCGTTAAAAATTCGATTTATTTCATGTAAGTGATCATGTGACGAATACGTTTGTAGTCACCTGAAGAAACAAGTGAAGCTTTACGTAAGTGACGTTTTGCCTTTGTCGTTTTGTTTGCGAAAAGGTGACTTGTGTAAGAACGTCCACGCTTTACTTTACCTGTACCTGTTTTTTTGAAACGTTTCGCTGACCCTTTATGTGTTTTCATTTTAGCCATTAATGGTTCCTCCTAAATGTTTCTGTGTAACTTATTTTTCAGTTTCAGGCGCTAACACTAAGAACATGCTGCGGCCTTCCATTTTTGGACGTTGTTCGATTGTAGCAATGCCTTTACATTCCTCGGCAAATCGATCGAGCACTTCACGTCCGATATCTTTATGCGTAATTGCACGTCCTCTGAAACGAATCGATGCTTTTACTTTATCGCCTTTTTCTAAAAAGCGAATCGCATTACGAAGTTTCGTTTGGAAATCATGGTCATCAATAGTTGGGCTTAAACGAATTTCCTTCACGTTGATTACACGTTGATTTCGACGAACTTCACGCTCTCTTTTTTGCTGCTCAAACTTGAATTTCCCATAGTCCATAATACGTGCGACTGGGGGTTTTGCTTTTGGTGCGACAAGAACAAGATCTAAATTTGCACGGGATGCAATGTCAAGTGCTTCATTTCGGGATTTAACTCCTAATTGTTCACCATTATGATCGATTAAGCGAACTTCACGGGCACGAATCCCCTGATTTACGTTCATGTCTTTACTAATAATAATCCACCTCCGAATAATTGTCTGGCGAATACATCATTTGGGTACGTCATATGAAACCGACGACTCCACAGGTCTATTAAAATTAAAAAAGCGGATAGACACAATCATAGATGTCTACCCGCGTATGAATACGTACAATAACTGTACGATAAAATCATTCATGTGTCTTGACCTGGCAACAACGATTACGCGTCAATCAGGTGAGAAGCGGGTAGCTCCTACTTATACCACAAACTGTATTCAATTAATTTCCTCTACCTTTATAAGCATAACACCATGAATTTAAATTGTCAACATTTTTCTTCGACTTATTTTATCGCTTGTTTTCAATATCTTCTTTTACTAATTCAACAAATGCTTCAAATGACATATTTTCTGAATCTTTCTCCCCGTATTTACGGACATTCACTTCGCCTGATTCAATTTCTTTTCCACCAAGTACAAGCATATACGGTGTTTTTTGCATTTGTGCTTCTCGGATTTTATAACCGATTTTCTCTTCTCTTTCATCAAGTTCAACACGGAATCCTTCTGCAACTAGCTTTTCACGAACGTCATTTGCATAGTCGAAGTGTGCTTCTGGTGAAACTGGAATCACTTGAACTTGAACTGGCGATAACCAAGTTGGGAATGCCCCTTTATATTCTTCAATTAAGTAAGCAATGAAACGTTCCATCGTACTTACAACACCACGGTGAATCACGACTGGACGGTGATGTTTCCCATCTTCCCCTACGTATGTTAAGTCAAAACGCTCAGGTAGTAAGAAGTCTAATTGAACAGTCGATAATGTTTCTTCCATACCGAGTGCTGTTTTCACTTGGATATCTAATTTTGGACCGTAAAACGCAGCTTCTCCGTCAGCTTCTACATAATCCAATTCAAGATCATCCATTGCTTCTTTTAGCATTTTTTGCGCGCGTTCCCACATTGCATCGTCATCAAAATACTTTTCTGTATCTTCAGGATTGCGGTAAGAGAGACGGAATGAATAATCCGTAATATTGAAGTCTTTATAAACATCAATGACAAGTTGAACAACACGTTTAAACTCGTCTTGAATTTGGTCAGGACGAACGAAAATATGTGCATCGTTTAACGTCATGCCGCGTACACGCTGGAGTCCAGATAATGCGCCTGACATTTCATAACGGTGCATCATTCCTAGCTCTGCAATACGTAATGGTAAATTTCGGTAAGAGTGAATCCCATTTTTATAAATCATCATATGGTGTGGACAGTTCATTGGACGAAGAACTAAATCTTCATTATCCATGCTCATCGCTGGGAACATATCGTCTTGGTAGTGATCCCAATGTCCGCTCGTTTTATATAGTTCAGAGCTACCCAGTACTGGTGTATACACGTGTTGGTAGCCAAGTTTTTCTTCTTTGTCTACGATATAACGTTCTACGATACGGCGAATTGTTGCACCTTTTGGTAACCACATCGGGAGACCTTGACCAACTTTTTGTGAGTTCATAAATAAGTCTAGCTCACGACCGATTTTACGGTGATCACGTTCTCTTGCTTCTTCTAACATTTTCAAGTGCTTTTTTAAGTCATCTTTTTTGAAGAATGCTGTTCCGTAAATACGTTGTAACATTTTATTGTCTGAGTCACCGCGCCAATACGCACCTGCTAAACTTAATAACTTAAATTCACGGATTTTTGACGTTGATGGTACGTGAACACCACGACATAAATCAACAAACTCGCCTTGTTCATAAAGTGTTACTTGTTCCCCTTCAGGAATGGCTTCAATAAGTTCTAATTTATACGCATCGCCAATTTCTTCAAAACGCTTAATCGCTTCTTCACGAGAAACTTCGATTCGATTAATTTCAATGTTTTCATTAATGATTTGTTTCATTTCTTTTTCAATCGTTGGTAAGTCTTCTGCTGTAATTGGCTCTGATGTATCGATATCGTAGTAGAATCCATTTTCAATGACTGGACCTACACCGAATTTCGCATCTTTGAAAAGACGTTTAACAGCTTGTGCAAGTAAATGAGCTGTACTATGACGTAAAATTTCAAGCGCTTCTGGTGAATCTGGTGTAATAATCGCAATTTCACCATCTGATTCAATCGGTGTTTTAAAATCAATTAATGTTTCATCTAATTTACCTGCAATTGCATTTCTTCTAAGTCCTGGGCTAATCGAAGCTGCTACTTCCTCAGTCGTTGTACCTTTTGGAAACTCTTTTACAGCACCATCTGGAAATTGTAATTTAATCATTTCTGCCATGTCTCATACACTCCTTTATTTATTAAAAAACAAAAAAGCCCCATCCCTGGAAAAGGGACGAGGCATTATACTCGTGGTTCCACCCTTCTTCTGTCAATCTAATTTCAATACAAAAAAGCTTTAGATTAACGAAGCTTTACTTCGGCTAACGGGCCGGGACCGTCATTAGCTACTCAATCTTTCACTAATGCTGCTTCAAGGTGGTAAATTGATTGTTGTACCTACAGGACTTCCAGCCTACGATCCTGTTCTCTGGTGGCAAGTGCAATCAATTGTTGTCCTTATCCATGCATTTCAATCATATAATTAGTGTTGATTATACGACGTTAACTGAATAATTGCAAGTGTTTTATCGTCTTTTCAATTGTTTTCTATTTCTCTCGACGATTATCTCCATATAAAGCAACAGGTCTTGCAACGGTTTGTATCCGTTCCATAATTCGCGCTGCTTTCACAACGTCTTTTTCACCACGTTGTGTGTACGTCAAATGATGTTCTAATTCTTTAAAGCCTAAGTTTGACGTGAAAAATGTTGGTAATTGCTCAGACATTCTATATTGTAAGATTGCGCCAAGTATTTCATCACGCGTCCAAGCGCTCATTGCTTCCGCCCCAAAATCATCTAAAATTAACACTTCTGCATCTTTCACATAATCGACTTTTTCATGAAGTGTTTGTTCTTGAATCGATTGTTTAATTTCCCGTAAAAATTCAGGGACATAAACAGCGACCGTTCGAATATGGCGTTCAGCTAATTCATTTGCCAGTGCTCCGAGTATGAATGATTTTCCTACACCGAATGGACCATGAATATATAAGCCACGCTTCGGCAATTCACCAGTATCGTCTAACTCATTTAAAAAGTTCTTCGCCATTTCAATCACTGTTAAGCGACTTTCATGAGAGTTTCCTTCAAAATCGACATCTTGTAATCGAGCTTCCATCACATCTTTGGGCATATACATGCTTTCAATCATCCTTGATATAGCTAGGCGTTCATCCGCAACTAGCCGTGTTGGACATTTACTATATTCAACGTCTATTAAATTCATTTTAATCGTCAATTTAGGTTCAAAGCCATTCATAATATTGATACACCCATCTAATGAAGGACATTTTTCACAACGATGCGAAGCTGTTGTAAACTCGTAAAGTTTTCCTAAACTACGCTCAATTATATCTTGATTCACTTCATCTGCATGCTCTGTTAAAAACCGTTGGACTTCCTCATTTGCTAGTATTCCTTGACGCATTTTTTCATATCGCTGGGCAAAGTTCGGTGCTTTTACGACTCTGTTTAATGCTTTGTTAATTGGTTCGATGTTACTTCACCCCTTTTCGTGTTCGTGCTAATTCTTCACGTAACCTTTTACGACGTTCCTCTATATCATTGTCGATCTTTGTTTCAGGTTTTTCAGATGTTGCTTTGGCGACCTTTTTAGGCTCTTCTTTCTTCTCTTCTTTCTTCTCTTCATTCTGATGAAACCATTCCGGCACCATTTCTTCTCGGACCGGCTTTCGATTATACGTTTTCGGTTTCTGTTCTTCATTTTTCCATTTCATATATTTATCATGTTCTTTTCGCGAAAACTCAAGGGCTTCCCGTGCATTCGATACTTTTTTGTTCATCCAGTGAGAAGCAATTCGTTCGACATAAGCCTTCGTAATTCGACCATCATTGCGAATGAATACAAATTGTAAGAGCACATTGACAACACCGACTGATAAATCATGTGTATTGATCAATCTTTCTGCCAGTTGTACATCCACAGGCATCGGCTCTTTCCCGTTTAAATCCCGTAGCATATCAACGGGGGCTGTATGCTCCAAATAATAAATGAGTTCTTCCTCTCTTGTCATTTCCTCTGTTTCAATTGGCGGCGCTGACTGGATAAATGTTTTATCTAAAACAGGCGGTGTTTTTGATGTGTTCATTTTATAAAAATCAGCCGCCGCTTTTCTCAATCTCGCTTCAGGTAATTGCAAGTTCTCGTCAAGCGCCATCATAATTACTTTTTGCATATCCAATGGTGTTAAGGAATACAAAAAAGCCATTTTCGCAATTAACTCTTGAGAAACAGACGCCAGTGCAGCTTGCGGAACCATTTGCTCAGATAAACCAGAACGCAGTAATTCAAAATCAAAATTATGTTGAACAAAAGGCACACCATTATCGCCCCTACGTCCAATGAAGCGTCCATCCGCTTCTTCAATGTCTACACGATGATTCACTGGCTTGTACACATCTAAAAACGTTCTTGAGATTTCTTTATATGTGGACGTTTCATTGCTCGTTACTAAAAATCGACTTCTTAAACTACGATAAGCCTGCTCACCAATTTTACTAAATAAAAAAGTAGATAATAAAGGATCTTCAAAGAAGGCTTTTGCATCTAACGGTGGAGACAACTCATATAAAAATGTACGTTGATTGGCTTCTGTTTTTGTATACGTGCGTAATAAACCAATCGCTTCTAATGAAATTCTCGCTTCAAAAATAGGTGCAAGCGGAAGTGAAAGTACATTCATCAAATGATAATGATTATATTCACAATCCTCTTCACCAGCATCTGCCCACAAAGTCATAAATAAACTCATTGCATCAGAGCCTATTAAAGGCTGATAAAATAACGTCAGGAGTTTTTGATCATGCTCAGAAAATGGTTGCGACATTCGTATTTGGTATGCATCTATCGGTTGTAACTCTTTAAATAACGCGACCATTTACAGCACTCCTTTCATTCAATATCTTTCTTTCGCGTCTCCAAATTTTTCAATTCCTCAATAAAAACACTAATATCTTTATACTCTTGGTAAACAGAAGCAAATCTAACGTATGCAACTTCATCGACATCCGCTAACTTCTTCATGACCATTTCTCCTAAATCTTTTGAGTCAATTTCAACGACACCTGAACTTCTTAATTCTTTTTCAATCAAATAGACAATGTTCTCTAAGTCTTCAAGTTGCACTGATCTTTTTTCGCATGCGCGAATCAGCCCTCTTAAAATTTTCCTTCCTACAAACTCATCACGAGAACCATCTTTTTTAACGACAATAAGAGGGGTGTCTTCAATTTTTTCAAATGTCGTAAAGCGATAACTACATGACTCACATTCTCTTCGCCTCCGAATCGATCTATTTAAATCGGCTGGTCTAGAGTCAACAACTTTCGATCCATTGTATTGACAAGCTGGGCATTTCATAAAATATCCTCCGCATTTCTTTCATAATATACTTATTATAACAGAAAGTAATTGCAGTATGTAGAGTCCACTATTTAAAACCTTTGAAGGTAGTATTATCAATGATTGCTGCGTTATACTGGAAAGTCCAGTTATTGAAATCGGGTATTCCCCTGCATTCAATTGGGGGAGGTCTGGGGTAACTTTAGGGGAATATTATAAAAAGCTGATAGGCGCACAAAAAACAATGAAAAGAGGATGCATCCGCGCGTCCTCTTTTCTAATTTTTTTATTATTTTATGCAAAAATAATTAGGAGAGCTTAATTGCTCTCTTTTTTATTTTATTAAATAAGACAGGCATTTCTCGTGATGCATTGTCATACATTGTGAGTGTAAGTAATAATTTGTGTTACAAAATGAAATGAAAGGAGGCGTTCACTATTGACACCAAAAAAAGGAATACAAATATCTGCTAGACTTCATCCTGAACATGACGCCGATCTAATTGAAGTAATTGATAAAATACCCAAACGCGACAGAAGTCGAGCTTATCGTGAAGCCTTAAGGTTTTATTTTAAACACAAGAACAAGGCTCTTGATTGATGTCCGCTTTAACGTCTGCTTCCGTGTCCAAACGAACGTCCCGTCATTGCACGTTGACAGCTAAAAAATTGCTTTAAAAGTACGTCTTATTTGATGTCCACGTAGTCCATTAATCTGGACATCAAAAACCTAGTCGCCACAAGGGATATTGCATATATCCAACGTCCTGTTACTTGCAACTCTTACTCTGTAAGATAACCTTGTGGCGCTATCATTTAAAGGAGGGAATCAAAGTGTTGTTTGAAATTTTAACGACTGCTGCTATGGGTGGCATTGCCCTAAAAGCTTACTCGAAAAAGAAAGGAAATGAAACGAATGATTCAGGTAAGATTCAACGTATTTTTTCTCTTTCAGGATTAAATGTGAAAGATGGAAATGATACTTTGACTACTCAGCTTGTCCGAAAAAAACAGTTCGATTGGGGATGGGAATATAAATATCGGATTCCGCTAGGTAGAAGTTTTGAAGATTATTTTAACAAGAAAAGCATTTTGGAAGATGGGATAAATAATCGTAGGCAGCGAATCACCATCGACGATTTAAAGAATCTAAAGTTGGACTCTGATTTTATTGGGAGTTTAAGGACCATGTGGAAAAAGAAACTTACCGAACAAAAAGAATTAGAGTTATCATTTGACGGTTTATTAGTTTTAAGAATTTACGATGAACCACTTCCCTCCCAAGTGAAATTTGAGCCTGGTCAAAAATGGAGTGTGCCGGTCGGCTTAACCCGTGAAAAGAACTCGTTTAGATTCCACAATTTCGAGAAAATCCCCCACATGGTATTAGGTGGCGCGACGAGATACGGGAAAAGTAATTTTATTAACTCGACGATTACAAGTCTATTGAAATCACAACCAAATAATCTGAATTTATTTTTAATCGACTTAAAAGGTGGCGTGGAGCTATGCGACTATGAAAATATTAAACAGACAAAATCAATCGCATATGAACCGGACAAAGCACTAGAAACGCTCCAGATGGCTTACAATAAGATGCGTGAGTTACAAGTCAAGATAAGAATGAAGGGTAAAAAGAACGTGCAAGAAGCAGGTATTAAAGAGAGGTTCTTCATTGTTGTGGACGAAGTTGGGGAGTTAAATCCTAGTGAAGCCGTTACTCGTGAAGAAAAACAATTAAAACTCGCTTGCCAAACGCTTATGAGTCAAATTGCACGCTTAGGTGCTGGATTAGGATTTAGGCAAATATTAGCTACTCAATATCCAACCGGAGACGTTATCCCACGGCAATGTAAACAAAATAGTGATGCCAAACTCTCGTTTCGTGTTCAAAGTGCTGTAGCGAGTCGTGTCGTATTGGATAGCGAAGGTGCTGAAACGTTACCGCAAATCAAGGGGCGCGCTATCTATCAAACTGCTGACAAGCGAGAAGTATTGCAAACACCGCTAATCACTTCAGATATTATTCGGAATGCAATCGTTCCTTATACAGAAGAAACTCAAAAGGAGGATAAAGTTGAAAAGGCAATTGAACCAACGAGAAGAGTCAATACTGTTACTTTTGAAGAAGTTTGACTTTTTGACGAGAGATCAGATTAATAGCTACTTCAAAATAGGCACGATACGACATACAAATCGGGTGCTTCAGGGTTTATCAAAATACCTCATGAAAGTACGCGGGGGTTATCAAACGATTTACTATCTATCGAAATTAGGTAGAGAATATGTTGACTGCGGAAAGATACGTAAAAAAGGTGGTCACATACATCACGCAATTATGAGAAACGACATTTGGTTATATTTTGATTGTCCCAAGGGTTGGAAAAATGAAATAAAAGTATCAGATGGATTTGAAGCGGTTGTTGTAGATGCGATGTTTACAGATAGTTGGGACAGAAAACACTTTGTCGAAGTCGATAATACGCAAACTATGAAAGAAAACAGAAGTAAAATCAAGAGATACAAAGATCTTTATGAATATGGCGCGATTGAAAGTGAACTCGGCCACTTCCCTACTATTGTATGGCTTACTACAACGGAGCATAGAAGAAATCAGTTGAAGGACGCTTGCGAAGGTTTACCTATTGTCATGGTCTTTACCGTAAATGACATTAAATAAAAGGAGATGGATAGATGTTTAAAAGAAAAAAAGACGTCGAGGTTGTCCCCGAAAGTGAATACACAGATTTCAGTGGTAGATATGAAGAGAAGAGCAAAAAGATAAATAGCACAATCGTAACCGTTGCGACCGGTGCTACTGCTAGCTTAGCAACTTACACTATAACTAAAATTAAAAACCCTAATATACCTACTAACAATCCCACTAATATTTCCACTACATATACACCACCCGAACCTACTACACTAGACGAACCATTTAACGTATTAAATGAACCATCTACCTTACCCGTTGATTTTTCCGCAAGCACCGATGTATTGCAAACTGGAGTTATTGCAGACACAAGTTTAAATATGTTAGCCGCAATTCTCGATCCAGTCATTCAGATATTAGTTGCTATCAGCTTCCCCATTGCTAGTGTAATCATGGTAGGAGCCTGCTTCTTTTTTATGATTGGTAACAGCGAAAAGGCATGGAGCACAATTATGAATGCAGGACTAGGCTATGTACTTATTCAAATGTCTCCGTTATTTTTAAAGATACTCCAGGAGATCGGCAAAGCGATTTAAGAGAGCCTAAACCGCTCTCTTTTTTAATTAAATCCAGCAAATGTCGCCCGGAAAACCTCTTCGCAGTTTTTGCAATAAATCTTCCCCTTTATAGCTCTCGCCCCTGGTTTCTTTCGGGCGAAAATTAACTCCATTTCCCTTCCGCATTTTGTGCACGGCGATTGATACATGCTCCTTTTTAGAGAATTGACCATTTCCTCATCCATGTTATTTAACATATGTAACTCCCCCTTGCCGTTTATATTCCACAAAATTTGCCGAAGTCCTTTTAATTTCCTTCTATCTATATAGAGGGAGGTTTTTTTATGTTAATTAATAGATACGAATAGACTCGGAATAGACTCGCAATAGACACTCATCCCGAAAATAACGAAATGTTTAAAATAAATTTAAAATAATTATAGATGAAAACCGCGTTAAATCAGCGTTTGTTAAAGTAAATATAAAAAAGATGAATTAATTTAATTAAAAGTGTTGACGTACCATAAATGGTACTGTATAGTTGTAATCAATAAGACGTACCGCAGGTGGTACTAACAAAAAGGAGATGGATGAAATGGAATTAATCAAAGAGGTAGTATTTGGCAAAGCAATCGCAAGAGTAACGGTAGAGGGAACTTTTATAAATAAGACGTTTTCGCAATTTGTGGAAGGTGGCGAAGTAGTAATCACAAAGAAAATCGAAATCGTCCACAATGGAGAAGTTGTTGGAAAAGCAAGACATATCTCACCAATCGAGTACAATGAAATTTACGACAGAACATACGAAAAACATGGTTTAGACACTGGCAAAACTTACAGTCAGATCAAGGGTGTTGCAATTTGCGAAGGCAGAGAAACTGCCGACACAATCAACCAGCTAATCGAAGAAATGGAAAGAGAAATCATCGTCCAGTTAAAAGATGGAACTGACGAAGAAATAGTTGAAAAAGCTAACGAAATAGAAGCAGCTAAAGAAATTGTAAAAATCGCTGAGAGACAAGGTGCGGATAAGCTAATGACAAAAAGTGAAATTAGGGAGTGGCGAAAAAACTACAATAAAGTAGTCAATGAAGATGGCGAAGGTTATATCCCGAATGTAATAAGTAAAGAACAATACAACCAAGCCTTTAAAACACTAGGATGTGAAAACCAGTGAGGGAAAACATCGAGATTCTTATTAACTCTGGTATCACGGCGCATACAGTCGCCGTTGATGCTGGACTACCAAGAAATACTGTTTATCGTATATTTAGCGGTAAAACAGAAATAGGAAACGTTAAGTTTTCAACGATTGAAAAATTAAACGAATATTACTTAGATACAATAGGTAATATCGAAGATATTATCATGGAAATTGAAAGTGGGAAAGTTGAATTAACAACCACAGACCCCGATTTTCTTAAAATTGATTACGACGGCAGCCCATCCAGTGAGTGGATCGCCCACGGAATAGAAGGTCATGAAGGTTTAGAAGTGTTTTTCTCGGAACATGATTTTGTCCAGGAAGTCCGTCAAAAAATTTATGACGGCGAGACGGATGAACTAGAAATTGAAGAAATGGTCTACAACGAATACGCTGACCGTTTTAATTACGATAAAATTGTCGCTTATCGTGTAGATGGCGGAAAAATTAACTGGGTGCAAAATGAATGAAAAAACTCTTGATTTAACAGGATATCGTTTCGGTCGCCTGACCATTTTAATAGAAGCTGAACGTAGAGGATATGCACGGTATTGGTTGTGTAAGTGTGACTGTGAGAACGAAGTAGAAGTTTATATGTCTAATCTTAAACACGGAAAAACTCAATCATGTGGATGCTTGCAAAGGGAAAGAGTTACCAATAAACACTCTACAAAACACATTGGCGAAAGATTTGGCAGCTTAACAGTCATCAAAAGAACCGAAAAGGGTTATAAAAATAATCCATCTAAGTGGCTGTGTAAATGTGATTGCGGTAATACATCAGTGGTATTTACCAGTAACCTGACGCGAGGATATACCAAGTCTTGTGGTCGTTGTCGAAAAGGTGGTGGAAAATCAATGCACATTGCAAACACTCGTCGAAAGTGCGCGGCAGATGATTGCGGCGAGGAATTTACACCAAAATCATATCAACAAATATATTGCAGTGATCAATGCCGATGGAGGGATAATAAAAAGAAGCGTACTAAAGAGCGTTATGAACTCGGTCTTTGCCCACAATGCGGAGGTAAAATGACGGAAAGCAGCACATCTTATTGTACTAAATGTCAAGAGTACTTTAAGGATAATTATTATAAAAATAAAATCGAAAAGGATGATTGAAATGAATAAAGAAACTAAAAATAAACTAATTGCTGACTTTAAAAAGGAATTCAGAATTAAAGATAATGCGATGATCGGGAGCGTGGAAAAATACGAAGGCAAAAAAGAAATGATGGAAATCATTTTTACGAAATCGGAAGTCTTGCGTTTTGAAAATGAAGTGCGCGTCTTAGACATTCCCGCAGCTATCGAAGAGATGGCGGCATTCGAAAGCAAACTAGATGAATATAAAATAGTAGGAATGATACATTTTGATTGGACGGTCGACTGGATAGAGGAAATGTACGACATCTACAAACGTGATGCAGAACTTAAAAACGAACTAGAAGAGTTTAACAAACTTTACGAAAGGGCTTTGAAAATAACAAAAAAACCGTTTATAGTGGTAAAGGAAAACTCCAAATTAACCAATTTAGATTTACTATCTATCGGTAGTCAAATTAAAATCGAATCGCGCAACGCTAAAACCTTTGGTTGCCTCTTGAATAAAACTAATTTCCAAGTTGGTAAAGCTTACAAAGTCGTTAGTCGAGGAGATGGATTTGGTTTGGTCGATGAAAGTGAATACTTTTACCACATCGACGAAGTGGAGTCTTATTACTACACAAAATTGAAACAGTTAAATAATTTGACAAATCGAGTTAATTGATTTATATTTAAATCCAACGCTCCGGCGTTGTGGATTGAAATTTAATTATTTACGATACTGTAGTGATTATCTCATTACAACAAAAAAAGCGACCGTCCACATGGATAGTCGCTTTTTAATGTTATTTACCCACAATCTGCCCTCTATCAATCGCCACATAAATCAATCCAATTGCATCTGACTCTGTTAAATCGCCCGCTAGCAACTGCTTGCGCCATTTTGGATCGAGTGGGTCTTCGCTTTTATTTTCTAGCCTTCGCAATACTTTTGCAGTGGGGTTTAAAATCGCTTTCGCTGATGGTTTATACAATTTTGGTTCCTCCTTTGGTTGTGGATTTTTTCTTTGCGCAATCAAAATCGCGTTAAGTGTTTTTTGCGTGTCTGGTCCCAAGTAACCGTCAATGGTTAAATTGTTATCAGCTTGAAACTGTTTAACTACTGATAACATTGCTGGACCAAATGAGCCATCTACATCAATTTGATATCCAGCACGTTTTAACTTGTCTTGGTAAAGTTTAACCCTATCACCCACATCACCGTATTTAAGCACAAGATAATTGCTTGCTGTGCTACCTGTGCCGTTTAAGTTAGCTTTAAACTGAGTCCAGTTAATCCCTTTAGATCCATTACGTAAAAAGCGCGGACAGTCTTTACCCGTCCAAAAGTTATGCTGGACGACACGAGTATCATTTAAGTTGTAGCGCGCCATTAAGATTTTTACTAATTTAACTGCATTTTCAATCGCTTTAGCAAAATCACCGTCTGCATTTACACAAATCTCAATGCCGATAGATTGATAGTTACCGTTTCCGCCCGCGTGCCAACATCTAGCTTTATCGGGATAAGACTGGATAATTTGCTTATCATCTATTTGGTAATGCCACGACGCTTGTCTTGGATTGCCATTTGATTGCAGATTAGCATGTGATTGTGCGTTTGCTCCAGGTACAGTATTAGCTGTTTCGTGGATGGTGATATAGTTAACTAAGTTTTTACCCGACGAAATACGATTGGTGCGTTTAACTAGTTGTTGTTTAATTGCTACCAATATTTAACCCTCCTTTTGAATATAAAAAAAGAGCAACGAAATTAATCGTCACTCAATGAATCTCTTATCATCACGTGGTCTGTCGTAAGTCAGAGCTTTGCGGCTATCTGAAATCCCTTTAACAGTCGGATCTAGCAAGGCATTGTAAATACTTACTACAACCAATCCAAGTACATACGGGTTTGATAGCGCCTCTTGAACCAATTTAAAGACCGCACCCCAACTCGTCAAGTCTTGTGCTGTTAACCCCATGTAAGCTAAAATTGGTGCTCCAATTGCCAGTATTAACTGGGCGATAAAATGCGGGTTTTTGAATCTTGCTTTCCAGTTGATTTTCATGTTTTATTATCCTCCTAATATTCTTTGTAAAAATTCGAAGATAGCGTATAAAAGACCACCACTCCCCACTAAAACACCCGCGAGTTTCCACTTTTCCTTAGCATCCACTTTCTTGATGCCTAAAGTATGCTCAAGCAACACATTAAACATTTTCGATTGTTCTTTTTGATGTTTGTTAATTAATTCCCTTTGCTCAGTATTTTGCTTGTAAATCATATTCTCGATTTTTGCTTGCGAGGTTTGTACAACGGTTATCTCTTTTTTTACTTCGTTGTAGTTTTTTTCGAGTTCGAGAATCCTTTGTTCGTGGTCTTGCACGATACTTTCCATTGATTTCTCCTCCATTTCTCACCTCACGCCCCCTAAAATTTTACATATAAAAAAGAACGCCATAAAGGCGTCCTCTTATTGAACCAAATATCTTTTATAAGCTTCATGCTTTTTATCTTCTGTTAATTGCGCATAGACCATTGTAGTTTCAGGCGACTCGTGTCCGAGTAAAGCCTGTACTGCTGCAAGCTCTGCTCCGTTGTTTAACGTCAATGTAGCGAATGTATGCCTTAAAGCGTGTGGGCTTACGTGTTTCACGCCACCTTGTTCCGCTATCTTTGACACTTCACGCTGAATAGCTCTCTTTGACACTCTTCTGTAAGGCTTCCTTTCGGTTACGAAAAGCGCTGAATCATCATCCGTTCGACTATTAATGTATTTTTTCAAATGGTACATCGCCCGAAATGAAAAGTAAACGACACGTTCTTTGTTACCTTTACCGATTACCCTAGCCGACATAGATTGATGGTCTACATCACTTACATTTAACCCGTGCACCTCACTCAATCGGCAACCAGTGGCATACAGCACTTCAATTAATGCTCTTTGCCTGTTTGACTGACAGCCTTCACGAAGCATTTCAAGCTCTTCTATCGTCAGCGCCTTTGGTATGCGCTTCTCTTGTTTCGGTGGTCTCAACTTTGCCGTTGGATCACGAAGTAGCATTTCCTCATTGGTTAACCATCCAAAAAACGATTTCAGAACCGAAAGTTTTGTGCTTATTGAACTCATTTTCAAGTGTTGAAACTTTGCTAAATAGACTCGTATATCTGCTGAATTAATATCTTCTGAACGCTTTTTAACGTCATCTGCAAATATATTTAAGTCTCTTTCATAATTTTGAAGGGTTGTAGCACTTAACCCCTCTAACTTCTTTGTAGATAGGTAGAGTTGAATCTTTTCCGTTAAATCAGGGTGAACTTCGTCACTTTCAACCATTTTCACATGGTAGCGTGCAATGATTGACGACATTTCACTCCTTGTCTCTTCAACATTGATTGGCACTAACCCAGAAATATAGTGCACAACTTCCGAAATTAACAATTCTCCCGCTGTGTGTGTATTCACTTTCATTCCTCCAGGAAGGATGTATTTCGCTTTAGGAATAACACTCTGCTCAAAATAAAAAGAAGCAGGTGCACTCCTGGGTGCGTTGCGGTCGGGGAGCTACCCCTTCCTACCTGCTTCTATTTTATCTTACTACAAAACACAATTCAAGAAAAGAGAACGAATATTCTCATTGTTTAGAAATACACAAAATGCATTTTTCTTTACGACGCATTAGCGTCCGAATACGTCACAAAAAATGAAAAAGTAGTGAGATTTTATTGGTTTTCCTTAATAAACTTTCTTCCGAGCGGAGTACCACTGACCTTAATTTCATCAATCTTATGCGAGTCCGGTACAACCCGTATATAACCCTTCATTTGCCAATATCTTATGTGTTCTAATTCTTCCTTATAGTCCGCCAATCTATTTCTCTTCACTAATTTTAATACTCTTTTATTCTCATACTCAAAAAATTCATAAACTGCCTCCAAAAAGGCTTGTCTTCTTTCGCGTTTCAATACATTCAACTCCTCGCCCCAATCATACGCCAAGAAGGGTATTTAGACCATAAAAATAACGCTTATTCAGCGTCATCAACGTGCCATGTTTTTGATTTGTTCAGCCTGCTCCGCTGTAAGTAATTTCTTTTCGACAGCTTCGTCGAGATCCTCTATACTGCAATGAGCATCGCCACGCAACCATTGTCTCATAAACAAATTAAATATAGCGCTCATTGTTATAGCCTCCCCATCATAATATCCATAAGTAAGTCATCTTGCTCAGCTTGTGACGCTTCTAATACCTCGACTTTCAAACGAGTAGGTTTAATTTCCTTATATTCGCCGTCAGCGACTTTAAGGTTTAAATCGCTCGCGACTTTCAAGGTAATTAACTTCCTGAGACTTTGAATGTAACTGCTGAAATTGTTTGCTGGATTAGACAATTCAGCAATTTTCTCTTCACCTAAAAAATCTCCGAAACTCACATCTTGCAGTTGGACTTTGTGTTGCACACGTGATTTTTCACCGTCTTTTTCTATTTCTAAAAAAACTTCTGAACGGATTGCTCCTTCTTCTTCAAAGTCAAATTCTAATGATAAAAATAAAACATCTGTAATTATACCCATTCAATATTCACCTCTTTATAATTTCATGATATACGCAAGTGCATAATATGGTGGTCTGTTTTCGTGTGATTGTCCACTTCCGGCTGTCGCTGTTGAGCCGGTAATTGTATGAGTGTGCGCGCCACCGGATGCAGTGGAACCGATGATCGAATGACTGTGTGAGCCTTCAGATGAAGTTGTTCTAGTTGTTACAGCTGAACTATAATCTGAGCCACCAGCCAAGATAAAGCTGGAAGTGGTAGAAAAGTAGTAATCTGTTACAGTGTGATTGTGGCTTCCGGTAGTATTAGTTGCCAACGTACCACTACCATGGCTATGACTACCTGCACTTGCCGCACTCAATGTTCCGCTTCCATGACCATGACTCGGCAATTGAGCAGTCGTAAGCGTCACGGAATCCGCACCGCCAGTATCCCCTATGCTATATTTTCCGCCCGCACCAACAATAAAACGATCAGTTAGATTTGGCGTATCATTCGCACCATCGCACAATACCCAATCTGAGGGAATTGTATTAATTGCTCCGCTCCACATGGATATTAAGCCACTAGGAATAGGACTTGCTTGAACCTTAGCACTTAGTTTCCCATCTGCCGTAATAGATAATCCAGCGCCAACCATTATGTGACCGAGTTTAGTTGTTGACGCTTTTTCCGCCGAATGCGTCGTAAGATCTTGCTCGCTTGCTGCCCCAACATCACTATATCTCGTGCCGTGTGGATTTCGCTCATTGCTGTGTTCGGCCAATTCTTTTTCCGTCAAAATATTACCTAACGCCGCCGGAACGTCAATATTATCCAGAGAGATTTTCGAGCCTTCTCCGTTCTCTCCGCTATGGGTATGTTCTTGAATTAGTCGTTCAGTTAATGATTTCAAAAACACATCATTATTAACTAACTTCTCGAAAAGTGGATTGAACGTATCTGCGTGTGCTGGATGAGATGTTTTTAATTTTCTTATTTCATCGCTAAACTGGTTTGGTTCTTGAATTTCATGATTCGCCATTCGTATTCTCCTTCTGTTAAAACTGTTCATCCCAATCAATTTCAAGGGTTGTTTCATCATCCATTCCCTTTGGTTTAAATGTTTTCCAAGCGACTAAATCGCCATCCGCATCATATAAACCACAGCATGAGATATCTTCATCGCCACTTTCTTCGTGTAATAAATCAACAAAAATTCTTAACGTAGTAGGTACAGGATACTCAGTGCCATTAATTTCTTTCCTAACAATTTCGCCAGGTATCTCATTTACATCGGCGGCAGGCGATATAGGTTGACGAGTTTCTTCGTCATGTCCACCTGTACCCCAACCAACCTGAGTAATAGCAGGTAACGGTGCCCTGCCCCCATGTGCTTTAGCAAACTTCTCACGTGCTTTTGTTGTCGTAATTGCATTTGACATTCTTCGTTTTCTCTCCTTTCATTTCACCTTTTTTCCTTTTGACCACTCTCAATTCCGAACGAATAACAGGTTCGTTTCGTACGTTCATTAAATAGCCACCTCCTCTACCGTTTTTCCGTCCTTTTTAACGCGAAATAAGCCACTGTGATTAAACAGGGCTTGATCTAGTGATACAGAGCCATCTAATTGAACTTGTCCGTTTAACGAAACAACCCCATTCTTTGTTTTAGACGAGCTAGTTATCAAAGTTTTTTGTTTTGGTTTTAAATGAATAGTTTCACGTTGTTTGTATCGCATAACTACATCATGTAAAACAGCAAGCTTTACATTCTGCGGTTCATTCTGCAATCGTATTTCACCATTTAAATTAAATTCCCCATCTAATGATGGGAGTAAATTAACTTCATGAAAACCGAATCCATGCAACACTTTCATCACTAATTTAACTCGTTGAGAATGTGCTGGTCCGTCTTTATTATAGAATCCATTTAAGAAACGTTCGCCGTTTAGTAAATATTCACCGTCTAACAGGATTTCATCACCGATTCCGCCGTATCCTGCTTGCGCCCAAGGATTCGTATTAACATCCATATTAACTAGGATTGGCGATAGGTTCTCGACACTCTGCTCTAGCAATACGTTTGCTCTTAAAGCGTAAAGCCCTTCCAAGTGCGCCGGTAATATTTTCCGTATTGCATTTTTCGCGTCAATTAAATCCGACTCAATTACAAAAGCCTCACTAAATGAAACTTTGATTCTTGATAAATCTTTTATCGCTTTAACATCGACAGACCCGACTCGAAACGATTCAGCCACACTCCTTATCATACTAGCGCTGACTGTTCCAATTCCGCGCTTTTTGGCTTTTAAAACGGAACGACGTTGACCAAGCGGCTTAGTGATATCGGTCGGGATCTTATACTCATCTTCCATAATTGCTAGACCCCACGTCGCATCATCAATGAAGAAGTTGTCAAGCACGTCGTCAATGTGAACTTCAAGGCGATCGTAAATGACTCCTTTTACCCGAGTCATTTCTTCAAATTCGGGCGACTGCCTATAAATCTCAGGCAGTTCCACAAGCATTTCTTCGCGACTAGACATTAATCGTCACCTGCCCAGAAATCGGGATTTGGTCCGCTCCCAAGGTAATGTTTTTAGTTTGCTCGTTAATAAGTAAACCCGAATAATCAAGGACGCCCGGGATGTCCAATAACAAAGAGCCGACAACCCTATGCCGGACTACCGACTTAACATCCTCCCTAAACGAGATTGACTTTAAGTAATCTGCTAGCATTCTCAAAAACTCGACTTGGACGAACTCAATCGTTGCGGATGACTCTATTTCGATAGTCACAGACACATCAATTGTGGTTGACGCAGCACTCACAACAGTTACAAAGGCGCCAACGGGCGCTAACCCCTCTCCTTGTCCAGGGATCGGGTCTAACTCCTTCTGTACAACCTCAATCAACTCTTTAGAAGCTGGCACATAGTCCGAATCAACGATGACAACCTTGACCGTATTTAATCCATCCCAACCAGGAAACACTTTAACCGCGCCTACTCCTTGGATTTCCCTAGCCCATTCCCTGTAATGAGCTGTATTCCCGCTTGTAGATGGCTCGGCGACCTTTTCCTGATACCTTACGAATAGATTCTCGTCTGATTCTTTTTCCGATCCAGGTATAATGACTTCGTCAAGTATCGCAGTTTCCAACCCCTCAATGTTTTCAAGTGGTAGCATAGCCGTCCCGGCAGGCACTGAGTTGCCAATAGCGCCTGGCTCTTCGCATTGCAACTGCACTCCGTCTTCATTGCTTATCACCACAAAATACAAGTCCTGGACATAAAAACGACTCCCAACTGGAACCGCCACATTGAAATGCCCTCGCCTGATCGCCGCGACCGCGGAATTGAAAAAGACACCCATTTCGGATGTCCGCTTTTCCAAGTATTCGTCTTCGCTTGTTGAAGCGAATCCTAACTCCCTCACCCGATCCAAATAACGATAAACCTTCGCGATTTGTGTGGCGCTCATTGCATAAGAGGCGTATACGGGAGACGTCTCACTCACGTCAAATTCTGGACTCGTTTCATCAATCATTTCTTGCAATATATTTTCGAATGTATATCCTTCGAACATTGGCTATAACACCTCCTCGAACTCTAATGCGCCAAGTGCAGTATCAACTCGAAAGCTCACATGCAAAGCATCATTTATATGCTCAACCTCGAAGCCATGTACACGCTCAATTCTTGCGTCATAAATCAGCGCCTCTGTTACCAAGCGCTCTATTTCAACGATTTTAAATGCAATCGAGGCATCTTCATCAGCAATCAATTCGTGTAATTCATTTCCGGTATCGGGTGAATAAATAGCATGGGCGTATCGCGGTATATGAAGCGCCATTAAAATAAATTGCTTAATTGCTTCTAATCCGCTGATCAATTCGCTTGTTAACCGCTTAGCTTTAAAGTCGAAGCGATAAGTTTTCAATTCAAGCAGTTCGGCGACGCTCATTTCTTCTGAGCCTTCAGCTATATCTAATTCGGGAGATAAAGCCATACAATCATCCTTTCCTGTCTAATACATAGTACATACCGCCGCCTTGTAGAGACACGACAACAATCTGATCGCCTGTTTTTAATGCGTTGAAAAAAGTATGCGTTTCAGTTCCGCGTGGCGTTCTAACGGATAACTCATAGTCCGTTAGTTTTTCTGGAATAATAAATCTTTCACTTGAAAGCACCAGTTTTTCGTTATTTGATAATCGGATGCGTAAAGGAGAGGTCGAAACAACATCAGCATCAATTATTCTCACCGGTCGTTCCGAACCAGCCGCTCTGGCTGCTAATTGTTTTATTTCATTACTCAATGTCATCCGAACCCACTCCTCACAGCACTCTATTAACCTGCATAAACTTAGGACCCCAATACGAATCATTATTTGTTAAATACCCATGTTCTTTACAACCACTTGACGCAAGGCTTACACAATATCCCGGACGCGTAACAATGCCTACATGGGACACTCCCGCCCTATAAGTGCCCTTGAAAAATACTAGGTCACCTGCTCGCGCATCCCCTCTCGATATTTTACGCCCTCTTGATACTTGTGTGCTTGTTCCATGACCAATATTTATCCCGACGCGATTGTAAATGTAGTAAGTAAACCCAGAACAGTCACCAGAGCCGCCAGGAATGTTCTTTCCGCCGAAATTATACCTCAATCGCCCTTTGAAACTGCTAGCGATAGTAACTACTTCCTGGGCTTTTGAGGATGCTCCGTCACTTGCACCGCTTGAAGTTGACGATGACTTAGATTCAACATCTTTCTTTTGTAACTCAGCCATTTCAGGGAAGTCATCCGTTTCGATCAATTGAAGGTTCATCGTGTGACTACTTCCTTTGAACAAGTGTGTATCCTGATCAATAAAATAACTTCTTTTGACTCGGATATCATCAATAATTGCATAGACAGCTCCGCCACTTGTTAGCGTTTCAATCCCAAGCGCCTCGACATCTAATTTCTTTTTGACGCCTTTTTTATTGGACAGTATTTCACGCGCCTTTTTTGTCATTGCGTCTTTTCTAAGTGATTCGGATACGTTTTCATAATGTTGCAACATACCAAATTGTTTTTTACCCCCGTCATCTGTGACGACAGCTGTCACTGTTTCGGAACCTTCGCCAGATGCCAGTTTTACACGTGTAGCCGTCTCTTCGATCGACGTGTCATAATTGTAGTCAATAATGTTGTTGCCTACTTCAAGCACCCACTGCACGTCCTGGGGTTTTATTTCAGTCAGCCGCACCTTACCGAGTCGAGAATACATACGAAACTTCCTTTTAGATGCCTTGTGGGTTTCTATCATCGCCCTTAGAGTCATATCGTATAATGGCGTTTCGCTGTCAAATAACAAATCCTTTATGACGTGCTTCGTGTTGACGAATGCCGTATGTGGTATTTCGAAATCCTTGCACACCCGTAAAACAATTTCATCTAATCGCTTTCCCGAAAAATCATACACGTCTTTATTTAATAAGAAGTATTGAAGCATATCGTATGCCGTCAGTGTCAACATCCCACTTTTATTGCGAGATCGGTCGAACACCGTTCCGCGAAACAACTCATTACCCTTCCACTTAAAAAGAAGTGTGTCACCCTCTATGACCTCCCGGAAATGATGCATACCGGAATTGTTATAAAGGATGGACGCTTCTATT
Organism: Sporosarcina sp.; assembly: GCA_026169375.1. Classification (GTDB taxonomy): domain Bacteria; phylum Bacillota; class Bacilli; order Bacillales_A; family Planococcaceae; genus Sporosarcina. Next base: position 46,601 of record JAPFCR010000048.1, on the reverse strand, counting down.
TTTCTTGCTGCATGATGTCGTTGGCCAGACCAATTCACAAACTCAACGGGAATTTCTATCATATGATCCGACTTGACCAAGAATAGTTGTATCACGTCGGCAATGTAACTACTTGACCGGGGAAGATGTAGTGACCCGGTTGTTTGATATTGCGCTTATCCCGTTTAGTTAACGCGTCTTTATTCGCTTCCCAAATCTTTTTCCACTCGGCGCTATTTTTGTATTCTTTTCTCGCGATCGCCGACAGCGTATCACCTTTTTTTACGGTGTACGTTTTCGCCTTCGGCTTGGGATCCGGTCTCGACGTCCCGCTTTTGGCTGTCGTCCTTTTCTTCGTGTCGATTTTACGAGGTGAGACAAAAGGATACTCGGTCAGCACGATGTCATAGTGGATATCGCCGACATCGCCTTCTCCTTCACGGTATTGAAAATCCTCAATTGATACCGCGTAGTTAATCGGTGTACCTGTCACGGTCAGCCGAATTGGAAGCTTCCTTTCTTTCCACAATTCGATTCGTTTCACGTAACTCCAAGGCATCGACATTTTACTCTCCGGCAGCTCACAATACGGTCCCCAATGTTCAGGAAAAAAAGAAGAAAAAATAAAAGTTTTCGCCCCAGGCTCTTGCAGAATAGTAACCTCTCCGATCCCCGCGAGGTCAACACTCTCATTTCTAGATGAACTGCTAACACCAATCGCAGGAGGGTTAACCGGTAATTGATATTTTTCTTTTCCGTTTTGCCACGACAGCCAAAACTCATACACACTTTTAGTCATCTATTGCCATCTCCCCTCCCTCAAATCTTTGTTTTTTCAACTCTTCAGTTACCGCTTTGACTGCTACTTTGCCGACCTTTTCGGCATCCATATCATCGTGATAATGGCTTTCTCCTGTAATCTGCACAATAACATCACGAACACCGCCGACAAACGATCTTTTTCTTCTCGTGGATGAGGATGTCGCTGCCGCTACGTGCTCATCTGACAAAATCTCCTCTTCTGCTCCTCCGTTGAATCCAATACCTCCCGCATAAGCAGGTACTTGATTACCGAGGAAGTTAACTGTTTTGCGGTGCGATAACACCTCTGTTCCACGCGGTAAATTCATCATCGTGTCCGTGCCTGGCGAAAGCGTCATATTTCCATTTGGATAACGAATTAGTTCGGGTCCTCCACCGTCTCCGACAATCGCAAGTCCCCCGGGGTGATAACTTGTTCCCTGAGCATAGCTAGCGGTGTTGCGCCCGCTTTCTCGACCTCTATTAAAGGATTCGCCCAATCCGCTTGCCATAGTTTTAATGCCCTCCCAAGCAGATGTTGCCCAACCTTTAACAGACTCCCACTTCCCACTCCACCACTCTTCATTAAACAATGTCTCGTTTATTTTTTCCTTTGCCGTATTCCATACACTGGTAAAAGTATCCCACTTTTCCGACGTCCAACCTTTGACTGACTCCCACTTTCCTTGCCACCATTCACCAGAAAATAACGTTTCGGACAATGTTTCTTTAGCGTTGGTCCATATTTCTGCAAAGGAATTCCATTTCTCGCTTGTCCAATTTTTAACGCCTTCCCACTTCTCGCTCCACCATTCACCAGAAAAGAGCGTGGTAGAAAGGTGTTCCTTTGAAGCCTCCCAGACTTCTGCGAATGATGCCCATTTTTCGGAAGTCCATGACTTTACGCTTTCCCATTGTGTTCCCCACCATTCACTTGAGAAAATGGTCTCTTTTAATGGCTCAAGTGCTTCACTCCATACATCTGAGAACGATTCCCACTTTTCAGATGTCCACTCCTTTACAGAATCCCACTTATCTCGCCACCATTCACCGGAAAATAAAGTGGTTTCGAGTACACCGAATACAAATCCAACTTTCTCTGCCCACCAATCACCAGAAAAAAGAGTTTCGTTAGCGGTTTCCTTAATACCATTCCACCACTCAGCAGTGTCAGATAGTTTCTCGGAACCCCACGTCTTCACGTCGTCCCACTTTCGCCCCCACCATTCACCGCTAAATAGCGTTTCCGATATAGTATTGACTGTGCCAGTAAACTTCTCGCCAATCCATGAAGTGACTTCGGTTGCCTTGCCTTTTATTGAGTCCCAGTTATCACTAAACCAGTCACCTAGTGCGCCCCCGCCAATCGAACCTAGCACACCGCCAATGAGTCCTCCGATTGCGGTACCGATACCAGGTACGATTGAACCAATTGCTGCACCTGTAACCGCACCACCTACACCACCACCAACAGCACCAATAGCACCCGCTTTATCCTCTTTACTTGCTGTAAGGATTGATAACGCACCTAAAGCGGTGCCGATTACAGGTACACGTTTAGCAAACTTCCCTAGACCGCCCAGACCTTTAGAAAGTCCTTTTGGAAGTTTGAATCCTTTACCTTCCTGGTTAGGTGTATTAAGCACAGGTTTATCGCCTTTATTTGTCCAGGGCATTCTATAATCAGGCTTTGGTTTTTTGGGCTGTTTGGGTTGTCGGTCTTTTCCAAACCACCCAGAAACCTTCTTACTTACCTTGCCTGCACCTTTAACACCTTTGCCAAGTAGTTTGACAGCAGTGACAAGAGGGCTTAACACTAGACTTGCCAACATACCCGCAAGCATAGTAGCAACTCCTGCGCCACCAAATGCACCAAGGCTTGGGTCTTTAAAAGCATCTAGCCACATGTTTCCAAGTGCTTTACCGCCTTCTTTGATACCTGTAAGAATCCCATTAAAGATAGACTCGCCGACAAATAGACCGATTTTTTCAGCCCACGGCTTGCCAGATGATTCCCACCATCCATTTAATGCAGGTTTTCCTGTGGAAGACCACCAAGCGCTAATGTCTTCGGAAATAAACTTTATTTTCCCTTCGAAATCTAATTTCTTGAAGTCATCGTTTTCAAGGTAATTATCACGAATATGAAAGAATCCGTTTTCTAGCTTTGAAAATGCCCACTCCCCAGCTTGCTCTCCAGCTTGTTGGACTGTATCTCTCCACTTCATCCACTTATCTTGATTGTTGTCGATCCACGTACTGATTGCCTCTAGGCGCGGTTTCATTCCTTCAAGAATACCGTCACCAAATTCACGAAAGGATGCGGTAACATAACCAGTTGATTTATTTAGTAAACCACGAGATGTTTTGGAAAACTCCTCAGCCGCACCAACGAATCCTATAAAGTCATCTCCGCCTTTGTATAGGTAATCATACAGACCTTCCATCCCGCCTAAAGAATCAAACTTTGCTTTTGACATATCTACGTTAAAACCGGATAACATGGAGAATTCGCCCATTTTAGCATTCCCTATAGCGTCCATAGCATCAGATACGGTTCTTCCGGGTGTTATAGCCGCCATATCGGTAGCTAACCTTAAATAATCTTTCGCTTGCTCAACATCTCCTCCAGCGATTCCGATTCCTCTTGATAAAGCCGGAAATAGATCGGGAGAGTCAAATGGTGTTAAGTTTGTATAATTTCTCATCCACTCAACTAATTCATTCGCCTTTTTTTCATCTCCACCAAGATGGTGTTTCGTTTCAATTTCATAACCTTCGAAATCCATCGCTGCTCCAACAGTTGCATCTTTTAACTTACCCATTCCAACTGCCGCAAGGGTTACTGTGATTAATGTTGGAATAGAAAACAATGCTCTTTTCACAGATCCGATCACACTAGATGCTGCATTAATAGCCCGAATGGTAAACGTCCGAACTCTCGGAATCGCTGTCGTTGCATATGAAGAAACGCGTCCAATAACTCTACTCGCTAAATCCGTAGCGCGAACAGAAAAGTTATACCCTCTCGAAAATGTAGTTTTCGCAAAACTACCTATTCTTCGAAGCGTGGGCATCGCTCTATCAGTCGCTAGAATCGACATTAATTGCGTTTTTGCAATGTTCCTTTGTGTAAACTGACTGATTTTACGTAAGATGGGAGATGCCTTGTCCTTGACTGAGACAAAAAGCGCATGAGTACGTGGCATCCGTCTTTTCATAAAGTTAGAAACGGTTGTCAATGCCTTGGTGGCTTTGTCTTTGACTTGGACAGTTACTGTGTGCGTTTTGGCGATATCCTTTAGGACAAACATGTGGAATCTTCTAAGTATCTTCGTGGCATTATCGCGAATACGCATGGTCATCGTGATCGGTTTATTCACCCTCGCTCGCGCTCTTTCAACTGCATCAATTTCACCGCGAATTGCTCGCAGTTTCCTTGAAATCTTGTCCTGAACATCGAATCTAGCTGTCAGTTTTGCCAATTAATGAGCCTCCTTTCATTCACTTTTCCTTAGTGGCATCCTTTGCTTCTTTTTCGAGTTGTTCTAGCTTGTAACCGATATTTCCGTAAAGCATCGCCTTTAAATGACGTGGCGCTTTATATAATTCCTCCAATTCAGACGGGGAATAAAGAAGCTCTGTCATTGCATAGTAGAGATAAACCGCATCCTTATTCCCGTCTTTGATTAGTTTTTTGCTGCTTCCTCAAGGTCTTCGAAGGAATCGTCAAACCCATTGATTTCAGTTGATACCTGAATCCACTCTGAATACTCACCCCCGATATGCAACACTTTTTTCGCAATTTCAATCGGATCCTGTTCACCATAGGCTTTTCGTAATTCAGCAGACTTAAAGTTCGGGAAAACTGTTGATTCTACTGCCATATGTGCCATAAAACGGGATTGATCCACCCTTTCGCCCGTCTTCTTCCCTCGACTCCCACCGTAAACTGGGACCGTGTGTAATTTTTCTAACTCGTCAATTCGCTGTGTTGTGACTGGCTTAAATCGGAACGGGATAATTTTTCCCTCTTTATTTTTAAAGCGCCTAGAGACAGGGCGCATAATTTCCTCAACCTCATCCGCCGCTCCTGGCATGAAAAACGACAAATCGTTAACCACCTCAGATAGCTCTACGTCTTCATTTTCGATTTCTTCTACTTCTTGATTTTTGTTTGTCAAATTCATCTCTCCTTTGGTTTTGGTATGTAAAAAAGAGCGAAGTTAATCGCTCTTAGTTAAATGTGTCGTTTAATTCTTCCGGAAGTTCGATGTCTTCAAACGTGAATGGTACCTCTTCTTCAAGAGCTTCTGAGTCTACGTCGAGATTACCAACTTTTGCACTGTCAAAGTTCACGTCGAACAACGTCACTCTTTCCACCCCACGACCAGACCCCTTATCATCGAGAACCGCTTGTAGCGTGAAATATGGATCCACACCAGTCTTCACATAATCGACCATTAATCTGATGAATTTTGAGGTCACTTTATAGAAAGTCGCGGTACCTGTGCCGGTTGCTCCTGTAGACTTATGACCATCCATACGGCGCCCCATAATTGGAACTTCTGATTTCTTCTTTTCAATATCCGCTTCAAACATCTTGATATAAGCTAACTCTTCGCCATCAAGAAACAACCGCCCCTCTTTACCACTAATAGTATTTTGCGCTCTAAATGACATGTGTCATCACTCCTTTTTTAGCAATCGAAAAAGAGAGTCTTTTCAGACCCTCTTTGTTAATTCTTCTAACTCACCTAGCCAAAACACTGAAATAGAACTTCTCGGCGGACCCCGCTTCTTTGACGCCAAGGCCAATCAGGAATCCATCACGTTTGTCGGTTACTTCAATATTGATATCTTCATTTGAATCAAAATCTTCAATAGCTTCACCGTCTTGTAATTCATTCATATAAATGGTTATCAGCGTGCGGACGATTTGCTTCCCGTCATCATTGGCGTTGATATCTCTCCCAGAATTTTTAAGCTCTTTAATCGTTCGTTTAAGTTCACGTGTGATGTCGTTATTAATGCCGTCAATAATACGGATGAATTTGTTTTGTGCGAATTTATCGTTTTTATCTTCCGTGAACGATGTAAAAGAGTTGATATCCGCTTCAACCGAAACCTCTTTGTCACGCGCATCATATGTGAGTAAGAATTCACCTTTTCCTAGTCGATCGACAATCTCGTCGTGATCGAACTCTGGATATACACCAATCGCACCGTCATACTCAACGAATGTGAGCGATTGATTTAATGTTGCACCCGACTGTGCACCTGTCACCCATGCGACCGTTTCGGCTGGGGTCAATTGCCTTTCAGGAAGCGTTGCGCCGACGGTTACGTTAATAATTCCTTCATGGTCTCCTGGGTAGTTTGCAACAACTCCTGGGAATCTGACACCTTGTTCGTCTCGCATACGCTTTACGAAACTCGCGAAAGTCACTTTTAACTCATCAGACTCTTCGCCGTCCACTGGCAACCCAATCGAGTCAAAGAATTCAAGTTCCGCCGCCGACAAGAAATCCATGTAGTCTTGGTTTGTTGGTTCGGTGTTCTTTCCATCAGTCAAAGTTACACCTGCTGATAACACTAATTCGCCTTCGCCTTCGAAGTCGACTGCGTCGTTACTGAGTAAATCTTTAGCCGACGACACCGTCTGCTTATCCACCTCTTTATTGCCAAGAAACGTAGTTACATCTTTTTTATCTTGGTCCAACACATTTTCGGAAACGCGAACAATAATATTGTTACCTTTAACGCCGCCGAATTTAGCCGTAACCGTAACATCTGTTCCGATGCTTCCCTTAGCTTTCTCGCCTTTATTAACTCGATACAATTTGACTTTTTTAGAACGCTTTCTCGCCTCTTGAAGTAGCGAGAGTGACGAATCAGACGGGCTTAACCCTAGTTTTTTCTCGATGTCGCCATCCTTCTCGATTTCTATGAATTGTTTAGATGGTCCCCAATCCAATACGAACGGAAGGGCTGCCGTTCCTCGTTCGCCGACTAACAGGCGCGCCCTGGCCGCTGATACAAACCGAAAGTATATCCCCGCGCGCTTCTTCTCTTCACCTGGTGTAAATGTCCCGCCATTCATTTTTTAACCCCCTTCTTATTAACTGGTTTCTTTAAGAATGCTTCAATCCGTTTTTTCACTTCTGACTTTGTGAACTGAATTTCTTTTGCATTTAAAAAAACACCGTCTAAGACCTCTGGCTTCACGCCAAACTCGCCTTGACTATGTTCTCTTAGTTCATGTAAATAAAACTTTGACTCTGATTTCTTTTCAGTTTTCTTAGTATTCTTTGTTTGTTTTTCCTTCGTCATCTTTTCACCCCATTGTTAAATTCGAAATGTTCAAGTAATGTCGATACTTCTCGTTCATAGTGATAGCGACTATCCCAGTTAACGGTAATATGCGCTGTTCCATCAACGATTCGAGTTTCAACTCTACTGATTCGTAAATAATCACCCGTCGGCGTTCCATCTTGCTCGATTAGCGGTATAATCATTCTTTTCTTTCTAACTGCATCAGCAATCCTTTCCGCTTCATAATTGGCTTGCTGTGCGTCCACATGGAATAACTTTACAACCAAGTTATAAGTTTTCATGAATGTAGACGTAGTATCGTTGCCGTCAAAAGTAAAAGGTGTAGGAAAATATAAAGAAGGCACCACGAAATTTTCGGGCACCTCTTTTGTATAGACCTTTACGGGAAACAAGTTGTAAAAATAATTCATGATTGCCCCGACTTCTGGATTCATGGCAGCACCTCCTAAAAATGAGCGTCAAGCCATTCTTGTAATTTACGGTCGAGACTTTTCTCGAATATCTTTCCGAAGATTGCAAACGCATTATCCCAGTAATGAGAGCCTTCTACCCACTTTTCGGTTAACATCATGCCTGTTTTTGCTCCTGGTTCATAAACAAATCTATCGCTATTCCAATGACCAGGAACCCAACGCCTGTCTTGCATATGCCCGAAATTCGCATATGCAGCGTAATTTACATTTGAACCGATAAGAAGAGACAGGCCACCTTCGTGCATTTCCCACACACCGTCACTGTCACCTTTAGTAAAGGAGTTCAGCAAACGTCGAGTATCAACCGTTCCAGTCCGTATAATCTCATCTTGAATTAGGTCAAGAAATTCCATGCCCACGGCTTCAAGCCACAATGTGTATTGTTCTTGCAAACCGCCACTGGCTGCATCATCCAACGCTTTGGCAAACGCTTCTAATCCTTCAATTTCAAACTTCATAGATTATCATCCCTTACAACTGTGACTTCTTGGTGATGACTCTTAATCATCCTCGGTTTTTGCATCTTATAAGTGATACCATCCCATACAATTTTGCTATTTGTCCGTATATCGGCACCTGGCAAAAAATGAACCAAAAACGACTGGGTAATATTGTTGTTCGGTTCCAACTGGATAATAGATTGAGTTTTTTCGGTAAAATAGCACCGCACATTCTCTAAATCTGGTTCGCCTTCATAAAAGAATTCAGTTTCGAAGTCATCATCTGGGACGCCCCAGTTGCCACCTCCGCCAACATTGCGTTCTTTCAGATGGTAGACATCGCAACGGTGAGTTAATAGTTTCTTGTAACTCATAGCACTCGCATCCTTAAAAAGACATTGCCATCAGTTGGTTCATCTTCTTTCACATAATCATCAAGAAGGTCTGAAACGTCCGGAATAGACATTGTAGAGCCGTCAGATAAAGTGTAAGAGTAATCTCCAATCTTTTCGGACTTGTACCCTTTTGTGATAGACTCATCGCTATTTGTCAACGCAAAAAACTGCGCTACTTTTAATAATGCAAGGCGCAATTTACTAGGCAATGGAATATATTCACTTAATGGCAATTCAATCTTTTTTTGTATATATGTTTCAGCTTCTAAAATGTCCATTTCCAGTAATTCATCCGCTCGATCAATAACATCCTCAAATACCGAATAGGCTTTTAATTCAACAGGAGTAATAGACATGGCCATCACTCCTTTTCCACTTTTTGCTCTTCTTGCAATTGAAGAATAAGGGCGATACGCTCTTCTTCATTACTCACGCTTTCTAAATCTCCACCTAATTCCAAGATAATTTCTTTCTGTCGATCGGCATTAAGTTTTTTTAGTGATGCAGCAGTGTAATCCTCATCATCTATACCTAGAGGTGTGACCGGGTCAAGCTCTTCAGGAAATTCTACAATATCGAAGTATCCTGTCGCTACAGCATCATTTGCCACCCTCTCAGTCTCAACTTCAACAAACGGGTTCTTTTTATCTGCAGCTACAATACCGCTATAAGATAATGCTTTTTTCAATTTTAGCTTATACATAAAATCACTCCCTTCTTATTTCAAGCCAGTGATGAGAACTGCCGCGTCTTTTTCCTCAATGATTGCATCAAAATCAAGATGAATAACATAAAAGCGTTTGTCTTTCATAATTGCTTCTTTGCCTTCAGTTGTTTTTCTTACTTGGACGTTGTAAGTATTAACGACAATCAAGTTTTGTGGGTTCGTAAGGATAATTCTGTCAGTCGGCATGCTAGGAACTCCGATTGATGGAATGCTAGCTGGTGCTTTCATGATTGAATCTGACAACCCTCCACCGTTTTTAATATTTTCGTTTAGTAGGTAACGCTCCCAATCTTGTTGCGCTGACGGCGCCATTAACCAACGCAAAGAACCATCATTGTACTTGTTGGGAATTTGTTTCACTGCATCGTAAAACACGTCAAGCGATAGTCCGCCGGCATCTTTATCTGTTCGGTCTTCGATATGCGAACCAGTTTCAAGTTGCTTTAACCAACCGTCATTCAGCTTCAGGAAGTCATAGTCTGGATCATCAGAATCCACATTTTCATCACCATTTAAATATAAATCTTCTAAATCAATACCTAATTGAGTAGTCATCAAGCCGGAAACAATTTTCTCGAAGTTTTCTCCTTCGATATTTTCTCGAAGCGATTCCCCAGTAATTTCCCAAGGAAGTCTTACAGCAGTTGTTGCGTATTTGATATCACTGAACTTTGGTTTGCCACGGTAACCATCATCTGTGTCCTCTGTTTTCGCTCTCAGGATACGAGAATCAATACCGATTTTATCGACTTCACCCGTTTTCTCTCTCTTCATAACCTTGCGGATTGATCCACCAAGCGCAGTTTTTTCAAACGTTTGTTGAATGAATTTATCAGCTTGTCCAGGCGCTAATAATCCTGAAGTGATATCACTTGTTGAAATTGTTTTCATAATTTGTTTGTTATTCATGTGTCAATTCCTCCTTTTATAGAAACCCGTTTAAGTAATGTTTTTGTACCGGTTCACCTTGTGGATCTGCATCAGCTTGCTTCGAAATACCACGAGCCTTTTCAACCGTTTCTAAGCGTTCGTTGATAGGCGTCAGCTTTTCATCAAGTACTTCTCCAAACTGCTTTATGAGTGTTTCTTCTGGCGTCGGTTCTTCTTCATCGCCGCCTTCTTCTTTCTCGATATCTTCAAGTTTCTTGGTAATTGGTTCTAATTTTTCATCTAGCATTTTTTCAATATCTTCTTTTTTCATATCCTCGTCATCTCCTTTCGGTGGTTTTCCCACCGCTTTTGCAATATCTTCTTCAATCAATACTTCTTGCGCGATATCCACGAAGTCTTGAAGTGCTTCGCGAATCTTGGTTGAATCAGTTTCGAGTGCGCTATCCCAATCATCCCAATTGAAAATCACGCTGTTCAGCGCATCTTGCGCCGCCCAAAACTCACGTCGCCGGCGATCTCGATTGTATTTATCGGCAACAGCCCCTTTTTCTACCTTTTCGCCCGTGAAAAAGCTTTTCACCAAATTAAAAAAGCCCTTCACTTCGTCGTCTTCATGTTCAGACTTCGAAACAGGCTTTTCGTTTTGTTGTTTTTCAATTTTTTCAGCTGTACCAGCGAGACTGTATCCCGTGTAAGTTCCCTTCTGTACCGCTTCCCAGATTTCATCCGAAGCTTTCGTCACTAACACCCATGAACCTTTTGCGATTTCTTCCTCGCCGATTGTCATGTCAACGGGTGCGATATAAGATTCAACTACTTCGCCAACCCCTGCCTCAAAGTCGTGTCCAGAGTCGATGTTACGGGCGTCTTTCATAAAACCGTGCGCCGCTTTCTCGATTGATTCCGCGGACATGAACTCCCCATCGGTATCATGAGTAGATTCGTCGTCAGCGCTTCCTGGTGAGTACACAATCCCGTAAACTAGTTGTTCGTCTTCTTCTTTGTTGATGAATACTTTTACTTCTTTTTGAAATGTAGGCTCGTCAGCTGATTTTGTTAAAAAGAATTGCCTTTTATTCGCCGCTTTTCCCACATAACTTACATGTGTTACGTTAGCGTTCACTAATTCTACCGCCATTTATATTTCACCCCCTCTCGTTTTTATGTAATTCGCAACCCACATCACCGCATGAACATTCGAAGCCCACAGTTACTGAAGTAGATAGCCCGCCTATCTCATGGACTTCTTTTTTAACAGGAATAGGTACATGGGTAGGACTGCACTCAACTCCGTCAATCGCATTAATTAATTTCGCAATCTCCTCTGGCGTGCCTTCAAATGTTTCATAAGAATGCTCACTTTTTGAACGTGTGTATTCCATTTTCAACCACTCCCTTTAATCGTAATACTCACTAATGACCTTTCCGCACTTAGAACACTTGAAAACCTTTTCTTTCCACGCTTTATCGTCGACCTTGAATACATAGTGATGCTTGCAGATTAACTGCCTTAGCTTACTTTTTCTTTTCGCCATTGCCACCACTCCTCATAGACTTGTATATAATCATCATACTACTGAGCGTCCAATTCCTCCAAAACTCCCTGTCGTATTTCCTCTTTTTCTTCGGGACTCAACCCAGTTATGTGGTTGTCTACAACAGGGGAAAGCACACATCCGCAATTAACTCTGTTCTTCGCTGAAAACGTCGTATCCCTTGGGTACATACCAAACTCACCGTCAACAAGAAACAACTCGTCCACGCCCGCAACAGTGCCATCCATTGCGACATGCGTTTCACGCGGTTTAATTTTCTTCGCTCCACTGTGCTTCCATTTCTTACCGATAACTGAAGGACTTTGCATAAATGATTCCCAATTCGCTTGCGATGAAGCCGTGAGAATTTCTGTACGACTAACAGCCCTAGCTCGCTTCCTATCGAATTGTGGTAAATCCTTCAATCTCAATTCGGCTTGCGCAATGGATTCGCCCGCATTTATAGCTTCTAGTAGTTGAGATTCAACCGCCTTGTGCGTATTCAGCTGCATGATCTCCGCCAATTCCTTTGACCACGATTCAATCCAATCGGTAGTGCGTTTCGAAAGAACGTTGAACGCAACATCTTTGTCAATTGATTCCATAATGATTTTCGTTAGACTAGCCGTTGTATTTTCCAAAAACTTTGCCGCTTCAACTCCATATAAAAGTGCAAATTCATCAGCTGCAAACAAATCATTTTGAAAATAATTTAGTATCGCTTCTAGCGTTTCAGTATCGTCTTTTGAAACAAATGCTTTTAGCTTATCAAGATAGAATTTGCGTTGTCGCCTAAGTAATTTCGCTGTTAGCGTTTCGAATTCTTCAACTAGCCCAGGTAACTCATTCAACTCAGGAATATCATTCGGAAGTATATCTTTTATATCGCCCTCGACCTCTTCCGCCTTTTGGATGAACGCTTTGATGTTTGTGAGTAGCTTATCCACTTTGCTCATGAACTTTCCTCCAAAATGTCCCTCAAGTCCTTCATTATATCCAGTAAATCACCTTTATCTTCGGATTTCTCGATATTGAATAAATCCGCAAAGGAGCCCGGTTGCTCTTTCAATAACATTTGGATAGGCACATTATATTCGTCTGGCAACAAGTCAACCTTTTTACCCAACACCTGACCTAGCAACCCTCTTAAATCGTTCGGGGCAACTGATCCTGCTTGAATAAATGGACCAAGTGCTTTCGCAATCTCAACTGGATCATTTAGATTAGCACCTTTAACAATCAATTTGACATACTTAAAACCCAGTGGTTCAAGAAACAATGTATTCATCACTCTTGCAAGCGCTTTTCGCTCTGGCTGGAATACTTGCTCTTCCGTCACTTCACGAGCAACCGCTGCTGACGCCCTGCTGTAATCTTGCGCTTCGCCTGTATAAAGTGGTGGTAAACGGAAAGATGAACGTATTTTCTTTCTCGTGTTTTCATCGTATTCAAGAAACAGTGCATCTTGTTGAAGTACTTCGGCCAATGATTTGATTTCCACCTTCACAGGTGTAACTTTTTCATCACCGTTCATCATCTTTTCTTCTGCGACACCTTCCGCTTCTAACAATAGAAACTTGTGGGCGTTGTCAGTGCCCTCTAAATCATTCATATATTGCTGTAATTGCTCGTACGAAGTATCATCTAACTTACCGTTTGAAACGGTAATAGCAGCCGGAATATGTCTGCCGTTTCGGAAATACATCAGGTTCAACTCTTCCGCTTTCCGTGCCCCATACAAACTAATTAAATTTCCAATCCATCTAGGTTTTCCATATGTTCCTGAACCGATTTTGAAATGAAAGATTTCAGTTGCGCGCAAATTGTCAGGTGTGCTTTCATCAAACTTCCCCGTAGACGAGTTCATAATTCGCGGATCTCCATACTCTTTGAAAAACACTTTCTTTTCATCAATAAGTTGGACGTATTTTCTAAATCGCTTCCAACGCTTAACTTTCTTTTCGACGCCATTTTCAAGGATTGTGTACTCAATTTCTTCGGGAACCGTCCGCTTGCAAACCCTCATATGTTGTGAATCCGCATATTCAATTCCCACAGGGGCACCAGTACCATCTCGAATCACTTCAATGTAACCATTCCCTGTTTTTTCCTTGTCGTCAAGAGCATATCCAAGAACGACTTCTGGTGATTCGTCCATATTCAAGTAACGAATGAATTCATCGAGCCTAGTCCACTCTGATTCAGCTTGTTTTTTCACTTCGTCAGCAACCTCTTCCGAATTGACGTCTAACTTGTAATCTGGCTCAATACCGAACTCAACAATATTTGTTTTATAAGCATCTACACATTGTTGCAAGATGGAGGAGTATTCACCGATTAACTTTAATTCTTTTAAGTTGTAAGGTGGTTCGATAATATCGCCATACGAGCCTGTGAAATCATCTTTATAGATTTGATTAGTAGTTGAAGATACTGCTGCTTTTACAACTCTCGCTCTTACCGTCTGTTCTGTCACTAATTATCTCCTCCTTCCTTTTGGTCGTTGTCTAGTTGGACGTGCTGCCTTTTGCGCTTCATCTTTCAGGTCTGCGACTTCGTAGCCGTCAAGTCCATACGCAAGTGCGTCAAACACGTGACTGTCGATATTGAACTCATCTTCAATAATATTATCGAGTTTGTCAGTCTTGTAGGTTAGATTCTTTAGTTCTCGAACCGCATTCGCACAATCCACTGAACAAATTATCTTTTTGAATCGCTTGATCTTTTTAATGTTGGCCAGCTTTGAGCCTGGGAATTTCTTAGCCCCGTACATATTGAAGCCCTGTTGTCGGAAGTACTGAATGCTCTTTGGTTCTGCGGAGTCCACTATTAGCTTTTCGCCACTTTGCTTGAACTCTATTAAGTCCAAAGCTGTTTCATCATCCGTCTTGCCATTCTTATAATATTCCCAGTAGATATAAAGGTAATGCTTCTCTAAATCCACGACCATTCTTGCAAATGCGTTGAATGACGTAACGAACCCGAAATCTCCGCCCACTCGATGCATGGGCTTTTCGATCTTGTTAATCGCCTTCATCACTTCATCATGTTCCGCCACCGCGAATTGCGGCAACACCTTAGTTCCAGACACACCAAATTGACCTTTCCGAGCAACACGGTAAAGGTCTGGATCGTAATTCTTCATTTCTTCTAATTGTTGTAGGTAAGTGTCCGGTAGGAAGTAATTATCTTCAGCCGTTGAATGATGATAATACGTATCTCCAACCACCATTTCACGATTTTCATAAAGCTCTTCATCATCTAAAGTAAACACTTCATTCTCCTCGTCCTTAAAGAAATGCGTATACGTCCAGTTATCTTGCGCAACAGGGTTAGTCGAAACAATCATATGAAGGTCTAGCGTAGGATGTCGCATACGTCCAATCAATTCCTTGAACCCTGCGTACTTCACTTCACTGCCTTCTTCCGCCCATATTAATGAAACGTTGTTCACGGACTTCAATTTCTCTGGCTTGTCCATTCCCTTGAAAATAATTCTGCTGCCGTTCGGAAATCGGACTTGCATAGGAGACGTTACCGTTCTGATTCTGCCGCTTAAATCCATATCAGCGATAATCTCTTCAAATAACGAGAACGTTGAATCTCGATGCGTGTCATAGACTTCACGAACGACTAATGCTGTCCGTTTTTCTTCGAGTAGCTTGATAATGATTTTCAATGCAACATGATAGCTTTTTCCACTACCGTAACCACCGACTAAGAATTGAAAGTATTGATCCCAATTAAATAAAAATTCTTCGAAATGAGGACTTACACTCTTCTCAATCGTCGTACTCCCAATAGAAACCACCCGCTTTCCATCCATTTTTAACACCGTGGAATATCGCTCCGGGTGTAACCTCGTGTTCCCTTGCGGCTTCACTACCGCTCTTGTACACCTCAATCATTTCATTGGTTAGAGGGCATATCTTAACGACCCTCTTCTCGGTTCTCATAAGCCCATTTTCATAGGCATGAATAGCGTTATCTTGGTTAGTCACCCACTCTAAATTATCAACTTCGTTATTAAGTGGCTCCCCATCTCTATGATTCACTTGCGGGAGAATGTCCGGATTCGGTATAAAAGCTTCGGCAACCAAGCGACTAACAAAAAACCTTTTGCTGTTTCCGCTTTTTAAATGAACCATTTTCCTTGGCTTTTTCCCGCCTTCATATCTTACTTTCTGTTGCTTTAATATCCTTTCTCGTACCGTATACAACCATCCGTTTGACCGTTCAACGGTTCTAGGCAGACTTTTAACCCGCCCTTTATTCGAAACTTGATAAAGCCCTTCATAACCGGCAATGTCTCTCCACTCTTCTGTCACTTACATCTCCGCCTTTCCCTTTGAGTACCATACTTATATTGTATCATATTGTATTGTAAGTGCAATACTTTTATTGTATGATGAAAGAAGAAAGGGTTTGATATCATGAAGAAGAGAGTCACATTCACCATGGATGAAGAGACTATTGAAGGACTGAAAAAAGTATCCGATGAAACCATGATTCCGCAAGCTAGGTTAGTTGAACAAGCAGTTAAAGAGATAATCGAAAAGCATTCAAAAGAGTCTAAGTAAGGCTCTTTTTTATGCTTCCTTTTCAATCATCGTCTTCACTTCGCTTCTTACGGGTAATCATGATTTCAATTGGCTTGTCATCATCACCAGCACTATCAACGTCGGTTTGAGTTTTAGCGATATCAACCTTCAACTTCTCTTCTTGTAGACGCTTCTTATCGTTATCAGATAGAAGGTCAAAGTACTTAGACAAGAAGTCCAAGGCTCTCATTTTGTCGACCAATTTCAATTTAGGCCCATTCTCAGTATTACTGATTTCACTTACTATGGATGTATCAACCTCATCCAATGGTTTGAGTGACACCAGGTATCCGTCATCTGATTGCACGTAGTCACCAATGTCCGCAAATGCAATGTCGATATATTTTTGAAGAATCACATCAGCACTCAATAACATTCCTTTTGCGCGTTCCTTTTTCATGCGATTGATTTCGGCTTTTATCCCATCATTCCCCATCAACCTATAAGCTATCGACTGGGCTGTCATGTAGTCGCACTCATAAGCCTTTTGGTATGCCTTAGTCGCATTGAAGTATTTAATGTAGTAAATACAAAATAGCCGTTGTTTATCTGTCAGATTATCCGACTCAACAACAGGCTCGTATTCCTCTTTTTTTGGTTGCATCTTTTTCGAAACGGTTGCATCTTTTTTCTTTTTAGATGCACCTTTTTTTCTTGACCATTTCTCCCGACTCCGACGACTCTTCAGCGTACCTTCTTTTACACCATGTTTCTCAGCTAATGCTTTGAAGGTTATTTTCGTAGTTTCCCATTCATCTCTGATTTTTTTCCAATCTGTTTTTTTAGCCATTTACATACACCACTCACTCCTTTATTTTAATCTCCACTCTTTTTCAACCACCTTATATACTGTACAATTTGTTAAAAGGAGGTGATTTGATTGCCTGAGACAACAGAAGTGGCACACAACCCACTAAACGACAACATTGAATTACTAGACTTACCACCTACTATCTTTTTCGCCATAAAGAGACACGACCCGAAGATAGTAACGGTAGGTGAATTACTAGAGTTAAATTTTTCGAATATTAAAAACATAGGTGTCGCCAAACTTGAAATCTTGAATAACACGGTAATCAATTATTTGAAGAAACACCTTTAATTATGTAAGCGCCCGAACGACATAACACAGCATGTTGTAGCGTGTTTCCGCACGCGGTAAAGCTAAGTGTTTACTCGTTCAGGCGTGAATTGGATGGAGCTAATGGGTCGCTCGAACGCACCCCCTCTTTTAATTCTCCCCCTCTACCCTTGCAAGTTTCGTACGACAACCGTATGACAAAGAATCGTTACCCCGCTTCACCAACGCGGCTTTTCATCTTATTTCGTGCACGTGTAATATTGGTTTGAACAGTGCTTTTACTAACACCTAATTCAACTGCGATTTCTCCCATGCTCTTTTTATGCCCAACATGCAAGAAGTAGCATTGTCGTTCTCGGGCTGATAATAATTGAATGATTTCCCCCATGATGATTTTTTCATCTTTGGTCATGAATAACTCTCGTTCGTTTATGCTTTCTTCTTCCAACTGCTCTATGATGTCAGGAATCAAATCCATATCACCATAAGATTTGACGTGATAAATCGAATCAACATGGATTCCCTTTTGGACCTTTGGATCACGTCCAGTTTCCATCCACTCAATACTTTCGCTCATATCTCGAATCATACTGTTAATCATCTTTTCGGCCTCCGCGTCATCGTTGTTTTCGGGGTTTAAATCCTTTTTCATTTGCGATAATTCGCGCCTGTAATCTGTATACGATGCAATCATTTCATCAACCCAATTCGACATGTAACCCCTCCTATCGTTGCCTGAATGCGCCACCTTTTCCGCGTCTGTATGTTGGACGATTAATCCCCATCAATTCTCGAAAATCCCTATCCGTCAGCCGCTCTTCTCCTTTGCCTTTAGCTTTACTACCTTTCAGTGTCTTTTCTCTTCTACGCGTCTGCAAAAGCCCTAATCTCGCAAACTCACTTTTGAATGTCCTCATAACCACATCACGCTTACAATAAATGCTGCTAAACTCGCTAAAAAGATTCCCGTCATTTCACCTTTCAGCTTCCCGTCGTTATTAGACACGCCATCAAACGCACCCAGCGTAGTAACCAATAAAATTATTTGAAATGCAATAACCATTGTTTTTCCTCCTTTTATTTTTGAAATAAAAAAGGACAACAAATGACCCAGCGTAATGCTGATATCAAATGTTGTCCTCCGTTGTTCGGTCAGACCTATATTTTCTTAGTTTGATTCACTTCGATGTTTACTGGCTCCCCGTCTTGCCAAAATACTGATTGGCGACCATAGCCACTCGAAGGCTTTTCTATTACTTCTATTTTACCATTTTTGACCAAGTAAAGTCCATCTTCATTCAAACCCATCTCTTCTTCAATTTTTCTAACCACAGGACCCCTCCTAATGTGATATAATAATCTCGCCAGAGACGGGAGGGATCCTGTCTTTTTTATTCCAATTCTTTCGCAAACGCTTCGAGAAAATGCGTCTGAATCTTAAATGCCGTCTTTTTCCCAACTCCTTCAATCTCCGTCAGCGACTCCATGCGACCAACTAAAAACCGATAAAACTTTTCGGTAGCTTCGTTCTTGCCTTCTTCCCGTCCTTTATTCCATGCTTTCATCAGCGTTGGATCCAGTGGGTTCTTCATGTTTTTCCACTCCTTTGTCGCGTTGCTTGATTGCACCGAGTGCAACAGTGTTGTCAAAGTCGACAACAACACGCTCGCCTTTCCGCATTTTTTCTTTGATTTCGTTACCTTCATGTTTGTAAAGATTTTGGAGTCCGACTTTCATGAAATCCCTCCCTGTTAATATTTGATACAAACAACAACCTTTGGCGATAAGCTATAAAACTTCCGAACTGTTAAATCAACAACCTGACTATCATCTTGCCAAATAACTTTATTCAGACCGTCCTTGACTCCTTTTACGTAATTATCAACATCTGGCTTAACTGTCGGGCGTAACTCACCCGAATTGATTAGCGCCTGTTTCGGCTTGGTTTGCAGCCTTTTAGGCGTAGGACGGTAAACATCTACATGTAGTTTAATAGGACCTGTAATCAACTCTTTAGGTGCGTATTTAGCAGCGACTAATCTTACAAACTGCTTAAAATTCTTAGATTTTACTGGATCATACAGGACCGTTTTTCCCCTCCGCGTTTTCCCTGCCCTGGGGCGACCTTGCGCAACTGGTTCGCCCGGGATTTCAAATAAAATCTTTTTCAAATTAGTGAACCTCCAACATTTTTTCTTTCATGATTTAACTGCCTGCTGATATTCGATTACTTCGTCAATAGTAATCTGGATTTTTGCAAATTCTGCATCCGCTGCATCCTGCTTTTCCTTGCAAATGAGACCATTCATTTAAACCGCCCTCCTAATAACCGTTATTTTGCCGTTCGTGATTGATTTGATTCTTTTCAATGTAAGCTTTTTCGATTTGCTCCCAAGAGAATCCGAGCATTTCGCCTAACTCCAAGAATCCGCCGAACAAATATCCAAATGTTTCTTTTATATCACTCATGTCTTTACATACGAGACGTTCGTCAATGGATGAAATTGTGTAAAATACATATTTGAATTGATTCGTCACATTGCTTTCTCGATGTGAAAAATCTATAAAATTTAATTCGGAACAACCAAATTCATTCCCGATACTCAAAATAAAATGAAGGCAATCAACGTATTCTTCTAGGAGTGGATTTCTTGCTTGACCCGTTCCATTGCACTCTGAACATTCGACAAGTGCGAGTTCTATCATAGGCGCTTCAACGCACCCCATGTATCCGCCCTCGCCGTCACACATAAAGCAAGGTGCTTCTGTTATTGGCTCTCTATGTTCGCTCCAAAACTTAAACCCACGCCACTCATTTGCTAATTCGCCCAACTCAACTTGTAAAGCAAGAATCTTTTCGGATAGTAAGTTTTGTCCCTCCAACCCTTTCTTCTTCACGATCCGTTCGTCTAGCGTCTTTTGCATCTCAAACAATGTTTGTAAATTCATTTCGCCTGCTCCTCTTCTGCATGTAACTGCGCAAGGATCCGTTTCATTTCTGCGTTCCTCCGCGCCCTGCGTTGCGCTTTTGTTTCTTCATTTTTTTCAACTTTTCTCACATTCACCGCGTTTTTGACATCCCAATTGAGGTCGTCAACGCGCTTATTCACATCTTCTTCGGATAGCCCGTTTGACTTCGCGACTTCCAGCTGCTCACGGGAAATCCTTTCTTCAACGGTTTTTCGATGATGATTGACTAATAATTCCAGGTGTTTCATATCCACTTCATCTGGTTGATTAATTTTGACACTCAATTTTTCAAGCTGTTGGACAAGTTTTTCACGCTTGTCCAACTCTGCCCTTTGTACACCTTCGTACTGCAGTTTGAATCTATAACTGTTAATTCCTCCGCTCATAGTGACCCCTCACTTTCAATTAGAAGAATGATAGTTGTGGTTTACGCTCCGCATCAAAATTCAACTCGTCCAACATTTTCGAACAGCTTGCCCCACGCGTTTTCAAATCGCCTTGTGCGGTCTAAATCTTCCAGTCTACGTTGGATCCGCAAGCGATTCTTTAACCAACGTTTTTGCCGTTTCTTTTTCATGTGATTGGCTCCTTTCACCCCTAACAGATCAATTCCAACTGCCCTTCTTCGTTTGTAGAAAAATCTGTATCATAATCGCCACTCAACAACAATTCAAAAATAGATTCTAAAACCTGAACTACAATACTGTTTCCTGCTTGATGATAGAGTGTTCCATTTAAAAACCTCCCGCGTGACGGGTGTTCTTTGAGCGCCGCGTCAAAATCTTCATCATCAAACCCCATCAAACGCCAACATTCTCGTTCAGTTAAATAGCGCCAACGTCCATCATCTACACGAACAACTCCGCTATTAGGGCAACGCATTTGCTTTGTCGTAATCGTATGAACATAATCTTTAACTTCTTCTAGCATTCGACCACCAAATGTTCCTGGAACAATAGGTTTTCCAGGCAACTTGCTGACCATGCTAGGTTGCGTGACGATGTATTTCTCATCCGCTTCTTTTTCAAGAAAATCACTTACCGATCTCATAGGTGTTTTCCGCAATCTACTAAAGTCGAAATATTTATCACCTAAAACCGAAACCGTAAACACTCTTTCTCTTGCTTGCGGTATGCCGAAGTCCCTTGCATCTAAAACTTGATAGGTGTTGGTATAACCTAAGTCTTCCATGTCGCTCAAATAGTGATTGAACGCTGATACCATGCGCTTGGATAGTGCGTTTTTAACGTTTTCCCAAATGACATACCTCGGTTTCCAAACACCTAGATTTTCAATGATTCGGATTGTTTCAAAAAGCAGTGACGAACGTGTTCCGTCTGCTACGTTTCCGCCGTATTGTTTTCCAGCTATCGAAAAGTCTTGGCATGGAGAACCGTGAATCAGAATATCTGGTTGTAACGAATATCCGACAACACTCTCGGGCTTGTAGCGATTATCAAACATAGCGTTATACGTCCTCACCGCCTTCTCATTCCATTCCACGTAATCAATAGACTTGTGATCTACACCCAAATTGATAAGCGCCTTTCTCGGCGCTCCAATCCCTCCAAATAACTCTAGGATTTTAACCACTTATTTCACCCTTTCTAAAAAGGTAAATCGTCATCTCCGACATTCGGCGCGCCACCTTGACCACTAAAAGGGTCGTTATTCGACAAATTCCGCCCCGCATTTGCGTTTGAATTGTAATTAGGTGTATTTGCTTGCCCTTGTTGTTGATAGCCTGTACTAGCGTTATTCTGCTGTTTTTGAGTGTCGCTAGATTTTGGCTCGAGAAACTTAATCCGACTAACGACAACATCAACCGTAAAAACCTTCTTCCCGTCCTTATCTTCGTAGCTGCCTGTTTCAAGGTGCCCTTCGATTCCAACTTGAGAACCTTTGCCGGTGTATTGGTTGGCTAACTCGCCTGTTTTACCCCACATAACCACTCGCAAGAAGCTTGTGTTCTCTTTTTTAAACGGGTGATCCACCGCAATTGTGTTTTTTACTAGCGTTGTGCTTTGTTGCCCAACACTTGAAACTTCATGGTCACGTACCCAGCGACCGATAAGATTTACTGAATTCATTCATTTTCCTCCGATTCTTTTACTTCGTAACAGACTTCGCATAACTCCTCTTCAAATTGTGGATCCCCAGCACGAACACTTGCATCGCATTCGAGACATTCGTAAATAATCATTCCACCACCTCAATTTCGTCATACCATGTCGCCCAAAAAACTTCACCTGTCCGCAGCACCCTTTCAAAATGCTTAACTCCGAACATTTTAAAAACGCAATAATCAGTGCAAAGCGTAGTACTTGTCACCTCGTGCAAGTACCCTTCAGCGATTCCTACACCACAAATCTCGCATTTCCTAGGATTTTTATACTTAGTTTCGTAAACGTAAAAGCTTTCACTCATTTCTTTACCTCCAAAAGTTCAGGGTTTTCGAATATACTTCCAATCCGCTTATTGCGGTTTTCTTTGTCGTGATATTGCTCCCATACATCACCATCACCGGTCATCAAGATTGTGTTTTTCTTGTGCTTGATAAACATTGCGACTTTGTGAGGGTTCTTATCGCCCGCCCATCCATTTTCGATAATGTCGCCAAACTTAAATCTTTCTAATTTCACACCGCCACCCCTTCCGTTTCACCAAGATGCGCTAAGAAAACCTCAAGCGCATCTTGTTGATCTGTTTGTAATTCCCAGGCTAGTTCGTTGAGTAGACTTGCAAACTGCCTTTCGTATTGCTTGTCCCCGAATTGTTGCCACTGCCCAGCGACGATGATGAGTTTGTCGATGATTTTATTCATGGTCATCACCCCAAAAGTCGACGAATTTTTCTATCGGGAATAAACCCTTTAGTGCTCCATGACTATATGCGGCCTCAATTTCACTTTTAGAAAAAATTAATTTTCCCGTGTTAACCTCTCCAATGTCGCCTTCTTTGATTTCTCCGACTTTACGTCTGATTTGATGATTCCACAGCCGTTGCTCCTTCGTTTTCCTCACTTCTTCCGAGGTGCATTTTTCTAACTCTTCGAAGTCGATTGCGGATTGCCCATGATTCGTATTCCAGCTTGCCCACGCTATTTTGACCCCAGAATGCGTATAATTAATTTTGGTAATCTTCCCGATAAAAGTTCCTAGTTTTTCGTGAGTCGCCTTCGCCCAGTCTCCAACTTCGAGTTTTGCCTCGACTTCATAACCATCATACAAAGCGCCCATGTACTCGTCAGCCGTCAGGACGGCTAAGGGTTCTGCCCAAGTAACCAATGAGTTTGGATTGTCTTTGAACCACGTTTTAAAATCCTTGCGTTGATTCTCTTTTAATATTTCAATCGCATCCGCTTGTTCTTGCGTCAATTTAATTTTTGTTGTCATGTTGATTCCTCCTACTTTATACTCTTCGCAAATTGCTTCCTGCGGTAATCCGTTCCGTCCATGATGATCGGCGTCGCGTTCATCATCATTCGTGAAAAAATTCGTTGCAGATCCATCGACCTTTCAAAGTCTTTCGAACCTAAATTCGTTGTGAAGATGTTATGCTTGCCGATTCTTTGGTCAATGATTTCGAAGAGTTTTTGCAACGCCCACCCACTCGCTTCGCCTTCTGCTCCGATGTCGTCAAAGACAACTAAATCAGCATTTGTAATCGCGCTTATTATTTGACCCTCAGATTGTTCGCTGAATTTGTTGTAAGTGCTTCGGATTTTTGTAAGCAACTTCGGTGTCGATATAAAAATTGTTGAATAACCTTTTTCGGTAACAGCCTTCGTTACCGCGACGGACAAGTGGCTCTTCCCTGTTCCAAATGATCCTTGAAAAAATAAATTACTAGGCTTTTCAACGTTGAATGAGTCAGCAAATTTCCTTGCTTGTTCGTATGCTTTCGTGAATTCGCCAGCTTCATAGCTTTCGAATGTGGCTTCTTGCAAGTCGGGATTGATTAAACTGTTTCGCTCGAATGTTGCTTGTAAATTTCTGATTCTCGCTTCATGCTGAGACTTTTTTATTTCGTCCAACTCCTTGCAATAGCAGCCCGTTTTAGTTTTAACAATCTTTCCTTTTTCAGGACCAGCCGCTACTGGAAACCGTGAGACTTTGACTTCTTCCCGGCAACCCATGCAGCAGTAATGCGCCAAGATTTCAATTTCAAACTTAGAACCCGTAGTCATATTTCGATTCATGATTTGGTTGATCGCCTGCAACGTCTACGCCTCCGTTCTTGTTTTTCAACATCATCAAGCCGCGTCTTGCCTCTGGCTCTTTCGTGTTACGCAAAATACCAAGTGTGTATTGCTCTTTTTTGTCATCATGCTTTTCACAGTGCATCCAAAGCGCATAGTTGATTTGATTAGCACTGTACTTGCTCATTTTTTCAATCACGTTGGTTAATAATCTTGCTGATATTCTGCATGTGGATCGAGTTAAACGAATAGCATCAAAATATCTAATTAAAATCTTTTTAGAAACTCCGTCAGGAAAGGCGTTGGTTCGCAAAGCGAAATCAACAAAGATTTCAATTTCATCGGTCGAACTCAAATTCATATTTTTCACGTTCGCTTCGTCGACGTATTGTTTTAATGTTTTATTGCTGTTAATGCTGTTAAGTGATGTTATAAGTGCTGTTATAGCATTGTGATTCTCTTTGTTATCTGTTTGTTCTTCCTTTGTTAATGGATTGTTATTCTCTTTGTTAATGGACATTTCCAAACCCCTTTCAACCGTTGATGCCCTTGACTTTGCAAGAGGATTCTCTTTGTTATCCTCTTTGTTACCTGATTGTTTTTCCTTTGTTAATGGATTGTTATTCTCTTTGTTATTTTTTTCATAATTTTTTAGTGATTGAAAACGTGAATAATCAACTATCGTTACTGTAATACCGCGCTTTTGACTCCTTGTTTCAACGATTATCAATCCCGAATCTTCGAGCCTTCCGATGATCCCTCTAACTATTCCGTAACTCCAACCGGTGTCCTTTTGTATGGATAAAATAGATGTAATCAATTGACCGATTTTACAATCATTTGAATCAACATAATTCGCTCCCTCGACGAAATGCTGGTACAGCATCTTGTCTCTTAAATCATCAAACTGTAATCGGGGCTGGATGACAAACCCCGATGCATTTACCTTCTTATTTTCCACCCCGACTACCCCTCTCTAAACTAGTAATTCTTCAACCTCAATCGTTCCGTCCAGTTGCTTTGTTTCTCTGCAATAGGCGCACTTTCCGCAACGAGTAGGCTCTTTTTCGCCTGACTTTACTTGTTTAAAACCTTCAATTAAATGTTCTACATAATCCAACTCAAATTGAAACCTCGTATCATCAAAGTGCAACACCGCTTTATCTGGTGGATCTTCCTTCGTAACTGCGACAATATAGGGAGAATAATAAATTCCGGTGTTCTGATAGATAATCTCCCGGTAAATCGCCATTTGCAGCACGTAATCCCACGCTTCAATGAATGACACGTATTTTTGATACTTGTCCGACCAGTAACGCTGAGAAAGGCTTCTAGTGGTTTTTAAATCTGTGAAGCTGTTACGAGAATGATTGATAGAATCAATTTTCGCTTTCCATTTAACTCCGAACAGTTCAGCCGTGAAGATTAATTCTTTTTCACCTTCCATTGCGTACATGGCGAACTTGTCATTTTTCAATGTTTCAATCATTAGATCTGCTTGTTTAAAATCTGCATACTTTCCACCGCGGGCATTAAATATTTCAGATTGGTTTTCTTTGTTAAATCGCTCGAATTCTTCATCACTCTCAAACGCTGCATGAGTGTATGAGCCGACGACTAAAGCCTTGCCGTATGATTCTTCAAACTCACCGCTTATCTTCGCTAGGGTAGCCGCCTGGCACTTCACCCAACTCTTAAATTGGGAGACCGAGAAATATTCCCGGTCTGCTTCTATAGAAAAGTAATTTTCGTTAGTTAGTTTCAATTGGTTCACCTTCTAGCAAGTGAGGGTGTTCGTAAATGTTGCCGATGACTTCCATTTTTTTATTGTCGAAAAAACTAGAGGTGTTACCACTGTTAGCTTTTATTCTGAAAGCGCCATCTTCGTAAAATACTTCTCGATTGTAGTCCACGCTTTGTTTACCTCTACCAGTCATAGGATTAATAAAAGTGTTTTTGTAATTCACAATGTCACCTTGAAAAATAGGGGTTCCGTTTTTATCTTCTAACCCTGTAAATTGCTGTACTTCTTCCTTTCGAACCCAAGATGGAACGTTTTGTATACCGAAATACAACCATTTTCCAAATTCAGGATGTTTCGCACGAAATCTAAAAACCATCATTGTTCAGCACCTTCTTTCGTGCTTTCTGTTTTGTCGGTAGGATTAGTTTTAATTTCCTGTTTAAACGACTCAGCTAGTCCGCTCGTTTGCTTCTTTTTTACATCGAGATTAAACCAGTCAGCCGGCTTGCTCATGCCATCTTTTAAAGAAGTGAAAATCTGAATTAAATCTACATAATCGTGCTCTGTAAACGAATCTGCGTTGTATCCAAATCGTTCTTCAATCATTTCCTGTGTAACTCTGTGATTTTCCATGAAAGCTTTTAAAGCATTAGCTATGCGGTCTTTCAAAGGTCCTTCGTTTGCACCTTGTAAAGTCTTCTCGCACTCAGCAACCGCTTTATCTACGATGTCGCCAGGAATGACGCCAAGTATGCAAGCACGCACTCTACGAGAACCACTACTCGCAACTAGTTCATAAATATCACGTGGATCTGTTAGTTTCTGAAGCTTCCCTCGTGCCATTCTCGAATGCTGAACCGTGAACACTTTTTCTTGTCGGACGTTTGTCTCTAAGTCCCATGCATAAGCCATCGCTGTTGATTCACCATCGCGTTGTTCCAACTCTTTAACGCCAAACGATAAGTTCCCCCAGTTTTGCGCCAACACCTCCGCCAATCGAATAGAGGGACCAGTTACCCTTGTTCCGCCTCGTGGATACGAGTACATTGCCACCTCGGCAAGAGACGGTCGTTTGCACGAGTCTAAAATTCTTATTTCCGCTTGATAGATATTCCTCGGGAATTGCTTTGCCATAAAAATTTGACCTTTAATTTCTTCCATTTCACGTGATGCCGAAGCTTGCCCTAGCACTCCGCCATTTCCATTCTGCTGCTGTGCTTGATTATTGCTTTGATATTGCGTTGATAAATTACTCATTTAAGTTCCTCCTCTAATGTTTCAAATAAAGTATTTGCGTTGTCATACTTCGGTTCAACCAGTGGATCGTGACACGCATTCTCTTTTTCGTATTCCATGTACTCGATAGATTGATAACCTGTTAGAATTGCCATTTCGACATCCGGATGCATCACTCGTCACCTTCTTCGCGACAATCCTCGCATTTGATTGGATAACCAGGCTCTTCTCCTGTGTAACAACCGCATGACTCGCAATAAACACCTTCCAAGATTAAATCTGCAAATTCTCCCATTTATGTTCCCTCCTTGTAATTTGAGGGGTTCCGTACTATAATTTAGGTAATTGAATTAGTCAGAACCCCGAACTCGCTGCTCGAACAGCGGGTTTATTTTCGTTCATTTTTAAGTCGTTCAATTCTTTCGTAAATGGCATTGATGGCAAACACCAATGCACCCTGCGCGCCGTGTTTAAGTTCCACATCTAATGCATCATCTTCTTTTGTGAACTCGATTTTTCCAAGTTCTTCGGTAAGCTCCCTAGCCGACGCTAGCAACTGCTCCCTTGCAAAAATGTTGTAATAACCCATTTAGCTCACCCCTTTCAATCACTTCGAATTCATCATTTCCAATTGCGATTTGAACATTTTTCACGCGAACGCAACCTTTAAGAACTTCGCCCACTTCGAGGATGTCGCCGATTCGATACATGCCGCAATCAAGAAATGTTTTCGTGACTAAAATTACGTCACCCACTTTTACAGTCATCGCTTACACCTCACTTGAGCTACAAACTTTGAAGCAAATAGCCTTTCTTTAAGTGTCCAGCGCTTCCAAAATCTCACCATGTACCAATCACTGCGATTGTAGTTACTGCAACGATTACACCAATTGCACCGTAAAAATACGCGTAATTTTCAGCGTGTTGTTCATCTTCCATGAAAAAGAAATCATTAATTTTCTTCATGTTGCATCTCCTTTCTGATGGTGTTGAATCCCATCAAGATGCACAGGAACAGGGGGAATTGAAGTCCTGCGCATCTTGACAGGAGCCAAAAGCTCCGTCGTATGTTACAATGTAATTACTAATTAAATTGATATTTCGTTCGCCGGTTGACGTTGCTGCGTCAGTCGGTTTTTTTACGTTTAAAAGCTTTAATTTCGATTGTGATCCCATCACCCTTAAACTCTGCAATTAAGTCATCTAATCGCTTTCGTGACTGCATTTTGTTTAACTCGATTAACGACAAGTGCATGTCCACCGTGTGCTTGATTGCTTCTTCGATGTCATCTGTCCATAAATATTTTTCTGCTGCCATTAAGTGATGCAAGGCTTCTCTTCTCGCTTCGATTGCTTCATCCACGTCTTCTTTTCGATAATTTTCTAGTTTCATAACCAACCTCCGAATAAATTAATAAAACCGCCTATTAATGTAGTGACTAACTCCGACACCACCGCAACATCAATTCCGCATAACAATGCAGCTATGATTTCAGTTGCCTGAGTTGCTTGTCCCCATCTAACTGCGTCGTCCACGGTTAGTTTAAGTCTGTTATTCTCCAACCGTGAAACAGCGCTGCGGGATAGATAGATTTCTTCCGCTAACTCCTCTTGACTCAATCCAGATTTCAATCTAACTTTTTTCAAAATCGAACCGTACACTTCTTTTTTCACCACCTTTTATGTGCAAAATCTGCACATGTGCAAAAACTGGACAGTAATTCTTGTAGATCCTTGTTACAATTAAGTTGTAAGTGAGTGACCCCTCCTTACAAACTACTTAAAACCTCGTAACAAAAACTTCTATTAAGCCTTTCACCTTTGGGGCTTGCCCGCCCCTCTTCGTTTTACTCCACTAACTTTAGATGTTGCTGCCTGTTGATCGCTCTGATGTCAAACTTGAGTGATGTGCTAGGCGTCCACTCATTGATAAATTCAATCGCTTCATCAAATCGAACTTTTGGCAAATCTCCGTATCGTGGTACTTCGAAGTAAGTTTTGAACTCTCTCCAAAACTGCGGAAATACCTTTCTGCTGATAGTTTTGTAAGCCTCTGAATCCTTGCCACCTAAATGTTTAACAACGATTCTGTTTGCTGTATCTCGGATGCGTCGTTCTTGGGCGCTGTCGATTCTCATGTTGTCTTCTAAATTAGTGATTCTCTTATCATGCGAAGATAGTTCATTGACTGCCATTTGCATGATTTCCAACTGTGAAGTTGGCTTTTGATAGCTACCAGTCCTTCTAATAGAAGGAAGCACTTCGCTAGTGATCCACTTCCTGAATTTCTTTGCTTCGGGTTTACGGCTGTCGAGAATGACATCGTACAAACCCGTCCTCGTTTACGAAAGTCGCTTGTTGCGTACGTCCTAAGCGATCTTGGATGGGGTAAGTTGAACTTACGTCATCTTCCAATCGCTCTTTTACCATTCGCGGATTGCTAAGACCTAAAATTTCACAAACATCTTTTAATAGAAATTGAAAGTCACCGTCAACCTCAATAATCGTTAAATCTTGTTTCTCGAAAACTTTTGTTAATTGATTCATAATTCCTCCTCCTTTAAGTAGGATTTTTGTCCCTCTCTGTCGAATAGAGACTATGAGGGAGGTGAATATAATGGTTGAAACATATAGCGATAACTTTGTTGTGCAATGCTTGCGATGTGATACCCCGACACCAGAGGATAGAGAACAAGACGATATCTATTGTCAGGAATGCGCATCACCTTTAGTGAATAAATGTACAAATGATAACACTCAACACTTTGGGAATCATGATGATTCCTGCGGCATCACACTTGATCCAGAAGCTGTTTACTGTAAGAAATGTGCGACAATCTCTTTGTTCGCTAGTAAAGAATTAATAGAAAACAAATATCCAGATGCGGAGATTGCCTCTCTTCATTCACAAACACAAGATGAAATTCCGTTTTAATGAATTAATGGTTTTTCTTGTTTTAATCTAGTCCCACATCGTGTGCAATAAATAGCATCGCTATCATGATCTGCCTTCTTGCACACGATGCACTTACAATACCTCTTCGCATTTTGTACTTTAAAAACTTCAGTTGATTTCTCCATGAATTTCACCTCTTATATAGAAGATATTTTTTTGGATACCTCACCGTGCGCCTGTCAACGCATTATTTTTTGATTACCACTCACTCATAATTTCTTTCATTACTTCTAAACTCGGTTCATAAAACCAAAAACGCTTACCTCTCGGCTTTTGCCTTTGCAATAACCTCATGCGTGGATCACTTAAGAATTCTTCTTCGAGAAACGACTTACTCATGCACGTTCGTTTCACCATCTCGTCAACATCCCACGTGAACATTACTTCGCGATAAGTCTCATCCAACTTTTCGCTTATTTGCCTTTTGATTTCCTCCTGGTCAACTACGACTTGCACTTGTGCGATTGACATGTAGACCACCTCCTATACATTTTTTCTTGTCCTTCCAATCTGCTAAACTAGCAATAGATTGGAGGTGGAATAAAGTGATTAAAGAAACAACAAAAGGTTATTGCCCTAATCTCAATGATGACAATTCAATTACTATCAATTACAGGCAGTACCAACCTATGGGTCGCAAAAGCCCTTACCTTATAAAGTCGGGTATGTCGTGTGAAACTTACCAAGAAAAAGGTTGCTCTTATGCTGAGCAATGTCCTATTTATGACAATGCACAGTAAGAATTCGAGTTATCATCCTTGCTTGTCCATCAGTGGCGAAATGCTTACGCCAGTAATTCGACTTAATTTCCCAAAGGTCGGCCATGGATCTGTATGATTTTCTTTAACGGTGCAAGTGTTAGTTAATGCGTACTCACACTCCGCACAAGCACGACCAAAACCAGACTCAGATTCATGCTTACTCGATTCGACATGTTCGCTGATGTGACGTGCTATACATTGCAAGTCTTTTTCGTTCAATACATCCGCTGTTCCAGCAGCGGGTGTTGTCTTACAAGTCCTCATTTAGTTCAACCCCTTTCTTAGCTGACTTCTTTAGGTTTGTTGCCATTCCCCCCTCCGTTACATGCAGTCAATGGCTTGTCTAAAAAAATATAATCTCTGTAATCTAAACCTAGCTTTTCACAATATTTAGCAACTGCCCCCAATAACTTTGGTCCAGCAACACTTTCTGGATTGTTTATGAACCTATGAAGATGTGCTACGTTTACACCTAATTCTCTAGCGAAAGCATTGTAATTGCCTTCACATTCTTTATTCATTAACTGAGACAGCTTATTTTTATTTAAATACATCAACTCACCCCCTAATTTCATTAACTATAAACAACATTGACCACATGTAACGAACTAACCTTAATATACACCATTCATTACATGCAGTCAATGGATAATGTTGAATTCTTTTTCGAATCGTTGATTGTAGTCAATAAATGAAATAACATTAGATATAGAGCGAGGTGTTACTATGATATTCGACAAAGAAGAATTTGCCGAACTACTAAAAAGAGCTAAAGGTGATAGATCTATAAATCAATACGCATTACACTCAGGTGTCAGCGCTGCGCACATTTCTAGATTGATGAGGTGTTTGTTAGATGCATCACCCAACCCAAATACAATCGAAGCATTGGCAGATAAAGCATATAATGATGTATCTTATAACGATCTTATGTTAGCCGCTGGCCATATCTCAAGAGAGAAAGAATCTGATTGGAATTCCGAACTTCCCGAACTAACCGAAAAAGAAGAACGAGATATTATGAAGGATTTAGAAGACATGGTAAATAATTTAGATTCCGAAAGTGGAT
This sequence comes from Sporosarcina sp., assembly GCA_026169375.1. Lineage (GTDB taxonomy): Bacteria > Bacillota > Bacilli > Bacillales_A > Planococcaceae > Sporosarcina. Next base: position 14,405 of record JAPFCR010000048.1, on the reverse strand, counting down.
ACGCTGCCTTTGATGGTCAATCTATAGATGATTTGGATAAGGAAGACAGGGAGCTTTTGCTATCATCACTTGAAAACTCATTGCGACTAGCTAAAAGAATGGCGAAACAAAAATTCACACCTAAGAAATATCGAAAATAACGTAAAGGAGTGATTCTTATGCCAAAAAACATGGCTACTAAGATGATTAGAAGGCATAAAACGAATAATCCTTTCGAAATCGCCGAAGAAAAAGGCATCACGCTCCTTTACGAGCCTTTAGGGAAAACTTTAGGGTACTACAGTTGCTATAAACGTATTCAATTCATTCATATAAACAACACACTTAATGAAAGAACTCAAAAATTTGTATGCGCGCATGAATTGGGTCATGCCCTTTTACATAGAGATTCTAACACGTCTTTTTTGAAAGCGAATACGTTTTACTCTATTGATCGGATTGAAGTCGAAGCTAATACGTTTGCGGTCGAGCTGCTATTGACGGATGAATCTGTGTATAAATACAAAGACAGTAATCTATCTATTAAAGAAGTGGCATCTATTTACGGTGTGCCCCATGAGGTGGCGCACCTAAAGAAGTACTAGTGTTTTTAATGTTTATTTTTTTTATAAACTAGTTAGGTACATAGTAACAAGTTGAGTTAGTGAGACGAATTGCGTAGGAGGGAAATGTGATGGATATATTTTTATTTTTAGTCGGACTCGTTGCTATACTTGTTGCAATTGTTATGTTGATAGTTCGCTTTATTAATAAAAAACCAAAGAAGATACTGTTAATCACCATGGGAGTGGGATTCGTGCTCATGTTTACAGGTGCAATGATTGGTGGAGCTAATATGACTCCTGAAGAAAAAGCAGCTGTCGAAGAGAAAAGATTAGCAAAGCAAGAAGAAAAAGAAGAAAAGCTTGAAGATGAACGTCTCGAAAAGGAAAAAGAAGCTAAAAAGCTGGAAGAGCAAAAATTAAAAGAGGAAGAAGAAGCAAAGCAAAAAGAAGTAGCAGACAAGGAAAGGAAATCCGATGACGAGAAGAAAAAAGTAGATGAATTAAAAAAGCAACAGCAAGAAGAACAACGATCACAGGAAGAGGAGCGAATGGCTAAGGAAAAAGCCGAGAAAGCCGCCGTCGAAAAAGAAAATAATACCGTTCAAACGAAGTCTAGAAAGGTTATTTATGATGTATTCAAAAGTGGTGATGATAAAATCGACGAAACAATCACGAAGTTCGAATTCGATGAGAATGAAAAAGTTCTTAAAGCTACCGTAAAGGGAAAAGATGGATGGTCTGATAAATCAATTGGCAGAGGATTTTATGAAGACTCCACCGCCGTCTACCGTGAATTATCGAAGGACAATCGCATTGAAGAGGTTTGGCTAACAATTACTTTCTCTATGCAAGACATATATGGGAATGTTGAAGACGAGGAAGTTATGGGGACGCATGTAACAAGAAAGACGATGGATAAAGTTAATTGGAAGAACTTTAATTATGAAAACCTGCTAGATGTCGTTGATGGCGTGAGATTGTACCCACAATTCGTTCAATAATATCAAAAAATAACAAACCGTCCTATTCAAGGCTTTTATTTCAACCAATAAAAGAACATACAATCGTTATAAAATACTTTTCAATGGAGGGTTGTGATATATGGACGAAAACACTTACTTTGAAGAGAGACTAGAAGAACAAATCAAGTGGTATGATGGCAAAAGCGTGGGTCACCAAAATGTATATAAAAGATGGAAATATGCTCAAGTAATTCTATCCGCATCTATTCCTTTTTTGGTTGGCTACGTCGCTGACTTCAGTAAAATCGGTTTTATTATAGGTGTTTTCGGTGTCTTCATCACATGTATAGAAGGAATACTTACGATTGGGAAGCATCACGAGAACTGGATTGAATACCGAAGTATTTGTGAAACCCTAAGACACGAGAAGTATATGTATCTTACGAGAACAGGGGTATATAAAGGCGAAGAACCTTTTAAACATTTGGTAGAGCGGGTGGAAACTGTTATATCGCAAGAAAATGTAAATTGGGCAGCTTTGAACTATGAAAAAAACAAACATAATGGAGGGAATAAAGATGACTAAAAAAGTATTCATTAGTTATCACAGCGACACAGAGGGTACGAAGCATAAAAATCTTTTAGTTGCTTGGTCTAAGAACGATAACGGTCACTTCGACATTAAGTTCGACGACACATCTGTTGGTGTTTCAATTAATTCCGAGGACGCAGCTTATATTAAGAGTGTGATCAAGAAAAAGATCAAAGAAAGCACAGTTTTTTTATCTCTAGTCGGGGAGAAAACGCATAAAAGCGATTGGTGCTTATGGGAAAACGAAAAAGCCGTGGAACTCGACAAAAAAGTGGTCGTTGTGAAAATCAAGAAAGATTATACAACACCAGAAAATTTATTTGGCATCGGCGCTAAGTGGGCCATGTCCTTCACTTATGACGCAATAAAAAAAGCAATTGATGGTTAATCAATCGCCGAATAGGTTTTTTCGAATATATCGGGTTTGATTGGGTACTGTTCACCTTTAATACCAGTGACTATCCAATCACCTTTATTCGCTTTCATTCTTCCTTCGAGCGTTTCGATATAAACTTCTTCATCAGTCTGATAAGCCGTCACTACCACAGCTTTTTTTACGAATTTTTTAGGACGCAAAGGAAGCACCACCTTTCATTGTTCTTTTAATCATACTATATTACTTCATTTGATTAAAGACTTTTTAATATACAACCATTTAACTAAAGAACTGCCCTACTTGGGGCTTTTCTTTTAACCGACAAAAGAACGTACATTCCTATAAGTAGGTGATAATAATGAAAAAAGATAACTTGATAAAATTTAACAAGGAAGAAAGCCCTCTTCCTTCTAACGTAATTGAGGTTAAAGATTCCGATTTAATTCGTATTCCTATTTTCGATCGAATCTATCAAATAGACGGTGAGTTATATTATGAGCTTGCTGGTGATAGAGTACCAAGGAAATTAAAAGACTACAAACTTGAAGATTTTAATTGATTTTACCGTCTTTAAAGGAGGTGGTGCCTGTCCACATCCCCCACTGTGCGCCTGTCAACGCTGAAAGGGAGATATACATGACAAAGAAAACAAGCAGAAAACCAAAAAGAAATTATTTGAAGAACGAACCTGAAGTGTTTTGGTATCTTAACGCAAAGAAAGAAAAGTTGTGGGGTTATCGTTATCGGTACTATGATTCGATCGGTAAACGCCGAGAAAAAAGCAAGCAGGGGTTAGCATCTGAAAACATAGCAATTCGGGGACTCCTAGAAGTGAAAACAGATTTAGTCAATGGAAATATCGTCAGGGTTGACAATGCGAATATGACCGTCTCGGAATGGCTGGATGTTTGGTATGAAACTTATCATGGCGACTGGGAAATCACTTCTCACATACAGCGCCGCGATGCCATCGAGAATCAAATGAAGCCATTGCTAGGAAAATATAAACTTTCTTCTTTGACCAGAAGTGAATACAGAAGAAGTTATATCAACGAATTACTCAAATCATTTAGTTCTGGCAGTGTGGCTTTGTTCCATCAGTTATTCAGAACTGCTGTTAACGCTGCGGTAGAAGATGAAATCATACCAAGAAATAGGTTTAATGGGATTAAAATACCTGATGCAGATAAAATCGGCAAAGAAAACTTTTTGACGGTAGGTGAATTGAAGAATTTTCTATTTGATGTGAAACAACTTGAAAACATTACCAATTATACGGCTACTCTAGTGCTCGCCTATACTGGGTTGAGAAAAGGTGAACTTCAAGGGTTGACTTGGAAAGACGTCGATGAAACAAAAGGAAGTATTGCAGTAAATTGTACGCGTGATAAACATGGCCAAAGAACGCCGAAAACTAAACAAAGTTACCGTACGATTTTAGTAGATCCTATCGTTTTGGCACAATTGAAGTCGTACAAGGCTTGGTGTAAACAATTGAAGTTTAGTTACGGGGGACATTTAAAAGATGATGATTTCATCTTTCTTTCTCATCAGTCCGGGAAACCAATAAGTGACGAAACGATAAACTCTAGTTTCAATCGAGTCATTAAAAAAACAGGTATGGAGAAAAATATTACGCCGCATGGATTGCGTCATACTCATGCAACAATTTTAATCAGCCAAAAGATACCATTAAACACAATTGCCAATCGTCTCGGCAATACTCCTGAGATGATTTTAAATGTTTATGGACACTCTTTTAAGGAACTCGAAGAAGAATTGGTAGTCGCATTTGGCAATGCATTAAGTGTGTAAAAGAAGCGTTTCGGGGGACATTTTGGGGGAAGGTTGTCTATAAACCTTCTCAAACCCCGTTATAACAAGGGTTTGTTAGGCGAATGAATATTATAACAGAAAAAGACAAACGATAGGAAGTGTCGAGGTTAAAAGACACTATCTGTTTTTATTTTGCACTTAAAAAAGCAGTTCATTCGTCATTAAATGACAAATGAACTGCTTTTTACTTATAATCATTATGCGTTTACTTTTTGTTTTAATGTTTCTCCAACTTTTTTCGCTAAGTCAACAACGCGTGCCGAGTAACCCCACTCGTTATCGTACCAAGCAAGTACTTTTATTTTACGGTCTTCCATTACGATTGTTGATAAACCATCAATAATTGCTGAATCAGTCGTCGTATTGAAATCCACTGAAACTAATGGCTCTGTTGTATAACCTAAAATGCCTTTAAGTTCTCCTTCAGCTTTTTCAGCAAATAAGTCGTTTACCATTTCTACTGTTACATCTTGTTTTACATCTACAACTAGGTCAACAAGTGAAACGTTTGGTGTTGGTACGCGAAGTGCCATCCCATGAATTTTACCTTCTAACTCTGGGAGTACAAGAGAAAGCGCTTTCGCTGCTCCCGTTGAAGTTGGAATGATCGATTGTGCACATGCACGCGCACGGCGCATATCTTTATGTGGATTATCTAAGTTATTTTGGTCTGTTGTAAATGCATGAACTGTTGTCATTAAACCGTTTTCAATGCCGTATGCATCGTTTAATACTTTAGCTACTGGCGCTAGACAGTTTGTTGTACAACTTGCATTTGAAATGACATCATGTTTTTCAACATCGAGTTGATCGTCATTTACACCAAGGACGACAGTAATGTCTTCATCTTTACCTGGTGCTGTTAAAATAACTTTTTTTGCACCTGCTTCAAAATGAAGTGCCGCTTTATCGCGAGAATTGAACTTTCCTGTCGCTTCTATAACGATGTCTACTCCTAAATCATTCCATGGTAGATTTCTTGGATCACGATCTGACACAATTTGAACACGCTTTCCATTAACAATGAGTACATCTTCTTCTACAGTTACATCACCTTTAAAAGGTCCATGATTCGTGTCATACTTAATTAAATGTGCAAGTGTTTCTGATGGATATGATGCGTTAATCGCAACAACATTCACAGTATCCTCTAAAATCATTTGGCGGAAAACCATTCGCCCAATTCGCCCAAAACCGTTAATCGCAATAGAAGTCATCATTAAAAAATCCTCCCGTAATTATGTTATACTCTAATTGTTCTTTTCAGTTATTAGTATAACACATTAAGATTAGGAAAACACATTAAAATACAAGTTTTATAAACTCTCATCATTCAGATATAAAGGAATATTTAATCTTCCATTTTTTCAATAGATGATCCAGCTGATTTGCTGTTTCTTTTATCGTACCATTATTGTCAAGAATCGCGTCAGATTTAACTTCTTTTTCTGAAAGTGGCAGTTGTGACTGCATGCGTTCCAATGCTTCACGTTCAGTTAACCCATTTCTTTCTATCAATCTTTTCTTTTGATTTTCTGGTGTAACGGTGACAACAATAATTTTTTCGACAAATGATTGCAGTTTACTTTCAAATAAAAGAGGTATGTCCATAATTACTGTTTCTTCGCCACTCGTTAAATACGCTTCTTTTTGACGCAACATTTCTGTTCGAATTGCAGGATGCATAATCCCATTTAATTTTTCTCGGTTTTGTTCATCACCAAAAATAATTTCGCCTAACTTCCCACGATTCAATGTACCGTCTTCTTGAATCACTTCATCACCAAATGTTTCACGTATTTCTTCTATCACAGATGTACCTGGTTCAACGACGAGACGTGCGATTTCATCGGCATCTACAATTGGAAGTCCTCTTTCTTTTAACATCGCAGATACAGTGCTTTTTCCACTTGCAATACTTCCTGTCAATCCAATAATCATTCTTGTACCTCTTTTCATAGTTTATGTTGTAAAAAACGATCACGGAACTTCTTACATAAGTTCCGCAATCGCTTATCAGGCTTATTAACGTTGACATTTCGGGCAATAAACAGATGTCCTACCACCAATTTGCATTCTTTTTGTTTCGCTTTGACAAACTGGACATTGTTGTTGACCGTACATTTGTAGCCTGTCTTGCATTGTTCCAGATTCACCACTTAAATTTCTGTAATCCGAAATTGTACTGCCACCTGCATCGATACTTTCTTGTAAAATGTCCACAATCACTTCAAATAATTGTTGTTTCCGTGCAACACTAATTCGATTAGCAGCTCGGTTCGGATGAATGTTCATCCGAAACAAAGCTTCTGTCGCATAAATATTGCCGCAGCCTGATATAACTTGACCATCCATAATGACTGCTTTAATTGGTTTCTTTTCATACCGCGGTTGCTTCGTGCAATCGAGAAAGTGCTTTATCGCATGCGCATCGAATGGTTCAGGCGCCATTTTTAGTAAAGGAGGATGATCTGCTTCAACATTTAATAGGCGAAGCTCTCCAAAACGGCGAATATCAGAATAAACGAGCAGTCCTCCGTCCGTCATTTTAAACGTCACATGAATATGTCTGCGAAACTTGTCTTCTTCGACATCTTCTACACGATTGACCGTAAACCAAGCGCCCGTCATGCCTAAATGACTGACGAGAAGATAGGATTGACCATTTTTCTCAACCGTAAAATAAATATACTTACTGCGGCGCGTGACGTTTGTAATGGTCATTCCTTTCATCTCACTGATAAACTGTGCTGTAGACGATCCTTTTATAACCGCCTCTCTCCCCCGCTCTTTTGACTCAATCACAATTGGTGAAATCATTACATCTTCAATCGTTCGTCCAATTGCTTCCGGTGCAAGTTCACGAACGAGGCCTTCTACTTCTGGTAATTCAGGCATTTCTTTCTCTTCACTCCATATCGTACCAAGATTTCCCGTGGGAAGATTCTACTTTTAAAGGAACGTTTAAGGCGATCGCTGATTCCATCACTTCAGGTACAATTTTTTCTAATTTTTCTATTTCATCTGCCGGTGCTTCAAAAATTAACTCGTCATGTACTTGTAATAAAAGTCGCGATTGTAACCCTTCTTCTTTTAGACGCGCATCCATATCAATCATCGCTTGTTTAATGATGTCTGCTGCACTTCCTTGAATGGGTGTATTCATCGCAGTACGTTCTGCAAAACTTCTCACATTAAAATTCGAACTTTTAATTTCCGGTAAATAACGACGACGATTCATTAATGTCGTTACATAACCTTCTTCTTTTGCTTTTTCTACAATATCTTTCATATACTTTTTAACGCCTGGAAAACTCGTTAAATACGTATCGATAAATTCTTTTGCTTTCTTACGTGTAATGTTTAAATTTTGAGAAAGTCCGTAATCACTGATGCCGTAAATAATTCCGAAGTTAACAGCCTTTGCTGCATCACGCATTTCCGCTGTCACTTCTTCTGTCGTCACCCCGAAAACGTCTGCTGCTGTACTTCTATGAATATCTTCATCATCTTTAAATGCTTGGACTAACTTTTCGTCTTCTGACATATGCGCGAGGACACGTAATTCGATTTGTGAATAGTCCGCTGCAAATAAAGACCAGCCTTCTTCAGATGGGACAAATGCTGCACGAATTTTACGACCTTCATCTAAACGAACAGGTATATTTTGCAAGTTTGGATTAATAGAACTTAAACGTCCAGTCGTTGTGAGTGCTTGTTGGAAACGTGTATGGATTTTTCCGTCGTCATGAATTTCTTTTAATAACCCTTCAATATAAGTCGAATTTAATTTCGCCAGTTGACGGTACAGTAAAATATGCGAAATAATCTCATGCTCACTTTCTAACTTCTCTAGCACATCCGCTGCTGTTGAATAGCCAGTTTTTGTCTTTTTAATTGGTGTTAAGCCAATCTTTTCAAATAAAATCACACCTAATTGCTTTGGTGAGTTTATATTAAACTTCTCACCCGCAAGTTCATAAATAAGCGATTGCAATCCTTCAATTCGTGCTGATAACTCTGTCCCAATTTTAGAAAGCGCTTCTTTATCGACAGCTACACCTGTAGACTCCATTTCTCCGAGAATTAAAGCAAGTGGGAGTTCTAATTCATGATACAAATCAAATTGTTGATTCTCTTTTAACTCTTCTTCAACTTTTGAACGTAATTTCCAAACAGCCAGCGCTTTACGCCCCGTATGCCCGACAAGAAGTTCCTGTTCTGGCAATGCTTTTTTAGCACCTTTTCCATAAACAGCTTCATCTGCTTGCACATTTGTATAACCAAATTGCTTAGCGATTGCAGCTACTTCAGGAGAGGATGTGGACGGATTGACGATATAAGAGCCTAAGAGTAAATCAAAATCGATCCCATTAATGTCAATACCATGACGTGCTAATGATGCGCGCGTCGCTTTCGAGTCAGTACATACTTTCTTTTTTGAGTCATCTTTTAACCAATCTAAAAACACAGCTGAATTTTGAACAACTTCAAAAGGGAAGAATAATGTCTGCCCATCATCTGCTACAGACACGCCCACAATATCTGCCCATAAGTAATTATCATCCATCATTTCGATATGAAGCGCCATTTCATCTGAAAGAAGCGTTTCATCTACTTCAGCTAGCAATGTCACGTCAATATCTTCTTGCTCTTCTTCAGCTGGACTTTGCCCTAGTTTTTCTAATAATGTATTGAATTTTAATTCCTCATAAATCTTAATAACATCATCCATATTCGGTCCATTATAAGGTAAGTCGGTCATGTCGATTGTAATCGGTGCATCAAGAACAATCGTGGCAAGATCGCGACTCATGAAAGCATCTTCTTTATGATTCGTTAAATTTTCATTTAATTTTTTGGCCGTTATTTTATCCAGTGATTGATAAACTTTTTCAATCGATCCGTATTCTTTTAGTAATTTTAATGCTGTTTTTTCACCAACCCCTGGCACACCAGGAATATTATCTGAAGAATCCCCCATAAGCCCTTTCATGTCGATAATTTGATGGGGCTCAATCCCGTATTTCTCAAGAACATGTGCTGGCGTATATTCTTCTGTATCTGTAATTCCTCTTCGTGTAATCCGTACAGTCGTGTAATCTGATGTAAGTTGTGTTAAGTCTTTATCTCCTGAAATGATGACAACTTCTGCTTTTTCTTCATCTCCTTGATGACTTAACGTACCAATAATATCATCTGCTTCATACTGATCGAGTTCATATTGTGGAATTTGATACGCTTCTAGTAGCTTTCGTAAATACGGGAATTGTTCTGATAGCTCAGATGGGGTCTTCTGCCTGCCTCCTTTATATTCATCGTATGTTTTATGACGAAAAGTCGTTTTTCCTGCATCCCAAGCGACGAGCATATGTGTTGGCTTCTCTTCTTCTAAAATGTTTTGCAACATCATTGTAAAGCCATACACTGCATTCGTATGGATGCCTTGGTCATTCGTTAATAACGGTAAAGCGAAAAACGCTCTATATGCAAGGCTGTTTCCATCTAATAGTACGATTTTTTTCTTTGCCAAATACGTTCCTCTCCTATTCATACATCATCTTTTCATCTGACAGTAAAACCGTCGTCTTCTATCCATCTTAACACGTTCATAGATGGAATTGAAAACGACGGCTTCTTTTGACATTATTCTAAATAGCCCATTAATAACTTTGCATAAGGAGAAGTTGCAGGAAGAATAATCATCGTATCTTCCCCTATTGTTTTCGAATAAGACTGTAGCGTTCTGTATAACTCATAAAACTCTGGATCTTTTGAGAAAGCATTGTTATAAATTTTAGCTGCCTCTGCTTCTCCGTCAGCATGAATAAGTGCTGCTTCTTTTTCAGCAGTTGCAAGCATTTCTCGTACTTCACGATCTGTTTCTGCCTCAATTCTCCGCTTATCTGCATCTCCTTCAGATAAATACTTCTGTGCAGTAGACTGCCTTTCAGAAATCATACGTGTGTAAATCGATTGTTCGTTTTCTTCTGGTAAATCGATGCGTTTCATCCGTACATCGACAACTTCAATCCCGAAATTACCTTCTTCTAACAACTCATTTACGCGGTCAGTTACACGATCATTCAAACTTCCGCGTGAGGAATTTTCATCATTGACGACATCTACATAGTCGAGTTGACCCAGCTCTGTTCGAACAACAGAGTAAATATACTCTTCCATACGCCCTTCTGCATTTACAATATTACGTGCATTTGAAATCATTTTACTCGGATTTGTAATTCTCCAGACTGCATAATTATCAATAATAATCCGCTTTTTATCTTTCGTATTAATTTCCGCTTCTGATACATTATAAGTCATCTGACTTTTTGGCAAGGTCATAACACTTTGTATAAATGGAACTTTAATATTAATGCCTGGTTTTTCCACAATTCTCTTAATCTCACCAAATTGACGAACGACTCGGTATTCATTTTCTTTTACAATAAAAATATTTGCGATTAAAATCACAAGTGCCGCAAAAATGGCAGTTAGGACGATTGTTAATTTCATATATTTTCGAATGTCAAAAGAACCTTTGAATTTAACCGTTTTCTTCGGATCTTTCTTTCGCGCTTCTTGTCTTTTTCGCTGTTGTTCTTTAAATTTTTCTTCTATACTTTTAAACGGATTTTGATCATTCGTCATTTTTTTCTTCCCCCTTTCCTTCTTTTTCCTCAGATGGTGGTGTTTGAGACTTCTGTTTTTCAAATTGCTGTAATGGTAAATATTTTAATGTTTCACCACTGTCATTCATAATGTACAGATTGGCATTTGGTAAAACCTTTTCAAGTGTTTCAAGTACTAAACGCTGACGTGTAATGCCTTTATTTTTTGCATATTCGGTATGTAAATCATTGAATAGTGCTACATCTCCACGTGCTTGCTCGATTCTTGCTGTTTTCTCTCCAACTGCACGGGATTTGATTGCATCTCTTTCTCCTGCTGCTTCGTTTTGTTTTTGATTTTCATATTTTTTTGCTTCGTTAATTTTTGTATTTTTCGTTTCACGCGCATCCGTTACGGCTGTAAAAGCAGAGCGAACTTCTGCATTTGGCAACTCTACATCTTGTAACTTAATGCCTTGAATCATGACCCCAATATCATATTTTTCAATTAATGTTGCAAGTAAATCTCGCGTCTTCGCTTCAATTTCCGCTTTCCCATCCGTTAAAGCTGCGTCAATCGTTGAACTCCCAATAACTGACCGAATAGAAGCAGACGTCGCATCATGTAAAATTTCTTTCGGGCTCTCTGAATGGAATAAATACTTTTGTGGTTCTGTAATCTTCCACTGTACAATTAAATCTGTCAGGACAATGTATTCATCACCTGTAATCATTTTCGTTTCTTTATCATAAGAAACTAAGTCTCCACTTTCATCTTGTTTGTAGCCAAATTTCAAACTATATGTTTCTTTAGATAAAATTTCTGCATGTTGAATCGGCCACGGCAATTTAAAATGTAATCCTGAATTTGTAACTGGTTCACCCGCTTGGCCAAATGTAATCACAACTGCTTGTTCTGATTCATCAACGGTATACCATGTCGTAAAACCAACAACAATTAAAATAAGGCCGGCGATGATCATCCCAAGTGTTACTAAAATTCTACGTACACTCATTTTCGATTCCTCCTTTAAAGCTATAGTTCTTATACGGTTAATACTTAAAAAAGATTCATATTTTTTAGTTCTACAAAAAATGGACAAAAGAAAGTCTAGTTGACATCTTTCATCCATTTTGTTTAATCGGCAACTTTATATAAAAAGCAGTGCCAACAGAGGGCTTACTATAAACCTCAACAGTTCCATGATGCGCTTCTACTAAATGCTTTACAATGGCGAGCCCAAGCCCAGTCCCCCCGGAATCTCGACTTCTCGCACCATCTACACGATAAAACCTTTCAAATAGTCGCGGTAATTCCGATGCTTCAATGCCAATTCCTTCATCTTCTATAATGACTAAAACATTATCTTTTGTTTTTTCCATTTGAATCGTAATCTCTTTCTCAGCTTGCGAATAGGAGATTGCGTTCGTTAATAAGTTGACAAACACTTGAATAAGCCGATTACTATCTCCTTCTATCTTATATGTGTTAGTCGGCTCATAGATTACTTTCATATTTTTCTCTTGAATCGCGACAGATACAAGTTGAAGCGCTTCATGAATCGTATCATTTAAATTCACTTCATCATACTGCAATGTAAACTCAGCTCTTTCAACGCCAGACAAAATAAGCAAATCGTTTATCAACGAATGAAGCCGATCACTTTCTTTATAAATAATTTCTAAAAAGTTTTGTCTCACTTCACGATCTTCCATTGCACCTGATAATAGTGTCTCCGCAAATCCTTTAATCGACGTGATAGGTGTTCGTAGTTCGTGTGATACATTTGCGACAAAATCTTTTCTTACTTCTTCCAAATGAATGAGCTTCGTAATGTCGTGAATGACCACAACAATGCCGAGCCATTTGCCATGATTGCCAATTACCGGAGCAGCAGACACACTAAAAGTTGTCATTTTTTCATCTACTTCCGTACAAACCTGCGTTTCAAATCGATTTTCTGTCATAAAAACGTCTTCAATTAATCTTTCAATTTCTATTGGCAATCCAATAGAGTTTACAGTTTGACCTAGAATCTCTTCACTTTTATAGCCAAATGTTTTCCGAAAAGTCCCATTGACAAGTCGGACTGTACCTCCTCGACCAAACATCAGTAAGCCACTTCCCATACTTTCAATTAATGTTTTCAAACGATCTTTATCTACATCCCGTTTCGCTGAGATTTTTTCAATGTTTCCAGCAATTGCTTTAATCGCAATCGCTAATGGATCGTCATAATAATGCAGTTGCGGGTAATGACTTAAATCTACTGTTTGACCTGATGCAATGTTACTCGCAACGACTGTAATTTCATCAATTGGTTTAGCGTAATTTGATAACATTCTCATTGCCAGCAGCATCGATAATAAAAACACAGTCACAAGCGTAATGATTAAATAAATATAATAAGTTATTGATGTTGGGTTTTCTATTTTTTCAAAGATCAATGGAAAAAATTGGCCCAAAATAATGCCGAGTCCAATTAAAACTGTTGAGAGTAGAATCGCATAAGCACTTAGAAGTCGACCATATAAACCTTTCGCCATTACCTCACCTCTTCAAACTTATAACCAATTCCTCTTACAGTCTTGATAAACTTTGGCTTTTTCTTATCCACTTCAATTTTATCTCTTAAATGGCTCACATGAACATCGACAATACGTGTATCTCCAACGAAATCATAATTCCAAACAGCACTTAATAAAACTTCTCGAGACAATACACGGTTTTTATTGCGTATGAAATAAACGAGCAGCTCGAATTCTTTCGGTGTGAACGACAACTTCTCTTTTTTTAAATACGCTTCATATCGGTCTAAATAAATTTTGATCGGGCCTGAAGTTAATATTTCCCCAGAAGCTTTTTTTGTTGTATTGTGATTTGTCCTTCGTAAAACCGCTTGTACGCGGGCAATAACTTCCCTTGGACTAAATGGTTTTGTCATATAATCATCGGCCCCGATATTTAAACCGAGTATTTTATCCAACTCATCACTTTTAGCAGTCAACATGATAATCGGAATATTGACTTGACGCTCTCTTAATGTTTTGCACACTTCAATACCGTCAACTTTAGGGATCATTAAGTCAAGCAAAATTAAATCTGGTTTTTCCTCTTCAACTTGCCGAATTGCTTCCTCCCCATCAACCGCAAGTACTGTTTCGTAACCAGCTTGTATTAAATTGTACTCCAATAAAGTCCGTATTGATGGTTCATCATCAACAATTAAGATTTTGAGTTTAGTGTTTCCCACAAATAACCCCTACTTTCAATTCATTACTTCATATAGACACTTCTCTATTATAGCGAATAATTATTAAGGATTTGTAAAAGTTCATCGATTGACTGAGTCAAGTTTTTGTGGGTGATTATTTAAGCTGGGTAAAACTCTTCTAAATATAATTAAATTTGCTTTTTTTATAATCAATCATAAACGTTGTTGATTTCCGTTCCGAGCGGACGCGTTCTGAGGGGCGCGCGGT
>JAPFCR010000025.1 GCA_026169375.1 Sporosarcina sp. | reverse complement strand
TGTTGATGATGAAACAGAGTGAAACTCTGATTTATTATCAACAGGAGAACAAGCGTAGCGCGTTAGCAGAAACGTTATTTCGAGCTTAAACAGTTAATCCGGGAGAAGAACAATATACGACAACTATATTGACAAACGCCGGTTTTGATGTACCATAAGGTATAATTAAGTCTTTATTTCCTATACCTGGTTCTACATCATTTACACCTTCATTTTCTTGTGTTTCATCGAATACTGAGTTCTTAAATTCATTTGAATCTAGTTCTTGCAATTCTAACTCAGCAGCGTTGACATTAACGCTTAATCCAATACTTACAACAACTAAAGCTAATGCTAATGAAGATAACTTGATAAAAAATTTACTCATAAATATCGCTCCTATTTCATTATTCTCAGAAAACTTTTATTTCCCTAAATTTTAGTATATCATAACAAAGAAAGTATGAAATGGATAAAAGCAGTAAAATGCATTATTTCGAAAGTAATAGGTATAAGTGTTGTGCTTATTTGCCTACTTTAGTGAAATAAGATTAATATTTATTCTGTAACTTTCACCAAGGTATAACGTCAAAGTATTTGAGAATTGTTGTGGAATGTGTAATTTATTTTTGAAAGGAGAATTATGAAGTGATGAAAAAAGCCATAATAACAGGGGTTTTAGTTAGTTTGCTTTTATTAGTTGGGTGTAATGCAGAGCCGAAAGAGGTAGTGCTAGAAGACTCGGAAAACGAAGCGGGTGTATCATCAGAATCAAATTTATTAACAGAATTACAAGATGAAATAATAGTATCTATTACAGATCAAACAGAATTTGATAAGGATTCAATAGAAACAGTAATGGTAAGCGGTGGCACTGATGAATTAACAGTTTCAGTAAGTTTCCTAAAGGATGTAAAAGTTGATGATGCGAGGATTCAACAAATAGTTGAAGAGTCTATAAAAAAAGTTTCTGAAATAGAAAATGTAACAATTAATGAAGAAAATACAACAATAAAAATCGAGAAAAACTAGCAAAGAAGGTCAGCTTCTTTATAGGATTTCGAAAAAATATATTTCAACACTAGGGGACGTTTATTGAAGAACGAAGATCGTCATTTGACGGTCTTTTTTTTCGTCTAAAAGCTGACTAGCTGCAGAACGAAAAACGTGGCATTCGTCAACGGTAAATGTCTGACCGAAACGAAGTGAAGGGAATTTAAGGAGTTGACGAATTCACTACTATTTATACTATACCTTACTATTTCCGCACTTGAAATAGTAAGTATGTAGGTCTTCGCTCTCACTCTCCGTAAGGTTTGTGAATTTCAGTAGGTGGATATTCTTGTATGCTGTTTATAAAAAAGACTCGCCTCCTAGATTCCTAGATTGTAAGGTTGAGTTACGACACCGAACCAAACTACTAGAGAAAGGAGACAAGTCACTTTTTTAATACGCTTTTTTTAAAAAAATAATCTACTGCGACTTTACAACAACCATGAAAAAAATCAAGAGGTAAATCTCACCAAGCCGTCAATTAAAGAGACGGTTTTAGGCAAAGAGTTAGTGGATAAGGTTACTCCGAAAAAGGATTTGAACAGGAAAGCATCAGATTATCTCGAGAAGCATGTTTCTGTAAAAACAATTAATCGCTTTGAAACTTGTCGAAGTTGGATGCATTACTTAACAAACTTATGGAAAACCTTATATTGTGGTTCACAAAGAGTGTTGCATTTAATATTGCAATTTACGTATTTTAATTTTCCAAGGAATCTCACTTGTTTTCTATTTACATTTGAAAATTCACTTAGCTGATTGGAGTGCAGAGCGGCGACTCGGGTGGGATTAGCGTGACAGGTGAGACCCCACAGGAGCGCGGTTTTCGCGACGAGGAGACTCACCGCACGCCCCACCGAACGCGTCCGCTCGGAACAGAAATCAGCGTGTAATAGGATTTTCTTTCACCAACGTCATAAACTATAAAACCCCAAAAAAAAGCGCGGACTAAGTCACCTTAATCCGTCGCTCGAATATGCACTAAATAGCGCCAACGTATTAAATAGAAATACAACAATTGCATACATGTAAATCCGATTAATACGATCGTTAATTCTTTTACAATCGAAATCTCCGCAAGCGCGTCCCAAATGACTTGTAAAGACAGAAACGCAAAAGAACTATGCAGTAACGCAACTCCCCACGGAAAGAAAAACTGTGGAATTAATTGGCGGTTAATAATCTTTTTCATTTCCTGTTCAGTTAACCCTAATCGACGAAGTACATCAAACTTTTTCTTATCTTGGTCAAGTGTTGTATATAACTGGAAGTATATAAAACTGCCCGTGGCAAGGAAGAAAACACCTGCCAATAATAAGCCAATAAACAGCAATAATGAAAAAGTCATTCGAATGATTGAATAGCTCAGTCCTGGATTATCAAATGCATAGGAAAGCCCCGCATTCGATTCGATGAGAAATGACTCCACTATTGTATCTTGAATTGATAAACCAATATCTTTCGTGCTTTGCCACTCGGGAATGTGAAATGCGTAATAATTAAAGTAAGAAGGCGATCGATTCACCATACTTAATTGAACACGTTGATAATCGACCGCATTTAACACAATTGCATTTCTTCCGACTGAGTAAGCAGGAAAAAGTTGATACGGATAAGCACCGTCAATCGCTACGGTGACGTTACTTTCTTCCAAATCAGTCACAACGAAACGCTCATTTAAGTTTTCAAAAGAAGAATTCGATGGCGGTAAAAATAGCGCTTCTCCTTGTTTCAACTCTATCGCCAAATCATCTAAATCAGCTGCAAGTCGGTTCACATCCGCCACATTTAAGATAGAAACTGTACTATTTGAAAACGAAGAATGTTGTTGTAAAACTTGAAGCTTTGTTAATGAATACCCAATCTCTTCTTCCGTCAATTCTGTTTCAAGCTGTGTAATATGTTTTTCTTCTTCCACGTTTTCCATATCACTTACATAAACAAGTCCAAGCGGATTCATCGCCCGGTATTGTGAAGCAAATGATGTGAGTGATGCGAGTGTACCGACCGATAAAAACGCAATCGTCGATACAATCGTTACGATAAAAAACATATTGGCATTTTCTCGTAAACGAATAATCCCTGATGAGATGGAGATTAAGCGATAATTTTTCCAATAAATCTTTCGAAACGTACGAAGCTTTTGGTAAAACAACGGAACCGAATCCGTAAAAAAATAATACGTCCCGAGCAAGACAATCGGTGGCAGTAAAATGAACAACCGAATAACGATTGTATTTGATGTGAACATCGCGAGCGTGTAAGAAAATAACAATAGAAAAACACCTAGAAACCCACGAAACTTTGAATAGGTATATTCTTGTTGTTCTTCATTTTCCCCGCGTATTAAATCAATCACTTTTCCTGACTTAATAAACACCGGTGCAACCAATGAAATAATGATAAATAAACTTAAAAACGCGCCAATCGTTAACGCAAACGGCTCCCATGATAAATAAAGGGGTAACGCCGGCAACAAGACAATTTCACGAACAATCATAAAGAAAAACTTAGAAAAAATATAACCTAACGTCGTTCCAACACCAATCGATGCTGCCCCAATGAACATCGTTTCTAAAAATATTAATCGATTTAATTGTCGTTTTTCCATACCAAGATGGAGTAAAATTCCAAATTCTTTCGACCGTGCTTGAAGAAATGCACGCATTGAATAAAATAAAAAAAAGACCGTAAAAATATATAAAATAATTTCAGCAATCCCCATACCAAATACCGCAAATTCACGGATAAACCGGTCTTCTACCGTTGGATGGAACAATAGCATCGAATACAGAAAGAATACCATGACTGAAAAGACACTCGCCATGAAAAATGCGGCGTACACCCGCCGATTCCTGACGACATTACGATAAGCGAACTGTCGAAACGTCATGATGGCCTCCTAGTAATGACAAGACATTTAAAATTCGTTGGTAAAATGTTTGCCTGCGTTCATCTTTATAAATTTCATTGAAAAACTCACCATCTTTTATAAATAACACACGATCACAATAACTCGCCGCAATCGGGTCATGTGTCACCATAATAATCGTCGTTCGGGCAACTTCATTAATTTCACTGAGTAATTCAAGTACATCTTTTGCCGATTTAGAATCTAAGTTTCCCGTTGGTTCATCTGCTAAAACAATTTTCGGTTGATGGATCAGCGCACGTCCAATCGCCGTTCTCTGGGCTTGTCCACCAGATAATTCGTCAGGACGTTTCGTTAAAATTTCTTGTAACTCTAATTTACTAGCGAGATTCGCGACACGTTTTTCCATTTCACTTACAGGTAGTCCGTCTAGTGTTAATGGTAAAACGATATTTTCCTCTGCCGTTAGCATATCGAGTAAATGAATGTCTTGGAAAACAAATCCTAAATGGCGGCGGCGAAATAAAGCCAATTCATTTTTCTTTAATTTTTCCGGATCAATTCCGTCAATTTGAATCTTTCCGTATGTCGGTAAATCTGTTGTCGAGATCATATTTAAAAGCGTTGTCTTCCCGCTTCCCGAAGGTCCCATGATCGCCACAAATTCACCTTTCATAGCAGTGAAACTAAGCCTATTTAACGCACGTTTCATCACTTTACTTTCATAAATCTTCGTGATTTCCGTCAATTTGACGATCGGTTCCATCTTTTTCGCCTCCTTCACCATTGTTAAACCCAACTGTAATCGTCGTCCCTATATTTGGCTCCGACTCAATGAGTAATTCATGGCCTAATTTCTCACAAACTTTTGCCGCGATATATAAGCCCATGCCTGTCGATTCGCCTGTTAATCTGCCATTTTCTCCTGTAAAAAAAGCATTCGTAATCCGATTTAAATCCGACGTTGGAATACCGATACCTTCATCACGAATCGAAAAAGAAATCCCAGCATTTTCAGGTGCTGCGGTTAAATAGATTTTCTTTCCTTCTTCAAATGTATATTTCACCGCATTTGTAATAAATTGCCCAATGACAATTTTTAACCATTTTCGGTCACTCGCAATCGTAAATGCTTCGTCAATGTCAAGCAAAGGAAAAATTCGATTTGTAATTAACAGTCGCTTATGTGCAGTAACAGTTTCTTGTACAAGTTGTTTTAAATTTAATTTTTCAATGGTCATATCCTTTTCAAACGTTTCTAAACTCGCATTGACGAGTACCGTATCAAGCCCCGCCTGTAATCGGTCTAGCTCTTCTGCAATGCTTTTTCGGTCATACGTCTCTTCTTGTAAAAGTAAATTAATGACAGAAATCGGCGTTTTCATTTGATGAACCCAATGATTCATAAATTCAATTTGCCGACTTTGCGATGAATATAATGTTTGAGCCTCATCTTGATACACTTTATAAAGTTTCCTCATATAACGCGCTGTTTCACGATGTTCGGGGCTGTGAATCCTACGAATGAGTGCATCTTCCATTCGTGAAGGTTCTTTCACAATTGCCCCGTAAAACGAACGCCGCATAATCAATTTAGCGCATAAAAATCCAAACGTAAAAATAACGCTAATGAGTAGCGCATAAATGAGCGTATGATAATTTCGAAAACCATCTAGCCAAAATAAGAGAAATAAAAACAAAATCAGAAGCGCTTGAAAGATCAAAAAGGATAGATGATCTTTCATAAAGATTTTAATTACTTTCATAATTCCTCCGCATCCGGTATAAACCGGTATCCTGCACCGCGCACTGTTTCAATAGTTGATTTTACATCATAATCCGTGAGTTTTTTACGAACGCGCGTCATATTAACATTCAATGTATTTTCATCGACAAAAGCTTGATCATCCCATAGTTGCTCTAATAGTAAATCACGAGACACAACTTTTGGAGAATCTTCGAGTAATAGCTCTAAAATGGCACATTCTTTCTTTTGTAGTGGTACAACTTCTCCGTGAACATGCAGTTCCATTCTTTCAATATATAAATGAAGCGCACCAACTTTTATAATGCGTTCAGATGACTTCGATGCGTACTCACCAAACGAACGACGTAAATGACTACGAATTTTCGCGAGTACAATTTCATAATGGAAAGGTTTTGTTATAAAGTCATCCCCACCATTTTCGAGCGCAAAAACTTGATCCATATCGCCTGAACGTGCAGAAATAAAAATAATCGGACAAGTGGTATGCAAACGCAACTGGCGACACCAGTAGTAACCGTCATAAGCAGGTAAATTGATATCAAGAAGAATTAAATGCGGCCCAAACGCTAGACACTCCTCAACAACACGGTCAAAATCTTCAATGATGGCGACTTCATATTGATATTTTCTTAACGTATCTGCCAATAACTCCGCAATTTTACGATCATCTTCCACGATGCATATACGATGCTTCTCCATGATACTCCCCTCCTTATCTCTAATGCCTATAGTATAGCATGAACATTCTCTTCTATTGAAACAGAATCATTTCAATTAGATGACAAACCATTTTCTTCTTCTAGCTGTAGCCAATTTCACATAAAAAAACCCAAGAATGCCGCAGCACCTTGGATTTCTTCATATGATAATCAATAAATTAATTGGATAAATTCTTCTGTTGTAATCCCGCCAAGATATGTGGCGACATCTACCTCAGCCAATGCGTCTTCAATAGCTTGTCTATTATAAGACACACCACGTAATTTCTCTTGGACTTTCTCAATTTCGCCGATACCGAAAAAATCACCAAAAATCGCAATATCTTCAATTAACCCTTTCTTCACTTGAAGGCGAACGTCGATGCTGCCAACTGGAAAACGCTGGGAGTGTTGCACGTTAAACTTCGGTGATTTCCCGTAATTCCAATCCCAATTCGCATAGCGCTCTTTCGATAATTCATGAATATTTTCCCAATCTTCATCCGTTAATTCTTTATATTTTATATTTTCTTCCCCGTCAAAAATCGACTTTAATATTTCCATACGCAACTCTTCAATTGTCATTGGTTCGTCAAGATACTCTGAGATATTCGCCACTCGGCTTCGAATCGACTTAATTCCTTTTGATTCGATTTTATCTTTTCGAACGCGTAAAGCAGAGACAACTGTATCCACTTCTGTATCAAACATTAACGTTCCGTGGCTAAACATACGGCCTTGTGTCGCAAACTGCGCATTCCCAGAGATTTTACGACCGTCTACGAGAAGATCATTTCGGCCAATAAGTTCTGCTTTCACGCCGATATTCGCAAGTGCTTTTACAACAGGTTCCGTAAATTTTTGAAAGTTACGGAATGACTCTCCATCATCTTTTGTAATAAAACTATAGTTTAAGTTCCCTAAATCATGATAAACTGCCCCGCCCCCTGAAAGACGACGCACCACTTTAATCCCATTCTTTTCAACAAAGTCCGTATCGATTTCTTCAACTGTGTTTTGATTTTTCCCGATGATAATTGATGGTTCATTTATGTAAAATAATAAAAATGAGTCTTCTTCAATATTCATCGTACGCAATACATACTCTTCAATTGCAAGGTTTATTTGTGGGTCTGTAATGCCTTTATTATCGATAAAATACATAACAAAATCGCTCCTTTAAATAGATTCTCTATTATTTTATCTGAAAACTTGAATTAAGTCTTGACATTCGACTCTGTGTTATAATACAATACAAATATGTTCATCAGTATTAGTACACATACTTTAAAGGAGATGCATATAATGATTGAGAACGTAATTGAATTCTTCAAAAACTTACCAGCCAAAATGTGCGGAACTTGTGGGAACGAAATGGTCGAACAACATGACTGCTACACAAACGTATGTGATGACTGCCACGAGATTTAATTTGCTTTGAATTTACTGAATGTTGACAATGGGATGAAATTAAGGAGGAGAATGAAGATGATCGAAAACGTAATCGAGTTTTTCAAAAACTTACCAGCGAAAATGTGCAGGAATTGTGGGAATGAAATGGTCGAACAACATGACTGCTACACAAACGTATGTGATGATTGCCACGAAATTTAATCGCTTTGATTCATTTAATTTCTAACTAATTCAGTGAAGGAGAACGATATATGATGGAAAACAAAATAGATTTCCTCAAAAAAATTCCGACTAAAAAATGTGTGATATGTGGTGAGGCCATTGTGGAACAATCTAAATGCTACCGACATAAATGTGACGTCTGCAATATTCTATAATACTTATTAGCAGCTATGGGAAAGAAATTATCTACCGTAGCTGCTTTCTTTTATTCCCCACTTCTTTTTCTCTCCACCAATGACCTCATCTTATAAACAAGCGTTTCAAATTTTAAAATAAGGGGAAATATAAATAAAGCTTATGATATTATAAATACAAAGGAATTTTCCCTGTAGTTAAGCATGAATATATATGGAGGGATTGTTATGAAATTTTTTATTACATCTGGAACAAGAGATTTTATGAAGTCTTTAGGAAAAAAATATGCCAATGAAAACATGATTGTTATGGAAGGTATCGGAAACTCACTCTTAATACATGAAACAACGCGTGATTCTGTTTTTCAAAGTCCTATGAAATACGAGGTAATCGCTTCAGCTGGTTCTTTACAGGAAGAAGGTTACTTTGCACTTCACCATGTGCCTACAACAGATGAAGGTCGTCCGATTTTTGAACATTGGATGTCAAGTCGCGTCGATAACGTTGAAAATGAGGCTGGCTTTCTTGCGCACCGCCTATTACGTCCAGCCAGCTCTAATACGTATATATTTTTAACGGAGTGGACGGATAAAACTTTCTTTGACCTTTGGAAAGACTCTATTTCCTATCAAAAAATCATTAAAGACAATAAAAATGGAACAGGCTTAGAGAGAAAACCACATATTTTTTCAAGCGCACCTTATGTAACAACCTATAAAGCGAAACAAGATGATAAATAAAAGAACTGTCTTCTGGGCAGCTCTTTTATTTTTTCGATTGAATGTTCTTCTCTTCATTGTTACAATATAATGAAAGTTCGGTCACCAAACTTTTAAAAAAGCGTTTGTTTGGGAAAGGGGTATACGATTGAAAAACCAATTATTTGAAAAACTAACAACTGCTTACGAGGATATGGTCGTCATTCGAAGACATCTTCATATGCATCCTGAATTATCTTTTAAAGAAAAGAAAACTGCACAATACATAGTTAATTTTTATAATGAGCTCGGCATTGATGTAGAAGCGAACGTTGGCGGCAACGGGGTTGTAGCACGCGTAAAAGGTGGTAAACCTGGCAAAACAGTCGCTTTACGTGCGGATTTTGACGCGCTTCCGATTCAAGATGAAAAAGACGTTCCGTACAAATCGACTGTTCCAGGTGTTATGCACGCTTGTGGGCATGATGGCCATACAGCGACACTCTTACAACTAGCGAAAGCGCTTCATGAATTACATGAGGACCTTACGGGAGAATATGTTTTCATTCACCAGCATGCGGAAGAATTAACGCCAGGTGGCGCAATTTCAATGATTGAAGCAGGTTGTTTAGACGGTGTTGATGCCATTTTCGGTACACATTTATGGTCTCAAACAGATGCCGGAACGATCGAATATGCGGTAGGTCCGACAATGGCTGCGGCGGATATGTTTGAAATTACAATACAAGGCGCGGGTGGACATGGTGCCAACCCACATCAAACGAAAGACGCGATTGTCATCGGCTCACAGCTCGTAACAAACTTACAACAAATTGTTGCAAGACGCGTTGACCCGATTGATTCAGCTGTTTTATCAATTGGTGCTTTCATTGCAGATAATGCATTTAACGTCATTGCAGATACAGCAACGCTTCGTGGTACTGTACGAACATTCACACCAGAAACGCGTGATCTTATGGAAAGAGAAATTCGCCGTGTACTTGAAGGAACTGCTTTAGCAAACAATTGTACAATTAATATCGACTATACGCGTGGATATCCTGCGGTTGTCAACCATGAAGAAGAAACACACTTCTTAAAATCTGTCGCAGAAGATGTTTTAGGCGAAGCGTATGTTCTTGAAACTGCACCACATATGGGCGGAGAAGATTTCGCTTATTACTTAGAAAAAGTACCGGGTACATTCTTCTTTACGGGTGCTAGACCAGAAGATGATTACCCACATCACCACCCAAGATTTGATATCGAAGAAAGTGCGATGTTGACTGCTGCGAAAATTTTAGGTGCAGCAGCAATTGATTATCAAACACTTCAAGAGAAATAAATGATAAGACAAAAGCGAAAGCCCGCAAACTTAAGTGGCTTTCGTTTTTTCTCTTCCTGACTTGTTTCTTCTATAGTAATGCATATATTATACTTAGAAGTTTCTGATTAATCAATATTTTCATTGCAATCTAGTCTTCCTATTATATAATAGGGATATACGATACATAGATTAAGGAGTGAATATTACTTGCAAATTCTCAATCCGGATAAACCTTACATCATTACGACAAACACATTAATTTTACAAACTGTGAGAAAAGAAAATCGACTGAATACCTTGATCATCGAAAAGGACAAGCAATTCCTACATCCTAGAAAATCTATACACCTCGTGCGATCCTCTTGTCACCATTACGGCACTACTTTAAAAGTCGCTACGAATTTTGCACGAGAAATATTAAACAGCCGCCATAAAGTGCCTATTGTCATTGCTGTTGACCACGGGATCCCGTTAATTATGATTCCTACTCTTTCCGCAACATCCGAACAAAATATTTGGATTGCCTTTCATGCAATTACAAATTTTAGACCTTGTGAAGCAGGCTATACAATGATCGAATTAACGAATAATTATAGGATAAAAATTCAAACATCCGAAACAACCATTCAAAGACAAATTGCACTTGCCTATTTATTACAGCGCGCATATCAAAATAAGTTTGTTCAACTTAATGGCCCGTGGATACATACGACACCTAACATCAGTTAATACTTAATTTTTCCGCTACATAACCATCGGATGAACAATTCTTTCTTTTTATTGCGCAAGCCAACTGATTATTTTTGATTCTATCTATATTTTTTTACAAGCTTCTTACGTTATTTCTAAGTGATTTAAGCTTGCGCAGTTTTATCATGTATTTTCTCAAAAATAAAACTAGCAAAGGAATTTTTACTCCTTTACTAGTTTACAAATCATTCATTATTTGGTTGTTGTCCTTCATTTTCACCGATTGAATGAACGGACTTCACTTTCCAATCCCCATTTTCCTTTTCAAATACAGTGACTTGTCTAATTTTATCACCCGTTTCAAACCCAGTTGATAATTGTTTTAAATGATTGTCTAGATTCGCAAATACTTGGGCTTCCGTTTCATCATATTTCACAATCGTAACATTTGTAGGTTCTCGGGTTTGTTCATAGTTTTCAAAATGAGATTCTATAAATTCTCGTTCTTCGTCTACATCATAATTGCTGCCAATCATCGCTAGATATCCTTCTAAATCTTGCTCATTGAACGTTTTAATATAAGTATTAAACGCTTCTAAGATTGCTTCTTTTTCATCTTCAGGAACGCCTGACGCTTCTTCGATAGAACCGCCTGTCATGCTAAAACCAATTTTTTCATCGTCAGTATTTTTTTCTTCTTGTTCTGCTTGATTGCTTTGATCGGCACAAGCGCCTAATAAAAGCAATGCAAATACGATGAGTGCAATTTGTATTTTTTTCATCTTATACTTTCCTCCTGTTAAACATATCAAAACCATTTCTTAGAGATCATTACTTCTAATTGTATACATCTCATGAATGCTTATCAATCATCCGTCAAGTTTTTCGATGGCAGATTTCATCAGATCGTTCAAAAATCCGTGACAACTTTTCCTACGCAGTGAAAGGTCGTTTTAAAAAGCGAAAAAGGGCTCTCCTACTGGATGGCCCTTTTCTTTACATGAAACCAATTATTTTACTTCAACCCAACCATTTTTAATCGCCGAGACTACAGCTTGTGTACGGTCATTGACCCCCATTTTTTGTAGGATGCTAGACACGTGATTTTTAACAGTCTTTTCAGATATAAATAATGTTTCGCCAATTGTTCGATTGCTTTGTCCATCTGTTAATAACTGGAGGACTTCACTTTCACGTTTTGTTAATATATGGTACGGACGACGAATTTCTACTTGTTGGAAAGCGCCCTTATTTTCACGTTCACTTAAACGTCTAAACTCTACGACGAGATTATGTGTGACCTTTGGATGTAAGTAAGAACCACCGACAGATACAACTTTAATCGCTTCAATAATTTCATCTGCATCCATCTCTTTTAACATATAACCGAGCGCACCTGTTTTGAGTGCATGTGTCACGTAAGACCCGTCATCATGAATTGATAAAATAATCACTTTAGCTTCTGGATACTTCTTTAAAAGTGCTTCTGTCGCTTCTACACCGTTCATATGTGGCATATTAATATCCATTAGGAGCACATCTGGTTGATACTTTTCATATAGTTCTACCGCTTCATTTCCGTCATCGCCCTCTGCGACGACTTCAAACGTATCTTCAAAATCTAAAATTCGTTTAACACCCTCACGGAATAATTGGTGATCATCTATAATTACAATTTTTGTTGTCGACATTTTATTTCCTCCAATGAATTTAATCTTCCTGGTCTTCTATCGTTAAAGGGATTTGAAATAGCATGGTTGTTCCTTGGTTTTTAACTGAATTTACTTTCATGTTTCCTTTCAATAGATCAATACGCTCTCGCATACTAATTAAACCAAAAGACTTTTCTTTCACTTCGTCCTTTTCAAACCCAATACCATCATCTTTTACAATAATATTAAGCATATCTGGAAGCCATTCAACTTTCACCCAAATATGAGTGGGCTGACCATGTTTTATCGCATTTGTGACTGATTCTTGAACAAGTCTAAAAGCTGCAACTTCAAAATTTGAATAAAGCCGCTCTTCTTTTCCGATACTTTGAAATTCCAATGTAATTTCTTTTTCAAACTCATCAATTGTTCCTAAATACTTTTGTAAGGCTGGGATTAGCCCCAAATCATCTAGATCCATCGGACGAAGATCAAAAATTACACGCCGCACCTCTATTAAAGTAGAACGAACACTCTCCCTTAAATGTTTCCATTCTTTTATAGCGGCCATTTCTCCTTTTTCTTTAAATACTTTTTCGATTAAACCAGTACGTAATAATATATTCGCCAACATTTGAGCCGGTCCGTCATGGATATCACGCGATAATCTTTTTCGTTCTTCTTCTTGCGCTTCAATAATACGAATGGCAAAGTCTTGTTTGTGTTTCGCTTCTTCAAGTGCCTCTCCTACACCTTTCAAGTCAGACGTTAAGTAGTTAATGATGACTGTCACTTGATTCACAAGTTGATCGGCTCTTTGGATTGTATCAAGTAATGTTTCAAGACGCCGTTCTAATTGATCTCTTCTCTGTCTTAACTGCTTCTCTCTCATGTCGTTCATCGACAGTTCTACTTGTAATTCACTCGCTTTTTCATACGCTTTCCGAATTTTTTCTTCGGAATAACGTGTGAAATCTTTCGAAACAGTCGCAAGATAATGACGCGATTCGCGACTTTTTATTTCTAACGCATCAGTTTTCATAATTAATATCGCAATTTCATGCTTAATTTCTTCTAACTCATACTTTAATTGTTCGTAATATTCTCGACTTTGCTCACTAATTATATATATATCATCTTTTGACTGGCTCATTGTCTGAACCATACTATCGAATATAATGTCTAGCGCCTTCAAATCAATTCCTTCATTCTTCAATTCATTCACTCCAAAGCATAAAAATATCCTTCATGTTTTGATGTTGTAGGCTGTATGAGTTTATTACAGACCATATATATTATATCATTAGATAAGCAAATGGATATTAAAATTTGATTACAAGTAGTGGAGGGGTTGTAAAATGCGCTCAGATTACCGTACTGTCAAACCTTACGGAGAGAGTGAATATGTGATTCAGAAATCTAGATTTTTAACTTACGTGAAGCGAACAGAAACCGAAGAAGAAGCCATTGATTTTATAAATGAAATAAAAAAACTGCATCATAATGCGACACATAATTGTTCTGCTTATCTTATTGGCGAGCATGATGAAATTCAAAAAGCCAATGATGACGGGGAACCTTCTGGAACTGCCGGCGTCCCTATGCTTGAAGTATTAAAAAAACAAAAATTACAAGATGTGACAGTTGTCGTCACCCGCTATTTCGGTGGAATTAAACTTGGCAGTGGAGGCCTCATTCGTGCATACGGTCGCGCAACTTCTGAGGGCATTGAGGCGACTCATGTTGTTAAACGTAAAGCACATGATGTCATGAAAGTTGCAATTGAGTATACATGGCTTGGCAAAGTAGAAAATGAAGTAAGACAATCTGTTTATCCACTAAAAGAAATTACTTATGCGGAAGCAGTCGAACTTTATATTTACGTGCCAGTTGCGGAAACAGACACATTCACAGAATGGATGACTGAAATCACGAATGGTCAAAGTGCTATTTCTTCATCTGAAAAAGTTTTCTTGGAATTTCCAGCTGAATAAAATGCTTGACAGCTAACATACATCCCCAATTAAAATACGGGCAAACTATTTATACTTCATGCTTTACACTTTCAGCATAAATCATTCTGCCCTTTAAATAATATGTAGAAATTTTGCTTAACACTACGCATTTTGAAGTATCAGGGCGTTTCAGACGCTTCGATTTGATTAATTTTATTTTACTTATAAAGCGGAAAGTAGTATACTTAGTCGAGTTATCTAATCTTTGTGAAAAAAATGAATGATAAAAGTAAATAATTGTCAAATAACTTATGATCGTTTTATCATTTAAAAATTTTTTACTCCTAACTTGGCCGTTTTCAGAGCCTTGTATCTTGAAACATGGAGGAAATTTAAAATGAAAAGAACAGAATATCAACAACAAAAGAAAAAACGAACGACGAGACATCGTATACTAAAAGCTTTTTTATTAATTGCAGTGACCCTTTTTTTAAGCGTCGTCGGTTACGGGGTTTTTCTACAAAAAAAAGCAAAT
The DNA here is from genome assembly GCA_026169375.1 of Sporosarcina sp. Classification (GTDB taxonomy): domain Bacteria; phylum Bacillota; class Bacilli; order Bacillales_A; family Planococcaceae; genus Sporosarcina. The sequence continues at coordinate 2,393 of JAPFCR010000025.1, read as the reverse complement.
GATGCAGCAAATCGTGCCTATGAAGCATTAGACGACAGAACGAAGTCAGTTTTACGCGACGAAGCAGTTGAACCCATTAAAGATAATGTTTCTATTTTATTTATTGGTGTTGATGAAAGTGACGTACGACAAGAAAAAGGAAGATCAGATGCATTACTCGTCGCGACATTAAATAATAAGAAGAAAACTGTTAAGCTTTTAAGCATCCCGCGTGACTCTTACGTTTATGACCCAAACCGGGAACGAAAAGACAGAATTAATCATGCACATGCATTCGGCGGAACAGAAGGAACAATTGATACAGTAGAACACTTTTTGGATATCCCAATTGATTATTATATCAAGATGAATTTCAATGCTTTTATTGATGTAGTCGATGCAGTTGGTGGAATTGACGTTGAAGTTCCTTATGATCACATCGAGTTAGATGAAAATGATCACCGTACAGTTCAACTTAAAAAAGGCCAACAACATCTAGACGGACGTCATGCGCTTGCCCTTGCTAGGACGCGTAAATTAGACAGCGATGTAGAGCGAGGTAAACGTCAGCAAATGATTTTACAAGCAATTATGAAAGAAGCTTTTTCCATTAAATCGATTACGAAATACGGTGATGTAATTGATGCGATTGGTGACAATATGAAAACAAACATGAAGCCTAATGAAATGAAATCATTTTTGGAATACGTTAAAGGTGGATTACCGGAAATCACAACACTTAGTATCAGTGGTACTGATGACTGGTCAGCAGGGCCTTACTACTGGATAATCGATGAAGAGGCTTTAGAAGAAACCATTTATGAATTAAAGACCCATCTTGAACTTTCACCGTTTTCTACAACTTTAACGGATAAAACTTTTTCATCTGAAAGCAAAGAATTAAACGAAGCTTCCAGTAGGAACGACTAATCAACTGAATTACATTTCATAATTAAAGGAACTGCCTAGAGATTTAGTGAAAAGGCAGTTCTTTTTTTTTACTTTTTAGCGCTTCATTTCTTCGAAAGACGGGTTCCCTTCCCTACTAGAAATCCAAACGACTAATTTCCAAGCACAAAAAAGCCAAGACACTTATATAAGCGTCTTAGCCCCCCGTTATTGTATATTTTATCGTCCAATCATTCGTACAAGATTTAAGAGCGGTCGATAATTCGCTCCAGCTAGCCCTATGACTTCGACAAGTAGTTCAAGTGCTAATAAAATGAGAACGATCAGAATCACTGAACCCCATACAGTCGCTTGTGAAAACAGAATTGCGGCTAAACCAAATAGCGCTGCGATTCCATAAATAATGAGCACCGTTTGTTTATGTGAAAATCCACTTCTGATTAAACAATGGTGTAAATGCGATTTATCAGGTGCTGAAATTTTTTGTTTCATTCGAATACGGCGTACAATCGCAAAGAATGTATCAGAGATTGGTACACCTAAAATGATAACAGGGATAATTAATGAAATGACCGCTACGTTTTTAAAGCCTAATAACGCAAGAACTGAGATCATATACCCTAAAAACAACGAACCTGTATCCCCCATAAAAATTTTCGCTGGGTGAAAGTTGAAAAACAAAAATCCAAACGAACTTGCTGCTAAAATAGCTGCAGTTGCAACGACAAATGGATTCCCCATTAAACCTGCCATAATTGCTAATGAAATTAACGCAATTGTCGAAACGCCTGCTGCTAGTCCATCAAGACCATCTATTAAATTTATCGCATTGGTAATTCCAATAACCCAAATGATTGTGATTGGAATACTTAAAAATCCAAATTCAAGTTGTCCACCAAAAGGCAAATTAATAAAATCGATTTGCAAACCGCCCCATGTAACAACAACGATTGCAGCTGCTAATTGCCCAACGATTTTTGCTTTGGCAGTAATTTCCATCATGTCATCTAGAAAACCAGTTAAAATAATAAGCATTGCACCAATTAAAATACCAGTTGAGTGGCTATCTTCAGGACGAAGAATGACATATCCTATTAAAAAAGCGCCGAATATTGCAAGCCCACCAATTCTAGGCATAATTCCTGTATGAACTTTTCTATAATTCGGTTGATCAACTGCTCCGATACGGAAAGCAAACTTTCGAACAAGCGGAGTGAGTATAAGCGATGCTATAAAAGCAACAACAATTGCTAAAACTAACATGCCTTGCCTCCCTAATATAATCATTTATTTAGTAAATCAACAGTATTATACCATGATTTTAAAAATAAAACATCTATACACTTATAATTACTTTATTTTTATACATCAGAGTCAATTTCATAATTAACCTTACACTAAAAATTCCCGAATAATGTTGATCTCCATTCCAGGCGCACGCTTTCCGTGGGGCGGGCGGCGAGCCTCCTCGGTCGCTTCGCTCCACTGCGGGGTCTCACCTGTCC
>JAPFCR010000003.1 GCA_026169375.1 Sporosarcina sp. | reverse complement strand
GCGATAATTCATACTCTCTAATGATGTCAGCGCGTGATTTTCCGTTCTCATAAAGTCGTACTAACTGGCTTTTAAATTCTGGGGTAAATGTTCTTCGTGTTCTTGTTTCGGTCACAGTAGATTCTCCTCACTTCTTTTATTGTATTCTACTAGACCTTAATTTCATTGTCTAACTAAGTGTAACCTATCCAAGCTCATTCAGATGCTCCATTGCTGGAATATGTGTCCCTCTAGCCCATCCGTTATTAATTGACCCGCCTATAATACCTGCTCGTAATTTTTTGTTATTCATTGTGGGAACCTCTTTTCAATTTTTATTAACCTTAAAACCTATTCTTTATCTAATTGCGCGTAAAACTCAGATGGTATCGCTCCAATATGTCTCCGATGATAGAGCAGAGGATTCTTTTTTTCCGTAGTTATATTTATGACTGACCCAATTAAAATCGTATGGTCTCCCGCTTCCACAGTTTGAAATGTTTCGCATTCAAAGACAGCGAAAGCATCTTCAATAACAGGTAAGTGATTATCCGAAAAACCCCATTTCACCTTACTAAAACGGTCTACATCTCTACTAGAAAATTGCTTCACTAGCTCCTGCTGATCTTCTGCTAATAGATGGACTGCAAACTTCGCACTTTCTTTAAACGTGTGAATTGAAGAAGCTTTATGATCAATGGACCAAAGTATCATAAGTGGATCCAGCGATACAGAAGCAAATGAATTGACCGTTAATCCAACTGGTTTTCCCTCATGATCTGTCGTCGTAACCACAGTAACACCTGTCGGATAATTACCCATGGCTTCTTTAAACAACTGTTGATTTTCTTCATTTGACATAATAAATCCCCCTTTTTCTACTCGAATTGCCTTTTATACATCAATGTATTATTTTTTATCAAACATGCATCTTCACTGTTCAAGAACTTCTTCTTCAGTTGAGCCTAATGAACAAATAAAACCTGTAAACATCTTGACGTCATCAGGATTATAAGGACGCATATCTATTCTCTGGATAAGGAAGGCCTAGGTTTCCGCGCAAAGTATCAGATTCATATTCTTTTCGGAAGATTCCTTTCTCCTGCAAAATAGGGACGACCAAGTCAATGAAATCATCAATTCCAGAAGGATGTTCTTGTCTTAGGAGTAATAAGTCCATTGCCCCTGCCCGATACCAATGCTCAATCATATCTGCCACAGTCTCTGCTGATCCGAAAAATGGAGGCTTCGGAATACCATATCCTGGAGGTAGTAATCTTTGTAACTCCTGAAACTTTTCATTCGCCTCAGCTTCTGTTCTTCCAACGATGATCTGTTGCGTTGGCATAATCAACAGGTCTTCAGGCGCTCGTCCTGCTAGGGCTACTCTTCGTCTTAATTCCCCACTAAATCGTCTGGCATAATTAAAATCATCCCCATTTACAAGTACGCCTTCAGCATGTTTCGCAGCAATATCCATAAATTCTGGCGAAGTACCTGCTTGAAAAATGACCGGTCTTCCTTGTCGAGAACGGCTAATATTTAAAGGTCCGTCTACGGAAAAATACTTTCCTCTATAATTCAATGGATGCATCTTATTTGGATTTAAGAAAATCCCACTTTCTTTATCACGAATAAAGGCATCATCTTCATAGGAATCCCATAACCCTTCTACAATTTCAAGGAACTCTTCTTTCAGAGGGTATAAATCAGCTTTTGAAAAATGCTTTCTACTATAATTAGCCAGACCACCTGGATTAGAGGTAATCGCATTCCATGCGGCTCTCCCGTTACTTATTTTATCGAGAGAAGCCATCTGTCTTGCTACTGTAAAAGGATCTGCATAAGATGTTGCAATGGTGGCACCAAGTCCTATATGACTCGTCACCATACTTAGCGCGGAGAGGATTGTTACTCCTTCAAACATACTCAAATAATGTGGAATCATGTTGGGGCCTATATGGCTTACATCAGCTAAAAAAATCATATCAAACTTGCCTTCTTCAGCCCGTTTTGCTTTCTCAACATAAAAGTCTACACTTTCGCTTGCATTGGCAGACATATCAGCATGACGCCATGCTGTATAACTCCAACCTACACCATCAACAATTGCACCTATTTTAAGTTGTTTTTTATTTTCCATGTTGCTCCTCATTTCTGCTAAGATTAAATTCTTTAGCCAATAATTCAAAAGCTTTCAGCCGCGCAGTCTGTTCAGGATAAAAATCAGCTACCATAATTTCGTCAACTTGTGCTTCATTTGCTTTTTCCTTCAATTTTTTCGCGACGTTTTTAATACTTCCGATAATAAATCGTTCACTGTTTTGCTCCCTGACTCTTTCTTCGCCAGGCGTATACACATAGGATGACGCTTCTTCTAAGGTAGGAAAAGATATATCTGGTGATCCAGAAAACATCCTTGCCCACATGAGCTCTAGTGGACCAGCCAAGTACTTCGCCTCTTCTTCAGTCTCAGCAGTAATAACAGGGATCGCTAATATACTTTTAGGCGCCTGCATATACACTGAAGGAACAAAGTTTTCACGATATGCACGTAATATCGGTACTGCCAATGTCGGGTTCAAATGCGCAGCGAATGCAAACCCAAGTCCTTCTTCAATCGCGAACTGTACGCCTCCCTGGCTGGAGCCTAGCATATAAAGCTCAGGAATCAACGAAGCGTCACCAGGAACTTTGACTTGACTGTAAGGATGATTTCCGGGAATATTCCGCGAAAAGAAGGATAGCAAGTTATTTAATTGAGTAGGAAAACCATCTGATGATCCTTGCAAAGCCCTTGCCGTTAAACCGTCTGTTCCGGAAGCCCTCCCTAAGCCTAGATCTATTCTTCCAGGATGAAGCGCTTCAAGTAAAGTAAAGTTTTCTACCACTTTCAATGGACTGTGATTGGGTAACATAATTCCACCGGAACCAACACGAATATGTCGACTCTGAGATGCTGCATGCAAACTTAACAAGTCTGGGGAAGTACTGATTTGACTCGTCGTATTATGATGCTCAGTAAACCAGTACCTAAAAAACCCGAGTTTATCTGCTAACTTTACAACCTCTGTTGTATTATTAAGACCTTCCATAGGATTGGAATCCTTATATACGTGAACGAAATCCAATATGGATAGTTTTAATTCTTTTGTATTCTTTGCTATCATCATTAAATTCTCCTTTGATGTAAATATACGACGCAATTTAATTAGCTTGCTAAGTATCAAGGCAAAGTGACTGACACTTTTTTATTCTCAAGCCCAATTTAATTAGCTTGCTAAATATATAAGAAGAGAGTACTTAAAACAAATTACTCTCCATTTGCTTCATAATACGCCTTAATAACATTCGCTCTTCCGGTAAAATGGAATTGAGCAATTTTTCTTGTTGCTTTCTCCATTTGGCTTCAATCGGTTTTTCTAGTTCTTTTCCCTCTTCTGTTAGATAAATCCGCATCACCCTAGCATCTTTCTGATCACGTTTGCGGTAAATAAACCCGTTTTGCTCCAGTGATTTAACCATATTCGTTACAGTAGGTGGTTCGCAATTTAAATGCTCGCATAACTGCATTTGTGTAACCCCGTCACCTGACCATAAACGATGAAGCAAATTATCTTGGCCTACATACAGGTCAAGTTCTCTTAAGCTTTCGCTATAGTCACGACGCATTCGAGATGAAATTTTATCTAACAACTCACGAATATCACAATCAACCTTCTCTTCCATATAGCATCCCCTCAAATGGTTCCAATATGATTAGCAAGCTATATATAACACGATGAAATTCAAGTGTCAACTTACCGTTAAAAATCTAAGCGTATTAAAGTCAGCAACCTACTTCGGAGTTCCTGCAACAACAGGATGATAATTTATTACTTCGTGAGCCAGAATATCTCGAATAAAATGTCCTTTTAAAGCTAAGCCTAAGGCTCGAGAAGAACATGGATCCTTACCGCCTATTCAATTATTATTTTTGTGACAAAAGCTAGTAACCTTTTGATTTATTTATCCCATAAAGTTCAGCTAACTTCTCATATAATTTTAAACGAGTTTCAAATCCTCTTTGTGAGGTTGTAATGATGAGTTCCTGCACATTTAACTCATTAGACAGTATATCCAGCTTTATTTTCAACTCATCCCATGTACCTATCACTAAAGTGGATAGATAAGATTGGGCCACTGATTGAAGTTCTGCTGGAATACTTATATTTTCAACGTTTGAAAAATCAACGTTTTGCAAAGCACCCATGTTTTGCAAATATTTTATCGACATTACTTTCTTTTGAACAGCTACTTCATCATCATTTTCGCCACCAATAACAGATAAACCTAAAATAACTGAAGGAGCATCCTTGCCATGTTTCTTCTTATAAAGATTACGATATAGTGTAATAGCCTCTTTTGCTCCTATCGGATTAAAGTGGTATGCAAAAGAATAATTCAATCCTTCTGTAGCAGCTAATTTAGCACTATATGGGCTGGATCCTAAAAGAGAAATTGGTGGTAATGATACCTCTCTCGGCATTGCAACGATATGGCTAAATTGGTTATCGCCTTTTACTTGTTGATTTGCATCATACCCTATCAACTCATGGACTAATGCTTGTAAATCATCAGCATTATAGGGTTGTTGTGAACGACGGAGTGCGAGTGATGTTAAACCATCTGATCCAGAAGCACGCCCTATTCCTAAATCAACTCGTCCTGGATAAAATGCTTCCAATAGTTTGAAATCTTCAGCCACCTTTAAAGGTGAATGGTTAGGAAGCATTACTCCTCCTGAACCTACACGTATTCGATTTGTAGCAGCTGTTATTTGTCCAATTAGCATTGCAGGAGAAGCACTTGCAACGGTTGGTAAATTATGATGTTCAGTAACCCAGAATCGCTCGTAACCAAGTTTATCAGCCACCTTTGCTAATTTCAGAGTATTTAGTAATGCCTCTTCTCCAGTTGTGCCATCATCTACTGGAGCCCTATCTAAAATGGATAATCGTTGAATCATATTTTTTACTCCTTTATATTGTTTTTTTAGTTTGTACGTCCGTATTGATAAGGCACTCCTAAATGTTCACGTAAAGTTGTTCCTTCATAATCTTCATGAAACAATCCACGCTTTTGCAAAATAGGAATAACCTTTTCTACAAATGCTGGTAATCCATCGTGCGTTTGGTCTACAACAATTGCAAATCCGTCGCAAGCACCTGCCTCAAAAATTTCTTGCATTTCATCCGCAATGTGTTCTGGAGTACCAAGAACAGTATGGTGAAATTCGGTCACACCATGTGCTAGTACATCATAAACAGTTAATCCTTTTTTCAGTAGTTCAACAGCTCTTTTCGAATGCAGCTGATAAGGATTAGGAACTAAATGTTTTTGTAATTCTTCAGGCAATGGTTGGTGAAGATTACTTTCCTGAATTGATACACCAACTAATGACGATAAATGCTGCACTTTAGCAGGTAGTTCATCGGCCATTAAGGAAAGCATTTCTTTTCTACGATTCAGTGCATCTTCATATGTGTTGCCTACAGTAGTGAACAACCCCATAAACATTTTTATCTCATTGGCATTTCGCCCAACAGCTTGGGTAATTTGATTGAGGCTTGTTCGGTGTGCTCGTCCTGATTCTATATCTGACGCAACCGAATAAACCCCAGAAGCATACATGCCAGCAAGCTCCAGACCTTCCTGTCCCCCTCCCGCCTGAAAAATAATGGGCTGTCCTTGTGATGAAGGCGGAATCGGTAATGGTCCCTGAGAAGAAACGTATTTACCTTGTAAATTGATGGGTGCGATTCGTGAACCTTCTGCAAATACTCCTTTTTCTGTATCAAGTTTTAGTGCAGATTCACCCCAGCTTCCCCATAAAGCCTGCACAATTTGGATAAACTCATGTGCACGTTCATATCTCTTTGTACGATCAGAAATTCCTTCTCCATAGTTAGCTGCGATTCGCGGATCGTTTGTTGTAACAGCATTCCAGCCTATACGACCTTTGCTTAATACATCAAGCGCCTTTAATTGACGTGCTACAGTATAGGGATAATTGAATGTTGTCGATTGAGTAAGGACTATCCCAATTTTTTCAGTTTCTCGAATGATTTGACTTGTAATAACAATAGGATCAATCGTCGCGGAAGGGGCATGAGTGGTTAAGTCCTCACGTACAGCTGGATGATCCGCCATAAAGATAAATTGAAACTTACCTTTTTCTGACCACTTTGCTGCTTTTACAAGGGAATCTGAATCCATATAATGATATGGATTGGATCTCCATGCACTACTCGAAGCACCGTAATTCATATTTTGTGAGGCTAGCAACATCTTTTTAGATGATTTCAATCCTTATTCCTCCATTATCTATAAATTATAATTATCTTCTTCAGAATGACTTCACCAAATAATTATGTTATTATTAGCATATCTCAATACATTATTTTCAACAAGTACTACTATTTTTAGTACATACTAACAAAAATCATAGTATTGTTAATCTACAGGGTTTTTAGAGTATAATATATATAATTGGAGGAGAAAACATGAAGAAAGCAAAGGAATATTCGTCTGATTGCGCACTATCCAAAGTACAAAAGATGGTTGGCGGTAAGTGGAAGTTAATACTTCTATGGTATATTTCTGAAAAGCCAAGAAGATTTGGAGAGATAAATCGAAGTTTTCCAGATATTACACAATCGATGTTAACAAAGCAACTTAGAGAATTAGAACATGATGGACTCGTACACCGTGAAGTTTATAAAGAGGTTCCACCACGTGTAGAATATTCTTTAACGAATTTGGGTCAACAATTTGTACCGATTCTTCACAATATGTACGATTGGGGAGAGCGCAATTTAGAATAATCACTTGAATGAATTAGATTTCTAATCTATTGGTGATTCATAATGATTTTTGGTTACACACGTGTAAGTACGGAGGAACAAATTCTAATTATACAAGTTGATGCATTTACACAATATAGAGTGGAAAAAGTTGCAAAGAAAAATTAACCAGTACTAGAAAAGATAGACCCGACCTTAGCCAAATTCCTTAACGTACAGGTATTTGGCTTTTTCTTGTCTAATTTTGCTTAACGTACAAAAATTCCTAAATGTTGGATGCATCCCTCTTGTCGCAACAGTTTTAATTTCTTGTTAAAAAAATGACACGTAATGATAAGAAGTGCAACTATGGCATTAATATAACGGGATTCTCCATATTACCCCCTCTTCCTACTCATTTATATGGACTAACTTTTCAAAAGGCTTAATTTTGGAATAATAAATACAAAAAAACTCCCTTATAGATTGACCTTTTATGGTTACTCGTTCAAACTAAAGAAGAGAATACACGTTCGCTTAAAATCGTGATTGGCTGTTAAATGGATTATTCTACACGTCTATAAGATTTGAAAAGGATTGGGATAAGGTAATGAATAGAAGTAGTACAAAATTAGATCTAGTGAATTATGCCCTATCTGAAACCTTCGGGAATCCTGCTGCATACATTGAAGAGTTTAGTAAACGTATAGAAATAGGTAATCTTACCGTAGATGATAAAATAAATAATATCGTCAAGTTCCAACCCAAGAATGATACATTGGAAGAGGGCGATTATGATTATTAAAATTCCCAAGTGCTTGTTCGACTTTGCGAAAAAGTCCAACAAGACTTATACCAATCAATATCTAAATGAAAGGAGATTGACCTAAAATTGGGATACGTATTAATTTTGGCGGAAAAACCATCCCAAGCAAAAGCATACGCAGAAGCTTTTACTGTAAAAAGCCGCCACAAAACGCATATTGAGCTCGCACGCAGTCAACTATTTCCACAAGGAGCAATTATTACGTGGGGCATCGGTCACCTTGTCGAATTAAAAGAACCAAAAGCCTACGACGCGCGTTGGGATCGCTGGACGCTCGGGAGTTTACCGATTTTACCAGAGCGTTATGAATTTAAAATTGCAAAAGGAAAATATCAGCAGTTTCAAACCGTGAAGAAATTCATTTTATCTGCATCGACAGTCATTAATGCGTGCGATATTGATCGTGAAGGATCCAATATTTTTTACAGTATTTTCAATCAAACAGGCGCACGTAATAAAACGATTAAACGACTTTGGATTAATTCTCTTGAAATCGATGAAATTCGAAAAGGGTTTATGAATTTACATGATAATCGAAGGGATTTGCTTTTATATGAAGAAGCAAAAGCACGCCAAATTAGCGACTGGCTCGTTGGCATGAGTGCGACACGTTAGATAGTGAAAAGCTATCTTATTCCAAACGTGCTGTGAAAAGCTTTAAAATGGAATAAAGTCCTATTTCGAATAGTGGAATGATAGGGTAACGCCTTGAAACGCTATCTTTAATACTCCGACATGCTACGAGTAGAATGTGTAATCAAAAGTAGTGTGAAGCTCGGTGAAGTCGGACGAAGTATACCGAAGTGTTCAATTGAATAACCGAAAAGGCAATAGAGGTATTGTCCGTATATGATAGTTCGGAAGTCGTTAAAAACTTAGTATGGTGAGAATGTGATAATACACTGACGAACTGGCGAATGTACATCCCTACGACTGGCCTTGAGAAATCTAGGTTCATCATTTTGTGGTTGAGTAAGAATTCATGCTATGAAAGACCATGCAACGTTAAAGGCGTTGGATAAAATGGTGGGATATAGTCAGCACCTAACCTAATGTAAAGCAGATAGAAATAGGGCAACGTGGAAAGCTAGAAACGTGGAGAGGACACACTCGATGAAGCGTTACAAGGGAATGCGTAAGTAGCGAATAACCTTGTTTAGTTCTAGTGAGAGTAGTGGCATGAGCGGTGATGTTCTTGTAATGAGAACGGAGCAACAGCCACAAGTCAAGTTAGTTTAAATTATCAGAAACCCTAATCATTTTTCATAGGTTCGTGTAAGACAACTAAAACACGTCCGTAAGGAAGTGATTAACTATGAGTAACAAGCAATCGGAGGAACTGAAAGATAGCAAGTTAAGGCATGCGGAATACTATGGCATGACTGATATATTTGATTCTCTCTATCTCAAAAGTTCCAAGAACGTCAATTTCAAGAATCTTATGCAATACGTCATTCTTGATGATAACCTACTTCTCGCATACCGTAATATAAAACGGAATAAGGGTAGTTATACAGCAGGATTGGATAAGCAAACAATCAAAGACGTTGAAAAGCTTAGTACCGATGAATACCTAACAATCATGAAGAAACGTTTCGCTTGGTATCAACCTAGGAAAGTCAAACGTGTCGATATACCGAAGCCAAACGGCAAAACAAGACCGCTTGGAATTGGCTCGATATGGGATAGGTTGGCACAACAAAGTATTCTTCAAGTGCTGGAACCAATCTGTGAATCAAAATTTAGCGAACACAGTTATGGTTTCAGACCCAACAGGTCAGTAGAACAGGCTATAGTTGCCTGTGGAAATAGAATTAACTTCAACCAGTGTAAGTTCGTAGTCGATGTCGATATCAAAGGTTTCTTTGATGAGGTATGTCATAGCAAACTGATGAAACAACTATGGACTTTAGGCATCAGGGATAAAAAGTTACTTGCCATTATTGGTAAAATGCTTAAATCTCCAATAAAAATGCCTAACGGCAAGATGGTAATCCCAACAAAGGGAACTCCACAAGGAGCGGTACTTTCACCCCTGCTTGCTAATATCAACCTTAATGAGTTTGATTGGTGGATGTCTAATCAGTGGCAGGACCGTCGCTGTAAAGAAATTGTCAATCAACATGCTAAAGGTAAAGGCGAAGTTAAATCTAACCACTACCGAAAACTTAGGTCAAGCACGTCACTAAAAGAATTCTACTATGTCAGATATGCGGATGATTTCAAAGTCTTCTGTAAGGATAAAGACACCGCTGAACGAATTTTCAATGCCAGTAAGCTGTGGTTGGAGGATAGACTTAGACTCCCTATCTCGACTGAAAAATCAACGATTACCGAACTAGAAACGGAACGAAGTTCGTTCTTAGGGTTTGAAATTAAGGCTGAAAAGAAAGGCACAAGATATGTCATGCACACTCATGTGTCGCAAAAGGCTATCCAGAGTATCAGATTTCAACTTAAAAATCAGATATGTGCCATTCAAAAAAGTCCCAACGCAAATCAAACAGCCATTGAAATTAGTAGATATAACGCTTTAGTGATAGGTATTCACAATTACTACGGAATTGCTTCACATGTTGCAACTGATTTAAACGGAATCCACTATTCTACAATTAAGAGTATGAAAAACCGTTTACGTGGTTTAAGTAAATCAGGGGATCTCAAAATCAAAGATAAGGGCATTCAAAGATACATGAAATCTAGAAATATGAGATTTCTTTGTGGTTGTCCCATTATTCCTATTGGATATGTAAAACACAGAAGACCGATAGGTAAAAAGAAAAGTGTGTGCAAGTACTCTTCAGTAGGAAGAACTGAAATACACAAAAATCAAACCCTAGTATCTGAATATATGCTTCAATGGTTACGAAAGAACCCAGTAATTAACGACAAGGCAACGATTGAATATAATGACAACAGAATATCTAAATTTGTCGCCCAACATGGTAAATGTGCAGTATCTGGTCGTGAGTTGTTGTTCAATGAAATTCATTGCCATCATATTATACCTTATCATGTCTCTAAAGATGACAAATATAACAATCTAACGATTGTTCATAGTGACATTCATAAACTGATTCACACAAATGAATCAAAGTTGTTTAATTCAATATCAAGTTCGTTTGACTTAAGCCAAAGTCAGTTAGACAAGCTCAATAAATTCCGTATAAAAGTCGGTAACAAAGCTATTCAATTTGAATATGATTACTAAAAGAAATTGAAAATGTGCGTAACCAAAATTGTTATTAGATTAGGGAAACAAAGATAAAACTAAATTGAGGGAACGCCGTGTGCGGTGAAAATCGCACGCACGGTGTGGAGCGGGGGAAAAGTTGGAGATTACTTCAAAGACTTACCTATCGCTATATGGATCGAGGTTATACACATTACTATTAAAAGCAAAAGGATATGAGCAAGTTTTCCCGATTGGACGCGTTCAGTCACCTACGATTTATCTCGTTTATGAGCGTCAAAAAGAAATTGAAAACTTCGTATCAGAACCTTTTTACGAAGTAGAAGCTCAGTTTAAAACAGAAAATGGAAGCTATAAAGGAAAAGCAAAAGTCAGAATGAAAAAACGTGAAGAGCTCGTTGAACTACTGATGAAACATCAAATTCAACCCAACTCTCCCGGTATCATCACTGCTATTGAGAAAAAAGACAAACAAATTCCGCCGCCGCAACTTCATTCTTTATCGAGTTTACAAGCAACTGCAAACCGATTATGGAAAATGAGCCCTGCAAATGTGTTGAAAACGATGCAGACTTTATATGAAAAGAAACTCGTCACCTATCCTAGAACAGACGCCCGTCATATTACGACAAGTGAATTTTCTTATTTAATTGACCAAATCGAAAAGTATCAAGAAATGATTGAACAACCTTTTCCAGTTCATTCACGTCAACCTAAAAAGCGATTTGTAGACAATGCTAAGGTCAAGGAACATTACGCCATTATTCCAACAAAGAAAGTACCAACTGCGGCTGCTCTAGCAAAACTTTCTGCAAATGAACGGAAATTATACGAAGAAGTGGTACGCACAACACTTGCGATGTTCCACAAAAATTATTTATATACAGAAACGAAAATCACAACAGATGTGAACAAACTTCCTTTCTTTACAACTGGAAAAACAGAAAAAGATTTGGGCTGGAAAGCATTATTCCCAACAGCAAAAAAAGAAAAAGATCATACACTCCCCCTTCTTCAAAGAAATGTACAAGTTCAAAGCAAAATCGGCATTCATGAAGGGAAAACAACACCGCCAAAACCTTATACAGAAGGCCAGTTAATTACACTCATGAAAACTTGTGGAAAATTTGTAGAGGATAAAGAAGAAACGGAGATTTTAAAAGAAGTAGAAGGTCTCGGTACGGAAGCAACGCGAAGCGGGATTATTGAAACGATCAAAAGACACGGCTACATTCAAGTATCTAAAAACATCGTATCCATCACCGATAAAGGACACATTTTATGTGAAGCGATTAAAGGTAGTTTACTAGCGAGTCCATCGATGACTGCGAAATGGGAAACTTACTTAAAAAAGATTGGCAACGGCGAAGGTGCTAGCGATTATTTCTTGGGAAATATCGCGAAATTCATCAATTCTTTAATTCAAAACGTACCACAACAAATCGAAACAGCTTCGTTCCAAGTAAAGTCGATTCCATCAACCAAAAAAACAAGGCAACGAAATGTCTCTGTCGCACCCTGTCCTACTTGTAAAAAAGGAACAATCGTCACAAGAAAAGGCTTTTACGGATGTTCTGCTTACAAAGAAGGTTGTAAACAAACATTCCCAGGTACTTTCTTGAAAAAGAAAATCACCCCAACACAAGTGAAAAATCTTTGTACAAAAAAGGAAACGAATATCATTAAAGGATTTGTTGCAAAGAGTGGTAAAAAATTCAATGCAGCTTTGAAATTAGAAGACGGTAAATTAGTATTCGATTTTGCAAAAAGTAGTACTTAAAAGATGGAAGTATGGTACTAAAATAAAATGATTAGGTAGATCGAATAAACCTTTTGGCGAGTTTAACCGAATAAAAACAATCGCCCTAGCTAAATGAACATAAAAATAAAGAGCTATCTAAAAAGTCACTTTTACGACTTTCCGGATAGCTCTTTTTTATTATTCTACTTTAATTTGTTCCATCATACCATGATATGACAATGGGACATTTACACATGTTCTCCTGCAACTTCTAAACCATGTCGATGAAATATTGTTTCCTCACCTAAATCATTCTCAAGTTTAATCTTTATTTTCTTATCTTTTTCAATTGTAACGTTAGCTCTTAAAAAAGAACCGTTATAGCCGTATGTAATTGTTTCAACCTCATCAAAAAATTCTATCGTTCCCTTTGTTGCACGAAATGTATATGTCACATCTTTCTCTCGTTCTAGTTTATTTGGAATAGCTAGCTCATTTTCTCTCTTCGAATCATACAATTCCTTTATGAAAATCGCTTTAAAAGACTTAAACCCACTAAAATAAACCTTGCAAATTATCACAAATATTGATATTGTCAGTTTAACTATTATTTTTATAATTTTCCCTCAATTAGTTTGTTCATGGAAAAAAATGACGCATTCGATCGAAAGAGGAATGTTCCAGAAAGGAGATGAATACTTGTAAGCGCTTAACTAACATAAAAGGGGATGAAATGAAGTGCCACAAAAAAACAAAGAAAGTATTGATTATGAAAAGCTCATTGAAACTGAGGAATTTAAAAATTTGATGAAACGTAAAAAGAATTTTATAGTGCCTTATGTTATTTTCTTTTTGGTTGCCTTTTTCACATTACCTATTTTAACAAGCTATACATCCATACTCGAAACTCGTGCAATTGGTTGGTTAACATGGACTTGGATTTACTCCTTTGCCATTATCTTAATGGTGTGGGTATTGACTTCGATTTATACAGCGAAAGCAAAAACGTTTGATAAAGATGTTGAGGGGATTTTGAAAAAATACATTGTAAAATAAGGGGGTAATGGGATATGGATATGATTTCAATCATTATTTTTATTGGTGTGATTGGGCTTACACTGGGAATTACTTATTGGGCCGCTAAACAAACAACCACTGCTAGTGACTTCTATACTGCTGGGGGTTCTTTAACTGGATGGCAAAACGGAATGGCAATTGCAGGGGATTACTTATCTGCTGCATCTTTCTTAGGAATTGCAGGGGCAATTGCTTTAAATGGATTTGATGGATTTTATTATAGCGTTGGCTTTTTAACTGCTTACTTAGTTGTTTTATATTTAGTTGCCGAACCACTTCGAAACCTTGGGAAGTTCACAATGGCTGACATGATTAGTTCACGTTTTAAATCTAAAAAAGTTCGTGGGGCTGCAGCTTTAAATACAATTACAATTGTTTTATTTTATATGCTTGCGCAGCTTGTCGGAGCTGGTGCGCTGATTAAACTTCTATTCGGTATTGATTACTGGCTTTCAGTGTTAATCGTCGGCGTTATGATGACAATCTATGTACTTTTTGGAGGAATGACTGCAACAAGTTGGGTTCAAATTGTTAAAGCCATTCTATTGATGGCTGGAACGATTGTGATTTCATTTTTAGTATTATTAAAATTCAATTTTAACTTTGTTGGGATGTTCGATTCTGTAAGAGAGGCTACAGTGCACGGCGAAAACTTCTTACATTCTGGTGTTGTATACAAGAGTCCAATTGGCCTTATATCTGTTCTACTTGCACTTTTACTAGGTACAGCTGGATTACCTCACATTCTCATGCGCTTCTTTACTGTAAAAGACGCAAAGACCGCTCGTGCATCGGTTGTTTATTCAGTTTGGATTATCGGACTATTCTACGTTTTAACGATTTTCCTTGGATTCGGAGCTGCAAAATTTGTTGGTGCAGATAAAATCATTGCTGAAAACGCCGCCGGAAACATGGCCGCTCCAATGTTAGCGGGGGTTTTAGGTGGAAATGCATTAGAATCGTTTGTTGCTGCGGTTGCCTTCGCTACAATTCTTGCAGTAGTTGCAGGGCTAGTATTATCAGGTGCATCTGCAATTGCGCATGACCTTTACGGAGAAATTATTAAAAAAGGCAAAGTCACAGAGAAACAACAAGTGAATGCTGCTCGAATTGCAGCACTCAGCGTCGCTATCGTATCGATTCTTTTATCACTTGGTGCAGAAAAGCTAAACGTTGCCTTTCTAGTATCACTAGGCTTCTGTATCGCTGCATCTGCGAACGTTCCAACTATTCTTTTTACAATCTATTGGAAACGTTTCAATACGACTGGAGCTGTAGCTTCTATGCTTACTGGATTATTTACAGCACTGATTCTTGTTGCAGTAAGCCCTAACGTTATTAACCCTGTAGAAGGGGCAGCATTTTTCGTAGGAAATCCTATATTCCCATATGAAAACCCAGCCATTATTTCAGTACCTGCTGGATTTTTAGCTGCAATCATCGGTACGCTTGTCTCTTCGCCTGCTAAAGATGAAGTAAGCTATGCGGAGGTAAAGTTTAAAGCTGAAACAGGATACAAGGAGCTTGGAGAATAATTTTTACAAGACTACTCCCTTTCCTATTTTTAATAATTGGAAAGGGAGATTAGTCTAAAGGAGCGATGATTATGAAAGAAGATCAAAAATCCCTACTTTATAATAAAGTATATAGCCATACAATTTTTAAAAATATACCGGAAAAAGAATTCTCGACATTCATCGCTAATTGTCAGCTGAAATATTATAAGGAATCTGAGAAGCTCGTTTATTTTAAAACGCCTGATGAAGGGATTATTTTAATTTTAGAAGGTAAGGCAGAAATGTTCATTGAAAGTAAAGCTGGTTTTTCTGTCCTACTTGAAGTCATTCAAGAAGGTGAGATGATCGGTCTTTCTCATGTTGCACATTACTTAGGTGATTCTAGAGATCTATTGCACCAACATCATCTTGAACTAGAATTTGTAGAGGATTCTTATTGCTTACAAATTCCCGCCTCGATTATAAAAGATCGATTAACAAATCATACCGTGCGAGAGTTTATTTTACGAGAAATGTCTATCCGTCTTGGGAGTGTCTATGCATCGTTAGGAGAACAAATCAAACTAGGTGACGACTGGGGAGAAAGTGAACCATTTGTCCAAAGAGCTAAAGATTTAATGTATACGCCTGTCATTACAATTGACTTAGATACATCTATTCAAGATATCGCACACATCATGAGCCAACAATCGATTAGTTCCGTAACCGTTATTGATCAAGATAAACAATTAATTGGGATTATTACAGAAAGTGATCTCGTTCAAAGAGTGTTGAGGGAAGGGCTTCCTTACACACTTGCCGCTGCGGATATTATGACGGTTAAACCTTATACTGTTTCACCACATGACCATTACTATGAAGTCCTCTCAACGTTTTATAATCATCGCATTAAACATTTACCCGTCATAGAATATAATAAAGTAGTAGGAATGATTACATTTCGTAATTTAATTTCTAAAAGAGACCGTGGTGCCATGGAGATTTTAAAAACGATTGAAGATGCTTCTTATGACAACTTACCTGTTGTAAAAGAAGCAATTTATGATGTTTTAACGAGTTTAATCAATGACAAAATCTCAACCATCCATACACTAGATATCATTACAAAGTTTTATGACCGACTTGCCCGCCATTGTTTAAAGCTAGCTGTACAGTCTTTAGAACAACGAGGTGTCGGTTTACCTCCCGTCCCTTTCGCATGGTATCAAATGGGCAGTGGAGCGCGCGGAGAACAATTTATGCTTACTGACCAAGATCATTTTCTCGTCTACGCAAATAGCAAGCAACCTGAAGTTAAAAATTACTTTGCATTACTGGGTGAGGAAATTGTAAAGCATTTGGAACAAGCAGGCTATAAAAGATGCGATGGCAAAATGATGTCCAATGAAGAAGTTTGGCGTGGCTCTATTTCTGACTGGAAAGCTCGGTTGCAAGAGTGGTCTATCCAAACAACTGATGAGCAAGTTTTATTAAGTTATAATTTTTTATCTTTCCGATTTTTATTTGGAGATCGAACAATTGATAAAAGCTTTACAAAGATGGTGCAAAAACAACTTAAAAGTGCGCAAACACTTCTCTACTATATGGCACAGCAAGAGCAAAATAATCCAATTCCACAATTCGATACTACTTTTTTCACACTTTTTAAAACAAAAGAAAAAAATGAAATGATTGATATTAAATTACACGCACTGTTTCCAATGCATCATTGTTTACAAATTTTAGGTACACTTCAAAACTTAATGAATCGTACGCCCTTACAATTACTAGAAGGGCTCGTACAAACCGGAGAATTTTCCGATGAATTCGCAAGTGACATCCGTCATGCTTATGAAGTCGCCCTTAAAACAAGAATTCATTTATCTTGGAAAAAGCATCTTCGCGGAGAACCGATTAAAACACTTATTAAATTTAACAACTTACGACATTGGGAACAAGACGAATTAAAAACAATGTTAAAAACAGTTCGCGCTTTACAAATGCATTTATTAAAGAAATTATAAAGCGGGATGGAACTTGTTTAGAAAGGGGTAATTCATATGTTTTGGAGAAAGAGCCGACTCCCGTATCAATTAAGCCAACCTTTACAATTAGACACGAAATTATCGGAGATGCCTTTTACAGTTTTTGATACTGAAACGACTGGATTTTCGATCGATTCACATGATCGTCTTATTGAAATTGGAGCAGTTCATATTGAACAATTGGAAGTGACAGATCGAACCTTTCAAACTTTTACCAATCCATCCCGGTCAATCCCTGTACATATTTCCGAACTGACGTCAATCGAACAACACCAAGTTGATCAAGCTCCAACTTCTTTTGAGGGCATTAAAAATTATTTTCAGTTTGTAGAAGAAAATCGTAGTTACGGTTGGATAGGTCACCACTTACAATTCGATACAAAGGTCATCCAAAAAGAGTTGCAACGAGCGAATTACATTTACAAACCACCTTCTACTTTTGATACGTTCGAATTAATCCAACACCTTTTGCCAAATGCGGAGAGATTAGACCTTGAACAATACGCCGCTATATTCGGCACGCCCATGTTTGAACGTCACCGGGCACTCGGAGATGCTTTAACAACTGCTCATTTATTTGTTGAAATTATTAAGCAACTTGAAAAGCAAGGAATTACAACGCTAGCAGATTTACTACGGATTAAAAATAATCATGTTATTTTATTATAAAAGTTCAATTTGAAAATTTAATTGAATTTTTCATTTTAAAAAGAGGTTGTCAATTGATACTTGACAACCTCTTTCAGTATTAAAGTTTTCTCGGCCAAAAACTCCATTTACCTAGCTTGATTAAAATCGCTGGAATGAGTAATGGGCGCACAACAAACGTATCAATTAAAATACCTAATGCCATAATAAACCCAAATAATTTAAGTTCATAAATTGGCATCGTCGCTAACACAAGGAATGTCGCCGCAAGAATAATTCCCGCTGAACTAATGACTCCACCCGTTTTCTCTAGTCCTCGACGCACTGCATCTTCAAATGGCATCACTTTTAACTCTTCTCGTATTCTAGCAATCAGCATAATCGAGTAATCGACTCCTAATGCAATTAAGAAAACGAATGAGTAAAGTGGAATTCGATAACTCACCGCATCCAGTCCTAAAAATACTTTGAACAAGAAAATTGCTAAACCGAGTGTTGCTGCATAGGACAGTAAAATGGTTCCCATCATGTAGATCGGTGCAAGAATCGAACGGGTTTGCAAACCTAACATGATTGTAATTAAAACAGTCATAAGCACCATAACAAGTGTTGTATCTCTTTTATCAATATCTCGTAAATCTGTATTTTTCGCACTTTCTCCAGCAATATGCAATTCTGTCCCTTCAAGGCCAGCATCTTTTAAAAGCGACGCGCTTTCATCACGAATCTCAAGAATCGTATCAAATGCTCCTACATCATAAGGATTTCCTTCAAATGTCAGGGTAAACTTCGCATTTTTTCCATCTTCTGAAAGGGGACTTCCTGTAGTAGAAACACTTTCAACACCGGGTTTCTCATTAATTTTATCAACAACCGTTTGTAAACCTTCAGCATCTAGTTCATCATTAGATACGAGCAATAACGTTCCTGGTGCTAAACTTCCTGCTGAAAATGATTCTGATAAACGTTCATAACCCACTCTAGACGATAAATCTTCTGGAAAAGATTCAATTAAATCATACGACTCTTCCATGTTCGTAACATTCCAAGTACCAAGTAATAACAACAGTGTAATTGGAATCATAAAGAGTGTTGGACGTTTGGTTACTGTATTTGCAACTCTTCCCCAAATTGTCTTCTGTTCTTTCGTCTCTTCACCATACTTTGGAATGACCGGCCAAAATGCTTTTCTTCCAATAACGGCAAACAGTGCTGGTAGTAAAGTAAGCCCTGCAATAAGCATAGTCGCTGCTGCAATGACAAATGCCGGCGCAAAGTTACGGTACGGTTCGTAAAGCGCAACAAACAATGTCGCAACACCTAGCACAATCGTACTTCCACTAAAGAAAATCGGCTCTTTTACATGTTTCATTGTTTCAAGCATTGCCTCAGAAGCAGATTCATGTTGCTTTAACTCTTCTCGATAACGCGAGAAAATCAGTAGTGAATAATCTGTCACGACTGCAAACAATAAAACTGACATGATTGATAATGCCTGACTCTCAACTGTAAACCAGCCAGCCGATGCGGTTAAACCAATGACACGGTCTACAACTGCATAGACAATCGCTGCCCCAACAAGTGGCATTAACGTTAACAGTGGCGATCGATAAATAACAAGCAGTAAAACTAAAATAATTCCGACTGTAGAGAGCAATAAAACAACATCTGCCCGGCTAAATAGCTCCACTGCATCTGCCGCAATCGCTGCTGGTCCCGTCCAAGATAACTCAATGTCTGACTCAAGTTGTCCGGAGACCTCTTCCTTCATCGAATTAATTAAATCGTGTAACTCACTACCTTCTAATCCTTCTGGTACCGTAATTGGTACAAAAAATGTTTTTTCATTCTCTGACCAAAATGCTTTCAAATGATTCGTATCTAAATCAGCAATTGGCGGGAGTTCAATTTCTCCGTAAGCCGTTTCTGTCTCAACAGATGATAACGCCTTTGTAAACGATAAAATCTCGTCTTCCGCTAAACCATCTTCTTTATGAAGGACGGAGAATAATGGAAGCCCCCCGTCCTGCGGAAAATGTTCTGCTAATTTTTTATCCGCAACAATCGAAGCAACATCATCCGGTAAACCAGCATTCTCATTTCCTTCTGCAAACTCTTTTGCTCCCGGTGCTACCATTGATAAAACGGTTGTAACAATTAGCCAAGTTGCAATAAATATCCACCAAAGTCGTTTACTTTTAAACATTAGCGTTGGCCTTCTTTTTCAGTAAGAAACGTCACAACAACAAATAATGCAAAGCTTACAAGTAAAATCGTTCCACCAACAATATAGAAGATGAGTGAAAATACTTCATTAATGTCAAATGGCTTTAAGAATTGTAACCACATACCTACTGATAACCCAATAGATCCGATAATCGCTGTCCAACCTTGAAATGTAATGAGTTTATTCGCACGTACTGCATAAACTTTGTAAAACACACCCCACGCGAACATTGTCAACCAACCTACTAATAAGATATGTGCGTGAATTGGACGGAATGCATAAGACCCTGCCCCTGCCATATGCGATCCTAATACTGTTCCGATTAAACCAAAGATTGCCGAAATACGTATTAATCGTAAACTCCATTTATTTTGCATCTTAAATTCCTCCCGTGTTTTCATGTGATACCTTTATCTTAACTATCCAACATGAACGGAAGATGAACTTAACATTACAACTTCGGTAGAACTACAATACAAGTCGTACCAGTATTCTTTTCACTCTCTATCGAAATCTTTCCATTATGCAATTCTACGACTTCTTGCACAATTGCCATTCCTAGTCCAGTCCCACTTACTTCTCCAGTTCTAGAAGTATCTGCACGATAAAAACGATCGAAAATACGCGATAGCTCCTCTATAGTCATCCCAATTCCTGTATCTTCTATAATAACCGTGACAGTATCTGTCGTCTCTGTTAGATAAACCTCGATAGCCCCTCCACTTTCGGTATACTTCAACGCATTGGAAAGTAAGTTCTCCCAAACCTTTTCAAGGAAGCTAGGGTCTCCAATTACTTTAGCTTCTTCAAGATTCATTGATAAACTCATTTCACGTTCTTCCAATAGCCAACGATATTTACGAACAGTCTCCTTTAATTGCTGATCTAATTGAAACGACTTCATTTCGAGTGGCGATGATAATTGATCTAAAGACGTTAACAGCAATAATTGTTTCGTTAAAATCGATAATCGATCTGTCTCTGCTTGAATGACTTTTGCATAATTCACTCGATCTATCTCAGTTAAATCTTCTTGCAACAATAACTCTGAGTATCCCTTAATATTTAATAAAGGCGACTGAAAATCATGTGAAACATCACTTATAAATTCTTTACGAATTTGTTGATTCTCACTAAGCTTCTCTGTCATACGCTGGAAACTCTTTGCCAGTTTTCCTATCTCATCTCGTCTATGAATATGCAAATCTCCCGCAAATTTCTCTTCCCCAACTTTTTCCGTTGCAACTGTTAGCTCTGTAATTGGATCAATTAACTTCTTCGCAACGACTAACATAGCCAGTAAGCTAATAATCCCCATCAGCACGAAAAGTCCGGCAAGTATATAATGCACTTCGGTAAATAACAACTTTATATTCGGACGTAAAAATAAAGCATATTGTTTATTTTCATATTGAAATGCCGAACCTACTGTATTTAACAATTCATCAGAGAAAAAGCCAGTTACAAAAGTTTCGCTTGGTAGATTAGCCATTCCATGATAATCTTGACTATTTAATACACGGTCAATCGCCTCTTGGGGCAAGTTATTCAGACGAAAAGGCTCCCCGTACAGCATCCTATTTCCTTCTTCATCAACAACATACAATTTATATCCTGTAGCTGCTTGCGTTTCTAAATAATGATCTAAATTTAACTCTTCACTTTCTTCTATATAAGCAACGATGCTATGAACAATTCCCATATTCTTTTCATCGTTTTGTACTTTTAATACTTGGTGATAATATGTGTTAATTCCCAAGAAAGCAAGCAGACCGCTTGTTAACATAATCACAGCTGTCATAACGACAAGTTTCCCGTAAAGTGATTTCATGTTCCCAGAACCTCTAGTTTATACCCTACACCACGTACGGTTACAATTTGTACTTCATTTGTTAATTTCCTTAGTTTTTCTCGAATTCGTTTTATATGAACGTTAAGCGTTTGCTCATCCCCTTCATAGTCATATCCCCACACACGCTCTAAAAGCAATTCTCGTGTGAACACATGATTTGGTCTTGATGCTAATACAGAGAGCAGTTCAAACTCTTTTAAAGGTGGAAATAATGTTTTGATACCTATTGACACTTCATAGCTTTGGCGGTTAATATGCAAAGGTCCTGCCTGAATAAATGCATCTACTGCCTTATCATACCGTCTTAAGATCGCATTCACTCTAAACTGCAACTCTTTCGGTTCAAAAGGCTTCACCATATAATCATCCGATCCCGACAAAAACCCCTTCTCCTTATCTTCTAACTCACCTTTTGCAGTTAATAATAGAACCGGGATGTCTGTGAATGAACGAATTTTACGTGTTAATGTATAACCATCCATTCCGGGCATCATTACATCGACAACCGCTAAATCTGGATTTTCTTTCTCAATCATTTCAAGTGCCTCAAAACCATTGGAAGCCTTTTGCACTTCGTATCCTGCCTGTGTTAATTGAATACTTACTAATTCTAAAATATGTGTGTCGTCATCAACAACCAATACTTTTAACATGTAATCACCCTTTCGAACTTGTCCTTTTGAAAAAACTTCACACTCTAAATGATATCAAAGAATGATCTATACAATGTGATATAACCCTTTTCTCAAAAACAATTTGATATAAATCATTAAGGAGATAAGTGTAAGCTACATTGGGGAACAATAAACTTTCATGATGCTTTGTGAAACATGCTATGAATTTTACTTCTGTTAAATAAAATTTTATAATACAAAAAGAGCCACTACCATAAAGGTAATGACTCTTTTAGTGCTTGGCAACGTCCTACTCTTGCAGGGGCTCACCCCAACTACCATCGGCGCTGAAGAGCTTAACTTCCGTGTTCGGTATGGGAACGGGTGTGACCTCTTCGCTATCGCCACCAAACTATTTTTCTGAAGAACAATTGATT
>JAPFCR010000036.1 GCA_026169375.1 Sporosarcina sp. | reverse complement strand
CTCTATATGGGTGCGTGGATTGAAATTAACCACAGGACCCCTCCTAATGTGTTAAACTATGTTGCACTCTATATGGGTGCGTGGATTGAAATTGCCACTTGTTACCCCTCCCCTCTCTACTGTCACCGTTGCACTCTATATGGGTGCGTGGATTGAAATAACAACATTAATTGGCTGAGCACCATGAATTCAAAGTTGCACTCTATATGGGTGCGTGGATTGAAATATCTTCTTTAAGGAGTGTTATTTGACAGGCTTCAGGTTGCACTCTATATGGGTGCGTGGATTGAAATAATAGTAAAGAGGGGTTGATAAAAATGGAAGAATTGTTGCACTCTATATGGGTGCATGGATTGAAATCATTGTATGAACGTAAATCAAATATGATTAATGAAGTTGCACTCTATATGGGTGCGTGGATTGAAATTTCCGCTTTCGCTTCTAAAATCTCATCGATGAAACGTTGCACTCTATATGGGTGCGTGGATTGAAATCCATTATCTTTGTGTAGTTGCGTTAAATCACTTGTGTTGCACTCTATATGGGTGCGTGGATTGAAATTCATCCACTCTACTAACTTATTCGCCTCTTTTTCATGTTGCACTCTATATGGGTGCGTGGATTGAAATGCCTCCAAGAGCGTGGTCCTACCTGTGCATGACACAACTCGGACACTATTCAGAATTGTTTCGTGCACAGGTAGGACGAATGCAGGTAGGACGAATAATTAGCATATAGGAAGATATTACCGTTGAAAAAGATGTGTGGGTTCTGTAATATAATGAATACAAGCTGCATTGTTCGTATAACTATTAAGTTTTAACCTTTAAGCTGTAAAAGGGAGTTTTAATCGAAACTGAAATGGCAAATCTCGTTCTTCTTTTGAACAACGAGGACAAACAGGAAAGTTTCTGCGAACACCCACTTTGAGGAGTGGTGGTTTAAAACTTTTTACTACTATACGGCAGAGGCGGCTTATACATAAACCAAAGACATAAAAAATATAAACATCCTCTTAAATGAAAATTTAGCGGGATGTTTTTGTTTTACAATGGCGCAGATCAATAGATGTTTTAAATAATGAGCATCTATAAAAACTCGATTTAATCATCTAATATAGACAAAAATCAAAAAACTATGAAAAATACCGGTAGTATTGATCTGATTAAAAAATAAGCTAAGTAATTTGGCAATGAAGTTATTTATTCCGAAGTAGTATCGTAATATCGTTTAGACGGATTAGACGGATATATTGTATGGCTATTGGGAACCCATACATTAGCGAAGCGGGATAGATCTAGGATTTGAGAGTTAGAATCCGATTCTGTAGGTGTGGTTATCAGAAATGGGAGAAGTGCCAAGTAGTAACAGGTTACACAAAGAGGTCAAAAATCAATCAATTATTAAAAGGTATTAAAAAGATTGCGAAAGAAGACCCTGAAAAAGCATTAAGGAATAGAAAGGTTGGGAATGGAATGTAAAGATATTAAAACGTGTAAAATCGATCTTTACTAAAATCAGCAAAGGTCTTTTTACAATTTTAATTAAAATTGTACAGGTGTTCTTGAAGAACAAATTAATAATTCAATGTGAGTTTTATTAGCTTCGAAGAGATAAGTTATAATTAATCTATGAAATACTGTTGCTAAAATTACTCCTAATAAAAGGAAGTAAACAGAAATACCTTATATGCTAGAATGAGTCCATATAAACAGATACCATATATTCAAGTAGTAAATTGATTTCTTATAGAATAGGCATTGAAATAAGTCATTGTACGTTTTATTTTAAAAATAGAGATTCATAATCTGTTAAAACACTAGACATACACAGAAGAAGAGGGACTGGAGGAAGTAAGATTGACGGATTTAAATTTATTTAGTTTTGTAAAGGAATTCTCAAGAGAATTAGAATCATTATCTATACGCATTGAAGATCAGTTATTTGAACAACCGCATGCAGCATTAATGCAAAGTCGTTTATACAGTGAGCAGTTGGTGAAGTTGATTAGCGACCATGAAGACATCCGAAATTATTATATGCTAAAACATGCGGAACGTATACATAGATTATATCGAAATGGTGCAATTGAAGGGGATATTTATAAGAAGTTAGAATGGTTGAGAAAGAAAGGAAATAGTGCCTCTCACAATATTAAGGAAGTCGAAGTGGACGATGTTTTAAGGGTCCATAGATATTTATTTGATATTAGTGTTTGGTATATGCAAGTCTATGTTAGTTATGACTTCGAAGCACCTACGTATAAATTGCCAATTAAGCAAACACAAGAATTTGTCGAAAGAAAAGAAGATATAGATGGTTTGCTTAAACCATATTTAGATCAAACTTTGAAGAAAATTGATGATATGTGGACTGAAATGAACAAAAAAATACAAGGGATAAATGAAAGTAACGAACGTTGGATTGAAGAGAATAATGAAGATGATGTTTCCCTTGAAGATCTAGAAGTGAACACTGATGATAATAAACATCTAGACGGAAGTGAAAATATTGAAATCCATCCCAACGTAATAGAAGAAACAGCTGTGACGGTAGAGGAAACTTCGACTGATGCACCTGACTCTGATTTACAAAATCAGCAGACATTTATTGATCAGTTAAACGTGCTTCAAACTTCATCAATCGAATCAGTTGTGCACGCCGATGTATTTACGGATTTTCAACATTATATGCACGTTGAGAGGCCGATACAAAAGCAGTTTATTGAAGCGTTAGAGAAAGCAAAGAAATCATCAGAAGCAAACCTAATTATGTTATGTGGTAGTGTTGGTGACGGTAAAAGTCACTTAATCTCTTATGTTCAAGAAATCCATCCCGAATTATTAAACCCGGAAAATTGCTTTATTCACAACGATTCTACAGAATCATATAATCAATCAGAAGACGAGTTAGAAACATTAGAAAGAGTCCTGTCTCCATTTGAAAATGGAGAATCTCATCCGAAAACTACAGTGATCGCAATTAATCTCGGTGTCCTTCATAATTTTTATATGAAACATGAAACTACGCGTGATTTCGAAAAAGTGATAAGCGTAATTGATCAATCTGAAATTTTTAATATGCAACAAGACTATTATTATGGGGAAAATGCATCTTTATTGAATTTTGCTGGTGTGCAACCTTACGAGTTATCATCTGAAGGAATACATTCAGAATTCTTTAATGAGATTGTTGAAAGGATAACGCACCCGGTAAACGAGAATCCATTTTATAAATTTTGGAAAGAGGAATGGGATTCAGGCATGCGCACAGCTGCTCATATTAATTATCATTTATTACAAGATGATAAGATACGTCTTGCACTTGTGCAAGTGTTAATTGAAGCAATGGTAAAAAAGAAGTTGTTTTTATCAACCCGTGCATTATACAATCTCCTCTACGATATTTTAGTACCGTTAGATAATAATAATAAAGTGGAACCTGAACAACTTTTACCATATTTACTATTCGAAAGACCAGATCGTTCTGACTTATTGCACGCTCTAAATGAGTTAGATCCAATTAAACGAAGAGATGAGAGATTTGACGAACGATTAAGTGAATATGTGATCACGACTGAACCAGTTTCAGTAATTAATAGATATTTATCGACTGACGAATCATATTTGAAGCTATGGGAATCAAAAGACCATATGGATGAAAGGTATTTGAAATTATTTCTTCGACATTACTATTTATTAAATCATGATACGCTTAATGATCGATACCAGCAATTTTTAAAATATCTGTATCATTACTATATTGGTGAAGGCGGCATTATTGGAGAGTTTTTTGATTACCTGGACCGAGCAATAGAACGATGGATTGGCTCACCTATTGAAGGCTATTTATATATAGAACCGATATCTAAAAATGAATACTCTGTAGCGGTGCCTTTCACAGGTGAACAAGACATAGGAGAGCAATTTGGACAAGCTTCTGGTGAAGAATCATTAAGAAGATTTATGCCTGAGCTAACTGTCGGATACAGTATTAAAGATGCGCCTATTCTAATATCACTAGATTATACTTTATTTGAACTTGTTATTCATGTAGCGGAGGGACATAAACCCGGTAAACAAGATTACAATGAGGCAATTCAGTTTATGGAGTTTTATAAAGACTTAATTCGTCACTCTGACCAAACGAAAGATTTAATCATTGTCCATCGCGAAACCAGTCAAGTAATGCGGATTAAGAAGCCGCGTTTTGCTCGCGGGGGAAAAACGTATGAGGTGGAGACAGTTAAATGACCAGTTATAGCATTCAGGTTGATAATGTAAATCGACTAATGAAAGTAAATTTAGAAAAGAAGAAATATAGTAATGAACGACGAGGGAGAGTTCATTTATTACCTTTTGCAACCCGAAATGATCGTACAGAATTTGAAAATGGATTTATGCCAGTGATTGCTGGTGCATTTAGAAAGTTATATGGAGAACCGATTGACATAAAAGAGAGTGCTACAAGTACAGAAGCCGTTTTACAAGGTATCCAATTTAAAGAGGAATCAGCGGAGCGGAGATTTGAACATTATTTAGAGACAGAATTACATAATATGACTAATGGAAATATTCACGATCTATCTCAATTGAAATTCATTCCACTGTCATCAGAAGACAAAGCTAGAAAAGGGGAGTTAGATTTAGCTCACTTTGTACATGATACATTTTTAGCTCCTCATGCTGATGAGTTCTTAGAAAAGCTAGATGAAATGAAACCGCAAAATATCTTGTTGAACTTGTTCTCTCCAGAAGTAGAGCAAACTAAAAAGGGCATTAATAAACTATATGGTAATCATTTGCCGCGTATAGTAGAGCAGTTTAGGAAAGATTTTTTACTATTATTAAGACATCCAAGTTTTTGTATGCAATACATCGACTTGTTTTTTGTTCACTATACATACATCGTTATCACACAATTAGTCCTGCAAGTAAGCAGATTTGAAAAGTTTGATGAAAATAACTGGATTGAATTATATTTCTTTTATCAGGAAGAAAAAGCGGCACGCTGGAGAAATGGATATAAGTGGGGGTATCGTCGAATCCAAACGGAAATGGCTAATTTCTACGCACACGAACATCTATTAAATATCGTCGCAGAAGTTAATTTCTCAGATGAACGGAATCTTCTATATCATAATATCGCTAACCATTTAGAAGGCGTTGGAGCAGTTGACCAATACATTGATTCCACAAATAGATGGATGAAGGAAATCTATATCCCTTTACGTGAAGCATCACGTTCTTATATAGAATCAACATCACTAACCGACCTCTTTCAAGAGATGTATGAACAAATTAAACCAAACATTACAAATGAGTTAAATAGTAGATATCCTAAAGGATTAGATGAATTATTTAATAAATACTTTTATAAACATGGTGGGTCACTAGGGAAACTGAATAGTTTAAATCAAAGTCAGATTCTTTTACTAGTTGCAGTATCTGTTGGGGAGAGTCGTTTAGAATTAAATAGATTATGGGATGAGATAGAATTACGTGGTGTTTATTTAGACTATAAAACCCGTGAAGTAATTATTGAATTATTGGATGGATTAAATTATATCGAAAAGAAAAGTGATAGTGGGGATGCTCAATATGTCAAACCAATTTTATGATTATGTATCTAAAAAATTAGTTGCTTTCTTTCAAACACAGGCTAGCAAGCAAAAAATCGGGCGTTATTACTTACAATTACCTTCCATTGAAACATCTGAAATTTTGTTTGAAGCTTTAAAAAGAGAAGAAGCATCATCAGCATTCTTTTATCAACATGAAAAAGGAAATGAACGTTATGAAACAATAGCGCTGACTTATCAGGGATATAAATTTGTCATTGCGATTGTCAATGAGTCAATAACAAGTTCTTTTCTAGTTACATTAAGAAATGCAATGAGTTTACAACAAGGGGAATGGAAAAATGCATCTCTTGTTTTATTAACTTCTAATTTACAAGACTCAATTAAAGACGGAAGTATTCATTTAATTCATGAAGGTATGCCTTTACATGTAGAACAGTTTATTGGCAGTTTAGAAGATACGGTTGAGTCACAAGTAGCGGATCCAATGAGTCGTAGAATTATCAAGCACTTTTTAGAACGCCGTGAGCGTGAATATGCATTAGAAAATACGACGTTTTTAGATTTTGAAGATGTCTTGAATATAGCAACTAAAGATGAAGTGAAGAAAGAGGATTATCGTGAGTTACATTACTTTCCTGATGAAGGGTTGCGTCACCTTTTAAGTGAGCAAGAAATACTTCCAGTTTCTTCTTCAGCTTGGAAAAAGAAAGAGAAAGAAATTCAGCAACGACTTGATCAAAACACTGAATTACATCACGATATAGAGCAAACGCGTGAACAAGGAAGCGCGAGTGAAGAACTGGAAGCACGGTTCGGTACTGGAAGAAAAGAACTAGAACCTAAGAAAGATTCTGAAAAAGATAAATGGTACGAGACAGACTTAACTAAAATTTTAAAATGGGAAGAAAACATTAAAAATACATCAAAACTGGAATTATACAATGAAAAAATTAAGTGTATGAACAAAGATGTGAAATTATGGAAACTACCAAAAGGGACTACAGCAGCTGGGTTACGTGAGTGGAATATGATTGCGTTCGTTCCACCGCATATTGGAAAACAGCAAATAGAAATTCGGATTCCATTTAACCAAAATTTAAAAAAAGAACATGTTTTATCTCGTTCTCAATCCTATACAGCGACGTCACGTAAACAGCTTATCATTACTGCAGATAATGAAGGTGGTGCAAACTTCTACCGTAGCGTATATAGGCATGAAGGTAAAACACCATACACGTTTAATTTATTAGTATTAACGTCAACATCTGAACCGTTTGAATCAATTCGATACAGTTATAAAATTCAAACTGGACAAAAAGCAAACTATGCAATTGAGCTCCAAATTGATGACCAACATTTTCAGATAGGAACTGGAACAGAAAAAGAAGTGGCAATTAAAGAAAATGAGCAAGTCATCGTAAGTGATTTAAATGAAACACTCAAAATAGAAGTAGAACCAATGGCTAGTGCGGATAATCATTCGGTCAAGTGTTATATTCAGACGCCTTCGTTTACAGTCCCAATTGTCATTAAAGATGAAGCGTTACGTATTTATCCAATGACAGCTCATCAAATATGGTTAGAAAAATTTAAAAAACAACAATCAATCGCATTAATAGAGAATGATAGTAAAGCAGTTGTTCAGGACTATCTATATACGACTCATAAAGATGAGCGTAAGTTTTTTGAACTTGAAAAACGTTGGGCTAAAGAAAAATGGTCTTACGGAATATACGAGGAATCAAATTTAGAACCTATTGACTTACCACTATCAGATGAGGTCAAAAAAGCTTATTATGAATTTTTAGATGCCGTTCATGAACAAGGTTCGATTCATTCTTTTACTTTCTATGATGATGCTTTACGGCTAAAAGCTGAAATATACGTTGAGGCATTTTTAAATGAGATAGAACGCATCGAAAGAGATTCAATCTTAGCAGATGAAGTTCGGAATTTAATGAAAATAGGTCGGATAGATATTAATGATGAATTAATTTATACAAGTTTTTCACCATTGAATGTAGCTTATCAGCTAGAACTTCAGAAGAAAATAAAGGATCAGGACATCGATAAAAATACGATTGAACGTATTCAAAACTCGCATTTTGCACCACTAATTGTAGAAGAAGATGTTGCGTATAAACCAGTAGCCCATGATCGTATGTCAGAATGGACAATTTATCGTCCAAGTGAAGAAGTCAATGTCGGAGAATCGAATCTATACTTAGCTCAATTAATACAAGAGAAGATTGAGCAGTTCTATGAGTATTATCCTTACTTATTTGCAATAAGTGAGCACTCTCCATTAAAAATCAGTATTGTAAACATTCCTGATGATCGTGAGATTGTTAAAGGGCTTATTAATATGTACTTAAAAGAGATTAAGAAAGGAAAAGAACTCCATACTCTTCGACCGATTGATGTATCAGCTTACATGAGAGGTTATAGGGTAAGTCACTTTGAAGTATTCCAACAAATGGACAGCTATGAAGAAGCTGAACATTATTTTCAGGGGGTATCATTTAACAATAAATATGAAATACCAAGAGACGTATTCCAGCAGTTACAACGTTTAATTCGCTATTCTGTTTATTCGTTAGATGATACGATTGAGTATGCGCATCTGTCGTTTTATAAAATGGATGGGAAGTCGGAAGTTGTTCAGCAAAAGATACAAGACTTGCCAGATAGTTTGGCTTTAAATGGATTATTAACATCTTCGACTTCACAAGTTACAAGGGAAGGCGGATATCGTATCGGATTTGGTACAGGTAATCAGTGGGAAAACAAAGAGACGATACTTGAAAGAAGTATTATTAAGTGGAATGAATATGTTGCAAATATGATGACCAACGGCTTGAATCCTTACAATAAGGATATTGCATTATCTACACGTGTTCATGCATTGAATGAGCAGCTACTAGAAGATTTATATGAACAAATGAACTGGGTTACTTTTATCAATCCAGAAGTCGATTTACTTTATTTTACGGAACAACAAGAAGATTTAATTATTGTTCATTATAGTGATCAACTGAGCTCATCTCATTCGTATGATGCGATTACTGTTACAAATAAATCAAGACAATATGTTCAAGTTATCAAACAGTTTCTAGAGAGCCGTGAGATAAAAACAACTCAAAAAGAAATTGAGGAAACGATTAAAGCGTTTAACGTGTTTAATGGTGAATGGTTGCTACGTGCTATTCAGAACAAATCTCATGATCAACGTGAAAAAATGAGTGTTCTATCAGCTGTTAAACTCTCGCTTAAATATTTTAAAGAAAAGGCACCTAATATTACTTGGATTCCTATATCTATGGAAGAAATAGTCCGTGTTTCGAATGCAATTCAACTAAATAAAAAGCAAGGATTGTTTTCCGGAAAAACAATCGGGCGAAGTGGAAACTGTAGTGACGATTTACTTATGATGGGCTTCCAGGTTAACGAGCAAGATCAACTAATACTGTGTTTATATCCGATTGAAGTGAAGATTGGACATAATAAAGGAAATGTGATTGAAAAAGGAATTAGTCAAGTAAAAGAGTTGAACGATCGATTACATGAAGTCTTAAGTGATTCAACATTCGAATCTCAGTTTATGCGTCACTTTTTTGCTCAGAGAATGATTACGGTTGCTCAAAAAATGGAGCAGCAACAGTTCTGGGGTGATGAAGCTTGGTTAACAGAGCAGATAGCACATCGTTTGTTAAATGGTCAGTTTACAATATCTATGAATGCTTTACCTTCGTTTGGTGAAGGTGTTATTTTCTCATTTAAAAAAGAAGAAGATAGCGAAAGCAGTACACGCAGAGATAATATTGTCATACTTGATTATCCCGAACAGATGGGTTATGAATGGTTAACAAAATCGATGGATGAAATTATAGAAGCTGATATTAATATGGACTTAAATTTGGAAGACTCTATAAAAAATGAAAAGGAATCATCCGTTCTTCCTCAGGACAATCAAGTCATAGAGTCAGAAACGGTCGTTATGGTTGAACTAGAAGAGAAAGAAGAAGTTCAGCAAGTTAGAGAAACAAAAGACAGTACACAAGTAGCGATAGAAGAAAATCAAAAGAAAATTGCTAGGCCGTTAATTGGATATACACAATATGATTTAGCACGATATTGGGAGTTTAGTCATCCTAGCTTACCCAATCGTCATCTTTTAATCGGTGGGCGAAGTGGTCAAGGAAAGACTTATTTTATTCAATCACTTTTAATGGATTTAAGTTCAGCAAAGCAACCTGCATTAGTAATTGATTATTCTAGTAGTTATACAACAACTCAACTTGAAAAAGATTTTGTTGATCGATTAGGAAATTGTTTGAAAGAACATGGTGTATATAGAAACAAAATGCCTATTAATCCATTTGCAAGGCGAGTACGTATCGTCTCTGGAAAAGAAGAATTAGAATCTATCGTTGAAACAGCAGGACGTGTCATGTCAGTATTTAGGTCAGTTTATCGTACATTTGGACCTCAACAAGAAATGGCATTGTACAGTGCGATTAAAAATGGGCTCGAAAATCATGGAAGTCAAATGACAATGAATTTACTTCAAGAAGAACTTATCAATTTAGAACGAGTACCTCAAACTGTTGTGAACTCGATATTATCTCGTTTAATTCAATTTATTGATTTAGATCCGTTTGATTATTCATCAGAACAAGTGTGGGATGACTTTTTCAAAGAAGATGGTCAAGTAACAATTATTCAGTTAGATGGATACTCGCAAATTGAAATAAAGAAGTTATTGACGGAATTTATTTTGTGGGACTTATGGTATTACCGTTTAAGTAAGACTGAAGATAATCCAGTGGCTGTCGTTTTAGACGAGGCCCAAAACTTATCATTTGATGAAGGTTCACCAGCAAATTTGATTTTAAGAGAAGGAAGAAAATTCGGGTGGTCTGCTTGGTTTGCAACACAGACATTTACAAATTTCTCATCTGATGAACTGTCTACATTACAAGGAGCAGCTACAAAGATATTTTTTAACCCTGCTGAAAATGAAGTTTCAAGTATTTCTAGAAACTTAGGCGGAGATTTCCAAGAGTCTTTACGTAAATTAGTAAAAGGTCAATGTCTAGTGAATGGACAGTTTACAAAGGAAGACGAAACATTAAGTGAAACATTACCATATATTGTGAAAGTTCCTCCTATGGACGAAAGGAACTAAAAATAGCAGCTGTGCCTGTGCACCACACAAATCTGACACAATTCAGAATCGTTTCATGACAGGAATATCTAGTTAGTTGCATAGAAAAAATTGATAGATAAAAACCATGCCTTAAAAAACGATTACAACTTAAATAAAAAGGAGAGATTTACATGAGCAATTGTCCAATTGATCATACACTCGAAGACGTTCAGAAAAAATTAGCTGAACAACAGCCATTTTTACCAACGGCATTACATGAAAAGTGCCAGCAGTTTTTAAAAGAAGACCGTGATCAAGATACTTTAAACGAAGTCTTCCATCTCCTGAAAAAGTACGATTTAGCTTCTGAGGAAGTTAAAAAAGAACGGAATGCTGCGTTCGAACAACTTTTTAATGAATGATGAAGTGAAATACCAGTCGTTCCATACGAATTAATGGCAACGACTGGTATTTTTTAGATGTTATTCCGTTCTACAATCCTGATTGCTTCCCAACAGAATAAATTTTCTTCATGACACTTTTTCGTGTAAATACATGTATGAAATTGGCTATGATTGCTTTTGCTGCTGGAAGATATAGCCGGATTCCCGCATTTCTAATGCCTGGTGAAAGTCATTCATTCAATCCTGAACATCTACGTGAAGTTTATGATTTCTCTACTTCTAATGAACCAGTTGAAGAGTGGTGGTATTTGGAGAAGGTTTTGAATCCACAGTTTATTATTTAATGAATTAGGAATAAAGAAGGGATCTTTAAATATAGAAGGGATGAAATGGTGGCTTAATAAGATCGCTCTTCCTTCTCTTTTTATAAGAAACCATGGACGAATTCTTGCTTTTCACCTTCAATAATGAATGTAGTTTTGTAAATATATAAATTTTCTACTTTATCAGACCAATGTTTCACTTTAAATTTATCTTATCTAACACTACGTTATTTAACTCCGGTGTCTAACTAAGTGTATCCTATCCATTAAATGTTAAAGAGAGGTTTTGTTTTATGAATAAAGAGATTAATATCAAAGATGATTTCTTGAAGGTTATTAAAAGATATTATCCGTCAGCAAGGATTTGTGAATCGAGAAGGGGGAACAATCCTAACCGTAGAGAAGTGTTGGTGGGAAATAGAGACAAAAGATGGATGAAGCTAGATGATAATCCAAAGGTGTTTCATGTTTCTATGGATCATTGTAGAGGTGCTATTATCGATGCTGATGTCAAAGCTACACAAATGGATAAAAAAGGAAGAAATAATTATAAATTAGATTATCTCTCCAATGGGAATTACGATGCAGTACATTTCTCATTTTGGAAGAATGTCCCTTACGATTTTGATGACGAACGATTTCTTGTGTTTTTAGAAAAACATTTCAACGCGTACATGAAATTATAAAACATGTCCTCTGAAAAACGGTAAGAAACTATATACCGGATTTCACAACCTTAATAGCAATGAGTAACAGTCATGCAAACAAACGCATTAGTTGTAATAAACGTGAAATTCCTGATGGTTTCAATGACAGTCACTCTTACTAATGGAAATTAAATTTTACTCCATATGCTAAAGAAGCGCATCAGAAGATGAAACAATTAAAGACCAAAAGCATGATTAGACAACAAATTAAACGACAGTGGGGACGGATACATAAAAGAATGCGATGACCCTTTCCTTTAATGAAATAAATGACAGTTATCCTAATAACATGACAGAATAGTAGTTGCAGCTACATATAGTGGATGGGCGGTTGGCACTCCCTTGCAAGAAAGGGGGTGTTCATATGATGACATACGATGCAATGAATATGCTTTTTCAATTTGCTGTGTTTTTAGCCACGAGCTTAACGGCTTTGGTGGCAATCATCGCGATTGTCATCAATAGAAAAAAGTAACCTCCCTCCGCTACGGCCTAAGTAGATGAGATGGTTACTTTTTATTAAACGCTCTTTTGCCTAAACGTTCATATAAAGAAATGATGAAGCGTGTTAGGAAGAACTTAAAAGAAGATGGCTAAAATTATCCAGCTTTGTTAGATTCACTAATAAAAAAGAAGTATACGTTTGATTGCTTATTTTAAAATGAATATCTTTGACAGTCTTAATGATATTGATGTTGACCTTTTGTTCATCTTACAAATTCCTATGTACGATAAAACATCCTTCGATTAACATAATCAAAGGATGTTTTTAAAAGATGATTTGACGATAGTAGTAAAGTGACCAGAATGTCAAATATGTTCTATTTCTTGTGCTTCGTTGGAAAATGTATGATCTTCTACTAAAGCAACTTTAAGTCCTAACGCTCCAGCCACTTTCTCTAATGTGTCGAGTCTTGGTGTGGCACTTTCTCGTTCTAAACGTGCGATGGCAGCTTGTTTCAAATGAGATTTATCCGCCAATTCTTGTTGGGTTAAGCCAAGCTGAATCCTACGCTGAACAAGTTGGGCGACAATTTCAATTTGATCAATTTCAGATTGATTCAAACTGGTAATTTGTTTTTTATAGTCAGCCCATTTCATCTGGGAACCCTCCTTTCCATTCAAAATTGAATGTTCCTGATGATAAAGTATAAATGTTGAAATAAATTGTTGAGGCTCTTTTTTAGTGGAGGGAGAAGTGTTATCTCCCTCTTCGTCGTTTGAGTTATTCTCCTGTTGAACGTTTTCTGCCGTTGTTAATCCAGTCATGCATCTCTTTTTGAGCTTTTTGAATTTCCTGTATTGGTGTCTTTTTAGTTTTTTTCTCAAAAGCATGTAGTAACACAATTTGGTTACCATCCCACATAAAGAAAAATATTCTATGTTTATGTGGACGTAATTCCCAAATGCTATTGCCGATATGTTTTGTATAAGGCAAGCCGGAACGACTGCCTGTTCTTTCTAGAACTTCAATATAAAACACGACTTATTTTAACAATTGTCTAGCATGCTTATCATGAGCAGCTTGTTCTTGAAGTTTATCTAAAAAATCTTTTACAGGAGAAAACCCACGACTATCTTCAAAAAAGATTACCTCATAATCCATATTATGCCCTCTACTTTCTCTTTGATGAGCAATACATATAAATTATAACGTTTTCGTTATAATTTTGCAATTTCTTTGTTTCAATAACATAGGATGATTAATTTTTGAAAGTAAATATAATCCATATCTATTTATGAGTAAAGTTGAGATAATTTCAACGGGTTAAAACCGATGTTTTTTTATGTGTATTTGTTTTATAATGAAAGTGTAGAGGTGATCGTATGAATATGAATCAGATTGAGGCGGCGCTTACTGAAATTTTAGTATCGGTACAGGTATATCCAAAGGTATCTCAAAAATGCACCGGCCCAAGAAAGAAGAAAGGGTGGTAAAATGTCAGAGTCAAAGGATGAAATCATTTTAAAGGGGCTTAAGGAAAATAATCTGAAGAATATAAATTTAAACATCCCGAAAGAAAAAATTATCGTATTTACTGGACTGTCAGGGTCAGGAAAAAGCTCAGTTGTATTTGATGCGTTGGCGACTGAAAGTAGAAGGCAAATGACTTTGAACTATCCCCTCTATGTTAGAAATCAAATGCCAAGGTACGAAAGACCGAATGCTGATTTGATGCAAAATCTAAGTCCAGTCGTAGTGGTTGAACAACGGCAAATAGGCGGAAGTTCTCGTTCAACAGTTGGCACTTATATGGATATCCATCCTTTGATGAGACTTTTATTTTCGCGGATCGGAACACCCAAAATAGAATCTGCTACTGATTTTTCAAGTCAAAGTTCTTTTGGAAAATGTCCAGAATGTAATGGATACGGGAAGATTATTGCGCCTGATTTGAATAAAATGATTGATTTTGACAAGTCACTTCACGAATACGCAGTGAAGTTTAAGCCGCTATCACCATCAGGTTGGCAAGGAAGATGGATGATGACAGGTGGATTATTTAATCCAGATCAACCGATTCAAGATTACTCAGAAGAAAAGCTTAATCTTTTATTATATGGGCCGCCAGAAGGTGA
Source organism: Sporosarcina sp. (assembly GCA_026169375.1). Lineage (GTDB taxonomy): Bacteria > Bacillota > Bacilli > Bacillales_A > Planococcaceae > Sporosarcina. Next base: position 118,834 of record JAPFCR010000036.1, on the reverse strand, counting down.
GCGAGTTTTTGCACCATTTCATACAAAAAACGGCCCTCAAGATCATGAATGGGACGGCTTACTTCCTAGATTCATTCGACTGTATATCAATCGAGATATTTCAAAGTTAAAGCAAGTTTCCGAAGAAGATGTATTAGGCGTATCCACTCAAATGCCATGTCAGACGTGTTTGGGTTCTGGCTTAAATCCGAAAGTCCTTGAAAGTAAAATCAATGGATTGAATATCGCTGAATACGATCAATTAGAGCTTACGGAATTACTCGAAGAATTAAAGGAAATCACCAATCCTTTAGGAAAATCAATCGTGATGCAAGCGACTCCCTCTATCACACAACTCATTGAAATGGGATTAGGCTATTTAAGCCTATCCAGAAAAATGAGTACGTTATCAGGTGGGGAAGCGCAAAGGGTGAAAATTGCACGTCATTTAAGCAGTAGTTTAAATAATATGATTTATATTTTCGATGAACCTAGCGCAGGACTTCATCCGGAAGAGGTAGCGATGTTAATTCATATGCTAAAGAGTTTGAAAGCCCGTCATAATACGGTCATTGTGATTGAGCATGATTTATCGGTTATAAAAGTAGCGGATGAAATAATTGAAATGGGACCTGGTGCGGGAGTTAGTGGCGGAGAAATTGTTTATCAAGGGAAACTTGAAGGATTAAAGCATTCAAAATCAGCTACAACATTTGCCAATATAGTAAATATAAATAAATATCCGCGAGAAATAAAAAGCCTCTTTACAATACAAAACGCAACCCATAATAATTTGAAAGATATCACTGTCAATATTCCTAAAAATGTTTTAGTCTCGATTTGCGGTGTCTCTGGATCTGGGAAAAGCTCTTTAATGTTTGAAGCATTTCTTGAGAAATATCCAGAAACAATTGAGGTAGGCCAGGGGAGTATAGGGATCTCAAGCCGTTCTACACTAGCGACGTATATGGGGATTATGGATGATCTTCGCGCAATTCTTTCGAAAGAAACTGGACAACCACCAGGATTATTCAGTTTTAATTCGATAGGGGCATGCCCTTATTGTGATGGAAAAGGCGTCACAAAGCCAGATGTCGCATTTGCTGATCCAGTGACGATGGTATGTGAAGCTTGTCACGGGGTGAGGTATTCTGCTGAAGCATTATCTTATCGATATCGAGAAAAAAACATCGCGGAAATTTTGGAATTAACAATAGATGAAGCTATGCAATTTTTTCATATGCCAAAGATTTTAAAAAGATTAGATACGTTAAAAGAAGTCGGTTTGGAATATTTAACTTTAGGACAAACGACCAGTTCTTTGAGTGGTGGAGAAGTTCAACGTTTAAAGCTCGCCAGTCAGTTGCAAAAAGAAGGACAAATTTATTTACTCGACGAACCCTCTTTAGGGCTGCATGCAAAAGACAATGGAAAGCTGTTAGATGTATTTCAGAAGCTTGTCGATCAAGGGAATTCGGTGATTATTATCGAACATAATTTAAACTTTTTAGCGGCGAGCGATTGGATTATAGAACTAGGACCAGGCGGCGGTAAAAAAGGTGGACATATTATATTTGAAGGTACGCCAGAGGAGATGTTGGATGCTGGAACGATAACTGGAAAATGGTTGAAGACAGAAGGAGATTGTGGTGGCATCTGTTCGTCACACAATTCGGAATAGTGTCCGAGTTGTGTGATGCACAGGTGCGGCTTTCGGCTTTAAATGAATAAATCAATTCTATGCGGATAAACTTTAAGTAAAGTTCTTGATGGAGGTATGTCTTCATGGATTCTTTAGATTGTGATTTTGCACCTATGAAAGAAGCTTTAAAAAAGGATATTCACCAGGTCATCTCGGCATTACAAGGAAGTCTGGAACAAATAGAAGATGAGCAAGATGATTTATTTTATCATCTCCAATGTATAAAAGAAGTCTTTTTAAACATTGAATTGAAAGCCGCTACATTTTATTTGAATTGCTATTTAGCACCTTTCACGGAAAAATATGAGGCTTTATCTGCTTGCATTCAAAACATGTCAAAGCAAAGACATGGCGGATTAGTTGTAGTACAGCGTGAAGATTCTCTTGATCGGTTGGTAAAGCAAGGCGTCTCGATTAAAGCTGAACTTACACAAGCCCTATTAGAGTCGATTTTTTATCCTGGTAACCCACTTCACGATGGGGCGGTTGTCATCAATCAAAATGATATTCTTTCTGCGGCCAATGTTTTACCCCTTTCAGAAAGAAATTTTGAAAATCAGAAACTTGGTACACGACATCGTGCTGCGATTGGGCTCACCGAACAATGTGACGCCCTCGTCCTTGTTGTATCCGAAGAATCAGGTCGTGTTTCTTTCGCTTATGAAGGACGACTATACCCGATTACGATGCAAGAGCCAGGATAAAAAAGCGTATCTGTGCAGCACACAATTCAGAGTTTTGTACTGCATAGTACGTTGTGATGATGTTACGATTATTGCAACAGGATCAAGTGTCTATAATACTTTACAAGCTGCGCTCATGTTAGAGAAGAAGGTGGCAGTGTGAGGGTGATTGACATGCATACATTGCAGCAAATTGACAAAGAGGCGATTGTTAAAGCAGTAAGAGAAACAAAGGCGATTGTTACAGTAGAAAATTATAACGTGCAAGGTGGAATGGGAAGCATTGTTGCAGATGTACTGATACAGTCCGAGGTCCCAACGAAGTTTACAAAGATTGGTATTCCAGATGAGTTTGTAGCGTTTGGTTATCTGGAAAAAATTCACCCGCATTATAGATTAGATCCACATGGGGTTACAAAAACAGTTAAAGAATTTTTACAAATCTAAGCGGGGTTTCTTAACTGGTGAATTGAATATTTAAAAAAAGTACTGCCTAATAAGTTTCAAAATAAATCAGGTGGAGAAAATTCAATATTTTCTTCATCTGATTTTTTTTATGCATTTAGTTTATGAGGGGATTTGATAGTTGCGCAATTCAGAATAGTTTCCGAATTGTGTGGTGCACAGGCACGGCTTTCTGAAGTATCCATAGTTATTTACATAATTAGTTTGTCCTGGACATATAAATACATTAGATTTCTTTAACTGACCGTATACCTGATATAGATAAACGAAAGACGTTGAATCGATTATCTACGGAAGGGGGGAATCAAGGAAAGTGTGGTGGTACCTGCGTGACGCATAATTCAGAATAGTGTCTAAGTTGTGTGGTGCACAGGTACGTTGTGTTAAAAGACGAAAGGAGTAGATGTAATTGGAAAAGCAACCTTTATTAACTCATAAATCTGAAGATGTCGCCACAATTTATTTTAATAGACCTGAAAAGAAAAATGCAATCACGCTCAGTATGTGGAAAGAGTTCCCAACTATATTATCGAATTTAGAAAAAGATGAAAATATAAAAGTTGTAGTAATTCGCGGAATAGACGACACCGCATTCTCAGCAGGGGCTGACATAAAGGAATTTATAACTGAAAGATCTAATCACTCAAATTCAATGGAGTACGACCAACATATAACTAATGCTGGAGACGCTATTGAAAGTTTTTCTAAGCCTGTGATAGCAATGATAGAAGGGCCTTGTATTGGAGGAGGGAGTGAGATTGCTTTGTCTTGTGATTTAAGGTTTAGCTCAGTAACAGGGGTGTTTGGTATTACTCCTGCCAAGGTAGGTTTGATTTATGGCTTACCCCAAACTAGACGGTTAGTACAAGCAGTTGGATCTTCACGTGCAAAAGATATCTTGTTTTCAGGACGTTTTTTAAAGGCTGAAGAAGCTTATGACATAGGATTTATCGATCGGGTATTTGATGAAAATGACGTTGTAGAAAAGACATATGATTATGCCAGATTACTCTGTAAAAGATCACAAGTATCTATCCGCGGTTCAAAGAAAGCTGTTCAAGTTTCTTTAAATCATACAGAAGAAAATATTTTTGAATTTGAAGAAATGCTATATAGTTCTTATCTTGCTCCAGATATACAAGAGGGTGTATCAGCATTTAAAGAAAAAAGAGAACCTCAATTTTAAAATATTGAATAAATCACAATTCATTTTAATCAAATGTTCTGAACTATATTAAATAATAATATACATTAAAAAAGATGGAGATGATGAAATGCCACTAAGTGATATTAAAATTATTGATTTATCTAGACTTTTAAGCGGACCTTACGCAACGATGATTATGTCAGACTTTGGAGCTGAAGTAATAAAAGTAGAGACACCTACTGGAGATGATACGCGTCATCTAGGACCGCCATTTCTAAATGATTGGAGTACTTATTTTCTCAGTGTTAACAGAAATAAAAAGAGTATCAGTTTGAATTTAAAGACTAGTGAAGGAAAAAAGATTTTTTTAAAGCTTATTGAGACAGCAGATGTAGTGATTGAAAACTTCAGACCAGGAACATTAGAACGTCTCGGATTATCTTACGAAGTAATGAAAGAAATAAACCCTGGAATTATACTAGCTTCTATCTCTGGATTTGGACAAGAAGGGAGGTATTCCCAGAAACCAGGTTATGATGTTTTAGCTCAAGCAATGGGGGGGCTTATGTCAGTTACTGGTGAAAAGAACGGTTCTCCGCAAAAGGCTGGATTTTCCTTTGCAGATTTAGGGACAGGGATGTGGATGACCTTTGGGATTATGGTAGCACTTTGGGAACGTAAGAGCTCTGGAAAGGGACAATGGATTGATGCAGCTTTACTTGATACGATCATTTCTTGGCAAACTTATCTAGCGAGTAATTATTTTGCAACAAATGAAAATCCAAAACCGATAGGAACAGAACATCCTAATATCGTTCCTTATCAAGCTTTTCAAGCATCTGATGGGGAATTTATAGTGGCCATAGCAACTGATAACATGTGGAAGGATTTTGTAAATAAACTAGATGTTTCGAAACTGAAAGACGAAAAATTTCAAACAAATGAAGGTAGGGTGATTCATAGAGAATATTTAATTCCCATATTTGAGGATATTTTCAAACAACAAACTAGAGCTGCATGGGAAAGTTTTTTTACAGAATTAAAAATACCGGTAGGGCCAGTTAATAAATTTTCTGATGTTTTAAACGATCCACATGTAAAAGAAAGAGAGATGGTAGTTAAGGGTTTTCATCCAGAACTTGGAGAGGTTAAATCCATTGGCGTACCCTTGAAATTATCTAGAACATCAGGAAAAGTGCGGTCGTTTCCTCCTAAATTAGGAGAGCAAACAAGGAGTATTTTAAAAAAATTAGAGTATACAAAAGAAGAAATAGATAACCTTATAACAAAAAAGGTAGTGAACGAACCAAAGTCTTAAATTGGATTGCTAGATAAAAAATTTACGAGGTTTTAAAATGATTAGTTGTTCTTACTTTCCTAGCCCTTCTTTATAGGAAGTAATCTAGTATAAAAGGCAAATACAGACTAATATTTCGAAAAGAGCTGTACGATTTTTATTAGTTTAAATACAAGGTGCAACGTAAAAATTATTGGTCTACAACTTTCAGTTCATGTAAGCGTTTAATCCATAAAGTCCGGTTTAAATATAATCTCTTAAAAACAATTTGAATCAATTACAAAATGAATGAAAAGAGGTAGTGATTATTATGTTTAAAAGAAATCATTTACGATTACTTACCCTATCATTGTGTTTGTTGACTTTAGTAGCTTGTGGTTCTAAGGCTAGTTCAGGCAACGATAAAGAATTATCCGAGAATTATCCTGAAAAACCAGTAGAGGTTTTAGTGGGCTTTGCAGCAGGCGGAGGCACTGATTTATCAGCAAGAAATATGACGGAGGCTTTAAATAAAGAAGGAATTGTAGAACAATCATTCATGGTTGACAACTTACCAGGAGCTGAAGGAGCTATCGCATTGCGAGAATTACTTTCTCGAAAAGGAAATCAGTATACTTTAGAGGCTATACCTGAGTATGGATTTAGTTTATGGAAAGAGGCTGAAGCAGACTTAGATGATTACACACCGATTGCGCAAGTGGCTATAGACTACCAAACGATCGCTGTGAAAGAAGATTCTCCTTACGATACTATGGAGGAACTAATTCAGGCAATAAAAGACAGTCCCGAATCGATTGTAATTTCTTCTGCAACTGCTTTATCTGGAGCAGTTGGTTGGAAATGGGACCAAATCATTAAGGAGGGAAATTTAGACGTCACACCTAACATTGTGCCTATGGATGGTGAAAACAGTGCATTAACATCCTTACTAAGTGGAGATGCAGATGTAACTTTTGTCGTGCCGCAATTAGCGAAAGAACATGTGGAAAAAGGGAACATTAAACTTTTAGCGACAATGACAGATGAGAGAACAGAAAAATTTTCAGATGTTCCAACATTAAAAGAATCAGGGATAGATGTAACTTATTATAGACCAAGAGGCTTTTGGATGAGCGGAGATGTACCTGAGGTTGTCGCTGATTATTGGGAAGACGCCTTAGAGCAAATGACTAAAACTGATACTTGGAAAGAATACGTTGAAGAATCAGGGTTGTTATTAGAGTTCAAAGGGCAGAAGGACTATAAAGATTATATTTTAGAAGATGGAAAATCATTCCGAGAATACTATAGCAATTTCGAGCGAAAGAAGAAGTAGAGATTTAATATAATAAAAAATCGTTTCCGATTATCCAAAATTTAAAGACAAATAATAGTTTGTTGTGATTCTATCTGTTTTGTAAATTCGCTCACAGTATTCTGATTATTTTGATTCCATAACAATGAGGAGGGGGTTACTTGCCTTATGTTGAGCGGTTATTTTCTGTAAGTATATTAGCAGTTGTTTTGACATTTTTTCTAACGTCTTTTCAGTATGAAATGTTTTTATTGGAAGGAAATGGAATAGGGGTGGCATTTTTACCCCGTTTAATCTCCCTTATGTTATTAATCCTAATTAGCATATACATTTACAGTGTATTTAACGGTAAGTTATTACATGAAAACAGAAAAAGTGAACCTTTTATTAAAAGTGTAGTTGCAAAACAGATTTCTATGGTTTTTTCGCTTTTGTTATGTCTGTTTCTCATTGACATTTTGGGAATGATTTCAACTTTAGGGGTATTTTTGATCGGCGCACTTCACTATATTGAGAAGGTTTCTTGGGTGAGGTCAATCATTTTCAGTGTTTTAACAATCATAAGTCTATACTTTATTTTTGTTAAATGGTTAAACATTATACTACCAAGTGGATTCTTAATTTAGGCGATATTCGAGAAATAATAGAATAGGAGGGGGAAAATGGAGCAAATACAGGACCTTTTTTTAGGGTTTATGACGATCTTACAACCCGAGTTTTTATTTTGGTGCTTAATAGGTATTACACTCGGAACATTAGCTGGGGCCTTACCAGGTGTAGGGCCAGTTACTGGTATAGCAATTCTTTTACCGATCACCTATGGAATGCATCCTATAAGTGCACTTTTACTTTTAATGGGAATTTATCAAGGTTCGATGTATGGAGGTCGCATTAGTTCTATTTTACTTAATGTTCCTGGTGATGCAGCCTCTGTCGTTACTACGTTTGATGGTTATCCCCTAACCAAACAAGGAAAACCTGGTTATGCATTGACTCTTAGTGCCTTCGCCTCGTTTGTAGGAGGTATTATTGGGTTCTTAGGATTGGTATTTCTTACGGCTCCTATTACTAACATAGCTTTATCCTTTGGACCACCGGAATATTTTGGTTTAATGGTTTTCGCATTAATTGCTACAAGTGGGCTTACTGAAAATAAGCCATTTAAACCTATAGTGGCTACACTCATTGGATTATTGATAGCTACAATTGGAGTTGACCCAATAGCGGGGACAGAACGGTTCACTTTTGGCTTCTTAGAGTTATGGAAGGGAATTGATTTCGTTGTCATTGCCGTAGGTATGTTTGGACTTTCAGAAGTATTTATTCGTATGGAGCAAAAGGTTGACTTTAATAGAGTTAAAAATAAAATACCATTTTGGGATTTGTTCCCTAAAATAAGTGAATTGCTAAAGGATACATGGGCAATTATTCGTGGTTCAATTTTAGGTTTTTTAATTGGCGTACTTCCTGGTGCCGGAGCGACAATTGCGACTTTTTTAACTTATGACATAGAAAAGAAGATTTCTAAAAACAAAGAAGAATTTGGAAAGGGAGCATCAAAAGGTTTAAGTGCACCGGAAGCTGCTAACAATGCTACTGTAGGAGGAGCACTGATTCCGTTATTTAGTTTAGGAATTCCAGGCTCAGGTACGACTGCTATTCTTCTAGGAGCATTAATGATGCTTGGTTTACAACCAGGTCCTTTGATCTTTGAGAAGTCCGGTGATATTGTTTGGGCTGCTATTGCTGGTCTTTTCCTAGCAAACTTTTTATTGTTAATCCTTAATACCGCATTTGTTCCAATGTTTACAATTTTAATACAAAAAGCAGAAACTTATTTAGGACCAGTGATAGCTGTTCTATGTATTATTGGAACTTATATGTTAAATAACAGTATGTTCGATGTAGGTTTAATGATTTTATTTGGTATATTTGGCTACTTTCTACGTAAATTTGATTTTCCTTTAGCTCCATTAATTCTAGCGGTCATTCTAGGTCCGATACTTGAAGAAAATCTTAGACAAACTTTAATGATGTCAAGTAATAGTATAAGCATTTTCTTCACGAGACCTATCTCACTCTTTTTATTAATCATTAGTTTTCTTATTCTTCTTTTACCTATTGTACGAAAAATAAGAAAGAAATGAAAGGTAAAATAAGACAGTCCATGGAGATCCTTGATGATAAATCATTCCCGCTTTCTGAATCACATTTCCCGTTTGCTTTTAATATCACCTCTAGACTTTTTCGTAGTTCTCGATTTGGTATCTAGAGTTTAGATATTTCATTCTTTGGAGTTTTGATACAACTGATTTTAGATTTTGTCAGATGCCCCAAAATTGGAATGCAGTGCGAGCGGGGTAATTTAGATGTGACCAAGTGAAACAGAAGGCTTAAAGGTTAAGTGGGCTAGTTGTTAAAGTGAATGATCAGCTCATTGAGTAATCAAGAAAACTCACCAAATGAGGAGAGAAGTGAAATTACAATCAATCCAGAACAATCGGTAAATTGTCATATGAACGATAAGAAATATAAATCTTCGCTTAAAGAAAAGCATACTTTGTCCAAACCTAAAACTATCTAGTGTAGGCATCTGGGCATAGCTTTGTATGAAAAGTAAATGTGTGAATAAATCACTAATGCCCGGGTCGGGACAAAATGTGAAGTTGTCATAATTCTTCGTGTGTAAAAAACATAGTTAAATAAACATCCGCGTGAAAATACTCGTTTATTTTCACGCGGATTTTAAATTGCACAGAAACTAGCTCAGGAGGCATATAATTCAGAATAGTGTCTAAGTTGTGTGATGCACAGGCACGGATTTTAATGCACAGGCCACGGCTTTCGTTCCCAGGTATGGCTCTGTTACGGAACGTTTTTTCTCGCATCTACGGCTTTCGATTCACTTTATTGTTTATATTCAGAATAGAATGAGTTATAATGATTCATAGTTTGTTATAATTATATACAAATTATAGGGAGGGGGATGGGGGATGAAAGGTTCAGTTCGAAATAAGCTAGTTCTCTTGGCATCTTTCGTCATTCTAATTCCGTTAATTGCTGTGGGCGTCGTTAACTATTATGTTGCCAAATCGGAGTTAGACGATGTTGGGAAACTAGGCTTGCAAAATGGGACATATGCCGTTTTAGATTTAATTGATGTATTAAATGAAGAAGTAAAAAAAGGGGCTTTAACATTAGAAGAAGCTCAAGAATTGGCAAGTATAAAAATTATCGGCGAAAAACAATCTGATGGAACGCGAACGATTGATAATCTGGCGCGATATGGGGAAAACTTTTACTTTTACGTAGTCGATGAAGAAGGCATCTTAAAAGTGCATAATGAGAAAGAAGGGGAGAGTCTTGCTGAAGTTCAGACAGACGATGGGCGATACTTCATCTCAGAAGTCATTGATGCCGCTAAGGAAGGTGGCGGCTTCGTTCAATATGATTGGCCACTTCCCTCTAATTTAGATGTAATTGCACCTAAAATTACATATAGCCTAATCGATCCGCATTGGGGGTGGATTGTTGTGGCGGGGACTTATGAAATGGACTTTAATGCCGGAGCCAAGAAAGTACTTACTTCAACTTTAATTACGATCTTAGTCGCTTTAGTTATTGGCATTTCACTCTTCACTTTTTTCTCTGGAAGAATGACAGCTTATATTAGAAAAATTATGACCATGACCTCTAATATCGCAAAAGGTCAATTAACAGGACCTGAAATTCCAGTAGGAACTGAAGATGAGCTCGGCATACTGGCCACAAATGTGAATGAAATGAAACAAAGCCTAAATGAAATGGTTAACAATACGAAGGTTTCATCGGATCAAATGAGAAGTTCTTCGGAAACACTTAGCGCGATTACCGAAGAAACAACAGCTTCCGCCGATGAAATTCACTTTGCGATTAGCGAGATTTCAAAAGGTGCAGTCACTCAATCTGAAGAGGCAGATGTAGCAATTGGGAAAGTAGAAGGTTTATCACATTTAATTCAAAAAGCGACTGCTAGTTACGATACGATTTTAACAGAAATGACTGCAATGACTTCCCTTCAATCTGACGGGATTAAAAAAGTGGAGGACCTAGAAAATAGCTCTACAGAATTTAATGATGCGATTCATGTTCTACAAAATGACGTTACACATCTTGCAACACGGATGAACGAAATTCAAACGATTATCCAAACGATTGCTTCGATTTCTGAACAAACAAACTTACTAGCATTAAACGCTAGCATTGAAGCAGCTCGTGCAGGTGAACATGGGAAAGGATTTGCTGTTGTTGCTGAAGAAGTCCGAAAGCTTGCGGATGAAACAAGTGCTGCGACAATGCATGTTAGAGAACTCCTGACACATATTAAAAATGACGTAGAATCATCTGAAAAACAAATGGCACGAACGCTTGACATATCAGTCGAACAAATCCAAACAATTGATAATACGAGATCATCTTTCCATTTTTTATCTGAATCGATCAACACTATTTCTTCACTTATCCAATCGACGGATACAGAAATGGCTGAAATGGACACGAATCGAAAAACTGTCGTTTATGCAATTACTGAAATTGCTACAGTAGCGACTGAATCGGCCGCTGCAACCGAAGAAATTAATGCTTCCATTGACGAACAAAAAGTGGCGATTGAATCGATTATGAATGCTTCTCTTGAACTTCATAATGAAGCGGAACTTATGCATGATCTTGTAAGTAGATTTACTTAAAAAAATCGCTACTGTAGATGAATGTTCGATTGAGAAATACACTTGTATTAAAAATGTTAACGCTTATTCGAATTGATCAGATTGAATAAGTATCGACTTTAAATTCACACAGAAAAAGATGTTCAATAAGTGAATAACTTATTGAACATCTTTTTATTGATAGTTAATTGTAAAGAGATATGCGGTCGGGATTCTAGTTAAGAATGTAACAAGAGATTTGGCTTTTTACCTTGAAGTGGCTTTGTTTGTTCGATTGCATACCCGACATTCAGTAACTGTGCTTCGCTAAATGCAGGACCCATAATTTGTAAGCCAATCGGTAAGTTCCCTTTAAATCCACAAGGGACTGATAACGCAGGGATGCCTGTTAAGTTGGCAGGACCTGTGAAACGAATGATGTTATCGATTAAATCTACTTGTTGTCCATTTAAATCTACAAAGTCATCTCCGATTGTATTTGGTGCAACTGGTAAAGTAGGGGAGATGAGCACATCGATTTTCTTAAAGGCTTCTTGGAAATCTTGCTTTAGCTGTCTTCGAATTTGTTGTGCTTGCAAGTAGTCAACAGCAGATGGAAGTTCACCTAATTCAAATAGTAGACGGATATCATCTCCAAAATCGTCTGGTCTCTTCTGTAAATCTGAGTGATGGATTGCAGAAGCTTCTGAGAGAGAAGTGACAAGTTCAGCCCATTCAGCGTATTGTAAGGTTGGGATTTTTACTGTCTCTACTTTAGCCCCTAAATCGACAAGTTTTTGAATGCTTGTACGAACAAGGTTGTTAATATCAGTATCTACCTGGTTAAAGAAGAAGTCTTCATTAATGCCGATGACTAAATCTTTTACCTCTCCCGTTACTTTAGGTAAATACTGATCTTTTGGCCGATTAATCGATGTTGGGTCATTTTTATCATAACCTGCAATGATTTCTAGTAATCCTGCAGCGTCTTTCACCGTTTTTGTCATTGGACCGATATGATCTAATGACCAAGCGAGTGGATAACAGCCGTATTTACTGACAAGTCCATGTGTCGGTTTAAGGCCAACAATTCCACAAGCAGATGCCGGAATACGAATCGAGCCAGCCGTATCAGTTCCGAGTGATGCGACGCTAGAACCGACAGCGACCGCTGCGCCGGATCCGCCACTAGAACCACCTGGAATTTTATTCAAATCCCAAGGGTTTCTTACTGCTCCGTAATGTGGATTATTATTTGTAATGCCCCATGCGTATTCGTGCATGCTAAGTTTACCAGTGAAAATAACACCAGCTTCTCTTAGGTTTTCAACTACAGTTGCATCGTAACTAGATACGAAGTTTTCATGAATTTTAGAAGACATTGTTGTTTTTTTATCCCTAAAATATAAATTATCTTTTAAAGCCATCGGAATTCCGTGATACATCCCGCGGTATTGTCCATTTAAAATTTCTTTTTCAGCTTGTTGTGCAGCTTGTTCAGCATCTTCACGGTAGAAATCCATATAAGCGTTTATTTGCGGTTGACTTCTTTCAGCATGTCCCAAAACTTCTTTTGTAAGTTCAACAGGAGAGATCGATTGGTTTTTCAGTAAAGGTGCTAATTCTTCAACGGATAAGTTTAGTAGGTTTTTACTCAATATGATCGCCTCCAGGAATATTACGTACGCCAATATCTGCATCATCAATATTTGCGTGTTTTAAATCTGCGCGCAATGCTTTCATGTTTTCCCAGCGTGCTTCAAGAACGTTTAAATGTGCTTGTTTGACTTCAATACCTTTGTTTTTTAGTACATCTTGAATTGATAAACTCAATCGAAACACTCCTTTTGAAATAAAGTTTACGAAATAGCTTAATAAGAGTGGAACAGATGCCACCGTTCAATGCTATGTTCATCGGTTGCAAGATATTCCTCTTACAACCGATATGATTGAAAAGTTGGTCAAGTAGATGAAGTAATGAGAAACGAGTTGAAAAATAGGAAAATAGAATTTATTTAGACTATCTAAATGGTTGTATTTGCCATAATTATCGCATTCTTATGTGATTGGAAAACTTAAAAAACATTGTAGAAAGTGCGTTGCTTTTTATATTAAAAAACCTTATCATGTTAAAGGATGGTAATCTCTTACCTTTTTTTACAAAAAATTGGTAAGGGATTATTCATGCATTTAAACATTTGCAAGTTATGTAAGAGGAGGGAAAATATATGAGTTTAGCATCTATCGGTGTACCAGGATTAATAATTATATTAGTAATTATTTTAATTTTATTCGGACCACGAAAATTGCCGGAAATTGGTTCTGCTGTCGGTCAGACATTAGCGGAATTCAAAAAGTCAACAAAAGAAATTATGGAAGACGACGACAAGGAAAAAAAGTCTGAATCAGAAAAGTAGGTGAAGGTGATGGCTCAAGAACAAGAAGAACAGAAGAATACTAACGCCAAATCATCATCACAACAAGAAGGTCAGATTGAAAAGGGACCAAGTGTTGTCGAGCATTTAAATGATTTAAGAAAGCAAGTTGTAAAATCAGCAGTTGTCTTCATTATTTTCTTTATTGCTGTTTTTAGTACGATCAATTACTGGTTTCCTTATATTACAAGAGGGCATCAGTTAATTGTATTAAGTCCATTAGAGGTTGTTTCATTTTATATGTCGATTTCTTTTGCGCTTGCATTTGGCTTATCACTGCCATTTCTAAGTCACTTTATATGGCAATTTGTGAAGCCAGGATTAACAGGTAGAGAAAGCCGTTTTTTTAGTTTATATTCACCCGTGATGTTTTTATTATTTATAACCGGTATAGCATTTGGTTATTTTATCGTCAATCCGATTAGTTATAATTTTTTAACATCTTTAGGTGCCATCAATTTTGATGTGATGATTTCGGCACATGAATATGCTCGGTTTTTATTATTAACAACGATGCCAATTGGTCTAATGTTCGAATTACCAATGGTTGCAATGTTTTTAGCATCAATTGAATTATTAACAGTTGACACTTTGAAAAAAGTTCGTAAATGGTCTTATGTCGTATTGGCAGTTTTGTCCGCGTTAATTACACCGCCGGATTTTATTAGTCAATTAATTGTCTTAATCCCGATGATATTACTCTATGAAGTGAGTATTCGTCTGGTCGCTCGTATAGAGAAACGTTCACAGTCAAAAGACTTAGAAGAATCTACTTCATGATCGCTGATACGATTTAATATACATTTATAAAGATTAAAGGAGGAAAAATGATGGCAAATAATCAAAAACCAAATAATAATTCCAGCGGTATGAGTCGCCGTAACTTCTTGAAAAATAGTGGACTTGTCGCAGGTGGTCTCCTTGGTGGTTCGTTATTTGGAGGTTTAGTAACAAGTCAATTCCAAAAAGGAACAAAAGATGAATCCGCGTCCAATACAAAAGTTCAAGAATCATTTGAGGCACGTACGTTTTTCAGTCGAAATGAAGACTTTGACTTGTTATCTGCTGCAACAGAAAGAATTTTCCCAGAAGATGAGCATGGCCCAGGCGCAATTGAACTAGGTGTCCCGTATTTCATTGACCGCCAATGTTCGGGAGATTGGGGGAACAATGCGAATGATTATATGCATGGCCCTTTCCCAACGATTACAAAAACGGAACAGTACGAAGAAGATGGAGTAAACACGGAGAAAGTAACGTCATCGACTGTCGTTAAAGTGCCAGCTGGAACGCCTAGCTACCAAACGAAAATGACAAGAGGCGTATTTTTCCTTGAAGGGATTCGCGCGATGGAGCAAACATCAAAAGAGAAATTCGATGATCGTTTTATTAAGCTAGAACCTGAACAACAAGATGAAGTTTTACAAATGTTTGAAAGTGGTGAAGTTCAGTTCAGTGGTGTAGATTCAGCAGATTTCTTTAGTTTGTTGCGTCAAACAACTATTGAAGGCGTATATGCAGATCCTGTTTACGGTGGAAATCGTAATATGGAAGCATGGAAAATGAAAGAATATCCTGGACCACGTATGAGCTTTTTAAATGAAATCGAAGAAGAAGATTTTATCGTAATGAAACCTGAAAGTTTGCGTAACTATCAAGGGCACTAATTAAGGAGAATGTACATATGGCTAAAAAATTAGATAAAGTTGACGTCGTAGTCGTTGGAAGTGGCTGGGCTGGCGGTACTGTTTCAGCTGAACTTTCCAAAGCAGGCTATCAAGTCGTTATGTTAGAACGCGGAAAAGATCAAAAACGTTCGGATTTTATAGGTGTTAAAGACGAACTACGTTATACGAACCGACATGAAATGATTGAAAAATTAACAGGAGACACAATTACATCTCGTGTTGCGTTAAATGATGTTGCGTTACCTGTACGCTTGCAAAAAGATATGAATACAGGAACTGACCTTGGAGGCGGTAGTGTTCACTGGGCGGGTTCTGTTTATCGCTGGCGTTCTTATGATTTCGAAATTCGTTCAAAAACAATTGAACGTTATGGAGAAGGGAAAATTCCAGAAGGGATGCAAATTCGCGACTGGGGCATTACGTATGATGAGCTAGAGCCCTATTATGATAAATGGGAGAAAACTGCTGGGATTTCAGGAGAACCAGATCCACTTGGAGACAAGAGATCAAATGATTATCCGAATCCGCCGATGTTAGCATCTCCTGCGATTAAATTATTTAAAGAATCGGCAAAAGAAATAGGCTTACATCCTTATCAAATGGCGTCAGGAAACATGTCACAAACCTATACAAATCCAGACGGTGAAACGTTGAACCAATGTATGTTCTGTGCGTTCTGTACGATGTATGGCTGTGACTTCTCTGCAAAATCAGACCCACTGGCAACGGTGATTCCGACCGCGCAGAAAACTGGAAACTGTGACATTAGAACAAATTCACTTGTTCGTAGAGTTTTACATAAAGACGGTAAAGCGACAGGTGTTTTATATACGGATACAAGAACAGGTCAAGAATACGAACAACCAGCTGATGTTGTTGTGCTGGCGGCATTTACATTCTCAAATAACCGTTTACTCATGTTATCGGATATTGGTGAAATGTATAATCCAGAAACGAGAAAAGGGACAATTGGCCGTAACTTCACAGGACAATTTAACAGTACTTTCTTAGGTGCAACTGGATTCTTTAATGATAAGAAGTTCAACTACTACATGGGTGCTGGTGGACTAGGCGGCGCATTAAGTGATTATGACGCAGACCTTTTCGACCACAGTGATTTAGACTTTATTCATGGTGGGGGAATCGAACTTCGTCAATACGGAGATGCGGCAATTAAAAACAACTTTGTACCAAAAGATACGCCGTCATGGGGTAAAGAGTTTAAAGAGAAATCATTATTCTATGCATACCGTACGTTAACAGTTTGGTACTCAGCGGCAGTTATGCCTTGGTGGCACAACTACATGGATTTAGACCCAACTTACAAAGATGAGTACGGCGATCCATTATTACGTATTACAAATAAATTAACAGAGCAAGATAAAAACATTGCGAAATTCGGTATTGAAAAATGTACTGAAATCGTTGAAGCAATGGGTGCGGATATTGTTGAGCCGGACGAATTACCAGACCAATTTGACCATACTTATAATGGTATGCACTATATTGGCGGGGTAGCGATGGGTGAAGATCCTGAAACGTCTGCGGTAAACAATTACTTACAAATGTGGGATATGGAAAACCTATTTGTTGTTGGTGGTTCAGCACTGCCACACTTTAGTAGTCACCACCCTACACCAACAATCGGTGCACTAGCATACCGTGCAGCGGAAGGTATTGAAAAATACTTAAAAGAAGACGGCGGTATGTTAGCTGAAGCAAAAACAGCTAGTGTAAAAGTATAATAATTATGAACCCCTTCCCTTATTTTTATAAGGAAGGGGTTTTACTGTATAATAAAACATGCAAACTATTAAAATGATAAAATAGGAACTAAATTGCTGGAAAAGCTTTGTAGCCAATAATACTACAGGGCTTTTAGTGTATCAAAGGAATTAAATATCTAGAAATCGGCATACCAAGAGCGGATAAAGATGGGGGAAGTGGCTTAGAAATGATTTAATCGTTTCAACTTCTTAAATATGACCGTTATACTTATAGAGAGATACACTAAGTTAATTATTTCTAAAATTGACTATATCACACCAAATGAAATTGAAGCTTTTGAGTTAAGTGGGGTAGTCGTGAAAGATGAATTATCAGCTAAACTAGCAGCTGAAAAAATTTACCAAATGGGAATCGAAAATGTAATCATTACGATGGGGAAACAAGGTGTATATGTCTATACAGGTGAAGAAACAGGAGAGCTTATCCCTGCATTTACAGTGGAAGCGGTAGATACAACGGGCGCGGGAGATGCCTTTAACGGTGGACTTGCTCATGCATTGAGTGAAGGATATGCATTAAAAGAAGCGATTTTGTTTTCAAATGCAGTTGCAGCACTTTGTGTGACACGCTCAGGAACTGCACCTGCAATGCCGTATAAAAACGAAGTGGAAGAATTTCTGGAAAAGAATGAAAAATCTATATAGTAATTTCATAGGAAGCCTGATTAAAATGAGTTTAGTATTGTACTGAGCTCATTTTAAATTTTGTCTTATCTATTAATTTCCCAGGAAATTCTATGTTTTTTAATTCTATTTTAATTTGTTTTACACTATTAAATTCTGGGTACCGTTTTAAGATTCTCACCAAGTTCTTCATTTCCTCTTCTATCTTTATAATCAGAATAGGTCTATAATAGAGAAAAATAGACGAACTCAAGGATGAAATCTTATGATTAAAAAGCGCTTGAAAAATATTTCTTTACAGACAAAACTTACTGTATTAATTTTTGGTTTGTTTTTAATGATTATTATTTTTTTGGGGTCTATGTTTGATTCCATTTTACGAAAATCCGTTGAAGAGCAGATCGGAAAAAGAGCTTTAAGTGTTGCGGAAACCGTAGCTACAATGCCGTCCGTTCATGCAGCTTTTGGGACGACAAATCCTGATATCATTCTTCAGCCCTTAGCTGAAGAAATGAGGATAAAGTCAGGTGCTGAATTTATTGTCATCGGAAATTTAGACGGGATACGATACTCACATCCAAATCCTGAAAGACTTGGTGAAATGATGCAGGGTGGGGATAATTCTTTAGCACTAGAGAAAGGAAGTTCTTATATATCACAAGCTGAAGGAACGCTTGGGCCATCTATTCGAGGGAAAGTTCCTTTGTTAAACGAAGAAGGTGAAATTATAGGGATAGTTTCCGTAGGATTTTTAACAGGAGAAGTTTTTCATATAATGGAGCAACATGAAAGTAAAATAATTCATTTCATTTTTGTTTTCTTGTGTATTTCAATGGTAGGTGCTCATTTAATTGCTAGGGAAGTAAAGAGAACTATTTTCGGTTTTGAACCACATGAAATTGGAAGATTATATGAAGAACGAAATGCAATTTTACAATCTATTCATGAAGGTATTATAGCGATCGATAATCATGGTTATATTTCAACAATTAATGAAGCCGCTTACAATATATTGAATCTTGAACCTATAGAAAGAATGAATACTGTACATATATTAGATGTTTTGCCAAATTCAAGATTATTAGAAGTGCTTAAAGAAAAGAAAGTTCAATTCAATCAAGAGTTATCAAATGGAAATGATGAAATTATTGCAAGTAGGATTCCAGTTACTTCTAATGGAAAAACAATTGGTGTTGTAGCAAGCTTCCGAAAGAAAACAGATATAGAACAGTTATCCAAGGAACTTTCACAAATTCAACAGTATGCAGATATGTTACGTGCGCAAACACACGAGTATTCAAATAAGCTATATACGATTTCGGGTTTAATCCAACTTGAATCCTATAGTGAAGCGCTTGAAGTGATAAATAGAGAGTCGAAAGATTACCAAGAGTTGATTCGTTTTTTATTAGAGGCTGTACCTGATAAATTATTAAGTGCAATTTTATTAGGAAAATACACACGGGCACATGAATTGCACGTCAATTTTACAATCCATCATGAAAGTAGTCTTCGTGATCTTCCGACTACAATTCAGCAAGAGAAACTTGTAACAATCTTAGGCAATTTATTAGATAATGCTTTTGAAGCTGTTTTAGAAGCTCCTTCCAAGTCGAAAGATGTAACTCTGTTTATGACCGATTTAGGTCCCGATTATATTTTTGAAATTGATGACGCGGGACTTGGCATGCCTACTGAAGGTGATAGTCGATTATTCACAAGAGGGTACAGTACAAAAATTGGTGAAGACCGTGGACATGGTCTGTTTTTAGTAAAACAAGCTGTTGATTATTTAAATGGTTACATGCTCATAAATGAAAGTGAATTGGGAGGACTTTCAATTATGGTCGTGATTCCGAAAAATGGGGGGTAAATATAAATTATGACAATTCGCATACTTATTATGGAAGATGATTTTCGAGTTGCTAAAATCAACCAAGAATTTGTTGGAAAAATCGAAGGATTTGAAGTAGTAGGCGTTGCTCCAACGATTCAAGATGCAAAAGAAATCCTTACTTATATAAATCCTGATCTTGTTTTATTAGATGTTTACTTTCCAGATGGGAATGGACTTGATATGCTACGTTATATTCGAAAACAAAACCTATCTACTGATGTGATTCTAATTACTGCGGAAAAAGAGTTGTACTCTATTCAAGAAGCCTTACGCGGAGGAGTCATTGATTATATGATTAAGCCTGTAATGTTTGACCGTTTTAAACAAACTTTAGAACAGTACGCTGAATATAGAAAACAACTTCAAACAATAGATGACGTTAATCAAAATAAAGTTGATCAATTAGTTAATACCGTTAGAGGGAGAAAAGCAGAAGAAAGAGAACAAAATATTCCCAAAGGAATTGATCCGCTTACTTTAGAGAAAATTAAAAATGAAATGTCAAATTACGGAAATACAGGAGTTACAGCTGAATATTTTAGTCAAATGGTAGGGATTAGTCGAACAACTGCACGCCGTTATTTAGAGCATATGGTATCAACAGATTATTTAACTGCCGAACTTTCATATGGGCAAGTAGGTAGACCTGAAAGACTCTATCGTAAGAAAAAGTAATTTCCATTAAATTCACCCTAAGCACTGCGCCAATTGGGTAAGCATTGCTTAAGGTGAAGTTTCTTAGTTTTATAAAATTATCACTAAGAAGTTTTCGCTTTTTTTCCACGATTAGTGATTCTTTGAATAAGAAAAGGAACAAAAAGAGACGCAAAGGCTATAATTAACAATGCCAAAGAAACAGGTCGATCAAAGAAGATTCGAAGACTGCCATTTGAAATCGTCAAAGCTTGTCTAAATGATTGTTCCATCATTCCACCTAAGATGAAAGCTAATATAAACGGAGCGGGTGGAAAAGAAAATAAACGCATTAAATAACCTATTACCCCAAATATGATTAATAAATACAAGTCAAATTGACTAAAACTTACGCCGTAAACGCCAATCAAACAAAAAATCAGGATTAATGAAATAAGCATCCCTTTGGGTATGTAAAGAATTCTAGCGAAGTATGGAATTAAAGGAAGGTTTAAAATAAGTAACATAACATTCCCGATATACATACTTGCGATTACTCCCCAAAATACATCTGGATGATCCGTCAATAACATAGGTCCGGGTTGTACACCAACAACGAGAAGTGCACCTAACATAATCGCCGTTGTTCCAGATCCAGGAATGCCCAGTGTTAATAAAGGTACGAATGAACCGCCGGCAGCAGCATTGTTTGCTGATTCAGGGGCAGCGACACCGACAACATTTCCTTTTCCAAATGAGTCTGGATCTTTCGAGATTCGTTTTTCAGTAATGTATGCTAAAAAGGAGGCAATCGTTGCACCAGCACCTGGTAAAACACCTATTAAAAACCCAAGAACTGATTGTCTTCCCACTGGTCCTGCCATTTTCTTAACTTCAGGTTTTGTGATTTTTAAACTTCCTATATTACTTCCACTTTTAAATAAGCTTTCTTTTCTAGAGATGATTAATTGAGTGACTTCAGCCAGAGCAAATAAACCTAGTGCTATTACTAAGAAATCAATGCCATCAAATAATTTTGGACTTCCAAAAGTGAATCGCTGGGTCCCTGTTTGGGCATCGACGCCAATTGTTGCCACCATAACGCCTACAGTCGCGGATATAAAAGCTTTTACAGACGAACCATCTGATAAAGATGCAATTGCAGTTAATCCTAGAAGCATTAAAGCAAAATATTCGGTAGGTCCAAATGTTAATGCGACTTTAGATAATTGTGGTGCAATAAGCATTAATCCAATTGTTGCAACCGTTCCGCCAACGAAAGAGGAGAGTGCTGCAATCGCCAAGGCTTTTCCGGCTTTTCCTTGTTGGGCTAAAGGGTATCCATCAAACGTTGTTGCCACCGTTGAAGCAACACCTGGTGCATTCAGTAAAACTGAAGAGGTAGATCCCCCAAAAATAGCCCCATAATAAACCCCTGCCATGAGTATTAATGCAGAAGAAGGAGGCATTCCGTAACTTAATGGAATCATTACTGCAATGGCGCTAATTGGACCTAATCCTGGTAACATTCCAATAATCGTTCCAGCTAAGACACCAATAAAGACAAACATAACATTTTGCCAGGTGAGAGCAACTTCAAAGCCGTATAGAACACTTTCTAATGTACTCATATTAACAATCCCCTCCTTTTAAAATGGCAAAATCCCTTGTGGTAAGAAAATATTCAATAAGTAATTGAACGAGAAGTATAGAATGAATGTAAAGATAAAAGAAACCATGACATTACGCGTCCAATTTAAATAGCCGTACATTCTCATTGTAAAGATCAAGAAAATAATCGTACAAATGACGAAACCTAACATTTCCAAGAAAAAAACATAAAGAAGAAGAGCAACAAGCGTGATTAGCATTAACATCAAATCTTCTTTTTTTATTGTTCTTTGAGCTTTTTGTTCCTCTGTTTCTGGTTTGTTCTGTATGAATAAGAGAACGGCTAAGCCAAGTAATAAATAACCTAAACTTTTAGGTAACATATCTGCATCTACCTGTGTGTAAGGAAACTCAGGAAGTTGATAGCTTAAAATTAAATAAACGAGGGAAATCGCCATAAGGACTAGAGCGACTTTTCGATCCGCTGTATGTAACATTTACTCACTCCTCACCATTGCTGAATAAGTATAAAAAGAAGGAAGCCGCTTGAGACTATCCTTCTTTTTATATAAATTAATTTCGAAGACCAATTTCAATCATGAGTTCTTCAATCGTGTCATACTGTTCATCTAAAAATGCACTGAATTCTTCACTGCCCATCCAATTAGGTTCCCACCCGTAGCGCTCGAGTTCCTCTTTCCATGCATCTGTCTCTGTCATTTCTTTTAATGCATTTTCATAAAAAGCAGCAGATTCTTCACTCATATCGCCTGGTCCCATAATGCCACGCCAAACGATGAATACATCATCAATACCTTGTTCTTTAAGGGTAGGGAATTCAGAAACGACATCTTCTGTTAAACGCTCTTCAGAAGTAATCCCAAGAACTTTAATGTTTCCAGCTCGGTATTGTTCAACAGCTTCACCAACACCCGTTGAATAAACATCAACTTGTCCGCCAAGAAGCATTGTCATACCAGCCCCGTCTTGTGAAGAAACGAATTTAACTTCTTTTGCATCAACACCAGCTGCGTGAACAGCTTTGATGAATTGCATATGGTCCATACTCCCAGGTGCTGAGTCTCCAACAACTGTGACAGAACTTGGATCTTCTTTCATTGCATCTACAAGATCATTCATCGTGTCAAAAGGTGAATCTGCACTTACGATAAATGCAGCGTAATCACCAGTGAGCGCTGCAAGTGGTGTGAAGTCTTTATGACCTAAATCTGATTGATCATTTAGAGGTACAAACATAATCGGTGGTGAAGTTGGAAATAACAGATGTTCGTCAGTACTTTTTTCATTAATATAAGACCATCCGATTGCACCGCCGCCACCTGGTTTATTTACAACTGCCATGCGTTGGTCGACAATGCTTTCTTCTTCTAATACTTTAGCCACAGTTCTTGCAGTTGTGTCCCATCCACCACCTGCACCAGCAGGAGCAATAAATTCAATAGGTTTACTCGGTTTCCATGCATCTGCCTCTACAGAACTGTTAGCTTCAGAACTGTTCTCGTTTTCATTTTCATTTTCGTTTTCGTTGTCATCTCCACATGCAGCTAAAATTGCTGTTAGTGCGAGAATGAGCACAAAAGTTAAAAAGTTTTTATTCATATTCATCTACAATTCCTACCTCCTTTTGTATTCATCAATAACTATAAAGTGTATTTTGAATAAATGGAAGTTTCTGATAATATAAGTTATATTGTTTATAAAAATTATTACGTTCATAAAGATTATGACGATAAAGAATGAAGGATATGTTAATTACTCAAGATATGGAGACTCAATTTGCAGCGATTAGGAGAGGAGATTGATACGTTGGGAAATGTAAGGAAGAGGAAGATGTATCACATATAATCTATTGAAGTTGATGAGAATGAAAAAATCCATCTTGTTTTATTATATTTGGCATGGTAAGATAAAAACACTAAACTGTCAGAAAAGGCGATTTAGTTGAAATTAAATGAATAAAGAGAGTGTATTAGAACTAATGATTGCACAGGATTTGACAGATTTTATACTAGTATCTCTGTAAAGTTTATACAGCTCTTTTACTAATGGGAGGGGAAATGACCATGCGACGTTATACTTGGTATAGTTTATTATTAATTGGCGTAATGATGTTGCTTGCAGCTTGTGCAGGTGGTGGCGATTCTGAAGAAAATTCGGGCGAAGAAAATGGTTCGGAAAATCAGTCGGAACAAAATGAAGAAAGTGACTTAGTTCTTGCTGTACATTCTGATGCGAGTACACTTGATCCAGCTGGTTCAAATGATGTTCCATCACATAATATGCAAGAGCCAATTTTCGAAAGATTAGTGACGCGTGATGAGGATGCGAATATTATTCCAGGGCTTGCGAAAGAATGGAGTCTTGTTGATGAACTTACTTATGAATTTGTATTAGAAGAAGATGTGAAATTTCATGATGGTGAACCGTTTAACGCTGATGCAGTGAAAGCGAGTATTGAACGTCTTATTGACCCAGAAGTTGCATCACCAAAATATGATAATTTTGAAATGATTGAAGGCGTAGAAGTGGTCGATGAATATGTTGTTCATGTTAAAACAAAATATCCATTTGCACCGATGTTAGCGCATCTTTCACATACGGGTGCATCGATCATTAGCCCTAAAGTAATTGAAGAGGATTATAAAGCGATTGAAGAAGGTAAAAGTGCAGGAACGGCAATTTCAGAAAATCCTGTTGGAACTGGACATTTTAAATTTGAAAGCTGGATACCAGGCGAAGAAATTAAATATGTAAGAAATGAAGATTACTGGGGAGAGAAAGCGCTTGTCGAGGCAGTTACAATGAAAGTTATTCCAGAAAGTGGAACGAGAAATGCAGATCTTGAACGCGGATTTGCGCATATTGTAGATCCCGTACAGCCAAATGAAGTGCCGTCATTACAAGATAGTGACTTTGCCACAGTATTAGAAACGTCTTCAACTGGCTTAGCTTATATCGGATTTAATACTCAGAAAGCGCCGTTTGATGATGTGAGAGTACGTCAAGCAATCTCAATGATTATTAATAAAGAAGAAGTAGTTGACGGAGTTTACGATGGGTTTGGTGTGAAAGGAAAAGGTCCATTAGCACCAAAAGTCTTTGGTTATTCAGAAGACATTGAAGGCATCGATTATGATGTTGAAGAAGCAAAGAAATTAATGGAAGAAGCTGGTCATGCAGATGGATTTGAAGCGACACTTTGGACGAATGATAATCCTCAACGTGTCGATACAGCAGTTATTCTTCAAAACGCATTAAAAGAACTCAATGTTGATTTGAAAATCGAGCAAATGGAGTTTGGTACGTATCTTGAAGAACTTAAATCAGGTGATCATGATATGTTTATCCTCGGATGGACAAACCCATTAATCGACGCAGATAATGGTTTATATTCTTTATTCCACTCAACTTCAATCGGTGTTCCACCAAACGCAATGTGGTATGGAAACGACGAAGTTGATGAGTTACTCGATCAAGGTCGTCAAGAAATGGATGAAGAAAAACGTTTAGCGTTATACAAAGAAGCACAAGAGAAAATTATTGAAGATGCGCCGATGATTTTCTTAGATTACCAAGTTTATTTAACAGCAGTTAGCAATCATATTACAGGCTTTAGAATTGACTCAGGCGGAATTTATCATTTAGATAAAGTAGAGTTTGTCGAGTAAAAGATTAGCATTATGAACGAGAATCTTGCTTGCAGCGATGAGATTAGCTGTAAGCAAGATTTTTTATTTAGAAAATAAGATTCTGTAACTAGTTTTAGATCGTCTTCATCGAGAAAAAAGACAAAGCTTTGTTTTCAGAAGATTCGATTGAATGGCGATGATTCTTATAGTATGATGTGGAATATTAAAAAAAGTGATGGGGGAATGGACATGAATAAGCAAGTGAATGGAGAAGACGAAGAGAAAAGTAAAATACCGCATATTTTTGTTATTTTATTTTCATTAATTGTTTTGGCTTCATTAGTCAGTTATATTATTCCAGCTGGGGAATTTGATCGAGTGACAAATGAATCTGGTGCTGAAATTATTCAGCCAGGTACATTTACTTTTACTGACGCGAGTCCTGTTAGTTTTTTCGAGTTTATGTTGGCCATTCCAACGGGGCTTATTGAAACTGCTGAAATTATTTTCGGGATCTTGATGATTGGGGGAATGTTTGCGGTTGTGGAACGAGCAGGGTTAATCAGCCTTGGGGTGAACAAATTAGGGAATATGTTTGCTAAACGTAATCTATTAATCATTCCAGCACTAATGATTCCTTTTGCCTTATTTACAACTTTTACTGCCCAAGTGGAATTATCATTGATTTATTTACCGACAATTTTACCGTTGATTATTCGATTAGGATTTGACAAGGTTACAGCAGTAGCCGTTGTTTTAGTTGCTACAATTGCTGGTTTTACAGTTGGTTTAACGACTCCAGCTAATTTAGGTGTTGCACAGGAAATTGCGGGGCTTCCATTCTATTCGGGAATTGGTTATCGGATTATTATTTTAGCGACTGTTCTTACTGTTGGTATTTATTATGTTTGGCGTTATGCAAAGAAGATTCAAAATGATCCAACGAAAAGTATTGTTTACGAAGAAGATAAGAGTAAACAGGCACCAATTTTAGAAGGTACAAATTTAAAAGCGACAAAACGACAATTAATTGCTTCGATTGGACTCGGTATTTCAATTGGTGTGTTAATTTACGGATTATTAAAATTTGGATGGTATTTCCAGGAGTTAGCGGGGTTATATGTTTTAATAGGTGTCGGTGTCGGTTTAATTTCGGGATTAAAACCAACAGAAATTTCTGAGTCTTTTATTGAAGGGTTTAAACAAATTTTACTTGGTGCAATGATTGTTGGTGTGGCGAGAGGGGTAGCAATTGTATTAGATGATGGGAATATTATGGATACGATTATACACGGATCTAGTATGTTAATTGGTTCAGTACCAGCTTCGATTACAGCAGTTGTCATGATGATCATTCAAGGTGGATTGAACTTTTTAATTCCATCTGGAAGTGGGCAAGCTATGGTGACGATGCCGATTATGTCCGGGCTTGCTGATTTATCGGGTGTTACAAGACAAACTGCTGTATTAGCTTTTTTATTTGGTGATGGTTTTTCCAATATATTTTATCCAACATCAGGCTATTTCATGGCAACACTCGCTTTGGCCGGTCTTCGCTGGGAAAAATGGGTTAAATTCATCGCGCCTTTACTAATCATCTGGTATGGGTTAGGTATTGTTTTCCTTGTGATTGCACAGTTTATGAATTATGGACCACATTGAATTGTTATGGGAAGTTATAATTTATTAATAAAATATTGGAACTCATGAATAACTTTGGAGGTGTTGTCATGAAAGTTCGTATTGAATGGAACTACGGGAAAACAAAGGGAGAGAATGTTACTTTTCATTCTGATGAAATTGAAGCGGTACAGGCACTCTCGATTGCTATGGACCTACAGAAAACAGGCCGTACGAAAACAATTACTTTCATCGACCGATTTGATAGTTCATGGACAGTAAAAGAGATGAAGGAATATTTGAAGGAAATTGAAACCGAACCACATAATATTATTATTTATTTTGACGGTGGATTTGACCGGGCGACTAGAACGGCAGGCTTAGGTTGTGTGATTTACTATGATCAAAACGGGAAATCTTATAGACTTCGAAAGAATGCGCAGGTTACTGGACTGAAGTCAAATAATGAAGCGGAGTATGCAGCGCTTCACTTATGTATAAAAGAGCTGGAGTTTTTAAATGTTCACCATTTACCAATTCGAATTATTGGTGATTCTCGTGTTGTCATTAATCATTTAATGGAAGATTGGCCAGCAATTGAAAAGAATTTATCTGATTGGGCGGATAAAATTGAAGCGAAAATGGATTCATTAAATGTTTATCCAGATTATTATTTAGTGAATCGAAATGCGAATAAAGAAGCCGACCGACTTGCCACACAAGCTTTAAATGGCACGGAGATTATGGCGACGAGTGAAGTGGAATGAGCAGATGCAATTTAGTGATTTATTTTTAAAAAATGACGGGAAAATAATTGTTTGCTCCAATTTAAGTAATCGAATAAACAAACTCTTCTCTTATGCGGGAAGAGTTTGTTTGCGAAAGTTTTTGGAAGGATTGTTATGAGTTTTTTTAGAAAGTCTTTATGAGACGCGTAAAGAGTTGGAGAAAAAAGAAGTAACGAATGCTGCATCTGCACAAAAAAGCACTATGAATTGGAGAAGCTACAGAAAGAAATTGAATATTAGGAGCGAGGTGACACAATATCTTGTGCTTCAATTCAGGAGAAACTAACGGAGAATCATAAATTAGAAGAAAAGCGAAATCAGCTCACGATGGAAATTGATGCAAGGAAAAAATCGTTAAATCATTATATATTTGGTTCTCATGTTTTTGAAAAGAAGTAGTTGAAGTGTAGAAAATGGCTATATATAGATACACTATTAGAAAAAAAGTTTCAATGATTGTATAATTTTCGATGTATTATACAAAAGGAAGCTCGAATCAATCACTTTTAAATGAAAGGATTTTGCCTGAATCAAATGGAAAAAGATTCCATCTTTATCTGAAACATTATGAATAGCAGCCATGTTTCCATCAATAAAAAACTCTGTCCTAAGTAAATGGAGGGATTGTTTGTTTGCCTTCTCTTATTCCATTCGTTACTATTAGAATATACAGTCTATTTGAATTATTAACGAGAAAGGGAGTGTGCTAGATGTCGAAAGTTGTCGATACATTATTCGTGAATTCTTTTGTAGATGGAATTTTAGATCCTAAAAAGGAAATGTTAGGTCCTTTGAAAGACGGTGGTCATATTGTTGCGAATACAGCTCCGGGATGTTGGGGACCCATGATTACGCCTTGTTTAAAAGGTGGACATGAAGTAACCCAGCCTGTTTTTATTGAAGGTGCAGAAGTTGGGGATGCAGTTGCGATTACAATTCAATCTATTAATGTCACGTCAATCGCAACAGCTTCGGGAAGCGATGAACCTATTGAAGGAAGATTTTTAGGTGACCCATTTGTAGCGGTAAAATGCTCTGGATGTGGAACATTAAATCCTGAGACAGTTATAAAAGGAATCGGTCAAGATGCCATTCGTTGTGCAACGTGTGATGCGGATATTACTCCATTTGTTATTCCAAACGGTTATACAATGGCTTTTGATGAAGCTGGAGAAATTGGTCTTACATTATCAAAAGAAGCAACTGAAAAAGTGGCAAGAAATGGACGTCATTATATGCGACCGCCTGAGAATTCGGTGCAGAATCCAGTGGTTACGTTTGCACCTCATGATTTGATTGGAACAGTTGCCCGAATGCGTCCATTTTTAGGGCAACTAGGAACGACACCCTCAAAAGCATTGCCAGATTCACACAATGCAGGTGATTTTGGTTCTTTCCTTGTTGGTGCGCCTCACGACTATGCAGTAACACAAGAAGAATTAGATAAACATCGAACGGATGGGCATATGGATATTAACCGCGTACGTACAAGATCTACGCTTATTTGTCCAGTGAAAGTTGAAGGGGGCGGTGTCTACTTAGGTGACATGCATGCAATGCAAGGTGATGGGGAAATTGCAGGGCATACAGCGGATGTTGCGGGGATTGTTCATTTGCAAGTACATGTATTAAAAGATGTGGAATTAGAAGGACCTATATTATTACCAAACGAGGAAGATTTACCTTACACAGCAAAGCTGCTAACTAGGGAAGAAAAACATACTGCTGAAAAACTAGCAGCAGCATGGAAGATGAATGAGGTGGAGGAGTCACTTCCATTATCATTCGTCGGTACTGGAGCCACGCTAAATGAAGCGACAGATAATGGATTGGAACGAGCAGCGCATTTGTTTAATGCATCTGTTCCTGAAATTATGAACCGCGCGACGATTACTGGTTCAATTGAAATTGGACGAAATCCCGGGGTAGTGACGGTTACATTTCAAATGCCAGTCAATGCGCTTAAAGATGTAAAATTATATGATGTCATCGATCAACAATATAAAAATCGAGCATGAATTGTCTTTTCAATCATGATAGAAAGCTATCTTTTTTATTAAAGATGGCTTTTTTGTTTCAAGTGATAAAGTTGAACTATTGCTCATCTCGGCAAAGCTTAATGTCCTGTATTGTTTATCCCGCATTAACGGGCAGTAAGACTCCCACTTCAAGATTTAAGTGAAAACGGTAAAGGTAAGTGGGAGATCAACTGCCCGTAAAAGCCCGATTGGTTCAACTAACAATCAGTGGGGGATGAAGAAAACCCCCACTGATTGAAGTTTCACTTTATCATTAAGAAAATAGGTAGTAAGATTGGTGTTGAAATGAGTAGATATGTCGAGTTTTTAAATTGAGTAGATTAGAAAAGCGCGTGGGACGGTAAATTCCACGCGCTTTTTTGTATAGTTAATTATTCGTAGACTCATGTCAAAAATTGTCGTTACTCGGCACATCAATTTTCATATGATGATGATTGAATGAATGACAATTTTCGACATTATTAAAGATAAAACAACATAATCCCTTTTCACTTAATAAAATATGCAAAATGAGTTATTTTGTCGAATTAAGGGAAGAGTGAAGTAAATTTGATACGCGAAAGGTAGGGTAATATGGGGAAAAAAATTACGATCTTCCAACAGAATGATACACACGGCTGTATTGACATGCATGATGAGTTTTATTGGCAAGGGAGTCAACCTATTTTACGTAAAGCAGGCGGTCTCGCGAAGATTAACCAATACGTAAAAAAGGTGAAAGAAGAGAAAGAAAATGTATTATTTTTTGATGGCGGAGATTTATTTCACGGAACACTTCCTTTAATTGAAAGTCGCGGAGAAGCGTTAATTCCAATTTTACAACAAATGGAATTAGACGGATTTGTACCAGGGAATTGGGATTATGCTTACGGGAAAGAAAAGTTAGAAAAATTAGTAGAGCAGCTCCCATTTCCAGCGCTTGCTTGTAATGTACAAGATGCAAATAATGGAAATCCGTTTTTAACACCTTATATGATTAAAGAAATGACGGGAATAAAAGTTGGTGTCATTGGTTTAACTTACGGTCATGAAGAAAAAACAATGCCTGAAAGTTTTACAAAAGGGCTATCATTTTCATTAGGCGTAGAAGAAGTAAAAGAAATTATTCGCGAAATAGAGGCTCAAGTTGATCTAATCGTTATTGTGAGCCATTTGGGATTATCCCTTGATGTAAAGCTAGCGTCAATGGTAGAGAGAGTGGATTTGATTTTATCTGGTCATAGTCATGACAGGGTGACGAGGCCGATTACAACGAATGGAACAATTGTTGTTCAAGCGGGTTCAAACTCTGCCTTTTTAGGACGTTTAGATCTTGTCGTTGAAAATAAAGAAATTATGAGCTTTGACTACCAATTGCTAGATGTCGAGGAACAATGGAAAGCAGATCCAATCATTCAAGAATTAGTAGCCAGCGCACTTCAGCCATACGACGGGATGATGAATGATATTGTCGGTTCCACGGATGAAATTTTACACAGAATGACGCTACAGGAAGCGCCGATGGATAAATTAATTACAAATGCTTATTTACACAATTACGGAGCAGATATTGCATTGTCTCATGGTTGGCGATATGGTCCTCCAATCGGAAAAGGCCCTGTCACATTGTATGATTTGCATAGTATTATTCCGACGAACCCAAATATATTTACAATGGAAATTGAAGGGCATAATTTACGAAAAGCAATGGAAAATAATTTAGAAATGGTCCATGCTAAAGATCCATTTGACCAAAAAGGCGGGTATGTCTTACGCTCTTCCGGACTTTCGCTTACGTACAAACCCTACAGTCCAAAAGGTTATCGTATTCAAACGTTTCATGTTGGAAAAGAAGCGTTAAATGACCATAAAACATATAAAATTGTGAGTGCAGGTGCTCAAATTTTAAAAGGATATGAAGATGCTAAAGTATATCATGAAGCCTTCTCAATCGAAGTCATTCAATCATTTTTAAGAGATGCCGGTGCTTTTAAATTAAAAGATAATCACCAAATTATTACTGTTTAAGCCGCAAGAATATATCCCATATAGCCATTGATTTAATTTTTTCCGTGAGCCATGTTTACGTTTCAATTAAAAAGGAAGAGAAGAATAGAGTGATTAAACGAAAACTAGGTAAAGGAGTGTAGTAAAATGGGAATTTTACAAGATATTGAACAATTGACGCAAATGAGTAGTCAAGAAAAAGTGTTGTCTATTTATTTGAATACAGATCCAACTGATCCAGATCAGCAAGGTGGTAAATGGAAAACAACTTTAAAAAATGGTTTACATCAATTAGAACTATCATTAAAAGAAGATGCCCAGAAAGATGAACTGAAAAATTTCCAAAAGGTCAAAGATGAAGTGGAAAAATACGTCTTTGAACACGAACGAAATTTGAAGAGAGCGATGGTTATTTTCGTTGCTGCAGATGCATCGGTTTGGTTTACAAAGCAACTTCAGTTACGTGTGAAATCTGAATTTCATTGGGAAGAAAAACCAGCATTAGCGCAATTGAATACATTAGTAGACAAGTATTCAAAATCAGGCATTATTCTTGTGCAGCATAACGAAATTAGAGTACTAGAAGCTTTACTAAATGAAACAAGTCCTTTAAAAGATTATGAATTAGACATTCAAACAGAGGATTGGAAAGAAAAAGTCGGACCACGTCAAGGTTTCCATTCATCTGGGCTTGGTGCACATAATGCGCAAGTCGATAATTTTGAAAAACGTTTCGAGGCAAATCAGCATCGATGGTTTCTAAAGATTGCTGGAAAACTTGATAAGCTCGCGAAAGATCGAGAATGGGAAAATATATACATTATTGGAGAAACAAATGTTTCACATGAATTGGAAAAAGCAATGAATAAAGAAGTAAATCGAGTCATTCATAAAAACATGCTTGACCAAAAAGAAGATCAAATCATTGACGCTATATTTGCTGAATGATGTCTGTTAAATTGCTGTTAAATTGATAGGTTGGTGCTTTTAAATAAAACAACGCTCTCGCCGATTGAATTTTGGAAGAGGGCGTTGTATTTTGATTAATTAATATGTAAATTTAAAAATACGAAGGGAACTGTAAAATTCCCTTCGTATTTTTAAAAATCTTATTTAATGCCTTTCATCGCCCGTTGAATAACTGGGGAGATGGCGACTAATAAAATAGCTAAAATGATAGCTGAACCACCAATTGAACCAAAATAAATCACTTCTGTTTTAGCTGAATACAGTTTTACAAGTTGTGCGTTCAGTGCTTGTGCTGCCGCGTTTGATAAAAACCATAGACTCATTGTTTGTGCAGAGAATGCTGCTGGCGCTAATTTCGTCGTAGCGGATAATCCAACAGGTGATAGACAAAGTTCTCCGATTGCAACAAAGAAAATACTTAGGACTAACCAAAGTGGGTTAACGAGCGCATCAGCTCCGCCGAGATAACCTGGTAATAAAATGACAAAAAATGATAACCCGGCAAAAAATAATCCAAATGCAAATTTTTGTGGAATATTTGGTTGTCGATCGCCAAGTTTTGTCCAAAGTACTGCAAATATCGGTGCTAAGAAAATAATGAACAATGGCCAGAACGACTGGAACCATGCAGGGGATAATTGAATACCCATAAAATCTAAATTTGTTCTTGTATCCGCATAAACTGCCAACACAGTTGACCCTTGCTCTGCGATGACCCAGAATAAAACGGATGCTAAAAATAAAGGTATGTATGCCAATAACCTTGATTGTTCAACCTCGTTTGTTTTTGGACTTCTATACATCACAACAAAATAGATTGTTGGAATCACAAATGCTAAAATTCCTACGACGCCGACAAATGAATCAAATGTTAGCCATCCTAAGCGAATAGTCACTGGAACAATGATAGCTAATGCTAAGATAAAAACACCAAGTGTTATGATAACGCTTTTTTTCTCATTAGGTGCTAATGGGTTGGGAACTTGTGTACCCGCTGTTCCTAAATATTTCTTTTTTGTTGCAACGAATACGACCAAACCAAGGAACATTCCGACTGCTGCCACACCAAACCCTAAATGGAAGCTTGTACGCATTAATTCTCCAACGATTAACGGTGAAATAAATCCACCTAAGTTAATCCCCATATAGAAAATACTAAATCCTGCATCGCGGCGGTTATCGTTAATATCATATAAATCACCAACAATATGTGAAACGTTAGGCTTTAATAACCCTGTCCCTAATACGATTAAAACCATTGAAATAAAGAACATCGTCAAATTACCTGGAATTGCAAGTGCAATATGTCCAAGCATGATGAGCACTCCGCCGTAAAATACGGCTTTCGATGTTCCGAAAATACGATCTGCTAACCAACCGCCAATAATTCCAGACATATATACGAGTGAACCATATACTGACATAATAGATAATGCGATAGGTTGTGATAACCCTAGACCGCCTTGCGATACTTCATAGTACATATAAAAGACTAAAATCGCGCGCATTCCATAATAAGAAAAACGCTCCCAGAATTCTGTGAAAAACAAGGTGAATAAGCCTTTAGGATGTCCAAGAAAACCTCTGGATGTATTATTTCCCTCAGTATTACCTGATGAATCCGACATGTAAAACCCTCCTACTAAGAGTTATCATACATTTTAGCGATTTAAAAATCTATCGTAAAGCTATAAAATAGAAGTTATTATAAAATAATGATAATTGTTAACTTTTGTGTAAAGTATGCCTAATTATTTAAGATTGGTCTTGAGTGATTAGTGGTTATTTAAAAAATGAATTATGGAAAAATCCAGAAAAATATTTTAAGAAGCATAAATTTATATTGAGATGTCACTTTATGCCTCTACATTTGGTCCATACACACGTCTTTCGATGCTTTCTGCTTTTTTATTTTCCAGTCGTTTTTGTAAAGTTGCTTGCCAGTTTGTCGCTAAAGTCTTTACTTCAAAAAGCTTAGCAATTTGTTCGAAGTTTTCACGATCACGGTGCATCACTTCATTGCATTTTTCAACTGTCCACTCAGGTGCAGCGCGTTCAATCAGCTTTAATGATTGACCTGCTTCAATCCAACCTTCTCGAAGTACGCGGTAATACCATCCTGTACGGCCTGAGTTTTGAAGAAGCACAGCTAATTCTTTCGTTCGGTATCTCCGTGCTGGTTTCCAACAAGGTTGTCGAGGTTGAGAAACTTGAATAATCGCTTCGCCGATTTCAAAAGTGTCGCCAATTGCAACGTCTTTTTCAAACATATGAATTGTTGAGAAATTTTCACCCATTCCACCTTGTGTAATCGTTGATTGATTTAACTTTTCTTGCCAGTAAAGATAGTGTTCAGAAGGATAAGTAAAAATGGCTTTTTCCGGTCCACCATGATGTTTTAAATCGGCTTGTTGATCGCCAGTTAAATTTGTTTTCCCTACATAAATGGGATCATTTACACGTTCTTTGAAAATTGCAGTTGTCCATTCACGGTCAATTGGCTTTTTAGCAGTAGCGTCTCCTAAAGTTTTAGGTAATCCAACGAAAATTGAGTCAAGAGTGGCGATTGTTTCTTTTGGTACATGCATCGTAAAACCCCTTTCATTCTATTATATTCCTTTAATTGTAACATTTGAGGTAGATAATTTCATTCGTTAAAAGTATCAGTGAACATTTCATCTGATTGTTTTATCCTCCTGAACGAGCGCTTCGAACAATTCAACTCATTTTCTTTTGTGCGTTGAATTATTCTTTTGCTTGAATCTTGCGTTCTTTACTACTTATTAAACCATGAAAATTTAAATGGATACATAAAATTCGTACTTCTTTTGTTTAGCTTTTTATCGCGTGAATTTAAAGAGTAATCTGTAATTAATTTTGTTTACATAGTTTTGTCACAAAACATTCACATGTAAGTGCTTTCATTATGGAGTATTTGTGAAGGTTTTCACATGCCCATTATTCTCAGAAAAAATATAGTATATTAAGGTTAACAATAAAAAGAAAACAAAAGGAGCATGTCACATGTGGGTAGTCACAGTTTTCGAACAGCAGTCTTTCAGAATTTTTGAGTATCAGAATCAAAGTGAAGCGAAAGAAACATTAGCTCGCTATTCAACAAATGCACGACTTTCTTATGTAGCTTAATTTAATTTTAATTATTATAAACACAAAATGTTTTTTACAAATAAAAGATTAATAAAAGGAGCATGTCACATGTGGGTAGTCACAGTTTTCGAACAGCAGTCTTTCAGAATTTTTGAGTATCACAATCAAAGTGAAGCGAAAGAAACATTAGCACGTTATTCAGAAAACGCGCGTCTTTCTTACGTAGCTTAATCTGTTTGTAACTTCAGAAAACGTACAGCTCAACTAAACAAAAAACACTTTTCATAAATATATGAGAAGTGTTTTTTGCTTTTAAAAATGACATAATGATAGAGATATTTTGAATATGCTTTTATAATCGGTCATAAGGAGGGAGCCTGATGAAAGTGATCATTGCGCCAGATTCGTTTAAAGGAAGTCTAAGCGCTGTTGAAGTTGCAAGTGGGATAAACAAAGGAGTTCGAAACGCTTTTTCACATGCCGAAACTCATTTGCTTCCTGTAGCAGACGGAGGGGAAGGGACGATGGAAACGTTAATTGCTGCGACGAATGGGAAGGTGAAAGAAGTAAAGGTTACAGGACCTTTAGGTGATTCGGTGAAGGCTATGTATGGTGTGTTAGGTAATGGTGAAACATGTGTGATTGAAGTCGCAAGTGCATCTGGCTTGGCACTTGTTCCGGCTGATCAGTTGAATCCTTTAAAAACAACGACTTATGGAACTGGAGAATTAATTAAAGCTGCATTAGATGACGGATTTCGTTCTTTTATATTCGCGCTAGGTGGGTCTGCAACAAATGATGGGGGAGCAGGGATGCTTCAAGCGTTAGGTGCAAGGTTGCTAGATGAGAAGAAAGAAGATATTTCATACGGTGGTGGTCAATTGGCTCGTATTCGAACGATTGATTTAACAAGTTTTGATGCGCGCCTAGCACATTGTAAAATTTTAATCGCATCTGTGATGTACAAAATCCACTTATTGGAGAAGACGGTGCTACAACGATTTTTGGTCCACAAAAAGGGGCAACTGCTACGATGGTGAAATGTTTAGAGAATCATATGAAGCACTGGGCAGATGTAGTTGCTGAAGTTACGGGTGTTTCGCCACATCATCTACCCGGAGCTGGTGCAGCGGGCGGGATAGGTGGTGCCTTCCTCGCATTTTTTTCGCCGAAAATTGAACGTGGCATTGATGTTGTACTGGACTATATTTATTTTACCGATTATTTAAAAAATGCCGATGTTGTGATTACTGGGGAGGGAAAAGTAGATCATCAAACTGCTTCTGGAAAAACGCCACTCGGGGTCGCGCAAGCTGCAAAAAAAGAAGGCGTGCCGACGATTATATTGGCAGGTGCCGTTGGAGAAGGAATCGAATCATTGTATGACCACGGCATTGTGAGTATACATAGCATTTTGAATGAACCGATGTCGCTAGAAAAAGCGATGAAAAATGCAGCACGGTTAGTAGAAAGAAGTTCAGAACAAGTGATACGTTCTTTTTTCTACCGGTAATATGACTGGAAGTGATTAACCGACAACTTGGCGTGTAAGTTAATCACTCCAACATTAATCGCGATAGTTTATGGCTAAACCTTTTAAGAAATTACGAACATAACGGTCCCCACAAACTTTATAATTTCGGTGATCTTCATTGCGTAGGACAGCGCTTAGTTCACTATTTGAAAGGTATACACCCGCGTCGTCTAAAATATTTAAAATGTCATCACTTCTTAAAGAAAGGGCGATTCGGAGTTTCTTTAAAATAATATTGTTTACATGCTCATCACTTGTAATGGCAAGCGGTGGTCTTTTCGGTTCTCCAGGGCGTGGTTCTTGTTTACCCCTTTTATAAACAATCAATCCATTTAAAAAAGCATCTAACATATCATTTGTACATTCGATATGTGCAGGGTCTTCTTCAATCGATTTTGTGAGGATATGTGAAATCTCTTCGGTTGAAACGTCATAATCTCCTAATGTAAAAATCTCAGCCACTTGAGCATCTTTTAAATTTAGTGCATAGCGTAATCGAATGAGTACATCATTATTGTTCATCTAAATACCTCCATAAAATTGTTCGTGAATCACTCACTAGTATATCATATTTTGATTGGGAACCATTTACTTCTACTTTGTTCCTATAGCTGTTCTACTAATATTTAATATCATTTGCATGATTATGTGTCATATCATTTACAGTTATTACATTTTGATTAAATTTATCATAATTCTGATAGATTTGTTTAAAAGAGGGTAGAGTAGAATTGCAGTCTAGTTTATTTAGAAAAGGTGATAATTTTGAAGCGCAACGCGTATTTCGATAATGCAAAAATACTTTTAATTTTTCTAGTTGTGTTTGGTCATATGATTCAGCCTTTTATTGGATCCTCTGATGGTTTGCATACATTGTACATGTGGATTTACACATTTCATATGCCGGCATTTATCTTTTTAGCAGGATTTTTTGCGAAAGGTTCAGGCAATCTAACGTATATTTTAAACTTAGCAAAGAAGTTATTAATTCCGTATTTAATTTTTCAATTATTATATACAGGGTATTATATTTTACTGGGAACTAGTGGCTGGCAAGGCGTTTTTTATCCAAGATGGTCATTGTGGTTTTTAGTAAGTTTATTTAGTTGGCATATTTTATTAATCCTATTTAAAAAGTTACCAGCGGCAATAAGCATCCCTTTGGCTGTCGTAGTCGGGATTATCGTTGGTTATTTTGGAGGAATCGGACATACGTTTAGTTTGTCACGGACGTTTGTTTTCTTCCCGTTTTTCTTATTAGGTTATTGGTGTACAACGACACAGGTAATGTGGTTGAAAAGAAGAAGTGCGAAGGTTTTATCGGTGATTATTTTGATGGCTGTGGCGGTAGCGATTTACTTTGCGCCTGACTTTAATTCGGGATGGTTGCTTGCAACAAAATCTTATAGTGATTTAGATTTACCTGCATATGGTGGGTTTGCACGATTGCTTGTTTATATGACCGCGACGCTAATGGCGATGAGTGTGCTTGCTTGGATACCACAAAAAGAGAGTTGGCTCACACCTTTAGGGACAAGAACATTATATGTGTATTTACTTCATGGTTTTTTTATTCAATTTTTCCGACAAAAAGACATGTTTCAAGTGAATCATTTTTTTGATGTTCTGTTTATTGCAATCGTATCTGCTGGGATTGTCTTTTTGCTTTCTGATAAACGAGTGATCACAATCTGGCAACCATTTATTGAAGGTAGGATGACAAAGCTTAGAGAATTTTTTAATCGAATGAGTGAAAAATATCAACAAAAAATGGAATAATTTACGTTTGATAAGAAACTCCCAGCAGCACAATTTGCTGGGAGTTTTCAAGGTCCTATGATTGATTATTTTTTAGGTCGGTTGTTTTTGAAACGTTTTTTATTATTCAGTTCAAATTCTTCACCGAATTCTTCGTTCTGATTTTGATTATTACTGTTTGTGTTTTTATTTTCTTGATAACGGTTGAAAGGATTATGCGTTCGTTCATTCATCGTCTGCTTGTTGTTTTTATTCATGTTAAGTCCACCTCCCATTGTTATCTTTTCCAATGAGTGGTGAATTATTCATTTTTCATATAAGTGGTAAATTCATGTAGTTGAATAGGAATCATTCATTTTCTATTTACCTGCATTCCCGCTATTGGATAGTACAAGTATATTGACTAAAATACGTGCAAGATACAGTTTGAAAGAAGCAGATGCGTTACAGGTTATCGAGAAAACAGGTGATTGAATATTCATTCATTCGAATGTTCTGAAAGCCGATCAAGGAGAAGTGTTGAAAATTGACGATAAATACGATTATTGGTATTCTAGGCTTCGTCAATAACATATGAAACATACAATTTTCAAATAAAAAATGAAAAGTAGGAGGGGGTTATGTGTCATTTTTTCGCGGGAAAAAGAAGCAAGTCATTCTTTACAGTATTCTTATTTTTATCTGTCTTGCTTCGCTCATTTTCGTCTATCATAACGCCTCTTTTTATGACAGGTCGATTGCAAAAGTCACAGAGATAGAGTTAATTGAAAAAGAAGATTTGACTGATTTTCGCGGGAACGATGATCAACAATTTGTTCAGCGAATTATTGCGGTGCTTCAAAATGGTGAAGAAAAAGGCAGTGAAATGGAACTGTTGAATGAATATTCTTACTCAGGTGCATATGATTATGAATATAAAGTGGGTCATGAATTATTTGTGGCGCTTGACCAGTCTGTAAATAAAAAGAATCGATTGACTGGTGAAATTAAAGATATTAAACGTGATAAATATTTAGCCATTGTGATGATTGCATTTGCAGTCACTTTAATCATTGTTGGAAAAAGACAAGGTTTATATTCAGTGATTAGCTTAGGTGTTAATGCCGCTTTATTATCGTTTGCGTTAGATGTTTATATCAAATACTCCAATATTAGTTTAGTACTAATTTGTGGTGTGACTGCTATTTTATTTACAACGATTTCATTGTTTTTAACGAATGGTATAAATGAAAAAACGTATGCAGCGATTATCGCAACGTTAATCGGAACGCTTGTCTCTTTATTTGTTACGTATATGGTCATTTGGGGAACGGATGGAAGAGGCTTACATTATGAGGAGATGCAGTTTTTATCGAGACCGTATGAAATGATTTTTATGGCGAGTTTATTTGTCGGATCCCTCGGAGCGGTCATGGATATTGCCATTACGATGTCAGCTTCTATTTTTGAGATTTATGAGAAAAACCGAGATGTTTCGATAGCTGCCTTGCGTAAGTCAGGGATGGAAATTGGGAAAGATGTGATGGGAACGATGACGAGTATTTTGTTTTTCGTTTACGTGAGCGGATCCCTTCCAATGCTGCTTGTCTATTTAAAAAATGCAGCGCCGCTTGGTTTCACTCTTTCCATAAACTTATCATTAGAACTAGCAAGAGCTTTAGCAGGGGGCATTGGAATTGTCTTGACGATTCCCATTGGACTTTATACTGCAATCTTTTTTATTAGTCGGAAGAAGGCGAGAACATGAATACATTAGTCGTGTTAGCAGCGATTTTATTCGCTTTGATGGTACTCGTCGGTGGAAGAAAAGGTGCGAAGTCTTTTATCTCTTTATTTATAAACTTTGGGATTATTATTTTAATGGTCTTTTTTATGATGGATCCAAATGCAAGTCCAGTCATATTGACCTTAATCGCAAGTATGCTCATCGTCTGTATTAATTTATTTTATGTGAATGAAGTAAATGATAAAACGAAAATGGCTTTTGTTTCTACAATTGCGACGCTAATCCTATTATTTGTGTTTATTTACCTCATTACTAGCGGAGCGATGATTCAAGGATTTGGAGAAGAAGAAATTGATGAACTGGCACCGTTTTCTTTATTAATCGGTATTGATTTTGTCAAAATTAGTGTGTCGATTGTTATTATTAGTACCGTAGGGGCAATGACAGACGTTTCCATTGCCATTTCTTCACCGATGAATGAACTGATTCAATACAATCCATTGATGAAGCGTAGAGATTTATTTGCGTCAGGGATGCGTATTGGACGGGATATTTTAGGCACAGATACGAATACATTATTTTTCGCATTTATCGGTGGGTATTTAGCGCTGATGCTATGGTTTAAAGATTTATCGTATTCCTTTGGGGATATTGTTAATTCGAAAGTGTTTGTTGGGGAAGTGGTAACAATCCTTTGTGCGAGTATTGGCATTGCGCTTGTCATTCCGATCACTTCATGGATTAATGCAGTTTATTTAACGAGAAAAAGAACTAAAGAGGAATTGAAAGAATCGTGAAGCCCGCTCCGGTTTTGGGGCGAGTTTTCTTATATGATATGCTATTTCTACTAAAGAAATAAAGAGAGGAGGAAAGATATGTTAACGATGAGAGAACAATGGTTTGGGAATGTTCGTGCTGATATTTTAGCAGGGATTGTGGTTGGACTTGCCCTCATTCCTGAAGCATTAGCTTTTGCATTTATTGCAGGGGTCGATCCACGTGTTGCTTTATATGCTTCATTTACAATTTCGATCGTCATTGCATTTGTTGGCGGTAGACCTGGGATGATTTCAGCTGCAACGGGTGCTATGGCGTTAGTCGTTGTAAGTTTAGTCGCTGAACATGGTTTACATTATTTACTCGCTGCGACGATTTTAACGGGAATCATTCAATTTTTATTAGGCATTTTTGGTGTTGCGAATTTAATGCGTTTTATCCCAAATTCAGTCATGCTTGGATTTGTCAATGCACTTGGAATTATGATTTTCCTTGCGCAAATGCCTTATTTAGTAGGTGGCGGAATACTTACTTATGTATTTGCAATCATTACATTAATACTCGTTTATGTGATTCCACGCTTTTTCACACGTGTTCCAGCGCCTTTAGTGGCCATTGTTGTCATGACAGTGATTGCCTTTTTAAGTGGTGCTCATTTACAAACGATTGGCGATTTAGGCACAATGCCAGCGACACTTCCGGTATTTTTATTACCCGATATTCCGCTGACATTTGAAACGTTGAAGATTATATTACCTTACTCATTGGCACTTGCAGTTGTGGGATTATTGGAGTCTTTATTAACTGCACAAGTACTGGATGATATGACCGATACGCCGAGTAATAAAAATAAAGAAGCGCGCGGACAAGGAACGGCGAACTTTGTGAACGGATTTTTCGGTGGTATGGCTGGTTGTGCGTTAATTGGCCAATCAATCATAAACGCGAAATCTGGTGGGAGAGGACGGCTTTCTACATTTATTGCAGGTGCGTTTTTAATGTTTTTAATTATCGTCCTTGGAGATTTGGTTGTAGATATTCCAATGCCGGTTCTTGTTGGAGTGATGATTTTTGTCAGTGCGACGACGTTTAACTGGGGTTCGTTCAAGTTTTTGAAACAAGCACCTAAATCAGAGTCAATCGTCATGATTGTAACAGTTGGGATTATTTTATATACGAATAATCTAGCAATTGGTGTTATTGCAGGTATTATTTTAAGTTCATTATTTTTTGTTGCACGAATTTCTAAAGTAACCGTCGTCAAAAAGGGCGGAACCTATGAAGTGAATGGTCCTTTGTTTTTTGCGTCAACAACGAAATTTATAGAAGCATTTGAACATATACATGAAGAAAAAATAACGATTGATTTTGAAAATAGTCATGTGTGGGATGAATCTGCTGTTGGAGCGATTTTAAAAGTAAAACAAAAACTAGAAGAGAGAAATTGTACAGTTCAAATTACAGGTTTAAATGCTTCCAGCGAAAAGCTATATGAACAATTCACGTGAAAGGAGAAATTGTTATGAAAATAGCAGTTGCAGTTGATGGTTCAGAAAATGCGTTACGCGCAGCGAAATATGCAATCGAGTTAGCGGTACGTTTTCAAAAGGCTCAAGTAGCTATTATTTACGTCGCCGATCATAATAAAACAAAAGATGAATACTTACTGTCACAAAGTGCTGAAAGTTTAACATTAAAACGCGAACAGAAATTTAAAAAAGTTGTTGATTATGCGGATGAACAACAAATAAAAACGACAACAATCATCTTAAAAGGAAAACCAAGTGACGAAATTATTCGTTATGTAAATGAAAGTAATATTGACCAATTAGTCATTGGCAGCAGAGGGCTAAATGCTTTTCAAGAAATGCTTGTTGGAAGCGTAAGTCACAAAGTGCTAAAGCACGCGAAATGTCCAGTGACACTCGTCAAGTAAGTAAAGTTTAAAATAAACAAATCCGGGAAAGTAATAAATGAATGAAAAAATCTCGGAGGTGGCATCATGGATTCAAAATATGAAGAATGTTTGCAAGCTTGTATAGACTGTCTCGAAGCGTGTAATACTTGCTATGACGCATGTTTACGAGAAGAAGATGTAAAAATGATGACAGATTGTATTCGTTTAGACAGAGAATGTGCAAGTATTTGTTTGTATACAATTGATGCGTTGACACGCCAAAGTCCTTTCGATAAGAAAATCGTTTTACTTTGTGCGGAGATTTGTGAACGTTGCGCAGAAGAATGTGAAAAACATGACCATGAACATTGCCAAAAATGCGCGGTAGCTTGCCATAAATGCGCTGAAAGCTGTAGGGCATTCGTAGCGTAAGATGAATATGAAAAAAGATTGATAAAAGGCTATCTAATCATTTTTAGATTAGGTAGCTTTTTGTTTGCCTTTAGAAATATTTTCATATAATATTATATTGTTTTTTAAGTAAATACGACACGTTTAACAATGGATTTACTTCGAGAAACAATGAAGATTTACTATACATGACTAAAAGGAGGGCGTAAGATGACAGCATCTACAGAAAGCCCAAAGAAATATGAATTTCTTGTTGATGATCCAAATGTTAAAGTGTTACCGATTATGCTAACGCTCATTATCGGTGCGTTTTTTGCGATTTTAAATGAAACACTTTTAAATATAGCGCTCATTACATTGATGGATGAGTTTGGAATTACATTAACAA
Source organism: Sporosarcina sp. (assembly GCA_026169375.1). Classification (GTDB taxonomy): domain Bacteria; phylum Bacillota; class Bacilli; order Bacillales_A; family Planococcaceae; genus Sporosarcina. The sequence continues at coordinate 74,256 of JAPFCR010000036.1, read as the reverse complement.
CTGTTCAATGGATGGCGACAGGTTTTATGCTTGTGATGGGCGTTGTCATTCCTGTTTCAGCATTATTACTCCAATGGTTTACGACGAGACAATTGTTTCTATCGACGATGACTGTTTTTACCATTGGAACTGCAATCAGTGCAATGGCTCCCAACTTCCCTGTTTTATTAACAGGTCGTTTCATTCAAGCAGCTGGAACGGGATTATTAATGCCAATTATTTTCAACGTGTTTTTACTCATTTATCCACCTGATCGACGTGGGAAGGTGATGGGGCTAATCGGACTCGTCATTATGTTTGCGCCGGCCATTGGACCAACACTTTCAGGGATTATCGTTCAGTATTTGGGGTGGCGTTATTTATTTATTACGGTCATTCCATTTGCGCTATTTTCAATCGTTTTTGGCTATAATTATTTAGTTAACGTATCTGAAGTGACGAAGCCAAAAATTGATGTCATTTCGATTGTTTTTTCGACAATTGGATTTGGTGCTACTGTTTACGGATTTAGTTCGGCTGGTGAAAGTCCAGAAGGCTTTTTAGATCCAACTGTCCTTACGATTATTATTGTTGGGATTATTGGCATTGTTTTGTTTGCTTTAAGACAATTAAAATTAGAAGAACCGGTTATAGATTTACGCGTTTTTAAATATCCAATGTATACGCATGCGGTCTTTATGTTTTTAATTATTATTATGACGATGTTTGCGTCTGAAATTATTTTGCCGATGTTTATGCAAGGTCCGCTTATGTTAACAGCTGCAACAGCAGGACTTGTTTTATTACCAGGCAGTCTTTTGAATGGTGTGATGTCACCTTTTATGGGTGCGTTATTTGATAAGTTTGGTCCGCGTGTCTTAATGATCCCCGCAACACTTGTGTTAAGTGGGACGATGTTTATGATGAGTCGTATGACAGCGGAAACCTCTCTATGGGTCATTGTTGTTGGATATATTTTAATTATGCTTGCAGTATCGGCAATTATGATGCCAGCAGAAACGAATGGTCTGAACCAATTGCCGAAAAGATTATATCCGCATGGAACTGCTGTGATGTCAACATTACAACCTGTCGCGGGGGCAATTGGTGTATCGGTTTTCATTAGCATTATGAATGCGCGACAATTAAGCTTCCTAGAAAATTCAACGACACCAGAAGATCCGCTCACGCAAAGTGCTGCGATGGTGGCGGGTGTTGAGTTGGTTTATTTAATTGCGTTTATCATGTCGATCATTGGGGGTATTTTAGCGTTTACTGTGTATCGTGCAAAGCCAATTGAAGAGAAGGAAATTTAAATGCAAAACAAAGAGTGTCCAGTGAGTGGATGCTCTTTTTTTGTCCACTTTTTCAAAGAAATGACTATGTAATTAATGAAACAAATCATCAAAAGGAGTGGAAGATATGATTATTAAACAACAACTCGTGAACAGTCGTGCAGTGACTTTTTCAGGAGTTAATCGAAGGCAGTTTATTACAATACATGAAACAGGAAATGTGACAAAGGGTGCGGGCGCACAGGCTCATGCGAATTTACAATCAAAAGGGTTTACTTCATCTTGGCACTGGCAAGTAGATGACGAATTTGCGATTCAGTCATACCCCCATACCGCTCAATGTTGGCATGCTGGGGACGGTAGGGGAAATGGTAACTTATATTCGATTGCGATTGAGATTTGTGTCAATTCGGATAGCCGATATCAAAAGGCTGTCGCTAACGCAGCAAGGTTAACACAGCAAATTATGAAAGAAGAAAACATTCCACTAAATCGCGTCGTGCAACATCATCATTGGAGTCGAAAAGATTGTCCCCATTTTTTAAGAAGTGGCCGAAATGGGATTGACTGGTATTCATTTACAAAGCTGCTTCAAGAAGGAGCTGGGAAGAGTCCGTTAAAGTTTGGAAATACGGGCAGCAAGATTAAAGAATTACAAAAAGATTTAAATAAACTTGGGTATAAGTTAGTTGTCGATGGCTCATTTGGTCCTAAAACACGACGCGCAGTTCAGTATTTTCAAGCGATGCACCAACTAGAAGTAGATGGAATTGTCGGGCCAAGAACGAGCGCGCAATTGAAAGAAGCTTTAATAAACAAAGCGCCTATTCGATTGTTAAAATATGCAAATATAGGAAAAGCGGTCGGGCAACTGCAACTCAATTTAGCAGAAACGGGCTATAAGATTACAATCGATCATTCTTTTGGTCCAGAAACACTTCAAATTGTACGACAATTTCAAGGACGAGAAAAATTAACCGTAGACGGGATGGTTGGGCTAACGACATGGGAATCGTTAAAGCACCAGATTTTCAAATAAAATTCATAGTAAAATAAACAAGTGCACACAATTGGCAATCTTAGTTGTTGTGCACTTTTTGGAATGAAAAAATTTCATAAAGAAAGACGAATATGTTATATTATGAATGGACGAAAGTAGGTGGATGAGATAAGAAAAGGAAGAAAGCAAGTGCAGAAGCTGCCAAATTATGAAAATGTCTTTATTTTTCCTGGAACGATTGAACGGTTAGTGAACGAAGGAATCCGCCATTTAGAACATCATCAATATGAAGAAGCAGTCCAAACTTTCGACGAAGCGTTACAATTAAATCCAGAGGCATCAAATGTCTGGTTTATGTTTGCAGTCGCACTTTATGAAACAAGAGACTATAGTCGTTCAAAAGACTATTCCTTCCTCGCTATGCAACAAGGGGGTGGGGATTATTTAACTGCATTTGAATTATATTTGACGAATTTAATTCAACTTGAAGAATATAGTGAAGCCGAACTAAGAGCGGAAGCGATTATAAAAGAGCGTTCACTTCCACAAGATCGTATGAATAAATTTATTTATTTACGGGACTTAAATAGAAGGTTAAACTTACGTTATGGAAAAGAAGAAACAATAGACGTAGCACCGCCTTTTTCGCTAGCGGACTTTAAAGGAAAAGATTTATTTTTCCAACAGCAGACGCTCGCTTCTTTAAAAGGTGCTAGTTTACAACCTGCGATTCCTGTATTAAAAGAAATTGCTGAAAGTTCAGACGTGGCACCAAGTATTATTTCTTTTGCACTAACGCTTTTAAAAGAAGTTCAGTACAATCAAAAAATTACCATTCAAAAGTTTGGGCAAACGCAAGATGTTATACCGAGTGCAGTCATTCTCCCGGATGAAAACGAAAAAAATAGCTTGATTTTAAAAAATGTCGCGGAACAATTGGAAAAAGATCCGTCAAAACGACAATTTATTGAAAGCGCCATTCAAAAATTTATTATCACTGCTTTTCCGTTCGATTGGGGAGATTATTCAGTAGAGGAAATTACTGAAGCGTACGTTGAATATATCGATTGTTTAATGTTGAATGAGGAAATTCCGAACACGGAACTTTTTGAAATGATACAAAAAGTAGACCAGGAACCGGATTTTTAATAGAGTATAAGTAAATGTATTGAAAGATAGAGTCATTATGCTATACTGAAACAGTTGTTAAAATTACATATTCGTGTAAAAATAGAGTGATAAAAGATTCGGAGGTTTTTAAACATGTCAATTAAATGGGAAAAACAAGAAGGGAACCAAGGTGTTTTAACAGTTGAGGTTCCAGCAGAAGAAGTTAACAAAGGATTAGACCAAGCGTTTAAAAAAGTGGTGAAAGATGTTCAAGCACCAGGTTTCCGTAAAGGGAAAATGCCACGCAAAATGTTTGAAAAAATGTACGGTGTAGAATCACTTTACAACGAAGCATTAGACTTCATTCTACCAGATGCTTATGCAAATGCAGTTGAAGAAGCTGAAGTTGAGCCGGTTGATCGTCCAGAAATCGATATCGAGCAGATGGAAAAAGGCAAAGCACTTATTTTCTCAGCTACTGTTACTGTAAAGCCTGAAGTAAAATTAGGTGAGTACAAAGGGTTAGAAGTTAACCGTCAAGAAACTGAAGTAACAGAAGAAGAAATTGAAGAGCAATTAAAAGAGCGTCAACAAGCTTTCGCTGAATTAGTTATTAAAGAAGACGGCGAAGTTGTAGATGGCGACACAGTAAAGCTAGACTTTAAAGGATTCGCTGACGGCGAAGCATTTGAAGGCGGAGAAGCAAAAGACTTTGACTTAGAAATCGGTTCAGGTTCATTTATCCCTGGATTTGAAGAGCAAATGGTAGGCATGAAAGTTGACGAAGAGAAAGAAATCGAAATCACTTTCCCAGAAGAATACCATGCAGCAGAACTTGCAGGGAAACCAGCAACGTTTGAAGTGAAAGTTCATGAAATCAAAACAAAAGAAATTCCTGAGTTAGACGACGAGCTGGCTAAGGAAATTGACGAAGAAGTTGAGAACTTAGACGAGCTTCGTGAAAAAATGAAAGGACAAACAACAGAAGAGAAAAAACAAGCTTCTGAAACAGCACTTCGTGACGACTTAGTAGAAGCAGCTGCACGCAATGCAGAAATCGACATTCCACAAGCAATGATCGATTCAGAAACTGAGCGTATGATGTCTGAATTCGAACAACGTTTACAACAACAAGGCATGAACCTTGAGTTATACTTCCAGTTCTCTGGTCAAAATGAAGAAGCACTTCGTGAGCAAATGCAAGACGACGCGTTAAGCCGTGTACGTGTTTCATTAACACTGGAAGCAATTGGTAAAGAAGAAAATATCGAAGTTGCAGAAGAAGACGTAAATGCAGAAATTGAAAAAATGTCAGAGCAATTCGGAATGGACGTTGAAGAAATTAAAAATGTTCTTGGCGGAACAGAAATGCTTGAAAATGATCTTCGTTTCAATAAGACTGTTGAGTTCCTTGTTGAAAACGCGAAAGTTACTGAATAAAAAAACCAGTTTAAGAACAAGGTACGGTTGACCGTACCTTGTTTTACATAACAAAAGAGTTTTAATTTTAATCGATACGTTATAGTTGATTATATAAAAAAATTCTTGTAGTATTGTCATTTGAAAAGGGGTGAGCATAATGTTCAAATTTAACGATGATACAGACAATCTAAATTGTTCCTTTTGTGGGAAATCCCAAGAACAAGTTCGGAAACTTGTAACAGGTCAAGGCGTTTATATTTGTGATGAATGCGTTGAACTTTGTGCTGAAATTGTCAAAGAGGAAATCGAACTTGAAGAAGACTTTGAGTTGAAAGACGTTCCGAAACCGAGAGCAATACAAGATATCTTAAATGATTATTTAATTGGACAGGACAGAGCAAAGAAATCTCTTGCTGTTGCTGTTTACAATCATTATAAGCGTGTAAATTCTGGTAGTAAAATTGATGATGTTGAACTAGCGAAGTCAAATATCGTCCTTATTGGACCTACTGGAAGCGGTAAGACATTATTCGCTCAAACGTTAGCACGCATTTTGGATGTACCATTCGCAATTACGGATGCAACATCACTAACAGAAGCAGGTTACGTTGGAGAAGATGTTGAGAATATATTACTGAAATTAATTCAAGCAGCTGATTATGATGTTGAAAAAGCTGAACGCGGTATTATTTATATCGATGAAATTGATAAAGTTGCACGTAAATCTGAAAACGCATCAATTACACGTGATGTTTCAGGTGAAGGTGTTCAACAAGCACTGCTTAAAATTTTAGAAGGTACAGTAGCAAGCATTCCACCTCAAGGCGGACGTAAGCATCCACATCAAGAGTTTATTCAACTCGATACAACGAACATTCTCTTTATCGTTGGTGGTGCATTTGATGGGATTAACGACATCATTAAAAGAAGAACGGGTCAAAAATTGATCGGCTTTGGTACGGAGATAGAAAAAGTTGAAGAAGAATCACTTCTATCAAAACTGATTCCGGAAGACTTACAAAGTTACGGGTTAATTCCCGAATTCATCGGTCGTTTACCAGTTCTAGCAACGCTCGATCCATTAGATGAAGATGCTTTGTATCAAATTTTAACAAAGCCTAAAAATGCGATTGTCAAGCAGTATCAAAAGATGCTTGAAATTGATGGTGTTAACTTGCGTTTCGAAGACGATGCTTTACTTGAAATTGCAAACGAAGCAATTGAGCGAAAAACTGGCGCACGTGGTTTACGTTCAATTATCGAAAATATAATGTTAGATATTATGTATGAACTCCCATCTCATGAAGAAGTGACAGAGTGTGTCATTACGAAAGAGTCGGTACTTAACAAAACGAGTCCTATTTTGTTGAAAGAAGATGGTTCGGAGTATACATTAGTGAATGATAAAGATTCGGCATAACGCCTGAAGGACTAAGCTGACACCGATTGTGCGGAGTTTTCCGCACATTTGGATTGTCAGCTTTTTCCATTTAAATAGATAGAAAGTGGATTTACGGAGGTGCTTTATTTGAAAGAGGATACATATAAGGAAATACCATTATTACCACTTCGCGGCATATTAATTTATCCGACGATGGTTTTACATATAGATGTAGGGCGCGAACGTTCGATTTATGCACTTGAACATGCATTGGAGAAAGATGGGTATGTTTTTCTAGCAACGCAGAGGGACACTTCGATTGAAGATCCTACTGAAGAAGATTTATATGAAATGGGGACATTGGCTAAAGTTAAGTCGATGAAAGAATTGGACAATGGTACATACCGTGTTTTAATCGAAGGTGTGAAGAGAGCTGAATGGGAAGAATATCGAGAAGTCGATTTATTCCAAGCAGTAGACTTAGTGACATTTGAAGAAAGTGATGAGTCAAATGTTGAAATTGAGGCATTAATGCGTACGCTTCTAAAACATTTTAAAAAATATGCAAAAGAGTCTAAACGAATTTCGAAAGATTCATTTGAGTCGATTTCAGAAATTGAAGAGCCGGGTAGACTAGCAGATATGGTGGCTTCAAACTTACCGATTAAAATTGAAGCAAAACAAGAAATCCTTCAACTTATTGATGTAGAAGAACGTTTAGAATGGCTCGTAAGCCGTTTGTACAATGAACAAGAAATCTTGCTCGTAGAAAGTAGAATTACTGAACGAGTTCGTAAAGCTATGGAGCGAACACAAAAAGAATTTTACTTGCGTGAACAAATGAAAGCAATCCAAACTGAACTCGGCGATAAAGATGGTAAAGGATTAGAAATCGAGGAATTAAAAGAGAAGATTGAAAAGGCGAAAATGCCCGAAAATGTGGAAGCCGTTGCAGAAGCAGAACTTGAACGTTATGAAAGAATCCCAGTTCAAGCGCCTGAAAGTGGCATTATACGAAATTATATAGATTGGCTTATTTCTCTCCCGTGGTCTATTGAATCAGAAGACTTATTAGATATTAAGCGTTCGGCTGAAATTTTAGACCGTGATCATGATGGATTAGAAAAAGTGAAAGAACGTATTTTAGAATATTTAGCAGTCCGTCAGTTAACAAAATCATTAAGAGGTCCAATCTTATGTCTAGAAGGACCTCCAGGTGTTGGTAAGACGTCACTTGCGCGTTCTATCGCGGAATCATTAGATCGTGAATTCGTGCGTATTTCTTTGGGCGGTGTACGTGACGAATCAGAAATCCGCGGGCATAGAAGAACGTATGTCGGTGCGATGCCGGGCCGTATTATTCAAGGTATGAAAAAAGCAGGCACAAAGAATCCTGTTTTCTTATTAGATGAAGTTGACAAAATGTCGAATGATTTCCGTGGTGATCCTTCTTCTGCTATGTTAGAAGTATTAGACCCAGAGCAAAACGCGACATTTAGTGATCATTATATTGAAGAACCATTCGACTTATCTGAAGTCTTATTCATCGCAACGGCTAATGATTTAAGCGCAATCCCGGGGCCGTTACGTGACCGGATGGAAATTATTTCATTGACGAGTTATACGGAAATGGAAAAACAGACGATTGCTAAAAATCATTTAATTCCAAAGCAAATGAAAGAACACGGTTTAACTGGAGCACAACTTCGCATTCATGACGATGCAATTTTAGATCTCGTTCGTTATTACACTAGAGAAGCGGGCGTCCGTAGTTTAGAGCGAATGATTTCTTCACTTTGTCGTAGAGCGGCCAAGCAAATTGTTATGGGCGAGAAAAAACGTGTCGTTGTTACAGTGAATACATTAGAGGCAATTCTCGGAAAGAAAAAGTTTAGACATGGACTCGCTGAAACTGAGAACCAAATTGGGATTGCAACAGGACTTGCTTATACACAAGTTGGCGGGGATACACTACAAATTGAAGTGTCGTTATCTAATGGAAAAGGTGAACTGTTGTTAACAGGTAAACTAGGCGATGTTATGAAAGAATCTGCCCAGGCAGCACTTTCTTATGTTCGTTCTAAAGCAATAAAATATGGAATCGATCCTAATTTCCACGAATCTCATGATATTCATATTCACGTTCCAGAAGGCGCGATTCCAAAAGACGGACCATCCGCGGGGATTACAATCGCAACCGCACTAGTTTCAGCGCTAACTGGAAGAAAAGTGCATAGAGAAGTTGGGATGACAGGGGAAATTACGCTTCGTGGGCGCGTGTTACCAATTGGCGGTGTGAAAGAGAAGAGTTTAAGTGCGCATCGTGCGGGTTTAAAAACAATTATTTTACCAATAGATAATGAACGTGATATTGAAGACATTCCTGAAGGTGTTCGCGAAGAATTAACATTTAAATTTGTGACGAACGCAGAAGAGGTCTTACAAATTGCATTGGAGGATGAGGAATAATGAAAGTCCATAATGTTGAAATGGTCATTAGTGCTGTAAGACCCGAGCAATATCCTGATGAAGGGTACCCAGAGTTTGCACTTGCAGGACGTTCCAATGTAGGAAAATCATCATTTGTTAACCGATTAATTGCACGAAAAAGTTTAGCAAGGACTTCTTCAAAGCCAGGTAAAACACAAACATTAAACTTTTATAAAATCGAAGAGCAATTGTTTTTTGTTGACGTACCTGGATATGGTTATGCGAAAGTATCGAAAACTGAGCGTGAAGCATGGGGACAAATGATTGAACAATATTTGACGGGCCGTGAGACTTTACAAGCGGTCATTCAAATTATTGACGTGCGTCATCCACCTACAGCAGATGATTGCATGATGTATGATTTCTTAGTTCATTATGAAATTCCGGCAATTGTGATCGCGACAAAAGTCGATAAAATTCCTAAAGGAAAAGTGGATCGTCATTTGAACATTGTGAAAGAAAAATTGAATATGCGCCGTGAAGACCCGCTCATTGCATTCTCAGCAGAAACGGGTACTGGAATGGAACAAGCATGGTCAGAAATTAAGAAAAGAATGTAAATGATGTGGATCGCAGCGTAAATCGATGTAGAGATTGAATGAGTTTCTACATCGAAATTACTTTGCGATCTCCGAATTTAAGTATGAAGAGTTGTTGTGATGAATGATTTGTTCACAAGGGCTCTTTTTACATAGGAAAATAAGATAGGCTCATGAAAAGAAAGAGTGAACGTGAGAGGTGTGAGCACTCAAGTGCAAATAATTGTTGTTAGCGTAAATTATCGAACAACACCTATAGAGTTAAGAGAGAAATTATCGTTTAGGCAAGATGAATTAGAAGAAGCGATGCGTGTATTCCAACAACAACAAGGGGTTGTGGAAAATGTCATTCTTTCAACGTGTAATCGTACAGAAGTCTATGCCGTTTTGGAGTCAGCAGCTGTTGGCCTTTATTCTTTAAAGCAGTTTCTAGCAGATTGGTTTTCGGTCTCAATTGACGCTTTTCGAAATCATTTAATGATCTATGAAAATGACGAAGCGATTGAACATTTACTTCGGGTCAGTGCTGGTGTTGATTCAATGGTCATCGGTGAAACACAAATTCTCGGTCAAGTTCGGTACAGTTTCTTATGTGGGCAGTCAATTGGAACGACTGGGACTGTTTTTAATCAGCTGTTTAAAGAAGCGATTACTTTTTCGAAAAAAGCACATGCAGAAACAAATATCGGAGAAAACACGGTATCTATTTCTTATGCGGCTGTTCAACTCTTAAAACAAGCCGTCGGTGATTTAAGTGAGCTGGAAGTCATCGTTTTGGGTGCAGGTGAAATGGGCGAATTAACACTTAAAAATTTAAAAGGAAATGGTTTACAAAAAGTAACCATTGTTAACCGAACTTTTTCTACAGCAAAGGAAATGGCAACAAAGTACGGTGTACAAGCAAAACCGATTGAAGAACTTCAACAAGCGTTGGCTACTTCAACGATTGTCATTAGCTCAACCGCTGCAAGAGAACCAGTAATTGAACTGGACTGTATCCAAGAAGTGATGAAAAATCGTCAAGAAAGTCCGCTTTATCTAGTCGATATTGCCGTACCAAGAGATATCGATGCATCTGTTTCAGAAATTCCAGCTGTTTATCTTTACGATATTGATGACATTCAAAAAATTATCGATGCAAATTTAGTCGAAAGAGAAAAAATAGCGAAGGAAATTGAAGCTAAAATTGAGCAACAAGTTATTTTGTTTAATGAATGGCTCGCAACACTTCAAGTTGTGCCCGTCATTAACGCGCTTCAAGAAAAAGGAGTACAAATTCAACAGAAAACGTTAGAAAGCATGTACAATAAAATGCCTGGCTTAACAGAACGTGAGAAAAAAGTATTACAGAAGCATACTCAATCGATTGTGAATCAGCTGATGCGGGATCCGATTCGAGAAGTGAAAGAACTTGCTTTTATGATAAATAATAAAGAAAAAATAAATGCATTTGAAAAAACATTTGGCATCGAACAAGATGTTGAAGTCAATCAAGAAAAAGCAATGGCAGCTAAATTAGCGAAAGAACGATTGCATAGATAAAACAATGGAGGGAAATGAATTGGGAAATCAATATGAACAATCAACAGGCGCATTTGAACGCGCAGTAGAACTTATGCCGGGCGGAGTAAATTCGCCAGCTAGAGCGTTTAAATCAGTTAATGTTGGTCCGATTTTCATGGAAAGTGGACAAGGTGCGATGATTAAAGATATCGATGGGAACGAGTATATCGATTATGTTTTATCATGGGGACCGTTAATTTTAGGACATGCGGATCCAGATGTTGTCGGCGCGATTCAACGAGTGGCAGCTAAAGGATCAAGTTTCGGGACACCGACACTCGCGGAAAATGAGCTTGCTGAACTTGTGATTGACCGTGTACCATCCATTGAAATGGTGCGTATGGTGTCATCTGGGACGGAAGCGACGATGAGTGCGCTGCGCTTGGCACGTGGGTATACAGGAAGAAATATTATTATGAAGTTTGAAGGGTGTTACCACGGGCACGGGGATTCTTTACTCATTAAAGCAGGTTCAGGTGTTGCGACGCTTGGTTTACCTGATAGTCCAGGAGTCCCAGCATCAGTTGCGCAAAATACAATTACAGTGCCATATAATGATTTGGAAAGTGTGAAACGTGCATTTGAACAATACGGAGACGATCTTGCGGCAGTGATTGTTGAACCTGTTGCTGGAAATATGGGCGTTGTTCCACCAGTCCCAGGATTTTTAGAAGGACTACGTGAACTGACGACAAACAATGGGACACTTCTTATTTTCGATGAAGTAATGACAGGTTTCCGCGTTGATTATAACTGTGCACAAGGTTATTTCGGTGTGACACCTGATTTAACATGTCTTGGAAAAGTAATTGGCGGCGGTTTACCAGTAGGTGCTTATGGTGGTTCAAAAGAAATTATGAAGCATATGGCGCCAGCAGGAACGGTTTACCAAGCGGGGACGTTATCAGGAAATCCACTTGCCATGACTGCAGGAGTTGAAACGTTGAAAAAACTAACACCAGAATCTTACGCGTATTTTAATAAACTCGGCGACCAGTTAGAAGCGGGATTCCGTGCAGCGGCAGAGAAATATCAGATACCGCATACAGTTAACCGTGCAGGTTCGATGATTGGCTTTTTCTTAACGAATGAAAACGTGACGAATTTCGAGGCGGCGAATGGCTCTGATTTAGATCTATTTGCAGAGTATTACCGTTTAATGGCAGAAGAAGGCATCTTTTTACCACCATCTCAATTTGAAGGTATGTTTTTATCAGCTGCACATACAGAAGCACATATTGAAAAAACAGTTGAAGCTTTCCATACAGTTTTTGAAAAACTAGCAAAATAAGCATTGAAGCCTTTCTCCAGTTGTATTGGTAGGAAGGCTTTTAACATTCTCTTCTATCATAGAACCTATTTACATATACTACATTGTGAAGAAATAGGAGGAGAGAATATGAAACAAGTGAATTGGTATATGAAAGAAAGCTTTGTCTTTCCGGCTGAAATAGGACAACCGACTAAAGCAGAAGAAATCCAAGTGACACCACGATTTACAGCTGAAACAGTAGAAGGTCGTCCAAAATTAACAGGCATTTACCATTTAGCGGTCACAGTGAATTTAACGGGTGAAAAAGTAGAAAGTTATGATGTTGGTGAATCTGTCGTAATTGACGATCTCGATTTGAATGAAAATAACGGTTATTTCGAATATGCTTTACCGTTTAATATTGATTTCCCACCAGAAGCTGAAAATCCTGTAGATATTGAAACATTGAACCCTTCTTTTGAAGTCCAAGGGCATCATCTATCTGTTTTATGGGAGGTCTCTTGCACATATGCAGAGGCAGGTATTGCGCAAGAAAATAAAAAAGCGCAAAAAGTAAAAGAAGAAGCACAGGAAGAAGTAGTTGTAGCGAAGGAAGAGCCAGTTGAAAGTAAACAAGAAGCTCAAAATTCTGAGGAACAAGAAGTGCAAAATCAAGAGGAAAGTGAAGCCACTTCCAAATCAGCAGAAGTTGTTGTCGCAACAAGTGCTTCTACTCAAGATGATGAAGTGCTAGATTTTATTGCTGAATTGGAAGATGGCATTTCCGCGACAAGCTTTCGATTAAATGATGTCCTTGTGTAGAGTAAAAGCAAGCCCGCATAAAATACAAAGTAAAATAAAATCACCAGTGGTCGGAACAAGCAGCATACGAATTAATTGAAAAGCAGCGATTGGAATAATAATGGACTTACAATAAAAGCGTGTTTTCCGTAGCCAAGGGGGAAGAAGATAAGGGTTATATCCTTTTCTCATTGGAAACTCCTTTCTAGTGCATCATCATTTTAGACATAATCCTTTTAAAAACGTATAAATCGTCAGTCTTTTACAAAGCGACAAGGCATTTGCTTGACGAAAGATAAATCCTTCCGTTATAATAAAATTAACTGCATATAGATGCGTTGAACGGGAGAGTAAGTAAAATTGTTTTCTAAAGAGAGGGTGCTACTGGTGAAAAAGCCCCGTAAACAACCTGCTGAATGTCACCCGCGAGCAGCTTTCATGAACATTTTGTAAAGAGATAGACAAAAGTAGTGAAAGCCGGTTAGAAGCCGTTATGTTTTATTGAGATGTACAGCTTTTTTTAGTGTGCATAAATAAAGGTGGTACCGCGAACAGCTCCTTCGTCCTTTTAGGCGAGAGGAGTTTTTTTATGCAAAATTTTAAGTGAAAAGCGTGTGCCAATGAAGGAAAGACGGACGACGATCTATGCATTGGATTAAAAGGAGGACAAAAAATGTCAACAGATAATTTATCAATGCCGACAAAGTATGAGCCAACATCGGTTGAAAAAGGCCGCTATGAATGGTGGTTAAAAGGAAAATATTTTGAAGCACAACCTGAAAGCAATAAAGAACCATATACAGTTGTCATTCCACCACCGAACGTGACAGGGGTTTTACACTTAGGACACGCATGGGATACGACATTACAAGATATTATTATTCGTATGAAACGTATGCAAGGTTATGACGCGCTTTGGTTGCCGGGAATGGACCATGCAGGAATCGCAACACAAGCACGTGTTGAACAACGCCTTCGTTCAGAAGGAAAATCACGTTACGATTTAGGACGTGAAAAATTTATCGAAGCAACTTGGAACTGGAAAGAAGAGTACGCTGAACAAATCCGTGAGCAATGGGGTAAATTAGGTCTAGGTCTCGACTATTCACGTGAACGCTTCACATTAGATGATAATTTATCCAAAGCAGTCCGTGAAGTTTTTATCAAATTATATAATAAAGGGCTGATTTACCGCGGCGAATATATTATTAACTGGGACCCTGCAACGAAAACAGCATTATCGGACATTGAAGTTATTCACGAAGATGTGCAAGGTGCATTCTATCATATGCGCTACCCACTCTCAGATGGTACTGGTTCGATTGAAATTGCAACGACGCGCCCAGAAACAATGCTCGGAGATACTGCGGTTGCGGTTCACCCGGAAGATGAACGTTATAAACATTTAATTGGAAAAACGGTAACGCTACCGATCATCGGGCGTGAAATTCCAATTGTTGCCGATGATTATGTTGATATGGAATTTGGAAGCGGTGCAGTAAAAATTACACCAGCGCATGATCCAAATGACTTCGATATCGGAAACCGTCATAATTTACCGCGCATTCTTGTGATGAATGAAGATGGTTCGATGAATGATAAAGCAGGTAAATACGAAGGGATGGACCGTTTCGACTGCCGTAAGAAAATTGTTAAAGACTTACAAGAAATGGATGTATTATTTGAAATTGAAGATCACTTACATTCAGTAGGTCATTCAGAGCGAAGCGGTGCAGTTGTAGAGCCTTATTTATCAACACAATGGTTTGTCAATATGGAACCACTTGCAAAAGCTGCAATCGAACAGCAACAAGGCGAAGAAAAAGTGAATTTCGTTCCGAGCCGTTTTGAAAACACTTACTTAAACTGGATGGAAAACATCCACGACTGGTGTATTTCACGTCAATTATGGTGGGGTCATCGTATTCCAGCTTGGTATCATAATGAAACAGGTGAAGTATATGTTGGGCACGAAGCACCAGCAGATGCTGAAAACTGGACGCAAGATGAAGACGTACTTGATACGTGGTTCTCATCTGCATTATGGCCGTTTTCAACGTTAGGTTGGCCAGATGAAGACAACGAAGAATTCAAACGTTATTACCCAACAGATGCACTTGTCACAGGTTATGACATCATTTTCTTCTGGGTATCACGTATGATTTTCCAAGGCATTGAATTTACAGGCGAACGTCCATTTAAAGACGTGCTCATTCACGGACTCGTTCGTGACGGGGAAGGTCGTAAAATGTCGAAGTCACTCGATAACGGTGTAGATCCAATGGAAGTGATTGAAAAGTACGGTGCAGACGCATTACGCTATACACTGTCAACAGGTGCTTCGCCTGGACAAGATATTCGTTTCTCATGGGAGCGTGTAGAGTCGAACTGGAACTTTGCGAATAAAATTTGGAACGCATCCCGTTTTGCACTTATGAATATGGATGGTATGACGTATGAAGAAATCGATCTAACAGGCGAAAAATCTGTTGCGGATACATGGATTTTAACACGTCTGAACGAAACAATTAAAGACGTTACGAGACTTGCGGATAAATATGAATTTGGTGAAGTTGGACGTGTACTTTATTCATTCATTTGGGATGATTTCTGTGACTGGTATATCGAAATGGCAAAACTTCCACTTTACGGAGACGATGAAGCTGCGAAGAAGATGACACGCTCAGTACTAGCCTATGTGCTCGATAATACGATGCGTTTACTTCACCCATTCATGCCATTCATCACAGAAGAGATTTGGCAAAACTTACCTCACGCGGGTGAGTCGATTACAATTGTAGCTTGGCCAGTTGTAGATGAGTCATTATCTAATAAAGAACGTGCGACAGAAATGAAGTTACTCATGGATATCATTCGTTCGGTTCGGAATATCCGTGCTGAAGTAAATACACCAATGAGTAAAGCAGTTCCACTCTACGTATCGACAAAAGATGCGAAAACAACTGAAATCTTAGAAACAAACCGAAAGTATATCGAACGTTTCTGTAACCCGGAAACACTCACAATCGGTGAAGGCGCTGAGGCACCAGGTAAGTCAATGTCAGCAGTCCTTACAGGTGTTGAGTTATTTTTACCACTTGAAGGTCTCATCAATATCGATGAAGAACTTGCACGACTCGAAAAAGAATTGAAGAAATGGGACAGCGAAGTGAAACGCGTTCAAGGAAAACTTTCAAATGAACGTTTTGTTGCAAACGCACCAGAAGCAGTTGTTGCAGCTGAACGTGAAAAAGAACGAGATTATCTCGAAAAATACGCGACCGTTGAGAAGCGTATGGAAGAGTTGAAAGAACTATAATAGGTATGAGCCTCTGTCCGTTTTGGACAGAGGTTTTTTTAGGTGTTGCAAAGAGACAAGCTAGCGATTATAAAGTAGAAACTAGTCTATTAAATTCACATAATGAGGGAGCGTGTGGTAATATAGGTACAAAGAAAAGAGTCGCAGACGGGAAAATTATCCAATAAATACGCATAAAGTAATAGAAAGGTGATGAGTGACTACATGACAAGAAGAACAATCAGTCAGAATGAAGATGGGTTAACACTTATTGAAATACTTGCGTCACTCGTCATTATTTCAATCGTCCTCATCAGTTTTTCAGCAATTTTATTACAAACAACAAAGCATACGAAATATAATAAAGAAAAATTGACAGAAGTGGATATTGCAGAGGAAGTTGTAGGGAAGATGCGGGCCGAAAATTCAATAGCCA
Organism: Sporosarcina sp.; assembly: GCA_026169375.1. Classification (GTDB taxonomy): domain Bacteria; phylum Bacillota; class Bacilli; order Bacillales_A; family Planococcaceae; genus Sporosarcina. The sequence goes on along the minus strand of JAPFCR010000036.1, from coordinate 57,690 downwards.
TCAATTTAGATCCGTACAATCAGGCGAGTGATTCCCGGTACCTGGTCAAAGAGCCTGCATGCGAAGAAGGGCCTGCTGGACTCTCAAAGATTACGATAGAAGTGGTATCGAAAGAAGGACAAGGACAGAAAAAGTCAGCGTTTGCAACAGAAATCTACCTCAAATTAAATGAAAGCGAAGTGTGTGCGCCATGAAAAATGAAAAAGGCGTGACACTCATTGAGCTATTAGGCGTTCTTGTCATTCTCAGCATTGTGTTGACGTTAGCCGGCTCCATTCTCACAAACAGTTTAAAGACTTCAAATCGCGCCGCGACTGATCAAAGACTTCAGCAAGAAGCGAATTATTTAACAGAAGCGCTTCGGAATAGGTATTTGGAGAAAAAAAGCGAGCCGATTCATTTAAAAATTGATCATGACAGCCAAAAACTGTATATAAAAGATGAAGCTGTTTCCGGAGATTATAAAGTGTTGTCTGAAGGGTATAGGTATTCATTTTGTACCGATGACGCTGATGCGTGTGAAATAGAAGAACAATCCCTGTTGCGCGCTGAAAGTCATCAAACTTTACAATTAAAGTTGAAGTCGAAAGACGGACAGCAAAGCTATGTAATCGATACGAAATTCAGTAAATTAAAGTAGGAGGGAGAGGATGATGATTAAAAATAATGAAAAAGGAAGTACGCTTATTATCGTATTGCTCATTGTTGCGTTGATTACAATCCTTGGAATGTCATTATTTGCTATGAACATCTCCGCCTCTAAACAATTTACAAATAAAGAAAAACAAGTGCAAGCAAGGCATTTGGCTGAGATGGGAATTATGCATTATCAAAGTAAAGTGGATCAAGAAGTAGATGCATTTACTGCCGATAAAAGCAATTATGAAGTGTATGATTTAATCACCAACAGTGACAACAGTACGCGGAGAGTATTAAATGTCGATAAAACGACAGAAAAATATATTCAGGGAATCTGTCGACTCGTTCAGCTGGATGGTGAAGATGCAATCAATCGCGTAACAAATACAGGCGAATACCAAGTAAATCGCCCAACAGAGATGGAATGTTCACATTTGACTTCCGACACGAAAGAAATTCAAGTAACCATCGAAAGTACGGGCATCGCAACAGAAGTAGACAAAACAATTGAAGCCACTATTCGGGTAGCGCCGTTAAATGAGCATCCGGATCAAGAAGACGAGGAAGACTCAGATCCTGACCCAGATCCAAACTACCATGAGCGACCTGAACCGCCAACAGAAGATGTTGATAAAAGGCCAATTTTTGATATGGATAAGAGAGAAACAGAAATTGTCAATCGAAATTTATATATTACGGGCGATTTTAAAATAAAGCCAGGCGGAGGAAATAGTCCTAACCTGCTGCAAGTAAGGAAAAGCTTGTATGTAAATGGAACAATGGCTTTTAATAACCATGCTTGTATAGTTGTCGACGGAGATTTGACCGTATTGGGCGATATAGATATTAAAAATGACCAGAAATCTTTTATTGTCGTTTATGGCAATGCTTATCTGGGAGGAGTGTTGAAGACTAATAGTGCTAATGTGATCTATGTTAAAGGAGAAGTAACTAGTAAAAGTGGAACCAATGTAAGAACGCACAGCGATCTCCCGAGTAATTGGAAAACAACTTGCAAGGTTACAGAAGCAGGACCCAATGAACCAGAAATAAATGAACTGATATGGAAAGTAAATCCGGACGTCAGCCCGAACTATTTCCCAGATTAATCAAAAGCCAGTCTATCCAGCATTCAAGCTGGAATAGACTGGCTTTTCTTAACTGATGTCAGCAAGTTCTTCTTTTACATAATTCATCAACTTCTCAGCGACAGAAATATTATGGGTTGCATATAAACTTCTCGCGCCAACTGGATCTTCAATTTCATTTAATAAGATTTGTCCGTTTGGGCGTAACAGAAAATCGATGCCAATATAATCACTTTCTAGCGCGTCGGTGATTTTCTCTACAATCAATTCAATTTTTTTCGAAACTTTGAACTTCTCAATTTTTCCTCCAAGCGTGTAATTCGATTTAAAATCGTTGACGCCCATTCGCTTCACAGCCCCGATAATTTCATCGCCGATAACAAAAACACGAATGTCCGTTGCGTTCGCTTCAATATACGGTTGAACGACGAGTAGTTCACCTTCATATTTTTTCTGGAGACGTTCGACTTTCTGGATATCGTTACATAAATAAACTTCTGTGCCACCATATCCATGTGCTGTTTTAACGATTGCAGGATACTGGTCAATTTGTTTCGACGTGTAAAGTTTATGTGTCTCTACTACTGGAATTCCAAGCATAACAGCGAGTTCAAATGTACTTAGCTTATTATTAGCAATTCGATTAGCTTCACTGCCGTTGAAAACCCGGAATCCAGCTTCTTCAAATTTTTGAACGAGTGTGTAATCACGTCCTCGGAAAATGATAAATGATGCTTTCTTTGTTGGCTCTTCATCATCGACGAGTAATTGTAAATCGATCTCGAGCTTTTTACCTTCTTCAATTAACTCTGTAATAAACTTCTCATTTCTTGTTGCATCTTCACTTGCATAATAAATATACCCCTTCATTTTATCACCTGTAATATATATTTGATCATCGCATCTGCGACGTTAATGCCTGTGACATTTAAGATATTTCGGATGTGCGCTGCGGCGTTGACTTCGCAAACGAGTGGTTCTTCACCTTCACCGAATAATAAATCGACTCCTGCAAATTCAGCCCCAACGGCTGCCGCCGCTTCAATCGCCAATTTCTCCTGGGCTTCGGTTAATTCCACAACTTCCGCAGTCCCACCATTCGTAATATTTGCTCTGAAATCCGTTTCAGAATGACGGTACATCGCTGCGACAATTTCGTCACCTACAATATTTACGCGAATATCTCGTCCTCTACTCGTTTCGATAAATTCTTGGAAAACATAATCGACTCCGTGCAATTCCTCTACTTTATTATAAAAAGCTTCCACTGTTTCAATTAAATACACTTTCATCCCAAATGATCCACGGCCTTCTTTTATAATCATCGGCAGTTTTAGTTCAGCTAACACTTTTTCATAGTATCCAGTATCTTGAATGGTAAAAGTCGAGTACACTTTTGGCGCGATAATTGTTTTTGGCATTGGAATTTGATGTTTGGCGAGTTGTATGTATTGATTCGCTTTATTATCACATGTTTCAATCACTTCAGGATCGTTAAATATACGAATGCCTTGATGTTTTAAAAATCTTGCGAGTAAAATATCTTTATCTAAAAAAACAACGAAATCAGGTGCATTTTCTATGGGACTTGCTAAATCAATCATGACTTCATAGTTTTTCTTAATCACTGCATGTACGCCTGCCCGTTCTGCAGCTTCTTGAATTAATAATGCTTGGTCGTAAAATTTATCACTCGTTAAACTTCCATTATAAATTACCCAACAACTAGACATGCTATTCCCCCGGTCATGTTATACTTTAACTTAATTCAGCAACAGTCCCAAGCTTATAAGTGATGGGCTGAATGCCGAAATGTATTACAAAGGAAAAATTTCGGGATTGCCCGAAAAAATCTGAACACAATTACGCCGCGGCGTGATTGACTACATATTATTTTACCATACGGAGGACTAGAAATGATTCCAAAATTAAATGAATATAAAAAGCGTTGGCATTTTGAAAGTGACAGAACGATTAAACCTGGCTTAGATGCAATTGAAAAAGCGCTCCAAATACTAGAGCATCCTGAAAAAGCATTGAAAGTCATTCACGTGAGCGGGACGAATGGAAAAGGTTCAACTATTCAATTAATGGAAGCTATTATACAAGCGCACGGCTATAAGACAGGCTCATTTACTTCGCCGGCGATTAAAGATATCCACGATCAAATTCGATATAACGGAGAAAATATCACACCCGATCAGATTGATAGAGCCTTTTGGCAACTGAACAGTCATCATTTGAGTGGGACGTTAACGGATTTCGAATTGTTGACAGTCATTGCCTTTCTTGTTTTAAAAGATTTAGCGCCTGATTATATTTTACTGGAAACGGGAATGGGAGGATTACTAGATAGTACAAATGTAATAACTCCAATTGTATCTGTCATTACTTCAATTGCGCTCGATCATACACAATTTTTAGGAACAACAATAGAAGAAATTACGACACACAAAGCAGGAATTATTAAAAAAGAAATACCTGTCGTTGTTGGCAATTTACCTAGTGATGCCTTACATATTGCAAAGAAGACCGCACAAAAAAATGATTCGCTCATAAAAGTGTACGGAGAAGATTTTGGGATAACACAAAAAGAGGAGGATGTTTTTAAAGGAGAAGCAACGTTCACATTGCCTGAACGTAAAATGAAAGGTACCCATCAAAGGATAAATTCGAGTGTCGCGATTGAAGCGCTATTAGTAGGTGGAGTTACACTCAAAGAAGCGCTCGTCCAACAAGCATTAGCTAATACGCAACTCCCCCATCGTTTTGAAGAGATTTATCCAGATGTGTTTTTAGATGGTGCACATAATCCCGCTGCAGCAACTGCTTTAAGGAAAACGATTGAAGAAATGTTTCCCGGAGAAAAAGTAAATTTTGTGATTGGGATGTTAAAAAGAAAAGATATCAAAGGTACATTAGATGCGCTTATTCCAGTCGCAAAATCTTTTACATTTATTCATTTTAATCATCCAGATGCAGCAACAGCGGAGGAGTTACTAGCACAATGTCAACATGAAAGTAAAAAGGTGACAAAATTAATAGGTAGGTCTATAATACTAACAAAGGAAAAAAGTGAAAGGATAATAGTCGCTGGGTCATTATATTTACTAGCGGATCTTACATTTACAATAAAAGATAAATAAATAGGGATAAAGTTTACAGGAAGGCGGTGGATGAGAGCGTGTATATATGGAAAAATAAAACGATTCATTTATTAATCATTTGGCTTTTGATCATCCCTCCAGTCATAATTTATCTTGCCGTTCATCATTGGCCGAGCCATTTAGATTGGCTGTATTTCATTATAATTATTTTACTTTCATTTTTATCTGCACTTTTTCCTGTGAATTTGAACGGAAAGCCTGTTTACTTAACTTTATGGATAACTGTGCCTGCATTTTTATTATATGGTCTTTTAATAGAAATTATTGCCATGCAAGTGATTGTGTGGACAATACTATTTTCAAATAGGAAGCAAAAGTTTGAAGCATCAAAGTTCTTATTTGCAACACTCGTATTCTTTTTCATTTCACTTGTGTCAGCGGCAACATTCCATTTGGTCGGTGGAGAAATTGGGATGATGGATTTTTGGCCATTAGTTGCTGCAGTCATTGTTTATCAACTGACACAAAGAATTATGTATATACTCATTTATTCGGTCTATTATAAAATCCGGAAACGCTTGCAAAATAGTTTCTTTAGATGGATTTTAATAGAAACTATGATTATATTTTTAATATCGCCATTCATATTAACCTTGTATTTTTTATTGAATTTCATCGGAGTAGGGTCTTTCCTGCTACTAGGCATTCCATTTTTCTTTTTAGTTAGCGTCATTAGACGATATACGAATACTAAGAAGATTAATCAAGCATTAGAACAAGCGAGTGCAATTGGACAAAGGATTTCTCATAATACAACGGAAAATGCAGTGATTGATGAGTTTGTTGAAAGTGTCGCTCGAATGTTCGAAGCCGATTTTACTTATTTGTATGATTACAGCGAAGATTGGTTGGAACCGTTACGGATTTTTGAGAATGGTCAGTTTCAAAAATTAGAAACGAAACAATTGGTTTTATCGGAAAGTATTACTGACGCTTTGCTGAAAGAAAAGAAATCATTTATTTACACAAAAAGGAATGACTGGGCGGATTTGTCAGAAGACTATAGTCACCCAGGTATGGAAAGTATGTTTGCGATTCCCATTTTAAGAGATCAAGAAGTGACTGGGGTTCTCGCGGTTGCTTCTAAGCGTAAAAATGCATTTGAAAAATACCAATTGCAAATCGCCGATATTTTATGTTCTTACTTCACGGTTTCGGTTATTCGTACCCGAAGTGTTGAACGAACGATTAAACAAAGCGAGCGTTGTGGGCTAACATCTTTATATAATTATAATTATTTAGAAGAACGTTTAATGTTTGAATTTAATCGATTTAAGCAAGGGAATATTGATGCACTCACTGTGTTAATGTTGGATATTGATTATTTTAAAAATGTTAACGATACGTACGGACATGAAAGTGGAAATGAAATTTTAATCGAACTTGCGAAGCTCCTCGAAAGCCGAACTCCGCAAAATGGAATTGTCGGACGATACGGCGGGGAAGAGTTTGTTTACATTTTACCGAATTTTTCAAAAGAAGAAGGAATGCAATTCGGCGAGTTGGTAAGGAAAATGATTGAAGCCTATCAATTTACAGTGACGCAAGACTTAGGGCGTTTAGGAAAAGCAATTGATGTTTCCATTACAGTTAGCATTGGTGTGTCAACCATTCCTGAAGATACTGACGAATTGAATTCACTCGTTCGGAATGCGGATCGCGCGCTCTATTTAGGTGCAAAACGAGCAGGTCGTAACCGAGTAGCTAGTTATATTAAATAAAATGGAAAGGAAGAAGCGAAATGATGACGTCTAAAACAAATCAAATTCGAATTGGCATTGTATGGCTATGCATATTTCCATTGATTGCATTATTCGCTTATGATTCCTTTCCGGTAACAGAAATTGATTGGCTATATGTTGTTTTATTGTTCGCAATTATGTGTGTGACAATGCTAATCCCAATTCAAATGGGAGGCATTTCTATTTCATTAGAAAGATGGATCACATTTGCAATTTTTTTGCAGTACGGGATGTTTGTGGAATTTATTTTCATTCAATTTGCGATGTTCATTTTATTGTTTAGTGCAAAGTCCTCTTTACCGCTGAGTCATAAGTTTTTCGCGAATTCAATTATATTTAGTATCACTTCTTTGACCAGTGCTTTTGTATTTACACTTGCTGGTGGGAAAATTCATTCGGCAGAATTTGTACACGTGTTACTGTATGGCTTCCTTTATGCAGCTACTTATACGTTTGTGAATAGTTTATTGATGAAACTTTATTTTAAATTGAATGGGCAATCGTTCTCTTTATTATCTAAAGTTGCGATTTGGGATTATCTGTCTACGGTAGTCATGGTACCGATGAGTGTTGCCTTGTACTTTTTAAACGCCTATTTAGGGAATAAATCGATTTTACTCATTGGGATTCCTATTCTTACGCTGTTAATCACGATTCGACAGTATAATGATTCGAATCATAGACAAAAACAATTAGCCTATGCGACGGAAATAGGACGAGATTTAGCAAATCAGCTTTTATTTAATGAAGTATTGAACACATTTCTTGATAAGTTAAGGGGGATACTCCCTTTTGACGATGGATATGTAGTTGATCTAAGGAGTGGAAGAGCGTTAATTCCACTGGTCGGTATTGAATCTGGAGAAATGACTAAACTAGTAACAAAAATCACTTTTACGCAAGGTAAAGAAGAAAATGATGGGCTTAATTTACTAAAAACAAAGATTTTCTCAAACTCTAAAGAAGTGAAGCAGTTAAAGAATATTATATTTGAAGAACAAGTTCAAACGGTTATGAGTCTCCCTATTATTCGTGATAGTAGAACGGAAGGATTTTTAATCTTAACGTCTAAACGTAAAAATGCCTTTAAAAATGAAGATATTAAAATTTTAGAGATTTTGACAAATTATTTTGCGGTCTCTTTAGAAAAAGCAAGGCATTTTGAGCAAGTGTTAAATAAAAGTGAAAGATGTGGGTTAACGAAGTTACACAATTATCGCTATTTAGACCGGAAAATGGAAGAAACAGCCGCTCGTTTTTATGCTGGGAAAATAGAGTGCGTATCCGTTGTGATTTTAGATATTGACTTTTTTAAGAAAGTGAATGATACATATGGGCATGAAAATGGTAATATCATATTGATCAGGCTCGCGGATATTTTACAAAGTTATCAAAAAGAACAAGATATGCTCGCTAGGTACGGCGGGGAAGAGTTTGTGATGGTTTTTCCAAATTGTTCTAAGGAAGAGGCGACGGAAATTGCAGAGGCGATTCGGAAAGAAGTCGAACATGCATTATTTTCCATTACATCTGATCTTGAACAGGGTCCAGCGCCGATTGATGTGCAAATAACGATTAGTTTAGGTGTTGCGACGATGCCTGATGATGCGCTTTCAGCAAGGGAGTTAATTCGAAATGCAGACCGTGCGCTTTATATCGACGGTAAACAAGCAGGGCGGAATCGAGTTGGTGTTTTTGGAAGTTCATCAGATTAAAAATAGATAGAATGTCTAATGGGTCAAAGTGATGACTGTTAGACATTTTTTAGGTTAAGGCTGAATCTTACGAATAAATCAAAGAGATTACATAGATAAGTATAAAAGGGTGATTCTTGATCAAAATAATTTGATTGTCCTATAAGATTCGTATAGAATTGAGTCTATAGTAGTTAGTTGGAAATAATTATATACGAAAACTAAACTTTACACATGAAATATATGAATCTTTAGTGCTATGCAGAATGAGTTGAAGGTAGGGAGTGTGTATGAAGCTTAAGCATGACAATTTTCGCGGGATAGGCATTGGATTAATATTTTTACTGTTAGTGCAACTTGTGCTCCCCACTACAATAGGGATGGCTGAAAACAACAATAAAAACGCTACAATTGGTGGCGTTGCCATTACCGTGAAAAAGGAATCGGACATTCAAAGCGTGCTTGCAAAGGCTATAGCTGAATGGAAGAACCATCCAATCCTTATAAAAGGACAGTCGGGTTCTATGGAAATTCCAACGGAAATGATTCATTTTAATATTAAAGAAACTGTCAAAACGTACTTAAAGGAAAGTAAAGCCCCTTGGTATAAGCCTTGGAAAAAAAGAGAAGTGATTCATCTCCCATTAAGTATTGAAGTGTCGGATGATATTGATCCATTATTAAGGGAAAATCCTTTCTTTCAAATTAAAGAAACGCGAGCAGCAATTGCAAACCATGCACGCTATTTACAAACGAATCATGTTGAACCAGTCGAAAAAGACATAACAAAAGACTTGATGGACCGGAAAGCATTTGAAATCCAACAAATTCCAAAAAGTCGTACGAGTTTATCAGCACTCGTTGCGATGCTGGATGGCATGGTTTTGTCTCAAAATGAAACTTTTTCGTTTTTAGAAAGAACAAAAGAAATCACAGGGGCAATAGATATAGAAGCGAGACGATTTTTTTCATCTGTTCTGTATAGCGTCGTGTTACAAGCAGAAACGACAATTCTTGAAAGGCATTCTCAAAATAAAATCCCAAACTATTTACAACCTGGGATTGAAGTAGATGTTAGTCAAAGGCTACAAAAAGATTTTGCGTTTCAAAATAATGGTAATTCTCCCATGTTGTTCAATGCCAAAATTGAAAATAACAATCTATTAATAGAACTGTATACATTAAAAAATGCGAAAAAAGTGACTTATTCAGTGATTGAAACAAAAGTAGAGCCCAAAACGATTTACCGATTATCGTCAAAGTTAAAAAATAACCAATCGAAAGTCGTGGAACAAGGTAAGGTTGGTTATCGCGTGACGGTTTACCGTACGCTTCAAGATGAGTCGTATGATGCAGATGAGGAAGTGAGTAGGGACTTCTATGCGCCTGTTCATAAAGTGATTGAAGTTTCTTCACGAGAAGAGATCACTAATGATTCCAACTCCGAGGACAGTGACTCAAGCGACTCCGATGATTCAAGTAGTCCTAATGACAGCGGCAGTCAGGGAAAGAATTCTAATGAGAACAAAGACAATAACAACAATCCTGAAAATGTAGAAAACGATGCGCAAGAAGAGATTATATATGATAAAGGCGGCAATGTGATTTACGACCCAAATGCCTAAAGGGAAGGAAGTGGGGAAGTGGCTGTTCATAACCGAAAACGTTTAGGGGATTTACTCATTGAAGCAAATGTTTTAGAACCCGAACAATTAGAAGATGCGCTTAAAAATAAAAGCTATGAAGAAAAACTAGGAGACTATTTAATTAGTCGAGAGCTTATTACAGAACAACAACTGATTGAAGTGCTAGAGTTTCAACTTGGCATTCCGCACGTCAATTTAAACCAATATTCAATCGACCCTGAACTGATTCAGTTGGTGCCAAAAGAATTAGCAAAACGTGCAAATTTAATGCCGATTCGTCGTGACCGCAATAAATTACTCGTTGCGATGGCAGACCCGATGGACTATTTTGCGATTGAAGAATTACGAATGGCGACAGGTTGTCAAATTGAAACGAGTATTGCGGCAAAAGACGATGTCTATCGTACGATTACAAAATTCTATGATTTACAAGAGTCGATGGACGAAGCATTAGATGATTTAATGCCAACCGAACTGGAAGATGAAAATCAAATTACCGATGAAGATTCACCGATTGTAAGACTGGTAAACCAAATTATCGCAAATGCGGTTGCCCAGCGTGCGAGTGATATTCACTTCGATCCCGGGGAAACGGAACTAAAAGTACGTTACCGAATTGACGGTGTGTTACGAGATGAACGTTCACTTCCTAAAAATATGCAAAACATTATTACTGCACGTATTAAAATTATGGGTGACTTAAATATTACAGAAAGTCGCGTGCCACAAGATGGTCGGATTCAATCCGTGATTAATTTTAAACCGATTGATATTCGACTTTCTACATTACCGACGATTTACGGAGAGAAAATCGTCATGCGTGTCCTCGATTTAAGTAGTACGTTAAGTAATTTAGAAGTACTTGGATTTTCAGCAGAAAATTTGAAGAAATTCCAAACTATGTTAAAAAAACCTAATGGCATTGTGCTCGTAACAGGGCCGACGGGTTCAGGTAAATCTTCAACACTTTATGCAGCACTGAATCATTTAAATGATGAATCGATTAATATTATTACTGTAGAAGATCCGGTTGAGTATCAACTTTCTGGCATTAACCAAATTCAAGTGCGAGAAGAAGTTGGTTTGTCTTTTGCGACAGGCTTACGGTCAATTTTACGTCAAGACCCGGATGTCATTATGATTGGTGAAATTCGAGATATGGAAACCGCTGAAATTGCGATTCGTTCTTCTTTAACTGGGCATCTCGTGTTAAGTACACTTCATACGAATAGCGCGGCGGAATCGATTTCGAGATTAACAGATATGGGTGTGGAACCCTTTCTACTATCACCTTCATTAGTTGGCGTCATTGCCCAGCGGCTCGTCCGTCGTATTTGCCGTGACTGCGGTACGCTCACAACGCCAACAGAATATGAAACGCAAATTTTCACGGATTACGGACTAGACGTAACAGAAGTCATGCGCGGAGCTGGTTGTCCTTCTTGTAATCATACGGGCTACAGAGGACGTTTGGCGATTCATGAAGTGCTCGTTGTCAGTGAAAAAATTCGAAAACAGATTTTACTAGAAAACAGCAGTATGAATATTCGAGAAGTTGCGCGGGAGCAAGGAGACCATACGTTGTTAGAAGACGGATTAGCAAAAGTCGTCGCTGGATTAACGACGATTGAAGAAGTGTTACGTGTCGCAACATCTGAGTAGGAAGTGAAGAAAATGTCATCAACAATCATTCAATTATTAACAAAAGCATATGAAAAAGACGCATCAGATTTACATCTTTCTTTCGGCATACCCGCTGTCTTTAGAATTGACGGTATGTTAAGAAGATTGACGGATGAAATATATACGTCAGAAGAACTTGTTGACATGGTCAATACGATTCTTCCCGATGGTAAAAAAGAAGAGTTTAAAGAAAAAGGGGAAACGGATTTTAACTATTCACTAAAAGACATTTGCCGTTTTCGTGTGAACGCTTTTCACCAACGCGGAGAAGTTTCAATCGCAGCGCGACTTATTTCAAGTTCGATTCCAACGATTGAACAGTTAAATATGCCTGAAGTTTTATATGACTTGGCTGAAAAGCCACAGGGCCTTATTTTAGTGACAGGGCCTACTGGTTCAGGTAAATCAACAACATTAGCAGCGATGATTGACTATATTAATAAAAAATATGCAAAACATATTATTACACTTGAAGATCCGATTGAGTATTTACATGAACATAATCGTTCGATTGTCAATCAAAGGGAAGTGGGAACGGATACGAATAGTTTCGCCAATGGACTTCGTGCGGCACTTCGGCAAGACCCAGAAGTCATTCTTGTCGGGGAAATGCGTGACTTAGAAACGATTTCAACCGCGATTACAGCGGCAGAAACCGGTCACTTAGTATTAGCGACGCTTCATACGAGTAGTGCGGTGACGACGATTGATAGAATCATAGACGTTTTCCCACCGCATCAACAAAATCAAATACGCATACAAATTGCAAACGTATTACAGGGCATTGTTTCTCAGCGACTCTTTGTTAGAACGGATGGAAATGGAAGAGTTGCGGCGACTGAAATCTTAGTACAAGTGCCTGCCATTGCCAATTTAATTCGATCTGAAAAAATTCATCAAATTCAAAACGTCATGCAGTCAAGTAGAGACTTAGGCATGCATACACTCGAAACATCCATTCAACACTTGCTCTCACGTGACGAAATTCTTTACGATGATGCAAAACCTCATTTGGCTGAAGGAGATTTCTAATGCCCGTTTTTAAATATAATGGTAGAACGTCTTCAGGAACGATGAAAAAAGGAACCATTACAGCAAGTTCAGAAAGAGAAGCGATCGCAAAATTAAGAAATAGAGGGATTAATCCAAGAGAAGTAAGTGAATCAACAAGTATTTTGCATAAAGAATTTACAATTGGAAGTCGCTTAAAATCAGAAGATTTTGTCGTCTATTTACGTCAGTTTTCAACACTTATTCGGGCAGGCATTACGATTGTAGATGCAACGAATATTTTAGCGCACCAAACAACGAGTAAACCACTGAAAAATGCGTTGTTTCAAATAGAAGAAGAAGTGCGGTCTGGTACGGCATTTTCAGAAGCAGCAAGTCATAACGATAAACTATTCCCGCCACTCTTTATCAATATGATGCGCGTAGGAGAAGCAACTGGAAACTTAGATGCGACATTAGAACGGCTTGCAACGTATTATGAAAAGCAAAATCGATTGAAAAAAAGTGTTCAATCGACACTCATGTATCCAGCTGTTCTACTCGTAGTCATTCTCGTTGTTGCAATCGGCTTACTCGTTACGATTGTACCGCAGTTCGCAGATATGTTTGAAGATATGGGTGCCGAATTACCTTGGATTACACTTTTTGTTCTTGGCATCAGTGGCGGTGTCCAATCTTTGTGGTGGTTAATATTACTTATTGGAATCGTTGTTCCTATTACACTTCGCTTTCTTTATAAAAATAATCAACAGTTTAAGATTGGCTTACATTATTTTTTATTCCGCATGCCAATTTTTGGAAGCTTGCTTCAAAAATCAACAATTGCACAAATGACACGAACGTTGTCTTCACTTGTGAGTAGCTCTGTTCCAATATTACAAGCCTTAACAATTGTTGAACGCGTCGTAAATAACCCGCTCATTGGAAAAGTAATCTTAGAAGCGAGAAGTAGTCTAGAAGGTGGAAATACATTATCAGGTCCACTTGAAAAAAGCTGGCTCTTTCCACCACTTGTTACGCAAATGATTGGAATCGGTGAAAGAACTGGTCAACTGGACTATATGTTAGAAAAAGTGGCCGATTTTTATGAAGATGATGTAGACCGGTCAGTCGAAACACTTAAGTCGCTGATTGAGCCGATTATGATCGTGTTACTCGCAGTTGTTGTTGGAACGATTGTCCTCGCGATTATGGTGCCAATGTTTAGCTTGTTTGAGCAGATATGACGGGTAGCATCTTGTTGGGCTCGTTCTGTTTGTGCGACTCGGGGATATCTGCGCGGCAAAGAGAACCAACTCACCGCAACGTATATACAAACGGGAGGAAGTTTTCCAGTGCCAGTCACCGACACCATTCGAGTCCTTCCACGAATTGTGTCGGTGACTGGCACTGAGGACTGGGGAGGTGAAAACATGAACGAAACAAAAGAAAACAATGAAAAAAATGGAGGTTTTAACATGATTAAAAATATAAGAAAGCAACTTAAAAACGAAAAAGGGTTAACGCTTGTTGAATTGCTAGCGGTCATCGTGATTCTAGGGATTATTGCGGCGATTGCAGTACCGGCGATTGGGAATATCATTACGAATAGTAAGTATAATGCAGCGAAAGCGGACGCTTTAAACGTGTTGAATGCGGCGCAAATGTATTATTTAGATAATCCTGAAGGTGAGACTATTGCGACTAGTTCTGATGCAACTACTACGGAAGTAACGGTTAAAGGTTTAGAGAATGCAGGGTATTTAGAGACGGCTGGAGCGATTCCAGATGATGCTGGAGTGAGTATTGCAACACCACATGCATTAACTGCTGATGTTGAGTTTGCAAATGGAAAAACCGTTAAATTTGTGACAGCGACAATCGAAATGATTAATGAAGACTCTAAAAAAGGTAGTCAAATTACAGATAGTAGTTATACGATTGGAACAGAATAAATTGAGGTTAAAAAGTATACTACAGCAGCCTATGCTGCTGTAGTTTTTCATTATTGAGTATAGTAAATAAAGTGTTTGTTTATTATACTGAATAGTGAAATCTATTTGAGATTAGGGATTGTTCCAGTTTGTGGTTTTTTTTGGCAACGGGTAACTGTCACCCCGAGAATTGGGAAGGAGTTTTTTCATGTTTAGTCGATTCAAAAAGAAAAAGCGAATTGTTGCAATTGAGTTGAATGATTTTTACATACGTGCACTGCATTATATAGATGGAGATATGGAAACAGCTTCGGTTTATGAAGCGATTCTTCCGGAAGGGCTTGTGGAGGAGGAAGTTGTTCAGGATGAAATGCAGTTTTATGAATTGTTAAGTGAACTCGTGAAAGCTTGGGGCATTGCGAAAGATGATTTGTATTTTTTCGTTCCTGATCATGCAGTACTTATGCGGGTGTTTAATTATCCAGAAGATATTGCGTTAGGTCAGTTAAAAAGCTACGTTCAAATGGAAATTGGTGCGTCGATTCATTTACCATTTGAGGCGCCTCTTATTGATGTTGATACGAAAGGGATGAAGGAAGGGGAAGCCGTGTTATTTGCGGTGCCTTCTGAAGATATTACAACGCTTATTGGGCTTTATGAAGACGTGCGGTTAGAACCGACGCATTTAGGGATTCGGGCTTTGGCGAATCTCCGTTTTTTAGCGGAAACCAATTATTTACAAAAAGACCGTACGTATTTAATTGTCGACTGGTCTGTTCAAGCGGCTTCAATGAGCATTTATTCGGACGGGAAAGTGGACTTTTTACGTTATCAATCGATTGAAACGCCAAAAGACGCTTGGACATATAAAGGAGACGGGGAAGTTGGGTACCGCTATGTATATGACGGGGATCATGAATTGTATGAACGTTTACTCATTGACCAAGGATATGAAATTGAACGTATTTTAAATTTCTATCGTTTCTCTTTACATAAAGGTGAAAAATCAGTGGATGAAATTATTATGATGGGCGAGCATCCAGATATGGAGACGATTGTGCGTGAACTGCGTGTCATTATCGATAGCCCAGTCATTGTGATAGATGATGACTATGTATCTAGTCATTATCCTGGATACGGAGCGAAACATGCGGCACTGATCGGACTTTCCTTGAAAGGAGCAGAACCGAATGATTCCTGATATAAACTTATTGCCGCAAAGAGAAAGAAGGTCGGCAAGTGGTAATTGGCTTGTCATTTTATTCGGTGCTCTTTTTGTCGTTGCGCTGATTTTTATGATTGTTCAATACATATTTGCCGCAAAAAGTATAGACACGCTTGGAAGTGAACAATCGGTATTAACGAGTGAAAATGAAATATTAGAAGAAGAGTTAATCGCATTACGTGAACCAGTCGGTGTTGATTTAGAGACATCTGTTCGGTTTGTTGAAGGGATTTCTTATCCGGTGTCACCGCTGATTGTCGAGCTGAATCGTTATTTAGATGAACATGCGTATTTACGAAATTATTCATTTAGAGAAGATACGCTTTCTTTTTCTGTTGATTTTGAAACGATTACAGAGGTGTCCGTGTATATTGATAATTTATTAAGAAGTCCTTATGTGAAAGATGTGATTGTGGGCGGTATGAGTACATTTGACCCAACATCCTTAGAAGATGAAAATCAATTTAAAGTGCTCGATCGGTTTACAAATACATTTGAAGTACTTATTGATTTAGATTATTTACATGAAGCGGACGGTGATGCTAAATGAAAGAAACGATAAATGAAAATAGAACACTCGTCTTGCTGATTGGTATTTTAGCACTCGTGATTTTAGGTGCATTGTATTATTATGTTGTTTATCCTAAAATTGAGCAGAAAAAAAGTGTCGCGGATTCGATTGGACATTTAACCATCGAAAACCGTCAACTTGAAGAAGAAATTTCAGCTTATGACAAAACGGAAGATGAGCCGGTAAATACGTTTGAATTACGAAAGAAATTACCGGAAAATCGAAATGTAAGTGAACTATTATTATCTTTAGAAGAAGTCGAGTTTGTCAGTGAGGCAAATATTCAGTCCATTTCATTTAATAATTATGACGGACTTGTTTCTGAATCTGGATACGGGGTAACATTAGAAGAAGACTTAGACGAAGCTGAAAAGACCGAAGAAGACGATGAAGATGTGCCGGAAACTAAAATCGATATCGAATCTTTACCAGCAGCGTTAAAGTTATTGTCTTTTAGTTTACAAGTTGAAGTACAAGATTATCAACATTTACTCACATTTATTAAAGAAATTGAAGCAATCGAACGGATTAAGCGGATTGAAGATATTTCATTCAGCCAAGGCGGAGAAGCTGAGTTGGAAGCGATAGATGCAGATAAGACGATGATCGTGACGCTTCAAGTAACGACATTTTATTCGGAAGCTGAGGCTGATTAAAATGGATGCACTTTATGTCTTGTTGTTTTTTATATATGGAATTGTATTTGGTTCTTTTTTCAATGTTGTAGGATTACGCGTTCCGAAAAAAGAGTCGATTATATCTCCGCCGTCTCATTGTACAGTTTGTGACCGGAAGTTAGGGATGCTTGATTTGATCCCCGTTTTTTCTTATCTTTTTCTTCGCGGAAAATGTCGGAATTGTGGTGTGAAGATTAGTCCGATTTATCCGACGGTAGAATTTGTAACAGGGCTTTTATTCGCGCTTAGTTTTTATAAGATTGGTTTTCAAGCAGAGTTAATTGTTGCGCTCGTTTTTAGTTCATTACTCGTCATCATTACAGTTTCAGATATTGCCTATATGCTTATTCCAAATAAAGTGTTATTGCCGTTTTGGATTGTTTTATTCATACTTCGATGGATTTCCCCATTATCTCCGTGGTGGGATAGTTTACTCGGCGCAGTTGTTGGATTTGGCTTATTATTGTTCATTGGCATCGTTTCAAAAGGCGGAATGGGTGGCGGCGATATTAAATTGTTTTTTGTGATCGGGTTAGTACTCGGAACTGTGCAAACGCTTCTTACATTAGTACTTGCTGCGTTAATTGGTTCAGTCGTTGGAGTTATCATGTTACGAAAAACAGGGAAAGGAAGAAAAACGCCGATTCCATTTGGTCCGTCTATTGCGGTGGCTGCGGTCATTACGTATTTCTGGGGAATGAAAATTGTCGACTGGTATGGAACGTTGTTTTTTTAAATCGAGAAGTTTTTTGAGGCAGGCGACAAGTGTCTTGTAATTTTTCAAATGAACTTTGCTACTGTAAGTAAAACGGGGTGGTAAAGATGAAATTTGGAAAAAGATACTCGCAAATGACAGTCTTAATGGCAATGGTACACGGGATTGTCATTGGTATTATTGCAATTGTCGTTGTCGGAATTGTTTTTGCCGGTGCTGAAGGAAAGCGTCCAGTAGATGAAATTGAAAAAGAAATTCCAACAGCTGGACCTGGGAGTGAAAAGGAAGAAGGAAGTCAGGGTGAGAAGGGCGACGGATTAACGCTTTATGCAAAGCAACATGGTGCGTTTACCAATTCAGCTTCTGCTGCAACTTTTATCGCTGAAGATTCGTCACTCTCAACAGCGGCGATTATTCAAGTAGACGATCAGTTTTTTGTTTGGTCAGCTGTTGGAAAGACGGAGCCTGAAATAGAAGCAATGCTCGATGAACAGACGTTTAAAAAACCGTTTTCCGTCGAATCGAAGTCTTGTGACGAACAATTAGCTGGAAATCTAGGAGACGTATTCAAATCAGATGATTTTGCGAAAATAAAAAAGTCGATTTCAGAAAAAGACAATAAACAAGATGCAGAATTCATCAAGAAAATGGACTCAATTACCGCATTTAGTAATGATTTGACCGTTATTCGCTTACATTTATTATCGAATTATGTGAATGAAGAGGGCTGTGTGAAAATTTCGTTTTGACCGAGAATTCATAGGCAAAATCAAGTTGTTGCTCATTTGACACAATTTCCAAATCCTTCCGTGGAGATTATGCTAAGGGGAAGGAGGGGATGAAATGAATTTTAAAACAAATCGAGAAATAATTCTTGCGTCACAGTCGCCGAGAAGACAAGAATTGCTTCAAAAACTAGGCATTCCTTTTCAATCGATGACGAGTGGTGTAGTTGAAGAGTTCGAAGCAATGCCAAAAGAAATACACACATATGTCACAAATCTAGCCGTTCAAAAAGCAGTCGCAATTGCGAAACAAGAAGTAGGTAAAGTTGTTATTGGAGCGGATACGATTGTGAGTTACGGTGGACAAGTTTATCCAAAGCCAAAAGACGATGCGGAAGCGAAATTGTTTTTACAGACACTCTCAGGGAAAACACATCTTGTGATTACAGCTGTTGCGATTGCGGCAGGCGGTGATGTGCATACATTTGTTTCTGAAACGAATGTCACTTTTTATGAACTAGACGACAAGATCATCGACGCTTATATTGAAACAGGCGATCCGCGCGATAAAGCAGGCGCATACGGAATTCAGTCTGGTGGTGCATTGTTTGTCAAAGAGATTCACGGGGATTACTACGCAGTGATGGGATTGCCGATTGCCCAACTTTCAAAAGTGCTTCAAGAACTAAATATTATTGAAGTCGCAGGGCGTGAGGTGAACGAATGAAAGTAGATGACCAACCTCAGATGATGATTCGCGATGTGCATATTGCAGACAGGCCGCGCGAACGGTTAATTCGGCAAGGCGCGGCTAGTTTATCAAACCAAGAACTCATTGCGATCTTACTGCGGACAGGAACGAAAGAAGAATCGGTTTTATCGCTCGCCAACAACATATTAATGTCATTCGACAGAATACAAGATTTACAACATGCGACGTTGGAAGAATGTATGAAAGTAAAAGGGATTGGTCAAGCAAAAGCTGTCCAAATCCTCGCGGCGGTGGAACTTGGGAAAAGAGTACACCGGAAAGATTCAACAGAACGGTATACCATTCGTTCACCGGAAGATGCGGCGAATTATTTAATGCCAGATATGAGTACTTTACAACAAGAACATTTTGTTGCTTTATTTTTAAATGTGAAAAATGAAATCTTACATAAGGAAACGATTTTCATCGGTTCTTTAAATGCATCGATCGTGCATCCGAGGGAGCTTTTTCGCGAAGCTGTGAAACGTTCAGCTGCTTCAATAATTTGCGCGCATAACCATCCCTCTGGAAACCCCGCGCCGTCACCAGAAGACATAGAAGTTACGAAAAGATTGGTGGCAGCAGGTGATATGATGGGGATTGATGTGTTGGATCATATTGTGATTGGAGATCATCAGTTCATAAGCCTTAAAGAAAAAGGGTATATGTGACACTATCACTTTCTCCGCCAATCCGTTATAATGTGGTTAGGATTTGATGAATGCCGTAGAAACGGCTTGAAGAAAGGAAGAACTATTTTGTTTGGATTCGGTGGAAAAGATGTTGGAATTGACTTAGGAACAGCAAATACATTAGTGTTTATTAAAGGGAAGGGAATTGTTTTAAGAGAACCTTCCGTTGTTGCAAAAAATACACAAACAGATGAAATTGTCGCTGTAGGTAGTGCGGCAAGAAATATGATTGGACGTACACCTGGTTCAATCGTCGCAACACGCCCAATGAAAGACGGCGTAATTGCAGACTTTGAAATCACAACAGCAATGATAGAGCATTACATGAAAGAAGCGATGAAAGCTTCAGGTGGTTCATGGAAAAAGCCAAATGTGATGATCTGTGTTCCGTATGGAATTACTTCCGTTGAACAACGTGCTGTAACAGATGCTGCACGTCAAGGCGGCGCAAAAGATGCGTATACAATTGAAGAGCCATTTGCGGCGGCAATTGGTGCGGGTCTACCTGTATGGGAGCCGACGGGAAGTATGGTTGTCGATATCGGTGGCGGTACGACAGAAGTTGCAGTTATTTCGCTTGGCGGAATTGTAACGAGTGAGTCAATTCGTGTAGGTGGCGATACGATTGATCATGCAATTATTCAGTACATTCGTAAAGCTTATAACCTAACAATTGGTGAAAGAACAGCAGAAGCGATTAAATTAGAAATTGGTTCTGCAAAAGTAGAAGAAGAAAAAGAAACAATGGAAATCCGTGGTCGTGACTTACTGACGGGATTACCAAAAACACTCGAAATTTCTTCAGATGAAATTGCAGGTGCGTTAAGTGAGTCAATTGCACATATTATTGAAGGTGTAAAGAAAACATTAGAAACGACACCACCAGAACTATCATCAGACGTGATGGAGCGCGGAATCGTCTTAACAGGTGGTGGCGCTTTACTGAGAAACTTAGATAAAGTCATCTCTGAAGAAACAAATATGCCTGTATTTATTGCAGAAGAGCCACTAGACTCAGTTGCAATTGGAACAGGGAAGGCACTGGATAATTTTGATGTGATTAAGAAGATGCAAGTGAAGTAAAAAGGTAAACGAAATAAAATATGAATTGCATAAGGTTCTATCGGTTCGGATAGGCCGCGTGAGGGAGGGCTAGAAGTGCCGCGATTTTTTTCAAATAAACGATTGATTTTAATGCTTGTGGGCGTAATTGTCCTCGTTGCGTTAATTTCATTCTCCCTAAGAGACCGGCATAACGCTTCCCTACCAGAACGAATTGTGAAAGATGTGGTCGGCTTTGGACAAACTGTGTTTTCAAAGCCGGCACAATTTATTACTGGAACGATTGGGAATATCGACGGGATTTTGAATACATATGAAGAAAATAAAATTTTAAAAGAACGTCTGAATGAATACGCATCTGTGCAGGCAGAGCTTAGGGAAGTTAAAATTGAAAACAATGAGTTTCGACAAATTATTGATAAACAAGAAGATTTAAATGAATACAATCCGATTCATGCGACGGTGATTTCACGAAATCCCGATCAATGGGAAGAAAAAGTGATCATTGATAAAGGGAAAAAGCATGGTGTGCAGAAAAATATGGCTGTCATTACAGCAAGAGGACTCATTGGAAAGATTGTCGTTGTCACAGATTATCATTCCACAGTAGAATTATTGTCAACAGAAAATCGGAATTTCCGAGTGTCGGCAGTGATTCGAAGTGGAACGTCGGATGACCAATCTGCTTTCGGTTTAATCGAAGGGTTTGACCGAGAGAGAGGCGAGTTAATTATGAGACGAATTGATGTGGATTATGAAATTGAAGCCGGTGAAAAAGTAATTTCATCAGGTCTTGGGGGAATTTTTCCAAAAGGATTACCGATTGGTGAAGTGACTGAGATTTCAACGGATGATTATGGCTTGACGAAAATGGTTTATATCCGACCTGCTGCACAATTTTCAATGTTAGATCATGTAATGGTTGCAAAGAGAACGTCTGTTACGGTAGATGGAACAGACGGCGACGGAACTGTTAGTACAGAAGGGGAGGGTGGATCATGATTAGGTCCATCATCCCTTTGATGGTTACAGTTCTTTTTTTCATGGAACCAGTCTTTAGCTTGTTCTCACCGATTACTTTCGGTGATGAACTTTTTACACTCGTCCCACGTTTTGTCTTTATTTTTTTAATTTTTATAGCGGCTTATGGACGGAAGAAAGATGCAATTGTTTATGGAATCATCTTTGGACTCTTGTATGATATCTTTTACATTGATATTATTGGATTGTATGCTGTTTTATATCCAATTATTTCACTCATCGCAGTTTGGGTGATTCGATTAATTCATAGACATATTGTAACAGTTGGTCTACTCGCTTTATTATTAATAGCATTTTTAGAATTCTTATCTTACGGGTTTGCAAGTTTAATCTCGTTGACGACCATTTCATTTCAAGAATTTGCAAAAGGTCGTTTAATACCCACAATTATTGCGAATTCATTATTCGTCATGATGTTTGGATGGTTTTTTAATAAAGTATTAGAAGAAAAAGTAATCCGACGCTTAAACGATATGATGTAATGAAAAATACAGGCAGATACGGAGGGCGGCAATGACGAAGCAGCAGTATGTAACGATAAAAGGAACAAAAAATGGTTTAGTTCTTAGGCTCGACGACAAATGTGCCTATTCAGATTTGCTCGCGGAACTTCGTAATAGAGTTTCAGAGAGTGAGCTGGAAGGGCTATCTGAAATACAAGTTGATTTAGGAAATCGCTATTGTGATGAAGATGAACTGAAGGAAATTATGAAGGTGATTCATCAATCACAAGATTTACATGTTTCAAAAATACAGAGTGATGTGATATCTGTTGAAGAATGTAATGCACGAATTCTTGAAAAACAATCTGAAACATTTATTGGGATTGTGCGTTCAGGGCAAGTATTGAAGGCAAAAGGTGATTTAGTCATTATTGGAGATGTCAATCCGAATGCACGTGTTGTGGCTGGTGGGAGTATTTATGTACTTGGTCGTTTAAAAGGCATTGCTCACGCGGGTGCGAACGGCAATACAGAGGCTGTCATTGCTGCATCATGGTTAGAAGCAACTCACTTAATGATTGCTGATAAATTAGAGTTAATGACCGATGAATTAACCATCTTGTCAGAACAGCCCGAAATGGAATGTGCTTACCTTCATACAAATGGTTTTATTACAATCGATCGTTTACAAGAACTACGCATTATAAGACCAAATTTATCATCATTTAAAGGGGGCATTTAATGTGGGAGAAGCAATTGTAATTACATCAGGTAAGGGCGGTGTTGGTAAGACGACGACAACGGCAAACTTGGGAACAGCCCTTGCACTTCAAGGAAAAAAAGTTTGTCTCGTTGACACCGACATTGGCTTACGAAATCTTGATGTCATCCTCGGCCTCGAAAATCGTATCATTTATGACTTAGTCGATGTTATTGAAGGACGTTGTCGAATTCAACAAGCGCTAATGAAAGACAAACGTTTTGAAGAAGACTTGTTTTTATTGCCAGCAGCACAAACGACAGATAAAAACGCAATTACACCAGAACAGATGAAGAAATTAGTCGATGAATTGAAGCGAGATTATGATTATGTGTTGATCGATAGTCCAGCGGGAATTGAACAAGGGTATAAAAATGCAGTTGCCGGTGCAGACCGTGCGATTGTCGTGACAACGCCTGAAATTTCTGCGATTCGAGATGCAGACCGCATTATTGGTATGTTAGAAAAAGAAGACATCGAATCGCCAAAACTCATTATTAATCGAATTAAAAAGAATCTTATGAACGATGAAGACGCGATGGATGTTAATGAAATTACAACGCATTTATCTATAGATTTATTAGGAATTGTAAAGGATGACGAACAAGTTATTAGTTCATCCAATAAAGGAGAGCCGATTGTGTTAGATCCAGCGAATCCAGCATCACTCGGTTACCGAAATATCGCCAGAAGAATTTTAGGCGAATCTGTTCCGCTTATGTCGATTGAACAGACGAAAGAAGGATTCTTTAGTAAACTGAAATCTCTTTTTAGTAAATAGAATGATAGGAAAGCGAACCTCTGCCGATATAGATTGGTAGGGGTTTTTAAAATATCATTCTTTTTATGACGGGAATAAACACAATTCAGCGTCATTTGGAGTCTAGCATGTGTATTATTTCTAACTCCACCGTCATATACTACTAAAAATAGGTGGTGATGATCGTGAAGTGGAAGACGAAATGGTTATTGGCGGCCATTTTTGCATTGAGTGTTTTAACAGTTGCAAAACTAGAACAATGGCAAGTCATTCAAAAGCCACTTACACAATATGTAACGACTGGAAAAGATCTTTTAGTGATGAAAAAATGGGTCGCTTCCTATCTGGACGATCCAGAAGATGAATTGCTCGCTGTTCATCACGAAGAGCGAATCTTGAGCACATATGAATCGCTACAACCTTATAAAAACGGTGCAATTGTCTCGTATACGCAGCCAATTGCGATTGAAGCGGAACAAAATGGACTTGTAATCTTTACGGGTATCACACGAGAGACAGGAAAAACGATGACAATTCTCTACGATGACGGGGATGAAGTGACGTATGGTTTTGTCGGTTCATTTTCAAAACTTCCTTATACGTCGATTAAAAGAGGCGATACACTTGCTTTGTTAGATGAAGAAACGATGTTTTTAATGGTAAAGCGAGATGGTGTGCATATAGATGCTTCATTATTGCCAGCTTATTTATCAGGATCAGTTGAATGAAAATACGTTTACATCCTATTCTAATCCCTCTTTTTTTATTTCTATTCGTTTCTGGGAATTTATCGATGTATGCCTTCATTTTTTTGTCCTTGTTAATCCACGAATTAGGCCATTTAGTTGTCGCAAAAATCGTTGGCTTACATGTAAGTGCTTGTACAATCATGCCTTACGGCGGGGAATTAACAATCTCAGGACAATATAATGTTCGTAGGAGAAAACGTTTCTACGTAGCTTTAGGGGGGCCTATTGCTACCGTTCTTCTTTTACTCGTCGCGCTTTTATTGCCATTTCCTGCTGGTGATTTTTTAGTGCGGATACAACTCGTGTTACTAGCCGTTAATTTACTCCCTTTTTTACCACTTGACGGAGGACAAGCATTAAGCGCATTTCTAGAGACAAAAGGGCAAGCCTATGAAGCAAGACTATCCATGATTGTTCATTCAATTATGTTTTATATCATTGCAATCATCCTATTTAGTTTTTTTTATGAGAAGACAATGCCTTTTCTATTCCTTGCCGTTTTTTTACTCATCCAAAACATCGCCGCATTTCGATATAGAAAATATGAAAAAGCATTAATGAATTTGAAGCGCGGATAACTTCATTCATCTAGTAAGTCATACGTGTTTAAAAGAAATCCATCTTTTTATAGAAACTTTTCATAAAACAGTTGACGAATGAATTTATCCGTGTTAATATTTTAATGTTATGTTTTGTAGCGCACCCGTGCTACAACCGCTCTGAAAAGGTTCAAGATTCCTATTTTGGAACACCTTATAAGGCGAGTCTTAGTAATAGAGGAGGTGCAAGTATGTACGCAATTATTGAAACTGGTGGTAAACAAATCAAGGTTGAACAAGGTCAAGAAATCTACGTTGAAAAAGTAGCTGCTGAAACTGATGAAGTTGTTACTTTCGACAAAGTTCTTTTCGTAGGTGGCGAAGATGTTAAAGTTGGTGCCCCATACGTAGAAGGTGCTTCTGTTACAGCAAAAGTTGTAGAACAAGGCCGTGGTAAGAAAATTACGATTTTCACATATAAGCCAAAAAATAATGATGCCAAAAAAATGGGTCATCGTCAACCGTTCACGAAATTAGTAATCGAAGGAATCAACGCATAAGTCCTATGATTACAGTGAAAATTGAAAAAGAACAATCAGGTCTCATTCAATCATTTGAAATGTCTGGACATGCCAATTTCGACGTACATGGAAAAGATTTAGTTTGTGCCGGTGCTTCTGCCGTGTCATTTGGTGCCTTAAATGCGATTATTTCGTTAACAGGAATTACACCAAAAATTGACCAAGGTTCAGAAGGCGGGTATTTAAAAGCTGTTTTTTCTAAAGCTGAAATGAAGAATGCCGATATTCAACTCATATTGAAAACGATGATTGTCTCTTTACAGACGATTGAACAAGATTACGGGAAACACTTAAAAATCATCTTCAATGAGTAGGAGGTGGCACATATGCTACGTTTAGATCTCCAGTTTTTCGCATCGAAAAAAGGAGCAGGTTCTACAAAGAACGGTCGTGATTCTCAATCGAAACGTCTTGGCGCAAAACGCGCTGACGGACAATTCGTAACAGGTGGATCGATTCTTTACCGTCAACGCGGAACGAAAATTCACCCAGGTGAAAACGTTGGTCGTGGAAGCGATGATACATTATTCGCAAAAATTGATGGTGTCGTACGTTTCGAACGTTTAGGACGCTCAAAAACAAAAGTTAGCGTTTATGCTGAAGCACAAGAAGCATAAGCATAAAATATACATGATCAAGACTGCATGAGTAAATCGTGCAGTCTTTTTTATATTCCCTATAAAAAATAGATTATGATATGAAATTCATGTTCTTTTATGTAAAAACAGTAAAAAATGTTATACTAAGGGTATTGTAAAAAAGAGCGACGAGGTGATGATAATATGAAGACCGAACAGTTGAATGTTGCCGAAGTATTAAAATATTCACGGCATGATTTTTTAAATGATTTACAAATCATATTAATGAATATTGACTTAGGCAATACAGAAAAAGCGCGCGAAACCATTTTAATGACGACTGAGAAAATGAAGCAACATTCGATTTTATCTTCATTAAATTTACCGAAAACAGCCATTTGGTTAGCAACGTTTGAATGGATGCATACTTCATTTACCAAAGTGTTGTCTTGTCAGGTAAAAGCACCGATTCCATCTGTCGATGATGAAGATCTCGTTTCATCTTTAGAAGAAATGATTGCAAGCGCGAATGAATATATGGATGTATATTCAAGTTATGATGCGGAGATTCATGTATGTGCAAATGCAGACGAATGGACAATTGAACTTTTATTGAAAGGGAAATTGCCAGCGTTAGAAGATAAAAAAACAGAAAAAGAATCGTTTTTAATTGAAGAATTATTACAAGAAAATTTATGGAAGTTCACAATTCGTGGACGGTAGGAGGAACAAATATGTTTGTCGATCACGTAAAGATATACGTAAAAGGTGGTGACGGTGGAGACGGGATGGTCGCTTTCCGTAGAGAAAAATTCGTCCCATACGGCGGACCAGCTGGTGGAGATGGTGGAAACGGCGCGGATGTTGTATTTGAAGTCGATGAAGGATTAAGGACTTTAATGGATTTCCGTTACCAACGTCATTTTAAAGCACCACGCGGAGAACACGGAATGAGTAAAAATAAGCATGGTAAAAATGCGGAAGATATGATTGTTAAAGTTCCACCAGGTACTGTGATTACTGATGGTGAAGATGGGCCGGTACTTGCGGACTTAGTAGAACATGGACAACAAGCAATCATCGCACGTGGTGGTCGTGGTGGACGTGGGAACAGTCGATTTGCATCGTCGAAAAACCCGGCACCGGAGCTATCTGAAAAAGGAGAGCCTGGAATTGAACGCGAAATTATTTTAGAATTAAAAGTTCTAGCAGATGTAGGCCTCGTTGGTTTCCCGAGTGTTGGAAAATCTACACTATTATCTGTCGTTTCATCCGCAAAGCCGAAAATCGGAAATTACCACTTTACGACATTGGCGCCGAACTTAGGGATGGTTGAAACGAAGGATGGCAGAAGTTTTGCCATGGCGGACTTACCAGGTTTAATCGAAGGGGCGCATGAAGGTGTTGGACTTGGTCATCAGTTTTTACGTCATATTGAGAGAACGCGTGTTATTGTGCATGTGATTGATATGTCGGGGATGGAAGGGCGTGATCCGTACGAAGATTATCAAATCATCAATGAAGAATTAGAGCAGTATAATTTACGTTTAACGGAGCGTCCACAAATTATTGTGGCGAATAAAATGGACATGCCAGACGCAGAAGAGAATTTAAAGCAATTTAAAGAGCAATTAGAAGAAGATGCAAAAGTTTTCCCAATTTCTGCAATTACACGCCGTGGCCTAGAAGATTTACTGTTCGCTGTTGCAGAATTATTAGAAGTGACACCTGAATTTGCACTTGCAGATTTAGAAGATGAAGAAGAAAATACCGTTTTATACAAACATGAATCAGACGATGAAGCGAATTTTGTAATTACACGAGATGATGATGGTGCGTATGTACTTTCAGGTTCTTCGATTGAACGACTATTTAAGATGACGGACTTTAGTTATGACCAATCCATCCGCCGATTCGCAAGACAAATGCGCGGTATGGGGGTAGATGATGCACTTCGTGAGCGTGGTGCAGAAAACGGGGACATTGTCCGAATCTTAAACTTTGAATTTGAATTTATTGAATAAATAAGTGATCTTGGAGGGGGATTATGAAGCGGTTAGGGGAAGGTCGTTTTTATCTTGTCAGAGAAGACGTCTTAACTGACTCTATGCTGAAAACGATTGAAGTGAAAAAGTTATTAGCTTCGGGGAAAGCATCTACGATACAAGAAGCAACAAAAAGTATTGGACTTTCCCGGAGTGCTTTTTATAAATACCGTGACACGGTCTTTCCATTTGAATCTGTAGCGCGTGAGCGGATATTAACGATTTTCATCCAATTAGAAGATCAAAAAGGTTCTCTCGCTACATTGTTAGGCATTGTAACGGAGGCGAGGTGTAATGTGTTGACGATTCACCAAACGATTCCTGTTCAAGGCCGTGCAAACGTCACGTTGTCATTAGATGTAACAGCGATGGAAATGCAGGTAGAACGTTTTATTCAACAATTACAGTCGCCTGAATTTGTTGAATCAGCAACCATTATTAGTTCAGGGGCATTATAATTTCCAAGAATGAATAGTAGACATTCAATGAGGGGGAAAAGAAAATGAGTGAAGAAGATTATACACCAATTGTAGCTTATCTAGGGCCCGAAGCATCATTTACACATATCGCAGCGACGGAGTTATTTGGCTCGAGCGGCTTATCACCACAACCGACCATTCCAGATTGTATCGAAGCTGTCTCATCTGGAAAAGCAACTTATGCGGTTGTGCCACTTGAAAACGCATTAGAAGGTTCTGTTCCACTAACGATCGACTATATGTTTAATGAACAGGACTTGTTTATTCAAGCTGAATTATCGATTCCAATTGAGCAACA
Source organism: Sporosarcina sp. (assembly GCA_026169375.1). Lineage (GTDB taxonomy): Bacteria > Bacillota > Bacilli > Bacillales_A > Planococcaceae > Sporosarcina. Next base: position 28,416 of record JAPFCR010000036.1, on the reverse strand, counting down.
TTTAATGGTTCACCCGGAGCATGCAAATGACTTAGCGTCTATTGAGTCTGTGCATTCACATCCGCATGCTTTAGCGCAATGTCATAAGTATTTACTCTATCAATATAGAGGTGTCCCGCTCATTCAAACAACTTCTACTGCGGCGGCGGCAAAACTTGTAGCTGAAAACCCGGAGCAAAAAATCGCTGCAATTGGCAATCGACTTGCTTGTGAAAAGTATAACTTACATATGGCAGAAGAAAGTATTCACGATTTTCATTTTAACCATACGCGCTTTGTTGTCTTGTCTCAACGAAAAGGGCAAATAGAAAAAGAAAACCATACGAATGTGCCGAAGACTACACTTATGGTGAAATTACCAAAAGATGATCGGCCGGGCGTGCTTCATCAAGTGTTATCTGTTTTTTCTTGGCGGAAATTAAACTTAACGAAAATTGAATCTCGTCCACTTAAAACAGGTTTAGGCAATTATTTCTTTATTATCGATGTATTAGAAGGTGAAACAACGCCGCTCATGAAAGGCGCGATGGAAGAATTAGCCGCTCTTGGTTGTACGGTCCGTTCTTTCGGTACTTATTATTCATATGAACAACAACCGATACGTCCTCTTTAAGGATGTATCGGTTTTTTTGCATATCGAAACTTCTCGTACATATAGATAGTAGTAAAGGACCTTCGCTTAAAAGTGTCACAAAGGCGGACGTCTAGTCATACGATGGATAGATGGAAGGGGGAAGTTTCGTAGTGGAAGTCCATATTGTTCAAAAGGGAGATACACTTTGGAAGATTTCAAGGCAGTACGGAATTTCGTTTGAAGAGTTAAAGCGGGTGAATGCACATTTAGCAAACCCAGATTATATTGTTCCAGGGATGAAGATTTTTTTACCGAACCAAGTGCAAGGAAAACAAGAAACACCAAAAAAACAAACGGAACCAGTGAAAAAGGTGGAGAAAGTAGAGAATCTTCCGGTAGTAGAGAAAAAGCCGGTGAAAGAACCTGAGTTACCAAAAGAAAAACACCCAGCACCTAAGCAGGAAAAAGAACCAATCCCGGTGCCTAAACCACCTAAGATTACAACGAAGCCAGTCGAAAAAGAAAAGGTGGAGCAACCGAAAAAGCAAAAACCACCAGCTGAAAAACCTAAAGTTGAGCAACCAAAGCCACCACAGCATAATGAACAGATGCATCATCCAACGCAACCGATGATTCCAGTGCAACCATATCCCGTTTTTGGGATTCCTTGTGGATGGATGCCGATTTACGATGCAGATTGCTACGGGCATCATTATCACCAGCATTATCACCAGCATAGGCAACCTGCACCAATGCACGAGGTGCCAACAAGACCGATGCCGCAGTTACCTGTAGAAGAGTCAACGCATCATAAACCATATCGACCACCGACTCAGCCAACTTATCCAGAAAAAAAGAAACAAAAATCAAAGGATCATGAGAAGGTTAGACCGCTCACACCACAGTTAACTGAGCCGTCATTAACTGTACCAAATCATATACCGAATATTGAATCGCCAACTATCAAACAACCGATGCCTGAACCAAAGAGAAAAGAAGAGGTTAAGCCGCCGGTTTATGAGCATCAAGTGCAACCGCCACCTGCTCAGCCAACACCTTATCCGAACTGGTCTTATCCTCAAGCGCCAAGATATCCAGTTCATGCTGGTGAAACGCCTTTCCATGAAGGCAACCAATTTACGCAGATGCCAGTCATGCCGTCTGTTCCACCGATGCAGCCGCATCCATTTTGTACACAGTGTCACCAGCCAGTTCATCAACATTCACGACCGCCGATGTATTTCCCGGCACCTTACCATTGGCAAGGACCACATTCATGAAATGATGATTCGCGGGAAAGCTGAGCAAATAAATCATCGCGTTTGGAAACTTGAACAAAACAATCGTTATTACTCAGTGAAGCAATATGATTCCCAAGAGACATTGTACAAAGTGAAAATGTTGCATGAGAAACTTGAAGAATTAGCATTTCCGCATTTATTGCCAGTTTCAGAAAATGCGCAACCACATCTTTTGGTGCAACCGTGGTTAGCAAATGCAAGAAATGTTAATTTTAAAAAGCGACGTGACCGAGTCGATTCTTTAGAAGCATTGAAAAATTTACACGAAACGAGCGCACAATTTGATTGGGAAACTGAGCAGTATTTGCAGCATTACACGCTTATTTCAAAGTGGGAAGACCGCTTGTTTCGTTTCCAAGCAATTCGCGAAGCTTGTGAAATCTATCTTGGTAAAAAGACCGTTACAGACATTATATTTTACGCAGAAAAAGCACTTCGCAAGATTAAAAAAACTTATCAGCCGAGTGAAAAACCAACACTTTTACACGGCGATGTCGTCCATCATAATTTATTGCGTGATCAAGACGGACTTATACGACTCATTGATTTTGACCTTGCGAGCATAGGCCCCGCAAGTACAGAGATTGCCTTATGGATGCATCGCGTATTGCCACAAATTGACTATGATTTACCGTTTCTTTTGAATGAACATCCTTATTTGCAAACATTAGATGAATCGACTTTTTATTTGCTTTTATACCCGAATGAAATCCTAAGAGAATGGCTTCACTTCTTTTCTTTATCAACTGAGACAAGGGAAAAGCAATTGAAGTATATCCTGCCATTTACAAAGGTTGCCTGCTCACATTGGCCAAAATTATGGTATAATATAGAGCAGTTATCATAAAAATGAAATGACAATCAGTAGGATGTTTTCTACTGATTGTCCATTTTTATGTAACATAACAATTAGGAGGGTGCAAGATGGCAGGGCATTCTAAATGGCATAATATAAGAAATAGAAAAGGCGCACAAGACGCAAAGCGTGGAAAAATATTCCAGAAAATGTCGCGCGAAATTTATATGGCAACAAAGCAAGGGGCAGATCCTGAGATGAACCCTGCGCTTCGTTTATCAATAGAAAAAGCGAAAAGTTTGAACGTTCCAAATGATATTGTCAAGCGTGCAATTGACAAAGCGACAGGTGCTGGCGAAGAAGAGAATTTTGAAGAAGTCGTTTACGAAGGATACGGTCCAAACGGCGTTGCTGTCCTCGTTTATACATTAACTGAAAATCGAAATCGAACAGCAGCTAATATTCGTGTTGCATTTACGCGAAATGGCGGAAACTTAGGTTCGAGTGGTTCAGTTGCTTATATGTTCGAACGTAAAGGTCGTTTAATGATTGAAAGAGCCGAGGATACTGATGAGGATATGATTATGTTAGCAGCGCTTGAAGCAGGCGCTGAAGACATTGAGTCAAGTGAAGAAGGTTTTGAAATTATTACAGAAGCGGCAGATTTTTTACAAGTAAAAAATGAATTAGAAGAAGCGGGAATCGAATTGCTATCGGCGGATGTTGAAATGGTTCCCTCGATGCATACAGCAATTGCAGAAGAAAACGAAGAACAATTTGATAGTCTAATTGACGCGCTTGAGGATGACGATGATGTGCAGAGCGTTTATCATAATGCAGAAGGCTGATTTATAGGTATTAAAAACATTGTCGTAATAGGGGTTTGTGACGTTATCAATCAATAACAAATATTGTTTGTTAGGTTGAATTACGACATACATGTTATAGACAAGTCTTTTAGTTTATGACATTCATTAAAAAGCATTTCCTACGATTTTTGTTGCAAAACAAATTCGAAAGGAGATGCTTTTTTGTTCAGTCAGAAAAATCTTGAGGAGATTGTACTGTTTTGAAAAAGTACAAAGTGGATTCATTGAAGGAGTGGTAGGATAGAGGTTTTCTTCCAATTGAAAAGGAGGCTGGGACATAACTAGCCTAAAGTAAAAAAAGTTGAAATTGAGTACGCTCAATTTCAACTTTTTTATTGGTACGGAGAAATTTTGTTCAAGAAACTAGATTGGCTGTGTATTTTCTCAAATTCACAGCCATTAATGCGAATCCCATTTCTTGATTTACTTTCGATTGTCCGCGGACGGAAAATTGAGCTAGCTTTTTCCTCTGAAAGCGTCGTTCTTACATATTCTTTTTGTGTTTCCCATGTTTCATTTTTCATGAGTTTACGATTATTGCCAGCTTTGGCTTTTGTACAAAGTGAGCGAAGCGGGCAATCTGAACAATCTTCGCATTCATACACTTTAAACTTTCGCTGAAAACCATAGCGATCTGTTCTCACTGAGTCGTACTGATAAGTTAACTGCTGATTGTTTGGACAGGTGTATGTATTTTTTGTTTCGTCATAAGACCAGTTCGCTGTGTTAAATTCATTGTTTTTGAACTTTCTTTTCTGTTCTTTCACATACATATTATACGTAACGAGTGCTTTACGACTGCGGTTGGAAAGAATGTCATGATAATTTTGTTCGCTTCCATAGCCCGCATCAGCGACAATATATTGAGGTAAATCAAAATAAGATGCTTCAATTTTATCAAGAAACGGGATGAGCGTACGTGTATCAGTTGGATTTGGAAAAATATCATAAGCAAGCGTGTATTGACCTTCAGTTGCGATTTGAACATTATACCCAGGTTTTAATTGACCGTTCATCATATAATCATCTTTCATTCGCATGAATGTTGCGTCATGATCGGTTTTTGAATAGCTATTTCGCGCCCCGAAAATTTCAAAGTCTCGTAAATATTTTTGTTTTCTTTGAATAAAATCTTCTAATTGTTTTCGGGCTTGTTTTGGGAATTTTCTTTCACTTCGCAACCTTTTTCTCTCCTGTACATCGACAGAGGACTCTATTTTTTCGTCATACTCTTTAACGACTTCATCGACTTTTTGGACAACTTCTCGTAACTCGTTCACACTTAATTCCTCTAAATTCTCACGTTCAATTGTCGGAATAATTTCTTCTTCCAATAGCGTGTCATACAATTGATTAGACTTCTCAATCAATCCTTGATGGTAACGTTCGCTTGATTTTCTCCATACAAATAAAAATTTATTGGCATTCGCTTCTATTTTCGTGCCATCGATAAAAATAGCTTCTTGGTCAATTAACTTTTCATCCACAAGTTGACAACAAAATTGAACGAAACATTGACGTAATAATTCTTCAACTGCTGGATGGACACGGAACCGATTGATTGTACGATAACTTGGCTCATACCCTTGGGCGAGCCACATCATGCGCACGCTATCTTTTAAAAGGGCTTCAATCTTGCGCCCTGAAAATACAGATTGTGTATAGCCACACAGAATAATTTTCAACATCATACGTGGATGATAAGCGGGACATCCCTCGTTTCGAAGGAACGAAGTGAAAGCTTCGTCAGGAATACTTTCTACTAAATGGTGGATATGAAAAGCGATGTCATTTTCTTGTAATTTAATTTCCAAATCTAAAAGCAAAATAATTTGATTCATGTTATACTCTTTATACATAAGAACCCTTCTTTCAAATTTATTTTGTGTCGTAACTTAATAATAACAGAAAGGGTTCTTATTTTTTATCCAAAACCCACAAAACCGGAGAAATTTTACAAATTGTAAAATTTCTCCGGTTTTTTCAGTTTTGAGGTGGGTTTTGTCCTAGCCTCTTTCACTTAATTTTTTGTCACTTCAAAAGGGGCTGCCGGTCCGTCCCACTGGACAATAAAACGATATTCTCCCGGAGTAAGTTTATGTTGTAACAAACTTACATCAAGTTCGTAATCGGCAGATTCATTATGCGCTAATGTGTTCGCAGGTTCATCAAAAAACTCTTGTTTATAGGGGAATTCATACCAAACCCCGTCAACTTTCTTTTGGACAAATAAATAAGTTCCTAGCATCACCTCATCGGTTCCTTCGTTTATAATTGTTGCAGAAAGCTCTGAATCGGACGTGTGATAAGATTGTTTAGTAGAGGTTAACACAAGCCCATTCTTCGAGTTGGGAATTTCTTGAATCTCGGCTTTATCCGTTAGTTTTTCTTCTGGTTGACAAGCCATTAATAATGCAGCCAGGATAATCGTTATTGAAACTAGAAGGGGGTTTTTCATAATTTTCTCTCCTTTCTAAATTAATTTTCATTCCATATTCATTATGTTATATTATAAATAAGACTTAGCTGTTGTCAAATTAACTATAAAAGGAGGATATGCATGAGAAATTTTTTTGCTTTGGTATGTTTATTGTCTATGGTGTTTGCGTACCCCAATCTTGTAAGTGCTAAACAGAGTGATGAAGAAATAGCTGACAAGCAAGGAGAGCTAATTTCAATTTTTGAAGAAGAGTTGGCAGATAAAGGCTTGGATATTAAGAGCTTAGAAGATGTTGGAAATTATTATTTTAATGAAGACCAAATTGTTATCCAATTGGACGTTTCGAAGAAGGACGAGGGTACAAGTTTTAAAGAAACTGAAAAATTTAAGACTTTAGCAAAATCTGCACAAAGTTTGTCTGAACGGTTTTCAGCAAACTTTGTCATAGAAGAAGTTTCAAATAGTTATAATTATTTAGTAGAAACGCAAGATCAAATTGCAGTTGATCTGCATTCCTTGAAAGTTGATAATTATGTAATAAATTTAAATGCTGAAGAAAACCGATTAGATTTGATTTTTGATGAAATATCAAATGAAACTCGAAAAAGCCTTCAAGGTTTATACGATGAAGACTTAAAAATAATAGTAGATAAAGAAGCATTGGAAAAATTTAATGCAACACCTGAAGCAGCTAAGCCACGTAAAGCGGATTGGAATTCTCTGGGAGCAGGGATAGGGATAAGAAAGTATACTGGTGGTGGCGAATGTTCAACAGCAGGAATAGCTAAAAAAGGATCAGATTTGTGGGTAATGTCGGCTGGACATTGTAATGATGGAGGGGTTGGATATATTCAGTGGTCTAGTAGGTTGGGTACAACGCATTTAAATGCATATAACAGCGACTATGACTTTCTCTTGATAAAAGTTCAGAATTCTCCTATAAAACGATATGCTACTAATGGATTGTATGGTATGTGGGGAGACACTTCGACTGGTTATGATGCATCTCTTACAGGGTCTTTTAAGCAAAAAAAAGGATTGAGAGTGTGTAGAGTTGGAATAAAAACTAGTAGAGCATGTGGTGAGGTGACTAATGAAAGATATAGAACAGGCCTTTTAGGGAGAGGGTTAGTTCTATCTGAAGTATCGGGTAACGGAGAAGTATTGTCTAACAATGGGGACAGCGGAGGTTCTTGGTTTACCCAAAGCAGACCTTATAGACTAGTTGGGGTTCATAAAGGAGGGAATGGTGGTCCGGGTGTGGGTTCTACTACATCTTTTTTTACCCCTTGGGTTGAAGTAGCAGATAAATATGGACTAAGTTTGTACACAAGTAGTACACCTACTCCAATGAATTAGAAATTAGAAGTTTTTTTAGTTTAAAGTCTACCAAAATTGGATTTAGATTCTTTACCAATCAACTTTGTTAAGGGGACAAACATAGAAAACATAACTTAATTTATATGCTTTCTATTGAATGAGCATTTTCTATCGAGTTTGGTGAAAATCCAACTTGAAAGAAAATGCTTTTTTTAGGTAGGATCATTTTATTTTGGAAATGCTCTTCTCTCGGCATATTCAACGCATAAGTAACAAACTTTAATCCTATTGTTTTTTGGATCTTTATAATTTCGCATCTCTGTTGCAGAACGTTTGCAGAAATAACAGTTTTTTGGCGTGCGTGTAAAAGAAGAAGTTAAAATTTCTTTTAATTTAGTGAGAATAGGCATATACTTACTTCCTTTTTCAATTTTTTTACAAAGTATAAGTTCCCTGCCAACTTTCTTATTTATTTCAGGGATTTGAAGGAGAATCATCTATAATAGTATATCATAATACTTCGGTTACACGAGCATCAGAAAAAAATCCAAAATAGATTTCAGTTATCAAAGGAAATGTATATTTATTAAATCGCTGATTGATGAGTTTTCTATTAAAATACTTGTATTATTGCTTGCAATAATGTCAGAATAGTCGTATAATTAAAACACCTCTTGCTAGAAAAGAGGGGTGAAAGAAGGTGTGTGTTGTTTATGATTAACAAAAGATTTGGAAAGTACCCAAATGCCACTGACTTTGATACGTATATCCATCGTCCTGTTTTGGATGAAGCAACTCATTATGAATTGCCCCTGTCCGACCCTTCGGAAACATCACCAGCCGATGCATACCAAGCACGTGAAATCAATCATGCTGATTTCCATTCGCCTTCCGCATTTAGTGTGAATAGAAAAAATAACCTAAAAACAATTTCATAACTTAAAAAAATCTGCTCACAATCATTCAATAAAATGTGAGCAGGTTTTTTTATTGTTTATTCGTTAAAGAAAGAGGCGTCTCAGGATATTCTTCATCGTAGAAAATCCGTTCGTATGGTATACTAAAGTGTAGAAAAATAAGGGGGAAGTTTTAGTGTACGATTACATAAAAGGGCATGTTACGCGTGTTACACCAGAATATATTACACTTGATCAAAACGGTGTTGGGTGGTTAATTATGACACCGAATCCATATGCTTTTCATACGACAGATGAAATTCAACAAGTCTTTACCTATCTACACGTTCGGCAAGATGTGCAATTATTATTAGGTTTTAAAACATTGGAACAGAGAGAGTTATTTAAAAAACTGATTACTGTATCAGGCATCGGGCCTAAAGGGGCGCTAGCGATTTTAGCGAGCGGTATTCCATCTCAAGTAATTAGTGCGATTGAGCGTGAGGATGAAGCATTTCTTGTTCAATTTCCGGGCGTAGGAAAGAAAACCGCTCGGCAAATGATTCTCGATCTAAAAGGAAAATTACATGATCTCTTTAGTGAAATTGACGTTGAAGATGATACACATACACTACTGACAATGGCGGAAAACGATTCACTAGACGAAGCGATTTTAGCGCTTGAAGCACTTGGTTATTCACAACGAGAGTTAAATCGCGTGAAGAAATCACTTGAAAAAGAAGAGCTAGATACAGAAGGCTATATGAAATTAGCTTTACAGTTATTGTTGAACCAGAAATAAACTGTAAAAGTTTTGAAAAAGGAGGGTGAACAGTGGACGATCGTATCATATCGGGAGAAACGACTGATTTTGATTTAGGATTTGAACAGTCGCTACGCCCACAACTTTTACAACAATATATTGGACAAACACAAGTGAAAGATAATTTAAGTATTTTTATCGAAGCAGCGAGAGGTAGAAGTGAAAGTTTAGATCACGTATTACTATATGGTCCTCCCGGTCTTGGAAAAACAACTTTAGCGAGTGTCATTGCAAATGAAATGAATGTTAACCTGCGAACAACAAGCGGTCCAGCCATTGAAAGACCTGGCGATTTAGCTGCGGTTGTCTCATCACTTGAACCCGGCGATGTATTATTCATTGATGAAATCCACCGGTTAAATCGGGCAATTGAAGAAGTGCTTTACCCGGCGATGGAAGATTTTTGTCTAGACATTGTCGTTGGGAAAGGTCCAGAAGCACGTTCGATTCGTCTTGATTTGCCTCCGTTTACACTAATCGGGGCAACGACAAGAGCAGGTTCTTTATCAGCGCCGCTTCGTGATCGTTTCGGCGTACCGCTTCGGTTAGAGTATTATGAAATCGAACCGTTAACAGAAATTGTCATTCGAAGTGCCTCGGTATTTGAAGTTGATATTGAGCATGATGCAGCGGTGGAGCTGGCAAGGCGTTCGAGAGGGACCCCAAGAATCGCCAATCGTCTACTCAGGCGTGTGCGTGATTATGCGCAAGTACGTGGTGACGGGAAAGTTACACTTGACACTGCACAAGAAGCGCTTGAAATGTTACAAGTCGATTCCCATGGACTGGATCATATTGATCATAAACTGATTACAAGTATGATTGAACAATTTAGAGGTGGACCTGTTGGCATTGACACAATTGCGGCAACGATTGGGGAAGAATCCGTCACAATTGAAGATGTGTATGAACCGTATTTACTGCAAATTGGTTTTCTTCAAAGAACACCGCGTGGTAGAGTAGTAACGCATCAGGCATATGAACATTTTGATTATCCAGTACCCGATATGCCTCGGAATTAAAAGTTAAGGTGGCTATATAGCATGAATGTAACAGATTTTGATTTTCATTTACCAGAGCAGTTAATCGCTCAAACACCATTAGAAGACCGTACAGCGAGCCGTTTACTTGTGCTCGATAAAAAGACGGGAGAAACATCACATCAAACGTTCCCTCATTTGATTACAGAGTTAAAAGAAGGGGACGTCCTTGTTTTAAATGATACACGTGTTTTACCTGCCCGTTTACTTGGTGTAAAAGAAGATACAGGAGCGGCAATTGAAATTTTATTATTAAAAGAAACAGGGAACGATATGTGGGAAACACTTGTGAAGCCCGCAAAGCGCATTAAGGTTGGGAATATTGTTACATTTGGCGATGGCTTATTAAAAGCAGAATGTACGAAAATATTACCACAAGGTGGACGTGAATTTAAATTAATTTACGACGGGATTTTATATGAAATTCTTGACCAATTAGGCGAAATGCCGCTTCCACCATATATTACAGAGAAATTAGATGATCAAGAACGTTATCAAACGGTCTTTGCAAAAGAAAGAGGTTCTGCTGCAGCACCAACTGCTGGTCTTCATTTTACAGAAGATGTTTTACAAGCATTAACAGATAAAGGTGTAGCTATTGCTTTTGTCACGCTTCATGTTGGGCTAGGCACTTTTAGGCCCGTAAGTGTTGATACGATTGAAGATCATACGATGCATGCAGAATATTATTCAGTGTCACAAAAAACGGCGACAACGATTAACCGTGCGAAGGAAAACGGTAAAAAAGTTGTCGCGGTTGGAACGACATCAGCGCGAACATTAGAAACAATTGCTTCTTTACACGACGGAAAAGCAGTGGGAGGGAGTGGATGGACAGATATATTCATTTATCCAGGCTACGAATTTAAAATGGTGGATTGTTTATTAACGAATTTCCATTTACCGAAGTCGACTTTACTTATGCTTGTTTCTGCACTTGCTTCGAAAGAGCATATTATGAATGCTTACCTGGAAGCGGTTGAAAAGAAATATCGCTTTTTTAGTTTTGGCGACGCAATGTTAATCAAGTGAAGTCTTATACATTGTAGTGTATGATGTTTGATGAAGTATTTCTAAGCGCAATATTGGAGAAGCGACCGACAGCCCTTAGTAGAAAGGATTTTGAAGAATGACAGCAATTAGGTATGAACATATTAAAACATGTAAACAAACCGGTGCACGTCTTGGAATAGTCCATACACCGCACGGTTCATTTGAAACACCAGCATTTATGCCAGTTGGCACACAAGCGACTGTAAAAACAATGTCTCCAGAAGAGTTAAAAGCGATGAATGCAGGAATTATTTTAAGTAACACGTATCATTTATGGCTACGTCCTGGACATGACATTGTAAAAGAAGCAGGCGGCCTTCATAAATTTATGAACTGGGATCGTCCGATTTTAACAGATTCAGGCGGATTCCAAGTGTTTTCACTGAGTAAATTTAGAACAATTGAAGAAGAAGGCGTTCATTTTAGACATCATTTGAACGGAAGTAAATTATTTTTAAGTCCTGAAAAAGCAACTGAAATTCAAAACGCACTCGGCGCGGATATTATGATGGCATTTGATGAATGTCCACCATACCCTGCCACATATGATTATATGAAAGCAAGTGTTGAACGTACGTCAAGATGGGCAGAGCGTTGTTTAGAAGCGCATGCGCGCCCACATGACCAAGCGTTATTTGGAATTGTTCAAGGCGGAGAGTTTGAAGAACTTCGTAAACAAAGTGCAAAAGATTTAATTTCTATGGATTTCCCTGGCTATGCAATTGGAGGCTTGTCTGTAGGCGAGTCAAAAGAAGTGATGAATGAAGTATTAGAATTTACGACACCACTTCTTCCAGCTGATAAACCACGTTACTTAATGGGGGTTGGTTCACCGCGCTCGTTAATTGACGGTGCGATTCGTGGGATTGACATGTTTGACTGTGTTCTGCCAACAAGAATTGCGCGTAACGGAACGCTTATGACAAGTAATGGACGCCTCGTTGTGCGAAATGCACAGTATAAACGAGATTACGGTCCATTAGATGAAAATTGTACGTGCTATACGTGTAAAAATTATAGCCGAGCATATATTCATCATTTAATCCGTGCAGATGAAACCTTCGGGATACGTCTAACGTCTTATCATAACTTGCACTTTTTACTGAATATGATGGAAGAAGTGCGTCAAGCAATTCGAGAAGATCGTCTTGGTGATTACAGAGACGAATTTTTTGAACAATACGGATTTAACAAACCGAATGCAAAAAACTTCTGAATCTTGTATAATGAACAGTGTTCGAAAGGGGGAATTTTTTCATGGAAGGTTTACTTAGTTTATGGCCATTTCTTGCGATGTTCGCAATTATGTGGTTCTTACTTATTCGACCGGCACAAAAGAGACAAAAAGAGACGAAAGAAATGCAAAGTTCGTTACAACGTGGAGATGAAGTCATTACAATTGGTGGCATTCACGGGTCAATTGAAGCGGTTGATGAAGCGACAGTATATTTAAAAGTTGCGGATGGTACAACACTTCGTTTCGACCGTCAAGCAGTAGGTCGAGTCAATGAAAAAACAGCATAAGACATAATAAAGCGGTATTTGGAAAACAGATGATTTGTTTTCTAAATACCGCTTTTTATGATCATTTATAAATAAATTAGTGCATTTTGGGTAACCTTTTTTATGAGGAGGATCCAAATGACTGATCTATTTATTATTAGTTATCGAACGGTTTTATTTTATTTTTTAATCCTTTTTGTCATGCGTGTGATGGGAAAAAGAGAAGTCGGTGAACTTGGCGTGATTGACATTGTTGTTTTTATTATTATGGCAGAAGTCGCCGCTTTTGCGCTTGATTCGCCTGATGAAAAGCTCATTGAAGCGATCGTTCCTATCTTCATTTTAGTTGTGATTCAATTAACGACATCGTTTATTTCTTTGAAAAGTAAAAAGTTTAGAGACCTCGTTGATGGTGACCCTTCTACAATCATTCGGGATGGCCAAATTATGGAAGATGAAATGCGTAAACAACGGTATAATTTAGATGATTTATTTCAACAATTGCGTGAACAAAAAGTGGGTTCTATCCGAGATGTCTCGTATGCTTTTTTAGAACCATCTGGAAATTTATCAATTTTCACGAAAGAAAATATACAACCCGTGCTATCTCTTATTAGCGATGGCGTGATTCAAAAAAGTCATTTAGCATTAATCGGTAAAACCGAAGAATGGTTATATGGTGAACTTAAAAAACAAGGAATGAGTGATATCACGCAAATCTTTTATTGTTCTTATGAAAGAAATGAATTGAAATATCAATTAAAAGATAATTATCGTTGAAATTGCCTCAGTTTTTTAAAATGCATAAAATCGCTGTATCGTAATTGTCTTGTTAATAATAAAATGCCTAATAAAAAGAAAGCTGTAATGGCACATTCGAACCATAAATTCACATAGCCGAGCGGAACGAAAATTGGGCGAATGATTACAGTTAAAATAAACGCAATATAAGGCAGTACAAACATACTAAAACCGGTTGCGGTCGCTTTATTTTTCCGTAATGTAGCAATATGGAGAAATGAAGTGACAAGAACGCCAAAACCGATGGCGAGTACTGCACCTGTTTCTTGTAAACCAGGTTGAGAAGCTAAAACGAACATCACCCCTAGTTTCGCAATGCCCCCGTAAACCGAGTTCATCATACCAGCTTTCGCAGCGCCTGTTGCTTGTAAAATGGAATATAGTGGGCTTTGGATGTAATAGAAAAAGAATACAGGTGCTAAAATTGTCATGTAGTGGGCGCCTTCTGTAACTTGGAAAAGTTTTTCTGTTAATGCAGCGCCGTGCATGAAGAAAACAGTGGCGGCGAATGTTCCTGTAATCGCCGATAATCGTAAAGCTAAATGGATGCGACTGCGTAATTTCTTTTTATTACTAGAAGCTGCAGCACCACTTACAGCAGGTACAAGTACGACTGACAAAGCGTAAGGAATAAAAGATGGAAATAATAAGAGTGGAATGAGTACGCCTGAAATAACGCCGTATAAAGAAGTTGCCGCGACTGCTGTAATTCCTGACATAGACAGTGCGCGTAAAAAAATAATCGGCTCTAAAAACCAAGTGAACGTACCGAACAATTTACTGCCCGAAGAAGGAAGAGAAATCGCAAGGATCGGTTCTAGTGGATAGAGTTTCTTGTTACTTTTCGTTGTTTTTCTTTTTCGTTTCTGTTGTGAATATTTAAACAGTAAATAAAGAATGGATGCAAGTTCTGCTAAAAATGTGATCCCCATCGCATAAGCAGCATTCATCGCATTGCTTTCTGCTGATAAAATAATCGGAAGAAACCACGTAATCAGTGCAATTCGTAATGACTGCTCGATAATCTGAGACCAAGCCGTTTCTTCCATTCGTGCTATTCCTTGAAAATACCCTCGAATAAGACCGCCCAATGCTGCAACGGGTACAATTGCAATCCCAGCATATAGCGCTCCGGCTGAAGCAGCGTTGCCGAGTAAATTTGTTGCTAAATAAGGCACGAATGAGATCGAAGCAGGAATAAAAGCAATCGCCGCAATAAATGTAAGAAGGTAAGCGGTTGTCATAACAGATTGTATGTCTTCTTTTTTTCCTTTTACATCCAGTTCTGCAATGACTTTTGCGATCGCAATGGGAACACCAAGCTGGACGAGTGATAAAAAGAAAATAAAAGCTGGATAAGCGGTCATATAAATACCAACAGCTTCTTCACCAGCAATTCGCATAAATTGAATTCTGAAAATAAAGCCAAGTAATTTAGAGAAGAAAATTGCGAACATAAGCACTGCTGTTCCGCGGATAAATGATTTCAAAATAAGAACAACTCCTTCATCAATCACGCCTCATAGAATTGCATACAACCCTGTGCAAGTCTTGAAGTCGATCGAACGTTTTTCACGTACGCACATATAAAAATTAGGAATATAAAGCGAGTACTATTTAAAAAAAGTGAGTAGTCAGTATACGACCTATGTAAATCAACCTTATATTCTGATACTTCAACATATGCAGCATAGTAAACAATATTCCTTTTACTTTCTTACAAGACAACATACAATAGAGATAAGAATAGTATTGGAGTTCGATAAATTATGGCATACTTAGTGGGAAAAGTTTTAAATAATAATGTGATCATCGCGACTAATCAAGAGAAAGAATTTGTCCTAATTGGTCGTGGCATTGGATTTGGTCAAAAAAGTGGAAATCGTATCCAAGATGAACAAGTAGAGAAAATGTTTGTTTTGAAAGAACCTGCCGAGCAAAAACAGTATAAACAACTACTCGAAACGATTGATGAAGAAATGTTGAAAACAATTATTTCTGTCATTGAGATGATCCATGAGCAATCCGATGTGCCGTTAAATGAAAAAATTCACGTTGCATTAACCGATCACCTCGTTTTTGCGATTCATCGATTGAATCGGGGAATGGAAGTTCGGAACCCATTTTTAGCTGAAACGAAAACATTGTACCCAAAACAATATAAAATTGCAGAAGATGTCACAAGACTTGTAAATAAAAGGCTTAATATCCATTTACCAGATGATGAAATAGGTTTTATTGCTTTACATATTCATAGTGCTATAGGAGACAAGAAAATTGGAGATTTGACTGCACATTCAGCGTTGCTTATCCAACTTGTTGAGATGATTGAAAAGCAACTTGATATCACTATTGATAAAACAAGTATTGATTATATGCGGTTGATTCGTCATTTGCGTTTTACGATTGAGCGTGTCGTTCATCAGGAGGAAGTGGCAGAACCAACAAGCATTAAACTTTTACTTCAAAAAGAATACCCAACTTTTTATAATTTAGCTTGGAAGTTAATAAAAGTGATGCAACAAAAGCTCCAAAAAGAAGTTTTTGAAGCTGAGGCTGTCTATTTAACCTTGCATTTACAAAGATTGAAAGCTGTTCAGGACATATAATGCTTTTATGTATTCGCTTGCAAGATTCGAGTGATTGTGCTATGATTGATTTACAAAGTCATTAATTAAATAGCATTCAAATTCATCTATATACGTGTTACTGTATTCGATCAGGCATGAGTAAAGGAAGAATTGAGCATTTGTTTAAGGCAATCCACCTTAAGCTTATTTCAATCTACCTCTTACTCATGCCTTTTTCTTTTGGGAAAATAAGCTGTTTATGTAATGACTATTAAAAATTGGAGGGATTAAAATGTTTAAAAAAGCATTTGGCGTCTTACAAAAAGTCGGACAAGCTTTAATGCTTCCGGTTGCATTACTTCCAGCAGCAGGGTTATTGCTTGGAATCGGAAACGCGATGCAACAAGAAGCCATGTTAAGTAAATTGCCATTTTTATCTGCTGATTGGATTCAGCTTACCGCGACTGTTATGGAAGATGCGGGGGGCATTGTATTTGAGAACTTGGCACTCATATTTGCCGTAGGGGTAGCAATAGGTCTTGCGAAAGATGGTGCCGCGGCCTTAGCAGCGATTGTTGGTTATTTAGTGTTAAACCAAGTGATGAGTTCATGGTTAGGGACAACGTTGGATCTTGTGGCGGAAGATCCTAGTTATGCATCTGTCCTTGGCATTCCAACATTACAAACAGGTGTATTTGGCGGGATTATCGTCGGACTTATCGCAGCAGCATGTTTTAATAAATATCATGATATCGAAATGCCGTCATTCCTTGGATTTTTTGCGGGGAAACGCTTTGTACCGATCGTAACTGCAGGTGTTTCGTTTGTAGTAGGACTTTTATTGCTGATTGTTTGGCCACCGATTCAAACGGGTATGAACAGCGCGTCACTTTGGTTGTTGAATGAAGGAACGTATATTGCTGTATTCTTCTTTGGTTTTATTAAACGTTTACTCATTCCGTTTGGGTTACACCATATTTTCCATGCACCGTTTTGGTATGAATTTGGTTCTTATACGACAGCAGCCGGTTCAATCGTTCGTGGAGATATGACGATTTTCTTTGCGCAGTTAAAGGATAACGTAGAATTAACGGCTGGAAACTTCATGGCGGGAGAATTCCCAATTATGATGTTCGGTTTACCAGCAGCAGCACTTGCGATGTATCATATGGCACGTCCAGAAAAGAAGAAATTAGTAGCGGGTTTATTAATCTCAGGGGCGCTCACGTCTTTCCTAACAGGGATTACCGAGCCACTTGAATTCAGTTTCTTATTCTTATCACCCGTGCTATTCTTTATTCACGCAGTGCTAGATGGGTTATCATTCGTGTTAATGACCTATTTAGATATTCATATCGGGTACACGTTCTCAGGTGGAGCGATTGACTTCTTCCTATTCGGAATATTACCGGGGAAAGAAGCTTGGTGGATGACGATTGTGTTAGGGCTAATTTTCGCAGTCATTTATTACTTCTTATTCCGTTTCATGATTCAGAAGTTTGATCTTTTAACACCGGGTCGTGAAAAAGATGATGATGAAACAGCAGAAGGAGAGTCCGGTGAAGCCGGAGATCTTGCAGAAAATATTCTTAAAGCAATGGGCGGTGCACAAAACATTACGCATTTAGATGCTTGTATTACAAGATTACGTGTGTCTGTTGCGGATGTTGCTCAAGTTGAAAAGAAAGAGTTAGAAAGATTAGGTGCAGCAGGGGTTCTTGAAGTTGGAAACAATATTCAAGCAATCTTTGGGCCACGTTCTGAAATTATTAAAGGACAAATCCAAGATGTGATGAGCGGTAAACGTCCACGCACGGTTGTTGAAGAACCAGTTGAGACACCAGATATTCTCACCACAAAGACAGAAGAGACATTTGTATCACCGATTAAAGGTGAAGTAAAACCATTATCTGAAGTACCAGACCAGGTATTCTCACAAAAAATGATGGGAGATGGATTTGCAATTTTACCAACTGACGGGACAGTTGTGTCTCCAGTAAGTGGAACAATTGTAACATTCTTCCCAACAAAACATGCAATTGGAATTCAATCAGATGCAGGCCGTGAAATCTTAATTCACGTAGGAATTGACACGGTTAACTTAGAAGGCGAAGGTTTTGAGGCGCTTGTTGAACAGGGAGACCATGTTGAAATGGGTCAACCATTGTTAAATGTTGATCTCGCGTATATCGAAGAACATGCAACAGCAATTATTACGCCGATTATTTTCACGAATCTGTTTGAAGGTGAAACAATTACGATTAACAAGCTCGGTTCAGTTGAATTAGAAGAGCAAGAAATCGTTGAAATTAATAAAGCATAAACATAAAAACCAGCTGATGTAACGTGTCAGCTGGTTTATTTTATTTTATTTTATCCCGCATTAACGGGCAGTAAGACTCCACTTCAAGATTTAAGTGAAAACGGTAAAGGTAAGTGGGAGTCGGACTGCCCGTAAAAGCCCGATTGAGGCCAACGTGATGTTGGTCACGCAAGTGTTGTCACAGGACGTGACGCACTTAGCTTGTGTTCCTTTTCAATCAGTGAGGGATGAAGAAAACCCCCACTGATTGAAGTTTCACTTTATTCTGTTACGATATTGGGAAATGTCATCATAAGCTGCTTGTCCATACGAATGACTTCCATCATTTCATGATCAAATAAATAAGGTGTATCTTGGTTGTCTTGTGGCGTTATTTTTTCATAGCGATTCTTAACAGATAAAACAGGGAAAGTAATTGGCATTTTACGACCTTGGTTTAAAACAGTCATATTACCCATTAAAAACAATTCTTTACTAGCGGCCGCGAAACTAAGGTGACCAATTTTTTTCTTGCCTGTTTCAGATAAGATAGTTACACCTTGTAGCAAAGAAATAATACAAAGCATAAAGTCATTCATCGTTCCAATTGAAAGTCTTTCAAGGTGAAGTTGTTGAAATAGCGTGTTAAATCCATTACGAATATCTTTAAATGAAAACATCGGTTCAATCTTACGGCGTACTTTTGTTTTCCCGAGATTATTAATAATCTCTTTACATTCATTTAAATATTCACTTGCATAGCCCGTGCTATTTTCTCTATGTACAATAAAGTCAATTAAATTTTCGATTATTTCATTATTTTCTACATGATTCTTAATCAGCATTAAAAAACTATAAAGATCTTTTTCATCAAAACTTTCAGTAGAAAACTTAGTGTAATAGTAATTGATAAGTTGGTGTTCTTTTTTATCCATGATACTCTCTCCTAATCGTTGAACTAAAATCAGTCATTAGTATAGCATTCTTATCCGAATAAGTCTGTGTGGAAGAAGGTGGCTATTAAAAACAGTCCAAAAGAACATGCTTATTGGACTGTTTTGCTTATAGGATATCTGAGAAAAAAACCACAACTGCGATAATGGCTAGAATAACAGCGACTAAAATAGATACTTTTACAATACTAATAGGAGACTGACCCGTAACTCTTCCGGTTTGTCCATTGACTAAAAAGCGATACATTTTCTTGTTAAAATGAAAAGAAGAAATCCAAATGGGAAGCAGAATATGTTTATACGTAATATCTTCATAATCTGTATCGACATTTACAATTTCAACAACGTCTCCGTATACTTGACCATAAATTCCGTTTCTAATGTGACCATCGATTACACTAGTTGCTTCATGCCAGCCGTCATTTAATGGGATCGAATATCTTTCCGCTAAAAAGCCTGATAAATAAGCAGATTGATAGTCAACAAGTTCGCTTAATGCGAAAGGTTCGACTTTATGAATCAGATTATTTGCGACGTTATTTGATGCTCTTATTAAGACATCATCAAAGAACTCACGATAATGACCAGTTTCAGTGCGCCAGCTAATTTTACGAACTTGCTCTGTCACTTGTGTTGGCTTGCCGTCTTGCATAACTGTTCGTGTCACGGTTACATAATAATACGTTCCAATACGAACAATGTAGGAAGAACTTGTTTCTGCATCGAATGTCCAATACGGAATATAAGCGCCAGAAAGCGTGTTTAACGTATAAGATTGAATGAGTTTTGTCGGTGCAAAATACCGTTTTTTCACCCAAGATTTAAATTTTTCCACTGCTTCTTCTTGCGATATTTTAAATGGGACGATGAGGGCAGGTTTTATCCCTGCGCCGTGGTCGCTTAAAGTAATATGTGATGATCCACAAAATGAACAAAAATCAGCTATTCTATGTTCATTTAAAATCGTTTCAGCTCCACAATTTTTACAATTAAATACGCGTTCACCATCATCCCAGCTATGATTGTTTTCCTCTAAGGCTTTTAGAAAATCATGTTCAATTACATTATGAAAAGTTTTTTCTAGTTCTTGTTCATTCCCGCAAAATGGGCATTTTAATGTCCCGGTTGAAGGGTCGTAAACCGTGTTCCCGCCACATGATGAACATTGGTTCACTTCAGTTTGTTCGATAATTGCCGCATCACGGGTTTCATTGTCTTTATATTGATTCAAGGAAGTCACCTCGCTTATTTAAGAAAAATCAAAACGTTGTCTAGTGTCTGTTTTGTTATGGAAGATCATAGGCTTTCGCCGCAATCTCCGCAAAATTTAGCTGTTGCTTTATTTGTTTTCCCGCAATTTTCGCATGTCTTTTCTGTTACTTGCTTTGTTCCACATTCTCCGCAGAACTTCGCATCTTTTTTAATCATCGTTTCGCATAGAATGCATGGAACTTTTTCAACTTGAACGGCTTTCCCGCATTCCCCACAAAATTTAGCAGTGGCATTGATATCTGCATCACAATGCGGACAGCTCATTGTAGACGTGTTTGATGAAGTAGAAGCTGTTTCACTTGTTTGTTGTTGACCGTTCGTAAAAGCATTTGTCATCATACCGCCAAGTGTTGCACCTGCACCAAGACCAGCACCTGCACCAGCGAGACCGCCACCTTCATTTTGTGCTGCATCTCTTAGTGCTTCTGCTGCTTGGTACTGTTGGTATTGTCCGAGGTTCCCAAGGACGCCCATTGATGTACGTTTATCCATCGCTTCTTCTACTTCTTTTGGTAATGATAAACTTTCTACATATAAGGAAGTGATTTCAAAACCAAATGCATTGAATCGTTCTTGCATCTTTTCTTTTCCTTGTGTACTAAGCTCGTCATAATACATCGCTAAATCTAATGCTGCGATTTGCGACTCCGCAAAAAGGTCCGTTAGACCAGAGATAATCATCTTTTTCAAATGATTTTCAATACGATTCGTATCGTAAGAACTGCTCGTCCCAAATAACTCTTTTAAAAAGACAGTTGGCTCAGATACACGGTAAGAATAAATTCCGTATCCACGTAACCGGATCATGCCAAACTCAGGATCTCTCATCATAATCGGGTTTGACGTGCCCCATTTTTGATTAATAAATTGTTTCGTATTGACAAAATAAACATCTGCTTTGAAAGGAGAGTCAAAACCATGTTTCCATGACTTTAATTTTGTTAAAATCGGCATGTTCTGCGTCCAAAGTTGGTGACGACCTGGACCGAAGACATCTGCAACTTCTCCTTCATTAACAAAAATAGCCACTTGAGATTCTCTTACCGTTAATTCTGCCCCCATTTTGATTTCATTACCTTGTACTGGAAATTTATACACCATCGTATTGCTCGTATCATCTGTCCATTCAATGACTTCAATAAATTGGCTTTTAAAGAAATTAAAAAATCCCATTTGAATTCCTCCTAAAATTGTTAGTAATTATGTTGTTCTTATTTAATAAAACGAATTGATTTTGTTAACTTGATCCAGCAGAATTCTCCCACTTCCAGAAGTGGCGGTAGGAATGCCAAAAAGGTACTTTCAATCAGAGGGAGTTCAAAATCCCGACGCAATCACGCCGAGGCGTCATTGATAGTATGTAAAGAACCATTTTTCCTTATGATCATACATGGATAAACATGAAATGGATATAATGATTATACGACTTATCGTAAAAAAAGTTTCATATTTCTTGTAATTTATGATAAAACGACAAAAGTTTATCTTTATTTGATATACTACAATTATATGTGAAAATGAAAGAGTAGATGGTTAAAGAAAGGGTTGGAGAGTATGGATATTCATTTCGAAGAAGTATTCAAAAATATGCTTCCCGTTCTTGCAAGTAAGGAATATGAATTTCATTTGTACGGTTATACGACGGTAACGAAAGAAGACATTTGGACGTATTGTTTACAAAAAGTTTGGCGCAATAAAGCTGTAGATGAAATGGCAATCCATAAAATTGTAAATGATATTTTACATATCTCGCCAGCTGCTTTTATGACATTCACTCAAATAGAAGCCCAGCGCGTAGAAGATTGGTTTTCTGATTTAAACACAGATGAATTGCAAATGTTACTCGGTTCACATAGAGAAGATGAAAATCATAAGTAAATTGTAAACACTCGTATTTGACATGAGAACAGTCGTGTTTCATAATAGGATTGTTGTATGTGAACGTCGCTTTTAGAAGTGGCGGTACACAAAGAGGGGGAAAGTAGATTATGAAAATGAGAGGGCGTATCGTTTCGTTTTTCCTGCTCCTTATTTTATTTGCAGGAACGATTGGTACGACAGTGAATCCAATTTTAAAAGATGTAAAACTGGGCCTTGATTTACAAGGTGGTTTTGAAGTTTTATATCAAGTAAATCCATTGAAAGATGGTCAGGAAATTACAGAAAGTACAGTTGTCGATACAGCGGGTGCTTTATCTAAAAGAATTGACGTACTTGGTGTAAGTGAGCCAAATATTCAAGTTGAATCGAATAACCGAATTCGTGTACAACTTGCAGGTGTTGAAGATCAAGATAGTGCAAGGGAACTTCTTTCAACCCAAGCAAACTTAACTTTCCGAGACTCAGACGATAATTTAATTCTCGATGGAAGTGATCTAAGAGAAGGTAAAGCGAAAGGTGACTTTAATGGTGAGACAGGGGCACCTGTTGTTACGTTAGAAATGGAAGATCCAAACAAATTTGGTGAAGTAACAGCAGAATTAGCACGAAAAATGGCACCAGATAATGTCCTTGTTATTTGGCTCGACTTTGAAGAGGGCGTGGATTCATACAAAGAAGAAGTGATGAAACCTGAACCAGCTTTCGTCTCTGCTCCAAGTGTCACATCTAAAATCAACTCTTCAAATGTTGAGATTTCTGGGAACTTTACTGTAGAAGAAACAAAAGAACTTGCAGGGATTTTAAACGCAGGAGCTTTACCAGTTGAACTTGAAGAAATTTACTCAACTTCAGTTGGTGCACAGTTTGGTGAACAAGCATTAAATAAAACAATTTTAGCCGGAATTATCGGTATTGCGTTAGTCTTTATTTTTATGCTTATTTATTATCGTTTACCAGGGTTTGTCGCAGTTGTGACATTATCAGTTTATATCTATTTAATATTGCTCGTATTTACAAAGATTAATGCCGTCTTAACTTTACCGGGGATTGCAGCGTTAATGCTCGGGGTTGGAATGGCCGTAGATGCGAATATTTTAACATATGAAAGAATTCGAGAAGAATTACGTGTCGGAAAATCCGTTAAAACGGCGTTCGATGCGGGTGCTAAATCATCATTCACAGCAATTTTAGACGCGAATATTACGACACTTTTAGCAGCAGTCGTTTTGTTTTTCTTCGGGACAAGCTCTGTTAAAGGGTTTGCGATGATGTTAATCATTAGTATTTTAGTCAGCTTTATTACGGCTGTTTGGGGCTCGAGATTATTACTTGGTTTACTTGTAAATAGCGGAATTCTTGATGGTAAAACAGGTATTTTAGGAATCTCTAAAAAGCATGTCCATCCGGCTTATGAAGAAGTTGACACATTAGATTTAACAACGAAATTTGACCGTTTTGACTTTGTGAATACACGTAAGAGATTCTTTACACTATCGACAATTTTATTAGTTTCAGGTGCGATTGTATTAGGGATCTTCAAGTTGAACTTAGGGATTGACTTCTCAAGTGGTACGCGAATCGAAGTATTGGCTGAAAATGCATTAGAAACTGAAGAAGTTGAAGCTTATACAGAGTCAATTGGTTATCCTACGGCTGATATTGTTATTTCAGGCGAAGATAAAAATATTGGTGTTCTTCGTTATGCTGAAGAATTTTCTCAGTCAGAAATTCAAGAGTTACAAGCAGAACTTGCTGAGCATTACGGAGCCGATCCGAATATTAGTACAGTATCTCCAACTGTCGGTAAAGAACTTGTGAAAAATGCGATTTACGCACTTGCTTTTGCAGCGCTTGGAATTATCATTTATGTTGCATTCCGATTCGAGTGGCGTATGGGACTGGCATCCATTATCGGGCTTTTACACGATGCGTTCTTTATGGTTGCCATATTCAGTATATTACGCTTGGAAGTAGATATTACATTCGTAGCGGCAGTCCTTACAATTGTCGGTTATTCAATTAACGACACAATTGTAACGTTTGACCGAATCAGGGAAAATATGAATCGTCGTAATGAAATTAAAAACGCAAAAGAGCTTGCAACAATTGTCAATAAATCACTCAGACAAACGTTATCACGTTCAGTCAATACAGTGTTAACAGTCATTTTTGTTGTCGTCTCGCTCATGTTCTTAGGTGCAGAGTCGATTCAAAACTTCTCAATTGCATTATTAATTGGGTTAATCGCAGGAACTTACTCATCAATTTTCATTTCAGCGCAAATTTGGTTTGTTCTGAAGAAGCGTGAAATGGAAGAAAAAGGCGGCATTAAAATTAATAAAGATAAAAAACAATGGGGATCTGATGAACCAGTTGTTTAATCGATTCGTAAAAGACCGTCAAGTGTTAGAAAAGATTTTGTTAATCTCATTTAAATAAGTTTTAAAATATCGATACACAGGGTATGCAACATGTATACCCTGTGTATTTTTAAAGGAGTGAATATGATGAAATTTGAATGGACATGGATTGTTAGTATATTATTTGCTATTATTATTGCGGTTTTTTCAGTAATGAACGTTGATCCTGTTCTTGTGAATTATGTTTTTGGTGCTGCCCAGTGGCCACTTGTTCTTGTGATTTTAGGGTCTGCTCTACTCGGTGCAGCCGTAAGTGGTTTTATCGCTTTATTTCGAGCGTATTCTAGCCGTCATACAGTAAAAGAGTTGAAAAAAGATATTACCGCAAAAGAAGCATTGATTGCTGCACAACAAAATGAAATTGTAGACTTGAAAAAGCAACTTCCACAAGTGATCGAACGTCAAGAGAATAAGCCAAGACTCGAAACGAATGAGACAATTATTGAAGATGAAAAAGAATGAAGATCCACAGAGCGTTGCTAGATGAAATAAGCAGTGCTTTTTATTTTGGTTTCTCCTAAATTATGCTCTTGTTTTCTTTAAGAATTAAGGGGCATCCGGTACAATGAGATAGAGGATGTGAATAGTTTGATAGAGTCAGTGAAAAAATGGTCGATTGAAAGACCTGATGAAACACTTATGAAAATGTTTGTTGAAACATTAGGGATTTCCTCTGTCCAGGCGAAGATTTTAATATCAAGAGGGATAGACACAGTAGAAGAAGCAAAATCTTTTATTGAAATAGATGAATCTTCATTACATGATCCATTTTTATTTTATCAAATGGATAAAGCGGTCGAACGAATTAAAACTGCGATTCAATTAAATAAAAAAATGGTAATTTTTGGAGATTACGATGCGGATGGTGTGACGAGCATTACAGTATTAATGACGGCTTTAGAGCGTCTTGGGGCTGATGTTTCTTTCGTAATTCCAAATAGATTTGAACACGGATATGGTCCGAATAAAGACTTATTTCAGGAGATTTATGAATCAGGCGCTTCGATGATTATTACGGTAGATAATGGGGTTTCAGGCGTTGATGAAATTGCTTTTGCACGGACTTTAGGCATGGAAGTCATTATTACAGATCACCACGAGCCCGGGGAAGTATGGCCAGACGCGGAAGCTGTTTTGCACCCGCGTCACCCAGAAGGAAATTATCCTTATCCTGATTTAGCTGGTGTAGGGGTTGCATTTAAATTAGCGACAGCTTTACTGGGAGAAATGCCAAGAGACTTACTTGAAATTGTTGCAATCGGGACAGTGGCTGATTTAGTTCCACTCCGAGGAGAAAATCGCTATTTTGTTAAAAAAGGAACTGAGCAAATGCAAAGAACAACTAGGCCTGGGATTCAAGCACTTGCTCAAGTTTCCAGTGTGCCACAGAGCCAATTAAACGAAGAGTCTATTGGTTTTATGATAGGACCACGTTTAAATGCACCTGGGCGCCTCGGGGATGCTGCACCTGCCGTTGAGTTATTAATGACAGATGATGATATATTGGCATCAGGGCTAGCAGAAGAACTCCACCAAATTAATAAAGAGCGTCAAGACATTGTCGCATCGATCACAAAAGAAGCAGATAAGATGGTTGAACAAGTATACGGTGAAGCGATTCCAGCAGTTTTTGTCCTTGCAAAAGAAGGTTGGAATCCAGGCGTTGTCGGAATCGTAGCATCAAGATTAACAGATAAATATTACCGTCCGGCAGTGATCTTATCGATCGATCCAGAAACTGGCATGGCAAAAGGTTCAGCGAGAAGTATTGAAGGTTTCCATTTATACAATGAATTGGCGAAAAACGAGGCGATTTTAACTCATTTTGGTGGGCATCCAGTGGCGGCAGGTTTAGCTTTACCCATTGAAAATATTGATGAGTTACGTAATTCTTTAATTGAACAAGCTGAAAAAACGATGACTGAAGAGCAGTTTATTCCTAAGCTTGGGATTGACGTACCCATTTCGTTAGATGAGATTAACGTAGACGTGTTGGAGTCGCTTGATTTACTAAGACCTTTTGGAATGGACTTTGCTAAACCTACTTATTTAATAGAGGATGTATCGGCACGTACAATCCGTAAAATTGGCGCAGACCAAACCCATTTAAAGCTAGATATTACAAATGGTAGTGAAACACTTGATGTGATTGGATTTGGTTTTGGTGAAATGGCAGACCATATTAGTCCAGGCGTCCAATTTTCACTCGTTGGAGATTTAGAAGTGAATGAATGGAACGGCAATAAAAAGCCACAATTATTACTAGAAGATCTTCGTTCAGATGAGTGGCAACTTTTTGACTTAAGAGGGATTCGAGAAATTTCACGGTGGATACATACGATTCCTAAGTCAGGCACAATATTTTTAGCATTTCAAGAACAGACGATGCACCAATTTCAATCGGCTGTCAATCCTTTTCAAATCCACTTATACGGAGAACATCAGTGGAAAGAAAATGAATCGATAGTATTACTTGATCTGCCAGCAGACGATGCGCAATTAAAAGAGATGATCCAAGCAAGTAAGCCGAGCCGTATTTATGCTCATTTTTATGTACCAGAATCTACATATTTTGATACAATGCCAGGACGCGATCAGTTTGGCTGGTATTACAGTTTCTTAAAAAGTAGAGGCACATTTGATTTGAAAGCAAATGGCGGAAAATTAGCACAGCATAAAGGTTGGAAAAATGACATAGTTTTCTTCATGTCACATGTGTTTTCTGACCTCGGATTTGTTAAGATTGAAGATGGCGTTGTGACAATTTTAGATCCCACTGAAAAACGTCAATTAACAGAAGCGCCAACTTATAAAAAGCGTGAACGCAAAATGGAATTAGAAAAGAAGTTACTGTATGCGCCTTATACTGAGTTAAAAAAATGGTTTGATGATGTACGTGGTGAAAAGGTAACTGAGGAGGAACAATAATGGATTTAAGAGAGTACGTAACAATTGTAGAGGATTATCCAAAAGAAGGCATTACATTTAAAGATATAACAACGATTATGGATAACGGAAAAGCGTATAAATACGCAACAGATGAGATTGTAAAGTATGCAAAAGAGTTAGAAACAGATCTCATTGTAGGACCAGAAGCAAGAGGGTTTATTATCGGTTGCCCTGTAGCTTATGCCTTAGAAATTGGCTTTGCGCCCGTACGTAAACCAGGAAAGTTACCACGTGAAACGGAAAGTGTTGACTACGATCTTGAATATGGAAAAGATACGTTAACGATTCATAAAGATGCGATTAAACCAGGTCAACGTGTACTAATTGTAGACGATTTACTCGCAACGGGCGGGACGATTGGTGCAACAATTGAACTCGTAGAAAAACTAGGTGGCGTTGTTGTTGGTTGTGCATTTCTAATTGAATTATCTTATTTAAATGGACGCGATAAAATCAAAGGTTACGACATGCGCGCGCTTCTTACTTATTAACTTGATTCAGCAGAATTCCCTCACTTCTATAAGTGGCGGGATGAATGCCGAAAAGGTACTTTCAATCAGAGGGAGTTCAAACTCCCTGCTGATTCAAGTTAAGCCTCCGGCGGATGTCAGGGATTTTGTAAGGAAATTAACTGGGCAAGCTCAGTTCAAAAT
>JAPFCR010000030.1 GCA_026169375.1 Sporosarcina sp. | reverse complement strand
TAGCGGGACAGGTGAGACCCCGCAGTGGAGCGAAGCGACCGAGGAGGCTCACCGCCCGCCCCACGGAAAGCGTGCGCCTGGAACGGAGATCAACATTGTTCGGGAATTTTTAGTGTAAGGTTAATTATGAAATTGACTCACATATATAAGAATTTAGATAGTTGATTTTTCATCAGTTGCGTAGTAAATTGATGTTAATAGAAGTTTTCGGAGGCGGACAATATGCAAAAACATACAATAGGTTCCTTAATATGGTTACGTTTAATGCGTTTTACGAATAAAAGTAACCAATTATCGAATGAATTTTTAAAACGTTTTGATTTGACAACTGCGCAATTTGATGTGCTTGTGCAAATTCAAGTATACGAACCAATTACACAAAGTGAGTTGGCAGAAAAAGCAACTGTGACCCAAGGCGGTATGTCTAGGATGCTTGCTAGACTTGAAAAAGAAGGCTATATTGTACGCGAACAAGATTGGAAAACAAAAACAATTCATTTAACGGATAAAGCTAACCAAATTTTAGTCGAAGCAATGCCTGCACAGTTAGCATTTCAATCTTCCTTTTTCGAAGATGTATTAACGAAAGAAGAAGAAAAAACATTGTATCGATTAATAACAAAAGTGCATAAATATAGTGAAGAAAGAGATATTCCATCTAAATAATTTTATCTTCACTTGACTAGTAAAATTAAAGGAGAAGGAATAATTATGTATAAAATAACAGGACATCATCATATTTCAATGCTTACAAAAAAAGCACAAGAGAATAATAACTTTTACACGAAAGTTTTAGGGTTGCGTCGGGTTAAAAAGACAGTCAATCAAGATGAGCCTTCTATGTACCACTTGTTTTATGGAGATTTAACGGGGAGTCCAGGAACAGAATTGACTTTCTTTGAAATTCCTATGGCTGGGAGAACTGTCCGTGGAACAAATGCAATTACGAGAATAGGATTGCTTGTTCCTTCTAGAGAAAGTTTGGATTATTGGAAAGCACGTTTTGAACAATTCAACGTTTCTCACGAAGCAATTACAAAATATGCAGGAAGAGATGCATTGCATTTTGAAGATGAGGAAGGCTTGCGTTTTGTATTGTTAAATAATGCCGGAGATGAAATCCCAGAGTTTTGGACAGCTTGGGAAGAAGGACCGGTCGATCTAACACACCGCATTTTAGGGATGGGTCCAGTCGAGATGACAGTTCATCGTTTATCGAGAACTGAAAAAGTCTTGACGGAATTATTTAGTTACACCGAAGTTGAACGGATTGAAAAAGAGGTGCGATTCCAGTCGATTGAAGGGCAAGCATTTGGAGAAATCGTTTTGAAAGAACAAGAAGGTCCAAGCGAGAAGCCAGGACGTGGTAGTATTCACCATTTAGCAATTCGTGTCAAAGATGAAGAAGAGCTAAGATATTGGGACAAAGCTGTTAAGGCAAGAGGTTTTGCTTCTACAGGTATGCTCGACCGCTTTTACTTCCATAGCTTATATTTTCGCGATCATAACGGAATTTTATTTGAAATTGCGACAGATGGTCCGGGGTTTACAGTAGATTCATCAGTTGAAGAGCTTGGACAAAAATTAGATTTGCCACCATTTTTAGAAGAACGCCGTGAAGAGATTGAAGCAAATTTAGAGCCAATTGATTAATTTAACAGTAAAATACGGTCAACAACGTTTCTTAGCTGAAATTGATTTTGGTGGCGTTTCATTTGATAAAATCGCGAAAAATATTGAGTTGATCGCAACAGAAATTATGCCAGCTGTGAAGAAATTTACAACAAATTCATAAGGAGGTCGTTAACGTGAAGATTGTTTTATTTAGACTGGAACGTTTAGTAGAAGATACAGTTGATTTAACAGAAGTTTATGCAAAAGTTCAAGAAGCTAAAGAAGCTGTTTATGATTTTTAAAAATAAAAATATAAAGAAAGTGGTGGGAAAATGCATTTTGAAGTGAGTAAAGAGGCAGCTGATTGGTATAAAAGTGAAATGGATTTGGAAGAAGGAGACTTTGTTCAATATTATGTGCAACTATACGGTGGAATTCCTACGTCCCATCCAAATTATTCCCTAGGCATGTCTGTAGGCGAAGAAGGCGCAATTGCAGTAAAAGACGTTGTTGAAGGAATCACATTCTATTTTAATGAAGACAACGTATGGTTTTTAAATGAGTTTGATATGAAGGTCGATGTAAAAAATAATGATTTAGATTTTATATTCACAGAGAAATAAAAAAGGCATGCTTTCAAAATAGTGAAAGCATGCCTTTTAAATTCATCTCAAAATGACTCCGAGCACAACAATCGAAAGTAAGAAATAAAATAGGTAGAATAAAGAAAAAAGGAGCGACTTTCAATGAAGAAAAAAGAAGAGATTATTTGTGATTTTACAACAGGCGTATGTGGACCTGCAGATGCAAGTGAAGGTGTAGTAGAGTTTGTGGATTTATCGGCGAAAGAAGATAAAGATGAAAAAGAACAAAAACAAGATGAAAAATAAAAATGAAAAGATTTAACAGGTCTCTGAAAGAAGTCTCCCTCTTCAAGCGCATGAAGGGTGAAGCCCAGTGCTAAGGGGGAGATTCATGAGTATGCAAGCACTAAATTAGATTCAAAAAGGTTTTTCATGTAATATAGGGGTATAAGGTATATTTGAATGGAGGGAAACTTATGGAGAAGTCGACGGTACAACCGAATAAACAACGGTTATTAAATCGTTTAAAACGTATTGAAGGTCAAGTTCGTGGTGTCCATCAAATGATTGAAACGGATCGTTATTGTGTAGATATTTTACATCAAATAAGCGCGATTCAGTCGGCGATGAACAAAGTTTCTTTAGCTTTGCTTGAAGACCATACACATCATTGTGTTGTTCGTGCAATTAAAGAAGAAAATGGCGATGAAGCAATACAGGAATTAATGAGCGTTATGAAAACAATGACGAAATGAAAACAGGTTTATTATATACCTCTAGAGGGTATGATATATTTTAAAGGAAGATAAAATCAGGAGGCGTTAACAGATGAAAGAAGTATTAAAAGTTGAAGGTATGTCTTGTAATCACTGTGTTAATGCGGTTGAAACAAGTGTAGGAGAACTTGCAGGTGTATCTACAGTAAATGTAAATCTCGACCAAGGTGAAGTTTCAGTAGATTTTGACGAGGGGAAAGCAACACTTGCACAAATTAAAGAAACAATCGAAAATCAAGGCTTTGACGTAAAATAAAAGTAGTAAAAGAAATTATAAAGAAGAGAGAAAGATTATGCTACTAGGCACAATCTTTTTTTCAATAAAATATACCCCATAAGGGTATGGAAGGTGAAATAAATGCCAATAAAAGAAGAGACCTTTCAAATACAAGGAATGACTTGTAGTGCTTGTGCAGGACGTATTGAAAGAACATTGTCAAAAATGGATGGTGTTGAAAAAGCGAATGTCAATTTAGCGCTTGAGCGGTCAACAGTTACGTATGATCCAGAACAAGTTACTGCACAGGACTTTGAAGAAAAAATTGAAAAGCTCGGGTTTCATATTGTGCAAGAACATGTAAACTTTGATGTAGCCGGAATGACCTGTTCAGCATGTGCGAATCGTATTGAAAAACGATTAAGCCGCATGGACGGTGTTTCTAATGCCAACGTTAACTTTGCGTTAGAGACAGTTGCCGTTGACTATAATGAACATGCAGTCAATACACAAGAAATGATGGCGGCAATTGAAAAAATGGGCTTTGAACTACTACTCGAACAAGACGAAGAAAGTAAAGTAGACCATAAAGAAGCGGAAATTAAAAAGCAGAAAATGAAATTCATTGTTTCTGTAATTTTAACATTCCCATTGTTTTGGACGATGGTTGCGCACTTTAACTTTCTATCGTTCATTTACATGCCAGATATTTTAATGAATCCATGGTTACAACTTGCGCTCGCAACGCCTGTACAATTTATTATCGGTGCACAGTTTTATAAAGGTGCCTATAACTCCCTTAGAAATAAAAGTGCCAATATGGACGTACTCGTAGCGCTCGGTACAAGTGCAGCTTATTTCTATAGTTTATATTTATCAATTGAATGGATGAATAATGGGCAAGTAGGTGACCCTGAGCTTTACTTTGAAGCAGCAGCGGTGATTATTACTTTGATCTTGCTTGGTAAGTTATTTGAAGTGCAAGCAAAAGGAAAAACGAGTCAGGCGATTCAAAAGTTACTTGGACTCCAAGCAAAAACAGCACGTGTGATGCGTGATGGTGTCGAACAAGAAATTGCCATTGAAGAAGTTGTCCAAGGTGATGTTGTTCTTGTAAGACCTGGTGAGAAAATACCAGTAGACGGAGAAATTACTGAAGGACAATCAGCAATTGACGAATCGATGCTTACAGGAGAAAGTATTCCAATTGATAAAGTCATTGGCGATTCAGTTATTGGGGCAACAATCAATAAAAACGGTTCACTTCAACTTAAAGCAACGAATGTTGGAAAAGATACAGCACTTGCTCAAATTGTGAAAGTGGTAGAAGAAGCACAAGGATCTAAAGCAGATATTCAACGATTAGCGGATAGAATTTCAGGTGTATTCGTACCCACCGTCGTTGGGATTGCGGTGATTACATTTTTAATTTGGTATTTTGCAGTAACGCCAGGTGATTTCCGTTCAGCTTTAATTCCAACGATTTCAATTTTAGTCATTGCCTGTCCATGTGCGCTCGGACTTGCAACGCCAACATCGATTATGGCCGGATCAGGACGTTCAGCGGAAATTGGAATTTTATTCAAAGGCGGGGAGCATTTAGAGCATACACAATCTGTGGATACAGTTATCTTAGATAAGACAGGAACAGTTACAAAAGGTGAACCAGCATTGACAGACATGATTGTGGCAGATGGTTTTGAAGAAACAGATGTGTTACAACTTGTCGCAACTGCTGAAAATCAATCTGAACATCCACTTGCACAAGCAATTGTTAAAGGTGTAAAGGATCAAGGGATTGACGTATTAACGACAGAAAGTTTTGAAGCTTTGCCTGGATACGGAATTGAAGCAGTTGTTAATCAACGAGAAGTATTAGCTGGTACAAGAAAGTTAATGAGAGAACGTCAAATTGATATTGGTAATCACGAAAAAGAGATGGAAAATCTTGAAAGTGAAGGAAAGACAGCAATGCTGATTGCAATTGACGGTGAAATTGCGGGTGTCATTGCAGTTGCTGATACAGTAAAAGAAACATCTAAAGAAGCAATTCAGCGTATGCATGATTTAGGTCTCGATGTCATCATGTTAACGGGTGATAACATAAGAACTGCGCAAGCAATTGCGGATGAAGTCAATATTGATCGTGTCATCGCAGAAGTTTTACCAGAACAAAAAAGTGATGAAGTGAAGAAGTTGCAAGAATTAGGTAAAGTGGTCGCAATGGTTGGTGATGGCATAAACGATGCACCTGCACTTGCAATGGCTGACGTTGGAATGGCTGTTGGAACAGGAACAGACATCGCAATTGAAGCGGCAGATATCACACTTATGCGGGGAGATTTAAACAGTGTAGCTGATGCGATTATGATGAGTAGAAAGACGATGCGAAATATTAAGCAAAACTTATTCTTTGCGTTTTTCTATAATACGATTGGAATCCCAATTGCAGCAATAGGCTTGCTCGCACCTTGGGTAGCTGGAGCCGCAATGGCATTTAGTTCTGTTTCCGTTGTATTGAACGCATTACGTTTACAAAAAGTGAAACTATAAAACACAAGGTATTTTACCCATCTTAATAAAGTAGGGTAGAGTACCTTTTTTATATTAATATTGTGGTATATCTTTCCATTATAACGGATAAATTCACTTTACAGGTGAAATTTCGTATGAATCCAATAATTTTTTACTCATTTTCGAACACTTTGTGAAATGTTTCACAAAGACATTGTGAAGTTCTTCACAAAGTGTTATTCTAGAATTAACAAAGATCACCGAGGCGATCAAAGGAGTGGAAAAAGATGGAAAATGTAAAACCTAAAGATTTTATAAATAAAGTGTTAGCCGGGGTCGCATTAGGAATTGTAGTTGGTCTGATTCCTAACGCTATATTGGGAGAGTTATTTAAGTACCTTTCTCAATACCATGATGTTTTTATAACATTAAATAGTGTTGTTGTTGGAATTCAATTTACTGTACCAGTCATTGTTGGTGTGTTGATTGCTCTGCAGTTTAAATTATCTCCACTACAAACTGTTATTGTCGGAACAGCTTCTTTCGTAGGAAGTGGAGCAGCTGTGTTCGAAGAGAATATGTGGGTGTTAACGGGAGTCGGTGACTTAATCAATACAATGATTACTGCTTCAATTGCTGTGATCATTATAATGATTATTAAAGATAGGCTGAAAAGTTTAACGATTATTTTATTACCAATTATTGCGGGTGGTATAGCAGGTTTCTTAGGAATTGTTTTATTACCTTATGTTCAATTAATTACAACAGGTCTTGGACAACTCATTAATAGCTTTACAAACTTCCAACCGTTGTTAATGTATATTTTAATAGCTATTGCCTTTGGGATTTTAATTGTATCGCCTATCTCTACTGTCGCAATTGCTATGGCAATCGGAATTTCAGGTCTGGCAGCAGGAGCAGCAAACGTTGGAATCGCGGCAGCTGCATGTATGCTTGTTGTTGGAACTTGGAAAGTGAATAATAGAGGAGTGCCCATTGCAGTATTCCTTGGGGCGATGAAAATGATGATGCCAAACTTATTAAAGCATCCAATTATTACGGTTCCGATTAGTATGACAGCTGCAGTCACAGCACTAGCAGGAAGTTGGTTTGGTATTTTAGGAACAAAAGAAGCGGCGGGATTTGGTTTCTCAGGATTAGTAGGTCCAATTAATGCGATTAAATTTATGGATGGCAGCATGTTTATGAATATCATCATTTTACTGCTTGTTTACTTCATTGTTCCATTTGCCGCAGCAATTATCAGTCATCATTTATGTAGTAAAGTTTTCAAACTGTATGACCCATCTGTATTTAAATTTATATCAGAAGAAAGTGAGGAAAAATAAATGACTAAAATTATGATGTTTGGAGTTCGTGAAGATGAGAAGGGGCTTGCAAGAGAGTGGGCAAAAGAAAATAAGGTAACATTAGATTTTTCCGAGGATATTTTAACAATGGAGACAATTGAACAGCTTGAAGCGTATGACGGTGTAACAACGCAGCAAACAGGTAAATTGGACGACCGTATTTACAAGCGACTAAATGAGTTGGGGATTAAGCAGATTGCGCAAAGAAGTGCAGGATTTGATATGTATAATCTTGAAGAAGCTGCAAAAAATGACGTGATTATTTCTAACGTACCAAGTTATTCTCCAAATTCAATTTCTGAATATGCGGTAACAGCTGCTTTACAACTTGTTCGAAAAACAGATTTAATTGAGAAGAAAGTAAAAGAGCATGATTTCCGTTGGATAGAAGAAATTAGAGCAAGAGAAATTAAAAGCTTAGAAGTAGCCATTATTGGAACGGGACGAATCGGACAAATCGCAGCACAAATTTTCCGTGGATTTGGTTCGAAAGTAGTTGGCTATGACTTATATCCAAACGAGGCTGCAAAAGAATTTATTGAGTATAAAGATAGTGTTGAAGAAGCGATTGAAAATGCAGATATTGTTTCTATTCATATGCCTGCAACAGAGGACAATTACCATCTATTTAACAAAGATCTATTCAATCTTTTTAAAGACGGAGCAATATTTATCAATACTGCACGTGGCTCGATTGTCGACACGAAAGCGTTAATCGAGGCATTAGATAATGGAAAGCTCGCTGGTGCTGCACTAGATACGTATGAATACGAGAGTACTTACTTCCCTAAAGATTATCGTGGTAAAGAGATTACTGATCCAGTCTTAAAAGAATTACTTGCTAGAGAAGACGTTTTACTCACGCCACATATTGCTTTCTATACAGACGTAGCAGTGAAGAACTTAGTAGAAGGCGGTTTAGATGCTGTATTATCTGTATTAAAAACAGGAACATGTGAAACTAGGTTAAATTAATATTTTAATAGGCTAGACGAAGAACCTTTTGTCTAGCCTATTTATTATAAATAGGTCTTAGAGAATTTACAGGGGGAATCGTTTTCCGAATGCTTGTTTATTTGAACAAACATGAACGATTTGCTATGCTATTGTAGATATAAAGTCTGTGACGTGATCAAGTAAATAGAAATGTGATACAGAAACGATAACACTTAACTGAGAGTTATCGCACCGCTTTTTATTGAAACCTACCACTGAGATGTTATGCAAACATAACCGAGTCGTTTCCGTTACAAAACGTTCCAGAGGGCTTATGTAAAGTAAGCTAAACGAAGGTGGTACCACGTCAATCCAGCGCAAAGACGTCCTTATATAGAGGACAGCTTTGTGTTTTTTTATGTTTTAAACAAAATAAGGAGGAAAAACGATGAGTAACAAAGAAAATGAGTTTACAAGTTGGTATATCGATACAATTCAAAAAGCTGATTTAATGGACTATACGCCAGTGCGTGGATGTATTGCATTTAAGCCAGATGGTTATGAGATTTGGGAGCATATTAAAGATGCAATGGACAAGCGTTTTAAAGAAACAGGGCACCGTAATGCTTATTTCCCAATGCTTATTCCAGAAAACTTTTTTGAAAAAGAAAAAGATCATATTGAAGGTTTCTCACCGGAGCTTCCATGGGTAACAGAGGCTGCAGGGGAGAAGTTAGAAGAGCGGTTGGCATTACGTCCAACTTCTGAAACGATGATTGGTCATTTATATTCTGATTGGATCAATAGCTACCGTGATCTGCCAGTGTTAATTAACCAATGGGCAAACGTTTTCCGTTGGGAGAAGAGAACATTGCCGTTTATCCGTACTTCTGAGTTTTTATGGCAGGAAGGACATACAGCACATGCAGATGAAAAAGAAGCACGTGAAGAAACGATGCAAATGCTCGGCATTTATAAAGAAGTCGTAGAAGAAGTGCTCGCAATTCCAGTTTGGGACGGCGAAAAAACACCCTCTGAACGCTTCGCAGGTGCGGTTGATACGTATTCAATCGAGGCGATGATGCAAGACGGGAAAGCGGTACAAGCAGGAACATCTCACTATATGGGAACTAAATTTGCTGAGGCATTCGACATTAAATATTTAACACGTGAGAACAAACATGAATTTGTTCATACAACTTCATGGGGAACGTCAACACGTCTCATCGGTTCGGTGATCATGGTCCATGGTGATGAGCAAGGACTTGTTTTACCACCACGTATTGCGCCAACGCAAGTTGTGTTAATTCCAGTTGGTCCGTGGAAGAAAAATCCAGAGATTATGGAAAAACTCGATGCAATTTTTGCAACGTTAAAAGCAAAAGGTATTCGTGTTCGCCTAGATGATTCTGACCAATCTCCCGGCTTTAAGTTTAACGAATGGGAACTAAAAGGAGTTCCAGTACGCGTTGAATTAGGCCCACGTGATCTAGCAGAAGACCAAGCACTTTTAAAAGCACGTGATGAAGATGAAAAGTTTGCAGTTGACTTAGATGGCATTGTTGCGCGTATTGAAAAAGAACTAGCAACAATGCAAATACGCTTACTTGATAAGGCAAAAGCATTCCGTGATAAACATTCACATACACATGTAGAGACGCTTGAGGAGTTAAAACAACATATTGCAGAGTCAGAGGAAAATGAGATCTTCCCTGGTTGGGTACTTGCAGGATGGTGTGGCGATGATGATTGTGAATCAAATGTCCAAGAAGAAACGAAATTCACAACACGAAATATTCCATTTAACCCACCAGCAACGAAAGATATTTGTATTAACTGCGGCGAAGAAGCAAAACACACAGTATGGTTTGGCCGTGCTTATTAATTGATATGATTGGAAGAGACTAGCCTGACGCTGGTCTCTTTTGATTGCTTTAAAAATATAAAGAAGGTGTGAAACGAATGTCAAAAAAAGCGCAAACAATTTGGAATCAAATTCCCGAATCGACTAAAGAACAACTTATTGATAATGTGTTTTGTAGATCTTGTGGAGGAGCGAGTAGTATTGTTGATTTTAAAACTGAAATGGCAGAAGTGAAAAATGATATTGTACTACAGGGAAAGTGCAAGAAGTGCGGAAATCAAGTAGCACGCTATATTGAAAGTGAGTAGTAATAATCCGAGGTTATTTATTTGGTTTCTTGAAAACTCAAAAAGCATCCGTATTCCTTGAATACAGATGCTCCTAATTACTGTGTAAATAATTCAACGAACCTTTCAAAGTTGATTAGCTGTAGCAAATCCTTCAAGTTTCGCTCCAATCTCGTCGCGAACGCGTTGGAAAACAGCCCATTTTTCGGCTTCTGTACCTTCAGCTTTCGGCGGATCATCGAAGCCCCAATGTTCGTGCTTAACATGAGGTGGGATGACCGGACAATTGTCTTTCGCATCGCCGCATAAAGTGACGACTAAAGTTGCGTTGTTTAAAATATTCATATCAATTAAATCTGAAGTTTGAGTAGAAATATCAATACCAATTTCATTCATTGCTTGTATAGCTTTTGGATTGACGCCGTGTGTTTCAATTCCAGCACTGAAAACGTCCCAATCGTCTCCTAATAACTCTTTACCCCAACCTTCAGCCATTTGACTACGGCAAGAGTTTCCTGTGCATAAAAAATACAAAACTTTTTTTGTCATTATAAAGACTCCCTTATATGATTAATAGCCAGAAATAAAGCCCTATCAATGTAATAAAAAGTGTAGGTATTGTTAAAGTTACTCCGATTTTGAAATAAGTTCCCCATTTAATTTTCACGCCTTTTTGTGATAAAACATGTAACCATAATAACGTGGCTAAAGAACCAATTGGTGTAATTTTAGGTCCTAAATCTGCCCCGATAACGTTCGCATAAATGAGTGCTTCGCGCATTAAACCAGAAGTGGATGTTTCTGAAATTGCCAAAGCATCAATCATAACAGTTGGCATATTATTCATAATAGAAGATAAAATTGCTGCGATAAAGCCCATTGAAATTGTTCCAACAAATAATCCTTGGTCTGCGGCCAATTGAATAACATCTGCCAATATACTTGTTAGTCCGACATTTCGTAAACCATAAACCACGACATACATGCCGATTGAGAAGAAAACAATCGCCCATGGAGCTCCTTTAAGAACACGTTTCGTTTCAACCGCTGAACTTTTTTGTGCAATAGCCATAAAGATAATCGCGATAACGCCAGCAATAATTGAAACAGGCAGCCCTGTAAATTCGCTACTGAAATAACCAATGAGTAAAATTGCCAATACGATCCAAGATAATCGGAATAATTTTAAATCTTTAATCGAATCATATGGTTTCTTCAAATCGGTAACTTGATAATCTTTTGGAATACTGTTTCTGAAAAATAAATACAATACTAAAATACTTGCGCCAAGTGCGAAAAAGTTTGGTACAATCATGCGCGACGCATATTCTACGAAACTAATTCCGAAAAAGTCAGCAGAAACAATATTGACCAAGTTACTGACGACGAGTGGCAAAGATGTCGTATCTGCGATAAAACCACTAGCGATAATAAATGGAAAGACCATTTTTTCATTGAAATTCAAATTGCGAACCATCGCCAGAACGATGGGTGTTAAAATTAACGCAGCGCCGTCGTTAGCGAAAAGTGCTGCTACGATTGCGCCTAGCAGTGTGACGTATACAAATAAACGGGTTCCGCTACCTTTTGCTAGGCGAGCCATATGAAGAGCAGCCCATTCGAAAAATCCAATTTCATCCAAAATAAGTGAGATAATTATAATAGCAATAAACGCGAGTGTTGCATTCCACACGATTCCCGTCACATCTGCAACATCTTGAAAAGTAACAACCCCAAAAAGTAAAGCAACGGCTGCGCCTATACAAGCAGACCAGCCAATGGATAAATTTCTCGGTTGCCAAATTACAAAAACGAGCGTGCCAAGGAAGATTAAAATTGCAAGGATCGTTAATGACAAAACTATTCCTCCCTATTCACAACGAATGCGAAGCCCTTTCGCTTCAAGCTTTTGAATTGAATCATCTTGATCAGCAAGATGATTTAAAATACTTTCGACAAACACATAATCAATATGTTTTTTATTAATGGAGTAAAAAATCCATTGACCTCGACGTTCTTCACGTACTAATTCTAAATCACGGAGTTTACGCAAATGTTGACTAATCGCAGGTTGACTCATTTGAAAAATTTCCACAAACTCACAAACACAACATTCATGAGACTTCAGTAATTTCATCATCGAAAGTCGCGTAGGGTCACTAAGTAGTTTTAATAATTGTGTTGCACGTTGTACACTGATGACTGACTCAGTTTTCATCATAATTTCCTCCTCTTCGTATTAGTATATAAGCATATGCTTATATACTCAAGAGGATAATATGAATTGCTCGTTGGAAATTTGAAAATAGGCGTTATATGATGGGGAATTTCATCAACAAGTTATGTATAACCTTAACGAATTAACCAATTCGCCCATAAAAAATCGTGCCAGTAGATGAAAGTTAATAGGCTGGCACGATGCATCTCATAAACTTTTCTTCATCAATTGAACTAATGCTTCTGCCGTAACTAAAGCGTCTCCACCACCTTGAACGAAAGTATCGTTTCCGCCGCCTTTTCCGTTAATCTCTGGAAGTACCGCTGCCGAAATTGTTTTCATACTGGCATTCACCAAATTTCCTTTTGCGACTACAAATTGCAATTTTTCTTCATTTTTAGCAACGAGTAAAACAATTGCATCATCTGCCTTTGCAACAATAAAGCGGGCAAGTTTTTGAAGTTGCTGAATAGAATGGCTTTCGAAAGTTGCGCTGATGAATGAATCTTTTTGTGTATTTATTAATTCGCTCGCTTCAAATTGAAGAATTGTTTCCTCGGCTTCTCTCAATGATTTTTCAAGCGAGTGATTGGTTGACCGTAATTTCTCAATGGCTTGATTGATTTCTTCTTCAGGTGCGCTAAGTAATTGAGAAGCCTCTTTTACAACTGCAGTTTTCGTATGTAATTGCTGCAAAACTCGTTTCCCACAAACGAAATATACTCTAGTGTGACCGCGATGCTTTTCGGTAGATAGGATTTTCAACGCACTTACTTGTCCAGTCGACTCGGGATGTGTGCCGCCACAACCGTTGTAGTCAAAATTAGGAATTATAACAAGTCGAATTTCATTTTCCGCTTGAATTTTTTTGCGTAATAGATAGGCTGCTAAATCATTTTCTGTTACCCATTTCACTTCAATTGGATGGTTTTCCAAAATCATATGATTCGCTAAGTTTTCAACAGCATTTAATTGTTCATCTGAAACATCAGATGTTTTTACATCGATAGATACGAGACTTTTTCCTAAATGAAAGCTAACTGTTGGAAAATCGAATAACTCCACGAATGCGGCTGATAAAATATGTTGTCCTGCATGTTGTTGCATATGATCAAATCGACGTTCCCAGTTAATCACACAATCAACTTGTTCAGTCGGTTCGAGGGGCTCAGCTAAATAATGACGAATTTCTTCGTTCATTTCAACGACATCAATAACTTCTACATCGTTAATCGTGCCTGTGTCATGAGGTTGTCCACCACCAGTTGGATAAAATGCTGTTTGATTTAATACAATGTAAGGTTCCCCATCTTCATCTTGTACATTTTTTATTATTTGTGTTGTGAAACGTTTACAATTGGGTTGTGCGTAATATAAACGGTCTTGTAACATGTAACCGACTCCTCTTTTCGTAATATTCCCACTCTTATAGGATTAAAAGATATTATCAAATCTGATTATGACAAAGCAGCTAAAAGGAGCAAGTCTTAGCTGTTTTTAAAAATCAGGACTCCAGTTTTTCGGAAAGTCGTTTTTGTGTGAATGTCGGTAAAGTCATCCCAACGAGAATAATCACAATACCTACAACTTGTAAAAAAGTAAGACTTTCATTTAATAAAAGAACAGATGCTGTAACTGCCACAGGTAATTCAGCTGCGCTCAAAATAGAAGAGGTAGCCGCGCCAACTTGTGGAACTGCAATAGAAAATAAATAAATAGGAATGACAATCCCGAATAACCCAAGAATAAGACCATAAATCCATAAGCCACCACTAAAAAGGGTACCATTCCATATAACTTCCGGAGATTGAAATAAAGAAATGACAATCACTGCTATAAAGGAAGTGAATAAAAGACGTGTTTCCGTGTCCATTCCTTCAACTTGCTTAGAATTCACCATCACAAATGAAGCAAAGCTCACGGCTGAAGCCATACCCCAAGCCCAACCTTGCCACGGGATTCCGCTAATATCTGCTCCAATGACACCAGCAGCAAAAATTGTGCCACCAAATAGTAAAATAAGCGAAATCAATTCAATACGCTTTGGTAAACGCCTATTTGCAATACAGTCAAACAACATGCCGATCCAAGTGAACTGGAAAAGCATAACGACTGCAATAGAAGCAGGCATATAGGTAACAGCCTGTCCATAAACGATTCCTGTCGTAGCCGTAAAAGTTCCTGCTAATAAAAGTATTAATCCACCATCAAACTTTGGTAAACTTCGCCGAACAGTCGTAAAAACAATAAGAGCCAATACAAATCCAGTGAAGTATTGAGCTGTAACTGCTTCTGAAGCGGTAAATCCATCAGCAATCGCGAGTTTAATAATTGTAGACAAAATTCCATAACAGCTTGCTGCAAATACAACCATTATTGGATAAATCCATGCATTCACAAAAGAAAACCTCCTAACTCATCATGAC
The DNA here is from genome assembly GCA_026169375.1 of Sporosarcina sp. Lineage (GTDB taxonomy): Bacteria > Bacillota > Bacilli > Bacillales_A > Planococcaceae > Sporosarcina. The sequence goes on along the minus strand of JAPFCR010000030.1, from coordinate 145,952 downwards.
ATTATACCATGATAGAAGGAGGCATCGTAGATAGATACGGATTAAAAGAGTAATTTGACTCATTAAAAACATAGTGATTTGAAGTGGGATCATAAGGGGTTCGCTATTTCAATCGAATATTCTTAAGTGACACTTCATCTGTGATAAGTTTATGATTCTTTTGCGGGGAAGTAGGAAAATACGTAAGCATATTTTAAGTTGAGTGACATTTTCCGGGAAATATCGACATATTTTAAAGGGTCATTTTTTCCTGTTCTGGTATTTGTCTTCACTTGACGATCTACTTTTCGTATCATGATGAATCTTTTCTTCGCGCTCCTCCATCTTTAAATCTTCCAGTGGAATCGGATCAACAAATTTCATGTCTTCGTGCATATCGTAAATGCTTTCCTTATCAGTTTTCAAATGTTCAGGATTATCCATGAAAGAACCTTCTTTGTCTTGGCGCTCTCTTTCAGTAAAAGATTTCTTTTTATTCATTATCTACATTCCTTTCCTGCTAAATAAATTTTAATAAGGTGCTTCTTTTACTTATTATCCCCTTAATTTAAAAGTATAAACACTTCATCACATTGTAGGAATCCCGATAATTCCTTTGAAATTAAGGTTTATCTTGATGCTATAATACTGGCTGTATAAGAAAAATGACTGATTTGAGTTCAGTGTAATTCTGAAATCAAATCAGTCAAAGAGCTTGATAATATGAATTTAAATTACTATAAACACAACCGTTACAATTTGGTATTCCTACTTTTTAGTTGTTAAATTTATCACTGATTTTACCTTTAATATCGTCTACTTTCTTTTCTGTTTTCTCTTTTAAGTCGCTTCCTTTTTTCTGTGCATTACCTTTAAGGTCGCTTCCTTTTTGCTGCGCATCGCCTTTTAGTTTATCAGCTTTTCCTTTTGCTTTATTTACAGCACCTTTTATTTTGTCAGAAAAACCTTTTTCGCTCATAACCAAAACCTCCAAATTCGTAATTACATAGTATCTACCTGAAAATTATATTTTATAAACTAAAAGGGCGGAAAATGTATGAAATCAAAGAAATAAAACGAATTGACTATATCTTATAGTATTTCTTTATTGTACAATTATATGTAAGGTAGAATTTTTATAATATTTAATTATTTTAAAATTTATAAATGAAATGAATTCTTCATGTTTCGCTTTAATTTAAAGGAGGCGGGAACCATATGTTAAGAAAAGGACGATTTGCAGTAATGGATGGAAAAGAATATGAACTGTTTTCGAGTCAGCGTCAATATTATTTAAAGTCGACAAATATCCTAGATTTAGCAAACGGTTTCGCAGCATGGCCGGGAAAAAAAGATGTATTTATGAAGAAAATCAACACCAAAGATTTAGAAGATGCATATGAAGTTTTCCCGTATGTAATTGTCAGTAGTCATCGATTCATGGTAGAAGCTGTTAATTATCAAACAGGAATGGTTACGTTAGTGACGAGCAATCCTTTTGTGCAAGGGAAAATGAATGTGAAACCTTACAGAGTTGATGAATATGTGATTGAATGCCCAATTGTAGAGCTTAAGATTGAAGAAGAGAGAATCCCAATCTTAGATTTTGAAAATGAACATCCATTTTCTTATGAACCAATAAAAGAAGTGAAGTAATTAGTAAGATTGTATATAAAAAGAGCTACCTGAAATGGGTAGCTCTTTTTTCACATGATCGAAAAAAAAGAAGAAGCGTTACGAAGATGAATTTGATCCTGAATTTTGGTTCATTCCCATAGTCATCCCTGTGAAATTTTCCACTTGTTTCATCAGTTGATCTCGTGCATTTTTATTTTGCATAAGGTATACTGCGCCGACTCCAAGTGCTGCTAACGCGATTTTATTCACAATGCTTTCCTCCTAAGGTTGTATTTCGATCATTTAATAGTGTTCCCAGTGAGAAAAGAAATATACACCCTTTAGATTGTTCTGCTTTCATGATAAAAAATGAAGTGATACAATAGTAAGGTTGTATATTTATAAAGGGGATGAAGCTATTTATAGCGTGACCTCTTTGTTTGTATAGAAAGGGCGTGTTTAAAAGTGAATTCACTGACAGGTTTTAAAAGGTTGCGGTTCGCATTGCTTCTTGGGGCATTAGCGGCAATGGGCCCGCTTACGATTGATATGTATTTACCATCATTTCCTGCAATTGCTGCGTCCTTTGATACGACAGCTTCTCTTGTACAAGTAAGTTTAACGGCTTGTCTTTTAGGAATTGGAATCGGTCAACTTGTATTTGGACCGATGAGTGATGTGCACGGTCGAAAGAAGCCGTTAGTTTTTTCATTAATTGGTTATGGAATCGCTTCAGCAATTAGTGCACTTTCACCGAGTGTCACTGCTTTTATTGCAGCACGCTTTTTGCAAGGATTAGCGGCTTCAGCAGGGATTGTGATTTCTCGCGCGATTGTCCGAGATACATTTAGTGGCAGGGCATTGACGAAGTTCTTTGCGACATTGATGCTCATTAATAACTTAGCACCGATTTTGGCGCCTATTTTAGGAGGAGCGATTTTAGCATTTACCGAGTGGCGCGGTATTTTTGGTGTGCTAAGTGCGGTTGGGTTTTTATTTTTTGTTATTGTACTATGGCGTTTTGAGGAAACATTGCTAGAAGATCAACGTGTACCAAGTAACTTTAGAAATACGATTAGAAACTTTGTGTCACTCTTGAAAAATCGAGAATTTATGGGGTATGCATTAGCGCAAGGTTTTATTATGGCGGGAATTTTTGCTTACGTGGCAGGTACGCCATTTGTTTATCAAAATATATACGGTGTTTCTCCGCAAACATTTAGTTTGTTGTTTGGGATGAATGGAATTGGTCTGATTATGGGAACGCAAACAGTTGGCCGACTTACCGGAATCCTTACTGAGCTCCAATTTTTAAGAGTTGGTTTATTTATGTCGATCACTTCAGGGACATTTCTACTGTTTGCCGTGTTATTTAACGGTCCACTGTTGACAGTCATTATTCCAATTTTCTTTTTCGTTTCTTCAATTGGTGTCATTTCAACATCTTCATTTTCACTAGCGATGGAATCACAAGGTCATATCGCGGGGAGTGCATCCGCATTGCTTGGTTTACTGCCATTTCTACTCGGGTCGATTACAGCACCATTAGTAGGTGTTGCAGGTGAACATACGGCCATACCGATGGGGATTATTATCTTTGCATCTGCTTTAATGGCAGTTCTGTCTTATACAGGATTAGCCAGAGCAAAAAGCAGTTGAGTAGAATAGCTGTTTAGATGAAAATAATCTGAACAGCTATTTAATATCTCGCTATCACTATTGGTAAAGAGCGGTTCACTACAATACAATTTCTTCGATTAATTCTTTAGTTAAAGAAAATCTTGGTGTAACAAAATCATCCCCATCAGCTTCGACGTCCATGACGATTGTAATAATTCTGCGATCATTGAAAACACCCGTACTTGCAAAACATGCTCCAGCCAAATGGGTATAACCTGTTTTTAAACCATCGATGCCATCGAAGCTTTGTGACATCCCTGGTAACATTAAGTTCGAGCTCCATAGGTGAGCACCGGAATTTGTTTCAAAACTCGTTAATTGTGTAAACTCAAAAATCTCTGGATGTTTTTTAAGGAGTTTTCGTGCAATTGTTGCAACATCCCGAGCTGAAGCACTATTTGTTTCATGAGCATTTATGCCGACATGATCTCCGTCTAATCCAGTTGCGTTATAGAAAGTTGTATTTTTAAGTTTTAATATCTTTGTTTGTTCATTCATCAATGTCACAAATTTCTCTTCTGTCCCACTGACCAATTCAGCAAGCGCAACAGCCGCATCATTTGAGGAATTAACGGTTGCCGCAGTAAACAATTCTTTGACAGTATATGTATTTCCTCCCGTCATATTTAGTTTTGCGATGCTTGATAAATTTGCCATTTGTTGAACAGCCTCACTTGGCTGGTAAGTATCCTCCCAAGAAAGAGCGCCGTCTTCAATCGCATTCATCACAAGGTATTGTGTCATGATTTTAGACATACTTGCGATCGGAAGTTGTTCTTTACTGTTTTTTTCATATAAAACTTTCCCACTTTCCGCATCAACTACAATCATTGCTTTCGCATCTGTTTGAAAAGTCTTATTTTGTAGGGGACTCATCTTGTCTTTATAAAAGAATGTGAAGCTGAGTAAAAGAACAATGCATATTACGAAAGTTTTTTTCATGTGAATAATCCTTTCGGCAAAAGTTATTTAATTAAGCATAACGAATAAAAGTGAAGAGGGACTACTTATGATTATGAAGAATTTCTTAAGATGATATGATTATTATTCGTTCATTATGGTTCTTTTTTGAAAAGAAATGCTATTTTACAAAAAAAATATAGATTACTTCGAGTTTTCACAGAAAACAACGTATACTAAGAAGAATAGATAAAATTAGATGAAAGGAGTGAGTTTGAATTATGACAAGAAAAGCTTGGTTTCAAGTAGGGATTGGAATTTTATTAACCTTGCTCATTATCAAGTATTTTATGGAGATTAACTGGTTATTTGAACCGCTACTCATTATTGCTAAAACAATTTTCGTTCCATTACTACTCGGCGCAGTATTCTTTTATATTTTTGAGCCGCTTCAACGCATATTGGAAAAGTATAAAATGCCAAGATGGGGAAGTATTCTTACGATTTTAGTGACAGGTGCTGCAATCATTTGGTTGTTTTTCTCATTCATCGGCCCGCCTGTAGTTGAGCAAGTGGACAAACTTGCGAGAAATATGCCAACGTTAGCGAAGGAAATTTCAAGCAGTACTGAATACGTGCTTCAACATCGTGATGATTTGCCGCCGCAAGTGAATGAATGGATTGATAAAGCTGCAAACTCTGTTCAGTCGATTGCACTTGTTTTTGGAAAACTAGTCGTATCTTTTTTCCAATCGCTTGTACAAACAGCCTTTACACTTATTCTTGTGCCATTTTTCTTTATTTTTATGCTAAAAGATCACGAGAAGTTGTCCCCTTTTATTACTCAATTCTTTACTGGTGAAAAAAAAGAATGGATGCAAAAGACATTAGGGGATATTGATAATGTTTTAAGAACTTATATACAAGGCCAATTATTAATTAGTTTTTTACTTGCGCTTATTATGTTTATAGGTTATAAAATTATTGGATTAGAATATACGTTATTACTTGTTATTTTTGCGTTCTTTATGAATGTGATTCCATTTATAGGGCCATGGATTGCGTTTACTCCGGCTTTAATTATTGGATTTTTACAAGATCCAATAATGGTTGTATGGGTTAGTTTAGTGACGCTAATTGCCCAGCAAACAGATAGTAATTTAATCACACCGAATGTCATGGGAAAAACATTAGATATTCATCCACTAACAGTGATTACAATTATTTTAGCGGCTGGAAATATTGCTGGTTTCCTTGGAATTCTACTAGCAATCCCAGCATATGCGGTTGGTAAAGCGATCGTTGGGAATATTTATGAACGTCGCCAAGAAATTAAACTTGCAGCAACTAAAAATGTATAGCCAGTGTTTACAAGAAATCACTAAAAAATCTTGTTGTTATCAAACAGAGGATAGAAGGGTACCATTTCTGATCCTCTGTTTTTTTATATCCCTTGAAAAAATATATTGTCAGAACTTAGTGATTCATAATTCTAATATATACTCACATGAAAGGAAAATCTTACTTTTTAAGTGGTACAACAAGAAGCGCTTTCCTTTGAAGCAAAACAATTAGGTTTCCTTATTTTATATGTTAAACTAATTCCTAGTTAAAGGAGTAGGTTCATTTGAAATGGATAATTATTTTACTCATTGTAGCCTTAATTGCTTGGCGAGTGATGCCACCAAAAGGTGTTCGTTCCATTCAAGTAGGTGCATTAAAGCCGATGTTAGCTGATAAAAAGAAACAATATATCGATGTAAGGACTGTAGCTGAATACAAAGCACATCATATTCCAGAATTTGAAAATATGCCACTTAATACATTACAAAATGGGCTTGCCAAGTTAGATCCTAAAAAGGAAACAGTATTAATTTGTCAAAGTGGTATGAGAAGTATGCAAGCAGCAAGACAATTGAAAAGAGCTGGATTTACGAATGTTATAAACGTGTCAGGCGGTATGAGCACTTGGAGAGAGTAAGATAAAAAAGGTTATGATATCGATACCATCAATAATGGAATCGAGTATCTTAACCTTTTTTTTATATGAAAAATATCGGAAGGAGCGGAACGACAGTCACAATGAATAAGAAAATCCAAATACCAGGTCGAGCGAAGTTGACTGTCCAACCAACACCAAACTTTTTCTCTACGAATAAATCAGGATCTTCTTTATTGAAATAGAAAATTCCCCATTTCCAATGTTTATCGTCTCCAGGACTTGATTCTATACAATTTAACTCTTTGAATTGCTCATTCAGTGATTTAGAACGTCTCATGTAATAATAGACGCTTCCTAAAGTTAAAATAAGGAAAATAGGTACCGTATAGACAATAGAAAGCTTTATATTTTCATCAAGAATACTCCAACTCGATTGTACTTCTAGAATCCCTAAAAATAAAGTTGTAATGAAGTTAATAAACGCCATAATTTCAGTGTTTAATTTCCTTATCTCATGTTCTCTCTGTAAGCTTAACTTCGAATTTTGTGCTTTGATTTGCACGGAAGAATTAAAAATGCCATAAGCCATTCCATAGATGAGCAATTGTGTAAATAGCAAAGTGAAAATAAGGAAAAATACCGAGAAAAAGGATTTATTACTCCATGCATCAGGCTTTCCGTCAATGCCCCAATGCGTTGGGATTACGTCCGGTAAAGCGGGGTAGACATAAAAGAGCCAAATTGATAGGCCAATCGTAATAAGAAAAGTCGGTAAAAATAATATATGCGGAAATGTTCTATCGCTCTTATTAAATTTTGTTTCGAACGAAGAGACGCGAACGATTGTTACTTGGCTACCCCATCCTTGTTGCTCTTTGTATAGTTTAACTTCATAGTGTAACTTCAAATAAAGAATCATACTGATGAAAAGGTAAATGAATAACCCACCGACCATCAAGATAGATTGTTGTATTTCAGTCAACGAAAAAGAAATGATAATAAGAAGGGTAATCACAGGTATTTGAATCATCGCGATTAAACTTGAATATTTTCTTTTGAACGAGGTAAGCTGTTCATCATCAATAAATGGTTCAGGAATCGAGATGCCAAATACAGTAGTTTTTCTTAATACGTGAGGTGTTAAAAGGTCAAACAGTAATAAAGGTATAAAAATTAAAAACAATATAATCATCATGTTGCATTCTCCTTTCCTAGTAATTGTGTAATTACTTCTGAAATTTCATCATCAGATAAACCAAGGGCTTTACATTCGTGTTGAAAACGAGTAAAAGTTTTACTCCATCGTTCAAGCCAATTTTCTTCTTTGAAATTTTCTTGATTGACAAGGGAAGTTGCTTTTTTCCTTTGTAAAATAAATCCTTCGTCCGCTAACTTTTGGTAAGCAGCTTGCACTGTTTTAATATTAACTTGCAATGTACTTGCCAGTTTGCGAATGGAAGGAAGTTCGTCTCCTTCTTTCAACTCCCCCTCAGCCATTAACCAGACAATTTCATCTGCTAGTTGGATATAAAGATCTCGTTCATCATCGTCATACAGTCGAATCAACATTTATAGCACCTCCATCTATACCCTATGATGTGATACAGATTCTGTTACCTTTATAGTAACACAGATTCATGTGAAGATAAAGGATATTTCACGTGGAATATTTTGTTGGACCTTGTGGGTAAGTGTCGAATCTAAATTTTATCAACATGAGAATAAGTATTAACGAAATGGCGGTTGTGAATAGATTGTGTATTTGCCCAACGATGTTAAGTGGGTGATACATACAATTAACATGAAGAGGTGGTGACCGGTGAATAAAAAAATAACGGAAGTTCAGGAAAATCCGTTTGAAATTGAGCAACAAGAATGGAGAAAGAGACAGAGAAAAGAGCGTTGGAAGCAAATGCTCACGATCGCATCTCCTGTTTTTATGCTTATGCTCTGGGAGTTTTTATCACAGACAGGATTATTGGATATTCGATTTTTTCCACCACCAACTGCGATTGTCGGGACGTTTATAGATATGACGACTTCCGGCGTTCTTTTTGAGCATGTTGGGATTTCTCTTTATCGAATCTTTTTAGGGTTTCTACTCGGTGTTGTTCCGGGTGTTGTGATTGGTTTATTAATGGGGCTGTATTCTCCAATCAGACATTTCATTTCACCTATTGTGATGGCATTGATGCCGATTCCGACACTAGCGTTATTGCCGATTATCATTATTTTATTTGGGATTGGTGATTTGTCAAAAGTGATTACAATCGCAGGCAGTGTATTTTTTCCTGTTGTGATCAATACAGTCGCGGGTGTTACTAATATTGATTCGATTTACTTGGATGTTGCGAAAAATTATGGTGCAGGAAAGGTGAGTTTTTTTACGAAAATAGCATTGCCGGGTGCGTTACCAGTGATGTTAGAAGGAATTCAAATGGGGCAAGCGATTGCGCTCTTAACAATTGTTGCAGCAGAAATGATGGGTGCAACGTCGGGGATTGGCTTTTTAATTTGGACCTCATACAAAGCATTTTTACTGCAAGAAATGTATGTTGGGCTCATTTTAATATCATTTTTCGGTTATCTCTTTTCATTATTCCTTCGTGGATTACAGAAAAAAATGGTGCCGTGGAGGTGAGTCAATGAAGAAGAAAGCAAAAATTGAAATTACCAATTTGACGAAAGCTTTTTATAAGAAGCAAAGCAGTGTTACAGCATTAGAAGATATCAATTTAACGATTGAAGAAGGGGAGTTTGTGTGCCTCGTAGGACCAAGTGGTTGCGGGAAAACAACATTGCTTAGAATACTCGCTGATCTTGAAACGCCGAGTATAGGAGATTTTAAAATTTTAACGGAAGATAAAACACGTCCTTTACAATCAATGGTTTTTCAAGAAAGGGGTGTGATTCCTTGGTTGACTGTTGAGGAGAATGTTGCATTCGGTTTAAAAATGCGACGTTTACCTAAAGAAGTCATTCGTGAAAGAACAGCTTATTATTTAAAGAAAACAGGACTGGATCCATTTTCAACGCTTTATCCGAAAGAATTATCAGGTGGGATGAAGCAAAGAGTGAGCATTGCAAGGGCCTTCGCCAATGACCCTGAAATTTTATTAATGGATGAACCGTTTGCAGCATTAGATGAACAAAACAAGTTTATCTTACAAGAAGAATTATTATCGATTTGGGCAGAAACAGGGAAGACTGTCTTGTTTATTACGCATAGTATTGATGAAGCGTTGTTATTAAGCGACCGAATTTTGCTAATGAGTTCACAACCTGGAAAAATTATTCATGAAATTAAAATAGATTTACCACGACCTAGAAAAGTAGAAGATATTCGTGAAAATCCCGAAATGGCCGCGAAGTTTGTTGAAATTTGGCAGCATTTGCAAGAAGAAGTACAAAACTCTAGACGGGAAAAGAATTGAAAGGGAGAGATGTCATGACAAAGTGGTTCAAAAGTAAATGGCTACTTCCACTTTTTGCATTGGTGCTTGTATTAGGGGCATGTTCAACAAAAGATTCGAGTAAATCTCAACCAGAAGAAGGGGTAAATGATCAGGGGGAAACGACTTATCCGTCTGGTGATTTATCGCCACTTGAAAAACGTGAAAAGGTTGTAATCGCTGAAGATGGTGCAGCATCTGGTGCAGGTTTTTATATCGCAACTGAAAAAGGTTATTTTGAAGACTATAATATTGAAGTAGAATTTGCCCAGTTTAGCAATAGTGATGATATGTTGCCGGCACTTGCAGCTGGTGAAGTCGATATTGCTGGTGGAGTTTCAACCGCTTCATTTTTTAATGCGATTTCACAAGGGATTGATGTGAAGATTATTGCCGACAAAGGGCATAATGTCCCTGGTCAATCGTACTTTACTTTCGTGATCGGAAACCATATGGTCGATGAAATTAAAGATTATCCAGACTTTAAAGGGAAGAAAATTGCAGTTTCTTCTCATAACTCAATTGATGAATATATTTTCGAAGAGATGATTGAACATGCAGGACTCACAAAAGATGATGTTGAGTTTGTTTTAATGAGTGATTTTGGAAGTATGCTTGGCGCAATTGATAGCGGAACGATTGATGCGGCACTCAGTATTGAGCCGATGATTACACAAGGTGTTGAGAACGGATTCCACGTTAGATTTGGCGACGCGACTGATTATGCACCTGAATCACAAATTGCGTTAGTCCTTGGCTCGCCTGATTTTATGAATGTCGAACAGGATGTTTCTTTACGCTTTATGGCTGCCTATTTAAAAGGTGTACGTGATTATAATGACGCGTTTATTAAAGACATTAATAAAAAAGAAATCATCGACATTATGACGAAGCACACAGCATTAAAAGATGCTGAACTATGGGAGAAAGTTTATGTCACTGGACTCGATCCGGACGGGAAAATGTTTATTGACGATATTTATAAACAATACGATGCCTATGAAGCGAATGGTGCAATTCGAGGTGAAATCGATCTTAATAAAGCGATTGACCCATCGATGACAGAAAAAGCAATTGAAATAATAGGGGAATATGAGAGATAAAAAAGGGCGTCCAATATGTCATTTGACTATTGGGCGCTTTTTTGTTGTTGAAATAAGCTTATTCCCACCACATCATTTACTTTGACAACGATTTCAACTGCTTTTGATGACCAAATACAGCATGGAAGCTGTGAAGAGACATGCCGAGAATGATAATCATGACACCAAAAATCGCCATTGATGTTGGTGGTGCAATGCCCAAAATGAGCATTTCTCCTAAAATAACGAAAATTAACTGTGTTGATTGTGTTGCTTCAACAGCAGCTAATTTCCCCTGGTCATGCCGAACGCGATCTGTTGCCATGAAAAAGAGAGTCGTCGCAATGACTCCTGAACTAACCCCGACAATAAATGATTGGAAAACCTGGTTGAAAGAAGGTGGACCTACCGTAAATAATGCAATCACCGCAAAAATAATCCAAACAGGAATCGTCATAATCGTCATCGCTAAAATACGTTGAAAAGTATCCAACTTTCCATCTAGTAATTCCATCATTTTTCGGTTGCCAAGTGGATAAGCGAAGGCCGCAAATAAGATTGGCATCACCCCAAATAACAATGTTTTCAGTGGAACTGTTTGTGCATGCGGAATCTGAATAAATACAACGCCGATTAAAATAATCGAAGTGATACCTAATGAAACAAAAGGCATTTTCTGTCTAACGATGTTGAACCCTTGTTTAGTCTCTATTTTAAGAAGAAAGAAGGGGGTTAACAGTACACCCGCAAGAATCGTTAATTGCCAAGTACCTGCGACTAACCATCCTGGACTGAAAGCCGCCGCATAAGTGAGTGGCGCGTAGAAAAGAACAAAACCAACAACACTCCAAAGGAAAAAGGGAAGTGGCTGTCTCGTTATTTCTTTCTTCATCGGCGCCAATCCTTTTCGGTAATAAACGATAACGAATAAAAAAGGAAGCATAAAAAAATAACGAAGGGAAGCGCTCCACAACCAGCTACCACCTGATAATTCCATCGAACGATTTAAAATAAAAGTTACTGCGAAAAACATAGAAGAAAAGACGCCAATACTAATTTCCCTCACATTATGCCCCTCCCTTTTTCGATTGATGTGATTTTCGTAGAAGAATTCTCCTATCTAGTCACGTAAAGATATGATTAATCATCAGGTTCAGCCTCGTGCTTCAAAAAGTTGGATTGTTTCTATTATTACTTTTGTCGCAAGCTCCATATTGTCTACTGAAATATATTCATATTTGCCGTGGTAATTTTCGCCACTTGTAAAAATATTAGGCGTTGGCATACCCATATAAGAAAGCTGAGAACCGTCCGTACCCCCGCGTACAGGAATGATATTTGGTTCGATTCCAAGATTTGTAAATGCATCTTCAACAATTTCTACGATTTCTATGACAGGTTCAATTTTTTCTCGCATATTATAATATTGGTCTTCAATTTGAAGTTGAATCGTATGTTCACCGTATTCTTTTTGAAGTTTTTCTGCGACATCTTTCATTAATTGTTTTCTTACTTTAAAAGTTTCACGGTCAAAATACCGGATAATATAATTTAAAGTTGTTTTCTCAATGTCTCCATCTACTTGCATCAGATGAATAAATCCTTCATATCCATCTGTTTTTTGCGGAATTTCATCGGCAGGCATTGCATTCTGAAACTCATTTGCAATTAAAATTGCATTGACCATTTTATTTTTTGCAGTTCCAGGATGGACACTTGCCCCGTTAAATATCACTGTAGCACCTGCAGCATTAAAGCTTTCATATTGTAATTCCCCTAAAGGGCCGCCATCTATTGTATACGCATATTCGGCATTGAATTTTTCAACGTCAAATTTATGAGGACCACGACCAATTTCTTCGTCTGGCGTGAAAGCAATTCGAATTTTACCGCGTTTGATTTGTGGATTCTGAAGTAAATATTCCATTGCGGTGATGATTTCAGCAATACCCGCTTTATTGTCTGCACCAAGAAGTGTTGTACCATCTGTTGTGATGAGCGTATGACCAACGTAGTTATTTAATTCAGGAAAGTCGTTTACAGTCATGGATGTATCCTCATTTAATTGAATGTCTTTGCCGTCGTAGTCGTCAATTCTTTGAGGCTTCACGTTTTTTCCTGTGTAGTCAGTTGCTGTATCGACATGCGCTAAAAACCCAATTGTCGGTAATTCTTTTTCCGTATTTGTAGGAAGTGTCGCAAATAAATAACCATAATCATCTAATGTGATTTCTTCTAATCCAATTTCTTCGAGTTCTTTTTGTAATAAATGAAGTAATTCCCATTGTCCGGGTGTAGTTGGACAAGTTGTACTGTTAAAATCTGATTGTGTATCAATTTTTGCATAGCGAACGAGTCTTTCAATTAATTTTTCTTTCATAAAATATCCTCCTATCAACAATGTTTCTATCTTATCAGATTTTTCGGACTCATGAAATGTTTGGGAAGGTAATCTTCATCCCGCATTAACGGGCAGTAAGACTCCCACTTCAAGATTTAAGTGAAAACGGTAAAGATAAGTGGGAGTCGGGCTGCCCGTAAAAGCCCGATTGGTTCGGGCCAACATGATGTTGGTCGCGCAGGCGTTGACACAGGACGTATCGCACTTAGCCTGCGTTCCGCTTCAATCAGTGGGGGATGAAGAAAACCCTCACTGATTGAAGTTTCACTTTATTGTTCTTTGTATCGAACTAGATGCATATGAATAGATAGAAGAATAAAAAAAGACCACTTACTAATCGTAAGCAGTCTTTTGGTTAGGACATGTTTTATTCCACTACAGAGTAGTTTTTATGTGCTACAACTGTCAGGTTTGAAGGTACACCGATTAAGTCAGCGTCCTTGTTTGAAATTTGAACAATTACGGAGTTTTCTAGGATCTTGTAAATTGTTCCGCGTACCTCATGATCATTACGAACGAATGAAATTTTTTCATCGATTTTGCGTGCTGCAACAAAATCCGACACTGGTCTTTCCTTACGTGGAAAAGCCATTAGAATCCCTCCCAATCATTTATGATGTCTTCAAAGAAATATCGAGAAAAAGTTTAAGTCTTTGAAATTTTGAAGATGAGAAAACGAGCCTCATATAAAAGAAGACAAACTCGCTTCTTACTATTATATCATAAATTCAAACGAAACGGGGGAATTCCCATTGCCAAAATATGATGGGGATTGTAAGAGAAATCGGATTATAAGACAAAGTGTCTATCGAAAGTTAAGGTTGCTTTACAAAGCGTAAAGTCATTCGCTTTAGTCATCAGAATACACTTTGTATTAACCTAGTTTTGACCAAGTAGTTATTATTTTTTGCGGGAATCTATCATATTTTTGTAGAAGCACTTGTTGCCATGGGAGAGGCAATACTACAAAATCACTAGAAAAGAGGTGAAATCTTGTTCAATTTACCGGCTGAAACTTTTTGGTTACTTGTTCCTTGGCCATTTCTTTGGGTAGGTTTGGCGGTCGTGATGTATTTTAAAATGAAAAAAGAAGACGATGAAGAAGAGAGACGTGAAAAACAACTAAAGGATTAATATGAAGGGGGGATTCATATGAGCTTAGATGGAATTATATTTATTGTTTATCTAGGTGTCTTGCTGAGTATAGGACTTTGGTTTTCGCGTAAATCGTCTAAATCTACTGAACAGTATTTGCTTGGTGGAAGATCACTTGGTCCTGCGGTTACAGCGATGACCATGCAAACAACTGCTATGAGTGGTTTCATGTTTATGGGGGCACCTGCGATGGCATTTCAGTACGGATGGTATGCCGTATGGTATGCAATCGGGGATGCAGGGGGTTCAATCATTAACCTTTCAGTTTTGGGAAAACGAATGAGACGAATGTCCGAAAGGTTGGGAGCGCTTTCACCAATTGAGTATTTAGAAAAAAGATTTGAGAGTGCTGGCGTTCGTGTTGTTGGTTCTGTTATTTCAATTGTTTTCTTATTTGGTTATGTATGTGCACAGTTTATTGCCGCTGGTAAAGCGATGGCAACCTTAACCGGATTCCCATACGAAGTCGCTTTGATTGTGGGGATTAGCGTCATTTTAATTTATACAGTCGCAGGTGGATATTTAGCTGTTGCGTATACATCTTTTGTACAAGGCATGATTATGGTTTTTGGGGTTGTAGGAATTGGTGTTTTAGCTTATTTTCACGTAGGTGGCTTATCGGGTTTAAACGCTTCTTTGGCTGAAATTGATCCTACTTATTTAAGTATTTGGGGTAAAGACTTAGCATTTTACGGGCAATGGGGTGTTGTGTTAGGCGCTATATTAATTTACTCCATTGGTTATATGGGCTTACCTCACGTTGTTGTTAGACATATGTCGATGAAAAGTACAAAAACAGTGAAAGGCGCTGTTTTAATCGGTGCCATTTGGAATCAATTCTTCATTTTTGTACCTTATATTTTAGGGATGATTGGAATTATTCTTTTGCCTACAATTGCGGATCCTGAAATGGTGATTACGGAATTAGCTTATACACTTTTCCCAGGTGTTTTTGCCGCTCTTTTACTTTCTGCGATTATGTCTGCAGTCATGTCAACAGCGGATTCGATTTTAATGCAGGCGGGTACTATTTTATCACGCGATATTTACCAACGTTTTATTAATAAAAATGCGAGTCAGAAAACAATGGTCCTTGTCTCAAGACTTTGTATATTAGTAGGTGGAATTATCGGAATTATCGTAGCAATTTATGAACCACCTTCAATCTTTGCGTTAGTGATTTTCGCTTTTGGAACATTAGGTAATACATTTTTGGTTCCCTACGTGGCTTCTGTTTATTCTAAAAAAGCGAATGCGCTTGGTTGTTTGTTTGCGATGATTGGCGGTGCGACAACAAATATTGTTTGGACATCGATGGACTTGGAAGCTGTCACTGGTTTTCATCCTTTCTTAGTCGGTTTACTCGTATCAATAGCAGGAATGATTATCGGAAGTTACTTCGGTCGTAAGCCATCACAAGATATGGAAGAAATATTTGAAGAGTCAAGAAGAAATCGTACGTTTTCAGCTAACTTTGATAAAAATATTACACGAGATCTAGCACCTGAAGCGAATCAAATCTCTGAAATATTAAACAATGAAGGCAGTCTGATAAGGGGTAAATACACATGAAAACGATTTTGACTCAAGAAGTTCAATTTGTTGAAAAAGAAGTATTTAATGGATTGATCCAGTTCGATAAAGCAGCGGAAATTGAAATACAGCAATTAATTTATTATCCTTATTATTTTTTTGAATTTGATGTGAAAGCAAAAAGATTTTTAAAGTTTGAAGGAAGAGTCGGTTGCACGATTGATGCGCTCGGGGGGCATGGGGCAATTATTGATGTACAACCCGAACTGAAAGAAATTCAAGCAGCACATTTGTCAATGCCAATGGTCACAGTCGAAACGGAAGAAGCGGCTGAGAAGGCGGAGCGTTTTGTCTTTGAAAATGCTTCTTCTAAAGTAAAATTCATGACAATCCCAACAATAAAAAAGGTTAGTCATCGATTGTTTTATCGACCGTTTTGGATTGCAGATTATAAAGGGAAGGAAGAAAGAGAGCAATTAATCGTCGATGCGGTAAGCGGAAGTTATCATCCATTATAAGTTTTGACATTAAGGAATCGCATTTTTCCCTTTCTCTGGTTATAAAAAGTCTTTTTTACGGAAATCTTTATGCAAATGAAAAATATGGAAATGAATTTTACACGAGAAAGAAAATGTTAACGGCATGCCATTGATATTAAAAGGGGGACAAGAAGATGACATCTGTAAATTCTGAAACAAAATCACTTGTTGAAAAAGATCGTGAAAATATTTGGCACCATATTTCCGCATACAATGAGAAGAATCCACCAATGATCTGGGAAACAGGAAAAGGCGCATGGGTAACCGATCATGAAGGGAATCGTTATTTAGATGGCATGGCAGGTTTGTGGGCGGTAAATGTTGGTTACGGTCGTGATGAATTAGCTGATGCAGCTTATGAGCAATTGAAGAAAATGGCATATGTTCCTATGACACAAAGCCATGAACCCGCTATTCGATTAGCAGAAAAATTAAACGAGATGCTTGGCGATGAATATAAAATTATTTTTTCAAATAGTGGTTCAGATGCAAATGAAGTGGCCTTTAAACTTGCACGTCAATATCACCAGCAAAACAATGAACCGTCTCGCTATAAGTTCATCTCTCGTTACCGGGCTTATCATGGAAGCTCAATGGGCGCATTAGCTGCAACTGGTCAAGCATTGCGCAAGTATAAGTATGAGCCACTTGCACCTGGGTTTCTACATGTATCACCGCCGGATAATTACCGACGTCCAGTAGGTCAATCGATTGAAGCGTATAATATTCAATGTGCTGAGGAGTTTGAACAGAAAATTATTTGGGAGCAAAAAGAAACAATTGCTGGGATTATTATGGAGCCACTCATTACAGGAGGCGGAGTTTTAATACCCCATCCGGTTTATTTGGAAAGAGTACAAGAGATTTGTAACAAGCACGGTGTTTTGTTGATCATAGATGAAGTGATTTGTGGATTTGGACGAACTGGAAAGGCGTTTGGGCATCAGCATTTTAACGTAAAGCCAGATATTGTAACGATGGCAAAAGGGCTGACAAGTGCTTATTTACCGCTATCTGTAACCGCGGTACGTAAAGACATATACGATAAGTTCGATACAGAGGAAGAGAACAGTCATCTTCGCCATGTCAATACTTTTGGTGGAAACCCAGCGGCTTGTGCGCTTGCATTAAAAAACATTGAAATTATGGAGCGAGAAAGCTTATTTCAGCGCGCGACTGAATTGGGAGAAAGATTACAAATTGAATTAGCAGAGTTAGCCGATCACCCAAATGTTGGAGATGTCCGAGGACTTGGCTTCTTACTAGGCATTGAAGTCGTTGAAAATAAAGAGACGCGCGAACCAGCCTCAAATGAACGCATTGCGAAGCTGATGGGTGAATGTAAAGAAAATGGGTTAATCGTCGGTCGAAACGGTGATACCGTTGCTGGATTTAATAATGTCATTGCTCTTTCGCCTCCGCTGTCTTGTACAGATGCAGACGTGGACTTTATGATTCGCGTCATTAAGAAAGTCTTTCAGGAAAATAGATAAATGAAGAGATTCGACTCGTCAACATATCGCTTGGCGAGTCGAATATTTTGTTTGGATGACTATAAGATAGAAAAATATGAAGACGGTTAGTTGATTTTGAATCAAACGGTTGACAATATACGGTGAGGGGTATATTATAGGATTAGTTATTCAAGCGAAAGGAGGAAATTACATGCAGTACGATGACAAAGTGAAGAATCGTTTAAAAAGAGTCGAAGGGCAAATTAAAGGGATTTTACGTATGATGGATGAAGGAAAAGATTGTAAAGATGTCATTACTCAACTTTCTGCGTCTCGAACAGCGATAGACCGTGCGATAGGTGTCATTGTCAGTGCGAATTTAGTTGAATGTATTCGTCAAATGGAAGAGTCTGGCGATGATCGGACACATGAAGATGTTGTGCAAGAGGCTGTCGATTTATTAGTCAGGAGTCGTTAATGATAGCTTGAACCTGTTTAGATTTTATATCTACTTCGTTAAATATAAAATCTAAACAGTTGCATATATATTTTTTATTTTATAATATACCCCTATAGGTATGATGAAGGGAGAGGATACTATGTCTAATAAAAAGAAAACAACAATCGTCCTTTTTAGTGGCGAGTATGATAAAGCAATGGCTGCATATATTATCGCGAATGGTGCAGCAGCTTATGATCATGAAGTAACAATTTTCCATACATTTTGGGGGCTGAATGCCCTTAGGAAAGATCAACAGGTCCCTGTGAAAAAAGGCTTCTTAGAAAAAATGTTTGGAAAAATGATGCCACGGGGAGCAGATAAGATGGGGCTTTCGAAAATGAATTTTGCAGGAATGGGTCCTAAAATGATCAAACATGTCATTAAAAAACATAATGCAATGACATTGCCGCAACTCATTGAAATGTCGCAAGAGTTAAATGTTAAATTAGTCGCATGTACAATGACCATGGATTTACTAGGTTTACAAGAAGAAGAACTATTAGAAGAGATCGAATATGCAGGTGTAGCTGCGTATTTAGGTGATGCAGAGAATGGCAATGTAAACTTATTTATATAATTTTTTACAAAATAATATACCCCTACCCGTAGCTGTAAAGAGAGAGTCATATTATAAAGTCAATGCGATTCGGGTAGACGTAGCTTTAAAAGATAGAAAATACAAGAGGAGGCATAATTTAATGACAATAAAAGCAATTACTGTAGCAGAAATGGCAAGAAAAGTTGTAGAAAAAGAAGAAACATTCATTTTAGACGTAAGAAATGAAAAGGCATTTCAAGATTGGAAAATAGAAGGAGATAGCATGACTGCGCTCAATGTCCCTTATTTCGATTTGCTCGATGGAGTAGAAAAAATTCTAGGGGATTTACCAACAAATGATGAAGTAATCGTCGTTTGTGCGAAAGAACCATCATCAATTCTCGTTGCAGAAATGTTAGCAGAAGCAGGTAAGAAAGTACGTTATTTAGCAGGTGGAATGCGTGCGTGGAGTGAACATTTAGAGCCTGTTAAACTAGGTGATTTAAAAGCCGGTGGTGAACTCTACCAATTTGTTCGTCTTGGAAAAGGTTGCCTATCGTATATGGTCGTATCCAATGGTGAAGCGGCAGTAATCGATGCGACGCGTATGACAGACGTTTTCTTTGACTTTGCGAAGACCAAAAATGTGAAAATTACAACTACAATTGATTCGCACTTACATGCGGACCATATTTCAGGTGGTCGTAAAATTGCAGAAGCTTCAAATGGTACGTATTGGTTACCACCGAAAGATGCGGAAGAAGTTGTCTTCTCTTATGAACCATTAGAAGAAGGAAAGGACATTGTCATTGGTCATACAAAAATAGTCATCGAACCAATTTACTCACCAGGACATACCATTGGTTCAACTTCATTCATAATAGACGATCAGTATTTATTAACAGGTGATATTTTATTTATCGATTCAATTGGTAGACCAGATCTTGCCGGACTAGCAGAAGATTGGGTTGGCGATTTACGAGATACCTTGTACGATCGCTATAAAAAATTAGCAAAAGACTTAATCGTTTTACCTGCTCATTTTATGATTATGGAAGAAGTAAATGATGACGGAAGCGTGCAAGAAACATTAGGGAAGTTATTTGAAGAGAATCATGGACTGAAAATAGAAGACGAAAGCGAGTTTAGAGAGCTAGTTACAGGTGATTTACCACCGCAACCGAATGCTTACCAAGAAATTCGCCAAACGAATATGGGCATGATTACACCTGACGAAGAAACACAACGCGAAATGGAAATTGGACCTAATCGTTGTGCAGTTCGATAAGTTGGATTTAATGCACTAGGTTTTTTATTAGAAAAATCATGCAAAATAAATAGAACCTAAAATTAAAAGGAGCGTATTGAAATGAATATTACTAAAATAGTAGATGCAAAAGGATTAGCTTGTCCAATGCCAGTTGTTCAAGCAAGAAAAGCAATGAATGAAATAGAAACAGGTGAAGTATTAGAAATTCATACGACTGATAGAGGGACAGTATCAGACATGGCTGCATGGTCAAAATCTGGTGGACATGATCTAGTGGAACAAAAAGAAGAGGATGGCGTATTTACTTTTTGGATTAAGAAAGGGTAATTTCAGATGGATATTTTATTCATCATCGTCCTCTTTTTAATCGGATTTATTGGATCCTTTATATCTGGCATGGTCGGGATAGGTGGCTCGATTATTAAATATCCGCTACTACTTTATATCCCGCCACTTGTCGGGTTAGCCGCTTTCACCTCACATGAAGTTGCGGGAATTAGCGCGATTCAAGTATTTTTTGCAACAATTTCAGGTGTTCTTGCTTATCGTAAAAGTGGTTATATTAATACGAGCCTGATTTTATATATGGGTGTGAGTATTTTACTGGGTAGTTTTATTGGGGGATATGGCTCAAACGGGCTCTCTGAAAATACTATTAACTTCATTTACGGGATACTTGCAACAATTGCTGCCGTGATGATGTTTATACCTAAAAAGGGAGCCGTACAACAAACGAAGGGAGAGTTGGAATTTAATAAATGGCTCGCCTCTTCTTTATCGTTCATCGTTGGGATTGGTGCAGGGATTGTAGGTGCGGCTGGTGCGTTTATTTTAGTACCTATTATGTTAGTCGTATTGAAGATTCCAATGCGGATGACCATTGCTACATCTCTAGGGATTACATTTATTTCATCGATTGGTTCAACAGTTGGAAAAATTGTCACTGGGCAAGTTTTATATGGTCCAGCGGCGATTATGATTATTGCCAGTATTATTGCATCCCCACTAGGTGCAAAAGTAGGGCAAAGAATGAATACGAAAGCTTTACAAGGGATATTAGCTGTTTTAATTTTAGCAACAGCTATCAAAATATGGTTTGACTTTTAAGATGAATCACATTTTAAAAACATATAATGCTGAATTGACTTTATTTAAAAAACCTCTTGACTTTTCAGTTTAATTAGACTTATACTGTGTAACAAGATGGAAATCAGAATTTTTATACTCTTATCAAGAGAGGCGGAGGGAATAGGCCCTGTGATGCCCGGCAACCAGCGAGTGAAAACTTTAGCAAAGGTGCTACTTCCTACAGATCTGTGTGAACAGTCTGAGAGATGAGAGGAGGAATTTAGCGATAAGCTCAAACCCTCTTCTTTAACGAAGAGGGTTTTTTGATATTCATTTTTCCTCGTCCGTCGTGACAATCCATCAAAAAACTTTGGAGGTAATGAATAATGACAAACTATAAACCTGAAACACTACTTTTACATGGTGGGCAAGAACCAGACCCAACAACAGGATCACGTGCCCTTCCGATACATAGAACAACATCCTATGTATTTAAAAGCACTGAGCAAGCTCAGAATGTATTTGCTTTAAAAGAGGCTGGGAATATTTATACAAGAATTACGAACCCAACAACAGATGCTTTTGAACAACGAATTGCGCTTCTTGAAGGCGGAACAGCGGCGGTAGGATTGGCTTCAGGTATGGCAGCTATTGCATTCTCGATTTTAAACATTGCAAGTGCAGGTGATGAAATCCTTGCAGCCGAAAATTTATATGGTGGAACGTATAACTTATTTACAGCTACATTGCCACGTTACGGCATTGATGTGAAGTTTGTAGATGCAACAGATCCTGAAAACTTCCGCGCGGCAATTACAAATAAAACCAAAGCAATTTTTGCAGAATCAATTGCAAATCCAAGCTTACATGTATTAGATATTGAAGAAGTCGCTAAAGTTGCGCATGAGAATGGGTTACCTTTACTTGTTGATAGCACATTCTCAACGCCATACGGGAGTAATCCGATTGAATTTGGCGCGGATGTAGTCATTCATTCAGCAACAAAGTGGATTGGCGGACACGGAACATCAATTGGTGGTGTTGTGGTGGATGGTGGAAAATTTGATTGGACAGAAGGAAGATTTCCTGGATTTACAGAGCCAGATGAGACTTATCACGGGCTTCGTTACGGCATAGATGTTCCGGATGCGGCGTTTGCGACGAAATTACGTGTACAATTATTACGAGACTTTGGACCGTGTTTAAGTCCTGATAACGCATTTAACTTTTTACAGGGATTGGAAACACTTCATTTACGTGTGCCAAAGCATAATGAAAATGCATTGGAAATTGCAAAGTATTTGAAGAGTCATCCTTCTGTAGAGTGGGTCACTTATAACGGACTCGAAGAACATCCTTCATACGAAGCAAGTAAAAAATATTTGAAAAATGGATTCGGATCCATTGTAAACTTCGGCATTAAAGGGGATCGTGATGCAGGTCGTAAAGTGATTGACAATGTGAAGATTTGGTCACATGTCGCAAACGTAGGGGATGCAAAGTCCTTAATTATTCACCCAGCATCGACAACCCATCAACAATTGAGTTCAGAAGATTTAAAGAAAGCTGGTGTGTCGGAAGAGTTAATCCGTTTATCAGTTGGATTAGAATCGACAGAAGATATTATTGCCGATCTTGCCCAAGCAATTGAAAAGGCAGCGCCAGTAAGCGCAGGTCAACAGTAAAAAAGGGGATGAGACTTTGGTGGAGATTGGCACTGTAGAGATTGGAAGTTTAACTTTGGAATCTGGGATTGTACTCGACCAAGTCCATCTTGCTTATGAATGGGCTAGAAAAGATCATGCACCAACGATTCTTGTCTGTCATGCACTAACAGGCAATCAGCATACAATTGGAAATGTGACACAATCTGGTTGGTGGAGTGGGCTGATTGGTGCAGGAAAGAGTGTAGATACGGATCAGTACGCGGTTATTACATTTAATGTGCTTGGGGGATGTAATGGTTCAACAGGACCGACATCTAAAAATCCGCACACAAATACAGCTTACAAATCAAGTTTTCCTGAAATTACAATACGAGATATGGTAAATGCAGAAAGAAAAGCACTTTTGGCATTAGGCATCGAGCGATTGCATACTGTAATAGGTGGTTCCTTAGGTGGGATGCGTGTGCTTGAATGGGGCATTATGTATCCGGATGATATGGACTTACTCATTCCGCTTGCTGTTACACCTTCTTTAGGCGAATATGAAGTAGCATCTTACTTGAATCATGTTAGCAGGAAAATATCAAGCCATTTTGAGTCCAATAGTTATTGCGTTTTATTGCGCGCATTAAATACGCATGATATCGGAAGAGGACGCGGTGGAGTTACAGAAGCTGCAAAGAAAATTAAAGCCAAAACAGTATTATTAGGCTTTACACTTGACTTACTTTATCCACCTGAAAAGATTCATGCATTTGCTGATTTACTACCGGACGCATCCTTTTGTTTAGTCAATACTAAATTTGGTCATGATGGATTTTTGACGGAGTTTGAGAAGTGGGGATTTTTGATTCAACAATTTCTCTTTCTTGCATCGGAAAATCCTAATCTTAAGGAATGTGTGGAGTATATGCCAATGAATAAGCGAGAGCTGAAAATCGGTTGAACGATAACCTACACGTAAAATAGAACAAATGTAAATGAATGTATTGCGTGAAAATAAAAAACGCGACATATGTATTAGCTGTAGAAATTACGTAAGATAGTTCAGGGAGGTGGCATTATGCCGACAATTAAAGCTGCAATACTTGGCTTTGGGACAGTAGGAGAAGGCATTTACCGAATTTTAAATGAAAAAAAGCAAGAAATTAAACGACAAACAGGGTATACAATTGATGTCACAACGATTTTAGTGAACGATATAGCTAAAGAAAGAATGCCAACGCCTGGTGTTCAAGTGACAAATAATATTCGCGAGGTTTTTGAACAGCCTCAACTCGATGTGATCTTTGAAGCAATTATCGGAGAGGAGCCGGCTTACACATACTTATCAGAAGCGATTTCGAAAGGGTACGATGTAATTACCGCAAATAAAGCAATGTTTGCAGCTCATGGTCCTGCGTTATTACAGCAAGCAGAAGTGTGTGGAATTGAAATTGGTTTCGAAGCCACAACGGCTGGTGGCGTGCCGATTATTCAAACAGTGAAAAATTTATTGGCAGGTGACCGTATCAAGCGCATCCAAGGTATTTTGAATGGTACTTCAAATTTCATATTAACACAAATGAGACAAGAAGGACTGTCTTTTAAAGCGGCGTTAAAAGAAGCGCAAGCATTAGGTTATGCAGAAGCAGACCCGACAGATGATGTGAGTGGGAAAGACGCATTTCGAAAATTAATGATTTTAAGTAAGCTCGCATTTGGAAAGCAACCTGTTTGGGAAACAATTGACATTCAGGGCATCGCACAATTAACGCATGAAGATATTATAGAAGCTAACCGAGGGAAGTTACGCTATCGTCATATTGCTGAAATTCAAATCGATGAGAACGGAAATCTTTCGGGTAGTATTGGTCCAGTTTTAATCGGTGCGAATCATCCGTTTTACGGAATAGACGGTGTAGATAACTCGATTATTTTAGATACTGAATATTTAGGTGCTTTAACACTCACGGGCCCAGGTGCGGGCATGTATCCAACAGGAAGCGCAATGATCAATGACCTTATTCAAATCGTAAATACAAGAAAGCGTGAACTAATCTCAAGTTAATGAATGAGTTGACTAGCGTCTTATTAAGCTTTCGTAATTTGAAAGATAATGAGATGCTAGTCTTTTCGTTTATAAACATAAAAGAGGATGTCATTAGCATACAAAGCTGACGACATCCTCTTTTATTTATCTATTTTTACTAAAGTTATTTCTTTTTCATTAATAACATTTCAGCTTTCAGTGCTTTGATAAGCGCTACTACCATGAGCCACATGACGAATGAGAAAGGTAGTGCAGCGATGATAATTGTATTTTGTAAAGCAGTTAAACCATTTACTGATAACAAAATAACTGCAATCGTTGACTGAATCAGTCCCCAAATGAGTTTAACATTGTTAGGTGGTGTTAAAGAACCGTTTGTTGACTGCATGCCAAGAACGAAGGTTGCAGAGTCAGCTGATGTAATAAAGAAAGAAGCGATTAAAATAATTGCTATGACGGACAATAGTAAAGACCACGGCATCGCATCAAACATTTCGAAAATCGTTAATTCTGTACTAAACTGACTTAAATCAACAACTCCACTCATTTGAACATCGATTGCAGTAGAGCCAAATGCTGCGAACCAGAATGCGCCAAGAAGTGTAGGTGCAACAAGTATACCTACTAAAAATTCGCGGATTGTACGACCTCTAGAAACACGTGCAATAAACATACTGACAAATGGAGCCCATGCAATCCACCAAGCCCAGTAGAAGATTGTCCAACCATCTAGCCATGCACGTCTACCTTCGTCTAATGGTGCAGTACGCATACTCATCTCTATTAAGTTAGAGAGATAACCACCAAAAGTTTCAGTAAACATGTTAAAAATCAGTAATGTTGGACCAAGAATCACGACTAGCGCGAGTAGGATAAACGCGACTACTAAGTTCATATTTGATAAATATTTAATCCCTTTACTCAATCCTGTCCATGCAGAAGCAATAAATAAAACTGTAACAACTGCAACAATAATAAATTGAGACTGAATACCGATTGTAATACCGAATAAATGATTTAAACCGGCGTTAATTTGAACAGCACCGAAGCCGAGAGATGTTGCAACACCAAAAGCTGTTGCAAATACAGCTAAAACGTCAACGAGAATTCCCCAAGGACCATTCATTTTATCACCGAAAATCGGCTTCAATGTTGCTGAAATTAACCCAGGCTCGTTTTTTCTAAATTGGAAAAAAGCTAAAGATAAAGCAACGACCCCGTACATTGCCCAAATGTGTAAGCCCCAGTGGAAGTAAGATTGTCTTAACCCTTCTTTAAAAGCGGCCGCTGTATTTAGCTCTTCTGTAGCAGAGTCAACAGCAAAGTGTGATAGTGGTTCAGCTGCTCCGTAGAAAACAAGACCGATTCCCATACCTGCTGAAAAAAGCATCGCAATCCATGTCACTGTTGAAAATTGTGGCCGTTCATGATCTTTCCCTAGACGGATTTTCCCGTAAGGACTTAACAATAAAAAGATTGCGAGTGCAACCATAAACGACATAAGCACCAAATAATACCAACCAAATGTAGATGCCACAAAATTCTTCGCGCTTGTTGTAACGGCTTCAAAACTTTCCGGCGCAATAGCACCGTAACCAACTGCAATAATTATTAATGCAATTGTAATAAAAAATACTTTCGATATTTTCTTCATGTCTCCCCCTATTTTTGCTTGAGTGTTTTACATAATTGACAACTATACCATAACTAGTTTTTTAGGCAAATTGAATCGTGACGAGATGAATATGCTTTTAAGGAAATCAATGTGACTAAAATATGTCGGTAAACGTGACTTGTATGAAGTTTTTGTTACTATTTAAAA
Source organism: Sporosarcina sp. (assembly GCA_026169375.1). Classification (GTDB taxonomy): domain Bacteria; phylum Bacillota; class Bacilli; order Bacillales_A; family Planococcaceae; genus Sporosarcina. The sequence goes on along the minus strand of JAPFCR010000030.1, from coordinate 119,319 downwards.
TAGTGGATAGCTGATTTTTTAATTGCAAAACAAAACTAAGAATGAGTCTAAAGTCACTCGTTAAAAGATATGTTTTATGTGTCATTCCCCACAAGAAGGATTCCCTTTAATAGGAATAATAATACTAAAAAGAGTTTTTATTTAAAAACAAAAAACCTAAGAAAACAAAATGCTTTCTTAGGTTTCAATTAATCTTCATCTTTCACATCTTGGTCTGGCAAAAGAAAATTTTTTCGCCATTCATCGATTTCTTGCTTTGCCCGTTCTAGTTGTTCATGATAGTTTTGAAATTGATTCATGTTGATCATGAACTGTTCCCCGTCATCAACTGCTCGAATACGACCTTCTCGTATATATTTCGCGATTTGGCTAACAGGCATGCCTAGAGATTCGGCAGCTTCTGGAATTGTCATATACATGAGTTTTCTCTCCTACGTAGCATGTCATTCTAATTGATTATATAAAAGCCCTCTATAGGTTAACGCTTTTTGAGTTCTTTCATTATATGAGCGCTTTAAAATTCAAGCGTTTATTTAAAGCAGACATCAAAGGGATACCAATTGTCATGACAATGAGTTCACTGATCGCAAGTGTTAAGTAAATGAATAAAAATGGCATCCCATTATATTCGGGAATGTCAGCAAAGACAGTAATTTGAAAGGCAATAATGATCATTGTTACTGTAAACACCACTGTATTTACAATCATACGTGTTAAAGTTCCTTTAATGAATTTTCCAGTGATTATTGTAATGGATAGCGCAATCGCTGAATGAAGCACGCCAAAAAAAATATCCACTGCAATCGGGGATAATATTAAATTTGTAATAAATACCCCTGTCACAATCCCAAAAATGTATTTTTTGTTGAAGACGATGAGGTGATTAAAGATTTCCGATACGCGAAATTGAATATGTGTAAATCCAAATGGGGCAATTAAAAATGAAACAGCAACATAAAGTGCAGCGATTACGCCACTTGTCGCCATTGTTTTGATTTTCATGATACATATCTCCTTAGTTTTTTATCGTGGGATGGTTACGAACCACGTTGAAAAAGAACGCCTTTCAGTATAACATAGTTAATTTTATATGTATATTTTGCAGGTTAATCAACTTCATAATTGCATTTTCCAATAAGAATAACGAACATGCTATTGACTGTATTCTATCTAAAGTTCTTATTTTAAAGAAGACAGGCATTTTTAGCGTATAAAAGTTTGTGAAATTTGCGAGTTTTTTCAAGTTATCTGTTATACACTGTTAGGAGAATATGAATGTAGCAGAATTCAAATAAGGCAGGATTGTTACAAGAAAACCTAGTCAAGTCATAATGTGTATGATTTGTGAATAAAACGGTACAGTAACAAATTTGTCATAATACAGAGTTACCAATATTGTAACAAACATTTGTTCAATTGTTCACAAACTATTCTCCGACTCCCGTTATACTATAAAGAGTAATTATTTTATGGAGGGATCAGATTAGATGGATGCGTTAATACTTGCGAGAATTCAGTTCGCTTCGACAACATTGTTTCACTTTATATTCGTTCCACTATCAATTGGCTTAGCGTTATTAATCGCGATTATGCAGACGCTATATGTTTTTAAGAAAAAAGAAATCTATTGGAAAATGACCAAGTTTTGGATGGTTTTCTTCCTTATCAACTTCGCAATCGGAGCCGTAACAGGGATATTCCAAGAATTTCAGTTTGGAATGAACTGGTCTACGTATTCTCGTTTTGTCGGAGATATATTTGGCGCACCGTTAGCATTTGAAGCATTACTTGCATTCTTTTTAGAAGCAACATTCATTGGTGTGTGGATGTTCGGACGCGATAAACTACCGAAAAAACTCCACTTAGCAAGTATTTGGCTCGTTTCACTTGGTACAATTTTATCGGCATTTTGGATTATGGCAGCAAACTCGTTTATGCATAATCCTGTTGGATTTGTGTTAGAAAATGGCCGTGCAGAAATGAATGACTTTCTAGCAATCCTAACAAACGAAAAGTTATGGGTTGCATTTCCACATACAGTATTTGGTAGTTTTGCTACAGGTGCATTTTTCGTTGCAGGTGTAAGCGCATGGTATTTAATTAAGAAGAAAGACGTTGAAATTTTCAAGCGTTCTATGAATATTGCATTAGTGATGGGACTTGTTTCTGGTCTTGCAATTGCTTTCACAGGTCACGCACAAGCGTCTTATCTAATGCATGCTCAGCCTATGAAAATGGCGGCTGCTGAAGGATTATGGGAAGACAGTGGTGATCCAGCAGCTTGGACACTCGTTGCGAATATTGACGTTGAAAACAAAGAGAGTACGGGAAGAATCGATGTTCCGTATGTGCTCAGTTATTTAGCGTATGGAAAGTTCCAAGGTAAAGTTGAGGGAATGAACACGCTACAAGAAAAATACGTTTTAAAATACGGGGATGGAAACTATGTCCCACCTGTTAAAACGACTTTCTGGAGTTTCCGTATTATGGCGGGAACAGGAGGGATCTTAATTTTATTAAGTGGATTAGGATTATTCCTCTCCTATAGAAAGAAATTAGCAGCGAGCACGAAATATTTAAAGTTCATGATTCCAGCAATATTCCTTCCATTCATCGGAAACTCATTCGGATGGATTATGTCGGAAATTGGAAGACAGCCGTGGGTTGTGAATGGACTGATGAAAACCGCAGATGCAGTTTCACCGAACGTATCAGCAGGAAAGGTTTTGTTTTCGCTTATTGCGTTTTCGATAGTTTACTTAATCCTTGCGGCGGTTATGGTGTACTTATTTGTACGGGTCATTAAAAAAGGACCTCATGACGAAGAGGAAGAGGATGTTTCGACAGTAGATCCATTTGGAACAGAGAAGCCTAAGGAAGTCGTTGAATCTCTTAAGAAAGGAGAGTTAGAGCATGCAACTAAGTGAGTTATGGTTTTTATTAATTGGTGTGCTGTTTGTAGGATTTATGTTTCTTGAGGGATTTGACTTTGGTGTTGGAATGGGTGCAAAATTTCTTGCAAAGGACGATGAAGACAACCAACTGTTAAATAAAGCGATTGGACCAACATGGGCAGGCAATGAAGTATGGCTTATTACCGCAATTGGGGCCATGTTTGCAGCTTTTCCACATTGGTATGCAACGTTATTTAGCGGTTATTATTTATTGTTCCTGATACTTGTCATTGCATTAATGGGAAGAGGTGTTTCATTAGAAGTTAGAGGAAGAGGGGAGACGAAGCGCTGGAAAAATGCTTGGGATTGGTCGATGTTTATAGGAAGCATTTTACCACCATTCTTATTAGGGATTGTATTTTCAAGTCTCATTAAAGGTATACCAATCGATGCAGAAATGAATATGTATGCAGGTTTCTTTGACATTGTAAATGTCTATACTCTTGTTGGAGGACTTTTGTTTGTAGTGCTGTCTTACCTCCATGGATTGACGTTCCTTTCACTGAAGACTGAAGGAGATTTACGTGAGCGCGCACGGAGTCAAGCACAAAAAATATATGTATTAACCGGGTTACTTCTTGTAGTATTTATTGCATTAACGATTGTTTATACAGAGGCATTTTCAGAAAAAGGCATGTTTTTAATTCCGATGTATGCGCTAGTTGTAATCTTGTACGGTACACTTCTTCCGTTATTACGTAAGAAGAAAGAAGGGCTAAGCTTCACAATGACAGGTCTTGTGTTTATCATTGTGACAGCATCTTTCTTTATTGCATTGTTCCCAAATGTTATGATTAGTTCATTAGGAGCTGCTCAAAACATATCTATTTATGAGGCAGCTTCAGGCGATTATTCCCTTAAAGTAATGACAATTGTTGCGGCAACGATGCTTCCAATTATATTAGGATATACACTTTGGTCGTATTATGTATTCCGTAAACGCGTGTCTAAAAAGGAGACTGTCGGATACTAATGGATAAACAATTACTTCAATATGAAGGAAGTAAAAAAACAATGGCATTGGTCGGGTTATTAACACTCGGCCAAGCCATTTCAATTATTGTACAAGCATTGTATTTGTCAAAAGCCATTACCATGATGTTTCAAGGAGCTACTTGGACAGCGGCTTTTTCCTCTTTACTCATCTTTTTTGTTGCACATCTTATTCGGAACTTTTTGCAATGGGGCAAAGAACGTATTGCTTATCATTTTGCAGACCGAACAGCTTCTTCACTTCAGCAGCAACTCGTCGAAAAAACATTTGAACTTGGTCCACGAAGTATAGGGAAACATGGTTCAGGTAATATGATCACTTTAACATTAGAAGGAATTTCCCAGTTTAGGACATATTTACAGTTGTATATTCCTCGCTTTATGTCGATGGGAATCATCCCTTTTGTATTATTCTTATATGTATTTCGCGTCGATGCACTGTCGGGCATTATTTTGGCAATCGTATTACCTATTTTAATTGTTTTTTTAATTTTACTCGGATTTACTGCGCAAAAACAAATGGATGCTCAACTTGATACGTACAAGTTATTATCGCGTCACTTTGTCGATTCTTTACGTGGATTAGTGACGTTAAAATATTTAGGTCGCAGTAAAGCACACGAAGAAGCAATTGAAAACGTAAGTAACCAATACCGCGTTGCAACGAATAAGACATTACGCGTTGCTTTTTTATCGACTTTTGCACTCGATTTTTTTACAAGTATGTCCATAGCTGTTATTGCCGTTGAATTAGGTGTACGACTAATAAGTGGAAATATTGGGCTTGAGCTTGCGCTTCTTATTTTAATTTTAGCGCCAGATTATTTTGCGCCAGTTCGCGAGTTAGGCAATGATTTCCATGCAACGATGGATGGGAAAGAGGCAGGAGAAGAGATTCAGCAGCTATTAAAAGAACAAACAGTAGAAACTACGAATTTACCTACTGTACCTACTTGGACAAATGACAGTACGATGACACTTAGCGGAATTGAAAAAATGACGAAAGAAAATCGTGCTATTTTACAAGATATTGATTTCACTGTGAAAGGGCATCAAAAAATCGGTATTGTCGGTACATCAGGTGCAGGAAAATCGACATTAATCGACTTATTATCTGGATTTACTCAGCCAACGTCAGGGGAAATTTCAATCGAAAGCACAAAAGTGAATCATCTCACTGTACCGAGTTGGCAAAATCAGTTAACGTACATTCCCCAACACCCAACGATATTTTCAATGACTGTGTTAGATAATATACGGTTTTATGAACCAACGGCAACTCGTGAAGAAGTAGCCGAAGCAGTGAAAATGTCGGGTTTAGATGAACTTGTAAGTTATTTTCCGAATGGCTTAGATGAACTGATTGGTCAAGCGGGAAGAGCGTTAAGTGGAGGAGAAGAACAAAGGGTTGCACTTGCACGCTTGCTGTTGCAAAAACGTTCTATTTTATTGTTCGATGAGCCAACAGCACATTTAGATATTGAAACAGAACATGAAATTAAAGAGACAATGTTACCAATGTTGGAAGACAAACTTGTCTTTTTCGCAACTCACCGTCTGCATTGGATGAAAAACATGGATAAAATATTCGTTTTTGAACATGGGAGAATTGTGGAAACAGGAACACATGAGGAACTTGTGAAAAAGTCTGGTGCCTATCATCAGTTAATCAGCGCACAAAGAGAGGGAATGAAGGAATGAAGCTATTTCAAACATATATCGCGCCATATTTGAAAAAGTATAAAAAAGCGATGATAGCAACAATTCTTTTAGGTACTTTAGCTGTCTTGTCTGGTGCGATGTTAACTTTTACATCAGGGTATTTAATTTCTAAAGCATCTGAAATGCCGGAGTCCATTATGCTGTTGACGATTCCGATTGTTCTTGTTCGTGCATTTGGTTTGTCCCGCGCATCGACACACTATGTTGAACGTTTAGCAGGTCATAATGCGGTACTTAAAATTTTATCAAAAATGCGAGTACAATTATACAGAATGTTGGAGCCACAAGCACTAATGATTCGGTCACGTTTTCAAACGGGCGACTTGTTAGGAACGCTTGCGGATGATATTGAACATTTACAAGATGTGTATATTCGAACGCTTTTTCCGACAGTTGTAGGCCTATGTTTGTTTTTCTATGCAACGATTATGCTGGCATTTTTTGATTGGTTATTTGCAATTTGGATTGCGCTTTGTTTAAGCGTCATTGCGTTTGTTTATCCACTTTATTCTTTATATAAATTAAAACGACATCAAGTCGATGCCAAAAAACAACATAGTTATTTATATCGGACATTAACAGATGCCATTTTTGGGATTACAGACTGGATGATTAGTGGGAGAAAAGAACAGTTCATTGCTGGTTTTATGGAAGAGAGTAAAAAGAGCCATGAAATGGAAAGTAAGCTTGCTTATTGGAATCAGTCAAGAGGATTTCAATTACAGCTTATTGCTGGAGCAGTTTTAGTCATGGTAGGGATTTGGGCAGGTTATTCAGCTGAACAAGGAGAAATTATGCCAGCGTATATCGCAGCATTTACACTTGTTACACTCCCCATTATTGAAGCACTTATTCCGTTATCCCACGCAATTGAGCGAATCCCGGCCTATGAAGAATCGCTCGGTCGAATTGAAGCGATTCAAAAGTATGTACCAAAAGAAAATGTGATTCAAAAAGACATAAATTTAGCGAAGCAAGCATCGATTTCGATTTCATCTTTGTCTTATCGCTATGATGGAGAAAAAGTAGATGCATTGCATAAGCTCGATTTATCCATTCCACAGGGTCAAAAAATTGCTTTGCTCGGAAAAAGTGGTGCGGGTAAATCTACTTTATTACAAATTTTACAAGGTGGGATTCAACCGACGGTAGGGCATGTCTTGATTAACGAGCATGCACCGTTTGAATACGGAGAACAAATTCATAATATGGTTGGCGTGTTAAATCAGAAACCGTATTTATTTGCGACAACTGTTGAAAACAATATTCGGTTAGGGAATAGAGAAGCAACAACTGAAGAAATTGAAGAAGTTATCCGCAAAGTTCGACTAGACGAATATATTGCGTCTCTTCCAGATGGTTTACAAACACAAATGGAAGAAACAGGACAACGATTTTCAGGTGGGGAAAGGCAGCGAATTGCTTTAGCGAGAATTTTACTGCAAGACACGCCTATTGTGATATTAGATGAGCCGACAATTGGATTAGATCCTGTTACGGAAAGTGAGTTAGTCGATACAATTTTAGAGAGCTTACAAGATAAAACAATCATTTGGATTACGCATCATTTAACAGGGATCGAACAAATGGATGAAATCATCTTTTTGGATAGAGGACAAATTTCGATACAAGGTTCACATGAGAAGTTGATGGCGACGAATACGCGTTATCAGCAATTATATGAGCTGGATCGTGGTCGGTGATTACAATCATTAATAGAGTTTAGGTATATCATGTAATGCATGGGGAACACAAAAAGCACATCAGGTTTAAGATGTGCTTTTTATGTTGTAACAAGATTCGAATACGAATATCTGTATCTAATTGGATAAAGTCTTATGAATAAAATGTTTGTGGGGGATAAATAAAAATCCATAACACAATTAATCTCCGTTCCAAATCGGACGCTTTCTTCCGCGGGCACGGCCTCAGCCGATAAAGTCTTAGTCACGCGAATTTATCTTCTCTATGATAAAGTAAAAGAAAACATCAATTTACAATATGAAAGGATCGAAAGTATGAATAAAAAAGAAAGTGGCATTAAGCCTTTCATTCAATTAATTTTATCAACAAAAATCCCAAAAACAGCACTTATTATCGGGATGGTTGGGAGTATTTTAACGACGCTCGCGGGACTAGTCGTGCCGATGCTTACGAAGAACTTAGTCGACGGGTTTTCAGTCTCGTCCTTAAGTGTACCCTTACTAGTAGCCATTGCGATTGCGTTCGTTGTTCAAGCTGTCATTAGCGGATTTTCAATTTATTTACTTGCAGCAGTGGGACAAAAAATTGTCGCAAGTTTACGCGAGAAAATGTGGTTAAAGCTCGTTCGATTGCCCGTTGGTTATTATGATGAAAATTCGAGTGGTGAAACAGTAAGCCGTGTCGTGAATGATACGAGTGTCGTGAAGGATTTAATTACAGATCATTTCCCGCAATTTATTACAGGAATCATTTCAATTATAGGTGCAGTAACGCTACTAATCATTATGGATTGGAAAATGACATTAATGATGCTTGTGGCAGTGCCCGTTACTTTGGCAATTATGATTCCACTTGGTAAACGTATGGCAAAAATTTCTAGAGGTTTACAAGATGAAACAGCAGTTTTCACTGGAAATGTTCAGCAAACGTTAGGCGAAATTCGTTTAATGAAAGCCTCTACTGCAGAGAAAGATGAAGAAGCAAAAGGTATTTCAGGAATAGAAAAGTTGTTAGGGTTTGGTTTAAAAGAAGCCCGTATCTTTGCGTTAATTGCGCCGATTATGCAGTTTGTCGTGATGCTTGTCATTGTCACCATTATCGCATATGGCGGGATGCGTGTGGCGAGTGGTGAAATGTCGACCGGTACACTTGTTGCATTTTTACTTTACTTATTCCAAATTATTATGCCAATTACGACGTTTGCGATGTTCTTTACGCAGTTACAAAAAGCGAAAGGTGCAACGGAGCGAATTATTGACATTTTAGACGTACCGCTGGAAAGTGGTCAAAGCGGAATTGAAAAAGACATTGCAGATGAGCCGATTATTGTTTCGGATGTATCGTTTAGTTATGAAGAAGATGAACCAGTCATTGATCGTATTTCTTTCAAAGCGAATCCAGGAGAAATGATTGCTTTTGCTGGACCAAGTGGCGGCGGGAAAACGACAGTGTTTGGGTTATTAGAACGTTTTTATGAGCCGACAGTAGGCGATATTTTAATTGGTGATACGTCAATTCGCGATATTTCCATCCAATCTTGGCGTGGCCAAATCGGTTATGTAGCTCAGGAAAGTGCAATGATGGCAGGAACGATTCGCGATAATTTAACGTATGGATTGGAAGATAAGCATGCAATTTCCGACGAACGATTATGGGAAGTTGCAAGAATGGCTTACGCAGACCAGTTTATTCAAGAATTTACAGATGGATTAGATACAGAAGTTGGCGAACGTGGTGTCAAACTTTCTGGAGGTCAAAGACAAAGAATTGCCATTGCAAGAGCATTTTTACGAGACCCGAAAGTGTTAATGATGGATGAAGCGACCGCAAGTTTAGATAGTCAATCTGAGCGAGTTGTCCAACAAGCGTTAAGTCGCTTAATGGAAGGACGTACAACTTTTGTCATTGCTCACCGGTTATCCACAATTGTCGATGCAGATCAAATTATTTTTATTGAAAAAGGAAAGATTACAGGAAGCGGAACACATGAAGAGTTAGTTGAATCACACAAGCTTTACCGTGAATTTGCTGCTCAGCAGTTGGCGTAGACGATGTATATTGTAATCGCTTTGCGGGAAGTTTTTCCGTGAAGCGATTTTTTATTGGTGGAAGATGATCAATGCCCCGCAGATTTTTATTTAGTATATGAAGTTTGTAATCGATTTAAGTTAACCCTGGCGAAATAGTTTCTCAATCACCTCTTCTATATTAAAAAATCATAATAATATAAAACAAAAATATGGTATCTTTAGCATATAGATAGAGAATGGGGGGCGGGGTGGGATGGCACAACGTATGGCATTTCTTTTTGTATTAATGGGAGCGATACTTTGGGGAACGACAGGGACTGCACAAACTTTTCTACCAAACACAGTTCACCCACTAGTTGTTGGCGCATCTCGTTTAGCAGTTGGGGGATTTAGTTTACTCATTATTTTAATTGTGCGTGGTAAAATTGATGTGAAAAATTGGCCATGGACATCAACTTTTTATGCAGCGATTTCGATGGCTGCGTTCCAATGTTTATTTTTCTCTTCGGTTAGATTAACGGGTGTTGCAATCGGGACAGTTGTGACAATCGGAAGTGCACCGATATTTTCCGGCATGATTGAATGGATCATCGTAAAACGTCGTCCGACTCGCGTGTGGGGAATTGCAACAGTGCTTGCCATTATAGGTTGTGGATTGTTATTTTTAAATAAAGAAGGCATCATTGTAAACTCAAATGGAATTCTAATGGCGCTCGGGGCAGGGGCATTATTTGCGATTTACACATTAGTGAATAAGAAGATCGTTGATACAGTACCAGTCGTTTCAGCAGTAGCGGTAATCTTTTCATTAAGTGCGGTGATGTTATTGCCATTTTTATTTGTCTTTGAAACAAAAGGTTTATTGACTGGTCGAGGTATTGCAGTTGTTTTGTTTATAGGAATTGCAGCAACATCGATTGCTTATATTTTATTTTCAACGGGACTTAAATTCATTCCATCCTCTTCAGCCGTCACGTTATCATTAGCAGAACCACTTACTGCCGCGTTATTAAGTGTCCTAATTGTCGGTGAACAACTCTCTATTACATCGTGGGGCGGTATCGTTTTACTCCTTGGTGGGATTCTAGTATTGACGCTTAGTAGTAGAGGGCAAAGGGTAGAGGACGGGTAAGTGAAAAAGGTTATTTTACCCGATCATTTCAGGGGGGGATTAACATCTATCTACTTTTTTATTCGTTGCGATTTTTCTAACTTCGCGTAATAAAACCAGGAAAATAATATCCATGATTAAAATAACAAACATGAAAATAGTCATAAAAAACAGCCAGTCATCGAGCGCGATATTCAATGTGAATGTCGAAGCGGTAAAATATAAAAGATGGCTGATAATATAAATCTTCGTCATCAGTTTCAGCCGTTGGCTAAATATCGAATTCCCGTAGTCTAGGACAATGTCTTTCAATAAACTCAAAATAAAATAAACAACAATGAGTTGCCCGATCATAATGAATAAAGAATAAGTTTTCCATAAAATATGTGTTTGTTGATGTACGTCTAAAAAAATCGTCGGAAATGAAATAAAAATCATTGCTGTTGTGAATCCCCATGCTTTTTGTGCGACTGGGTACTTTTTTTCTAACTGTTTACATCCCGTTGCAATAATGAAATAACCAAGCGGGACTGGGAGAACATCCAGGCCAAAGTCAATCCTCACTAAAACGACTAAATAGCCCCAAAATAAAAGATTGATTGCTTTTTTCACTTAGCATTCTCCCTTTCTTCAATGATTTTTAACACATCTTCATTTTCCAAATAAGGTTGCTGGCTATATAACAGACTTTCTTCAGTGAAAGGTTTTCCGGATGCAGTCGTGCCAGAGATGACTATGGATGATTCGATAAAGCCAGAAAGTTTAGGATCAAATTTCCAATTAATATACAAGTTTTCCCCTTCTTGTAACGCAATCGGTAGCTCGAGATCTGCTAACTTTATACCGGTTTCTTTACCCGTATTTAAAATGTCGTATGCACGAGCGATTGAAGGTGAATTCAGTTTCACCGTTACATATTTCGCGAAATGATTACTTAAATTCAATTCGATTTTTTCAATCGTCACATCTTCTTCGACCTCATACCAATTCATACTCCAATACCCGCCGCCCGACCCACCTTTAGGGGAGAGCGTGTAATCTAGCGTGTCATATTCGTAAATCGTCAACTCACCAATCGGCGCCGTCATCCCACGCCCATCGCTAAACGTCACTTGAATTTCATCATTCGATAAAGGCCCGTCTTGCAAATAATCAAATGCAACTTCTAACTCAACCATCGCTTTTTGCAGCGCATAATGGGGAAATGTTTGAATAGGATCACTCGATTCATCATCAATCACATAACCGTAAATACCATTAAAATAAACATTGGAAACCGACGTGTCATCATTGGCATTTGTTAAATAGTAAAAAGTTAAGTAATCCCGATGTTGGACAGGTTTATAAATGGCATGGTCTAGAAAAATAGGTTCTTTCAGCATTTTAGATTGTGCATAGAAAGCATTCACAATCCAACTAATGCTAATGAGTAATAAGGAAGCCCAAAACAGTTTGCCTTTCATAACGCTCACCTCATTTCCTTGGAAGGTAATTTTAACCAGTATAACAAATGCTTTTACCTTAATAAGCATTTCTTAAGAATTTCTTCATAATTAACGTGGATGAATGTTAAGATTTGAGAAGTACAATAGAACTTGAATAGACAATAAAAGAATGCTAGATAAAATCTTATGCTGGAGTGGATAAATATGACGAGTTTTACAATCCTTGTCGCGGATGATGACCAAGATATCCGCGACGGAATTGAAATTTATTTGAAAAATGAGGGATACAATGTATTAAAAGCAGCAGATGGTATAGAAGCATTGACTTTACTTAAAAGTCATGACGTACATCTTCTTATTTTAGATATTATGATGCCAAACATGGACGGGATAACTGCGACATTTAAAATTCGTGAAGAAAAAAACATCCCCATCATTATGTTAAGTGCAAAAGCCGAGGATTCAGATAAAATTCACGGCCTATCCGTTGGAGCTGATGATTATGTGACGAAACCGTTTCATCCGATGGAACTGATGGCACGTGTGAAATCCCAATTACGTCGCTATACACAATTTGGTACATATGAGGGCAATCGAAGAGAAGTTATCATTGATGGACTGGTATTAGATGAAGAAGCAAAAAACATTACGCTTGACGGAGAAGCGATTAAACTGACGCCAATTGAATATAAAATTACAGAGTTACTTATGAAGTATGCTGGACGAGTTTTTTCTATCGATGAAATATATGAACGTGTGTGGAATGAAGAAGCGTATAACGCGGAAAACATTGTCGCAGTTCATATTCGAAAAATTAGAGAGAAGATTGAAGCAGATCCTAAAAATCCAAGATATGTAAAGGTGGTGTGGGGAATTGGATACAAAATCGAAAAATGACTTGTCAATCGTTTGGTCAATCCTAGCAATCCTCATTGCGCTTGCAAGTATTAGTTATTGCTTTTCAGTCGTAATGTTAGTGATTGAAAACGGTTGGGAACGCTCCACACAAATGCTTAGTTTAATCGCAAGAATTATAGAAGGGAATACAGCTTAATGAAAAAACAATCATATAAAATCGTCATTTGGTCAATGCTTGTTGCCCTTATTCTCATCGCGATTCCATCCGCAATTCGATTAGCACCTGAAATGGTTGGGAAAAGATACGTAGATACCTATCAATTCCAACAAGAAATGGAAGGTTTTTATAATACACTTGGCGCAACAGTTTTAAACCCAATCGAATTAGAGGAAGCAAAGAAAAAGTTAATTGTAACAGCAGATGAAATCGAAGAACATCGTATGCGTTATGGTTACCTTTCCGAACAAATTCAAAATATCCAAGATCAGTATGAAGATCAAATTTGGGAAGCTGAAGAAGCTGGAAATGATCGGGTGAAAGAGTCACTAATTAAAGAACGTGATCAAAAAATAGAAGACGTTGAATTGAATTTTGAAAGTGATGAACATGTAAAAGAAAAAATCATAGCTGAGAAAGTGGCAGCATTAAAAGAGTTTATCGCCAATACACAGCAGCGTTCTTGGAGTTCCTTTCCAGTCGCTTATGAATTAACTGATATAAAAACAGGTGAAACATTTTCACGGGGAGAAGTAGATGTCTCAACATTTTACGAGAAAAAGTTTGATGAAGAATCCCCTTTGAAAGCGCGTTCTTCAATGAGTGGCGAAGATGAGACGACTTGGGACGCGGCAGTATCTCAATATGAAGTGAATCTTTCAGAAATTCAAAATCCAATACGGGAATTTACAGGGAGAGTCGTCGTATCGGAAAAAGCAATGGAAGCCAGTCACTTCAATAATCATTTAAAGCAATATAATTATAAAAAGTACCGTAATTATACATTATGGGTTTTATCGATTGTGGCGCTTATTTTATTGTTTACAAAGCTGCGATTTAGAAAAGAATGGATCATAGATAGTCATTTACTCGCACGTTATGAGACGTTAAAAGTTGATATGAAAGTATTGATCTTCATTGTTGCTTTGTTTATCGTTGTTGAAATGATGATTCCGAATGCAACCTCCTATTTTTACTATAATGATGTTTACCGTGGGGCTTGGTCTCGCCAATTGTTTTCGTTGATTGCGTTAACAGTCGGAGTTATGTGGCTGACAATTCAACTTGTCTTTTTTGTAGAGCGTTGGAAGGTTGTAGGACGGTTTGAAGAAGATTTGGCAAAAAGCTATGCCGTGCAATTTTTAAAAGCGATCCGCGATATGTTTTTAAATCGTACATTAGGGATTCAATTTTTTATTTTACTCATTGGATTTTTCCTCGCAGGAATTGGTTTTGCAGTAGTCATTGTTCAACCATTCGCACTTGTCATTTATTTCCCGGCCGTTATGCTTTTAGGATTGCCAGCGCTTTTCTTGTTCGCCAGAAGGGCCGCTTATTTAAACCGAATTTTGGTATCTGCTGAAAAGATGGCAAATGGTATGTTATATGAGGATATTAAAGCAAAAGGGAAATCGCCCCTTGCGAAACATGCCGAGAATTTGAATCGATTACGTGAAGGTGTTCAAATTTCCATGAATGAACAAGCAAAAAGTGAAAGACTCAAAACGGAGCTTATTACGAATGTCAGTCATGATCTAAGAACGCCGCTCACATCGATAATTACGTATACTGATTTATTAAAAGCAAAAGATTTACCTGAAGAAGACCGTTTGAAATATGTCGATATTCTCGATAAAAAATCTGCCCGTTTGAAAACATTAATTGAAGATTTATTTGAAGTGTCGAAAATGGCGAGTGGCAATTTGGAACTTCACAAAAACCAAGTCAATTTGACACAACTTCTTCAGCAAGCACTTGCAGAACATGAAGAAGAGATTTCTAATTCATCTTTAGATTTTCGTATTCAATTGCCAGAAAAAGCACTTATTGCGAGTGTAGACGGTCAAAAGTGGTGGCGTGTATTAGATAATTTAATCGTCAATGCATTAAAGTATTCGATGGTGGGGACGCGCGTTTATATCAATCTTGACCAAGTAGGGAACCGAGCGCAATTCATTGTGAAAAACATCTCAAAATATGAACTAAGTGAAAATAGTGATGAGTTATTCGAGCGTTTCAAAAGAGCCGATACATCACGCCATACGGATGGTTCAGGTCTTGGTCTTGCCATTGCGCAGTCGATTGTTGATATGCACGGCGGAGAAATGAAGATAGACATTGACGGGGATTTATTTAAAGTGACGGTGGAATTACCTGTTTCTTGAAGGGTTAGGATTTTGGCAAAAGGGTAGGGTATAGGTAAGAAGGAGAGATGACCATGACTAAAAAACATGAAAACTATCCAAATGAAAAAGATTATGATCCAAATGTAGATAAATACGGAAAAGACAATGGAGAATTACCATTATCTGACCCAGCTGAGTCGAACGCAACGAAGACATTTCGTGAAAATGAAGGTAAAGAAGATGAAGGAATAGATGAACAATCGGCATTTGGACAAAATAAAGATAAAGAGTAAGAAGGGAAAAGCGATGTCGTATGAGTGAAATCATACTGCATCGCTTTTTTGTGTAGAAAGGTTATTCCACCAACTCATGCCTAAACGCATAAATGACCGCTTGTGTTCTATCTTGTACCTCTAATTTTGACAACACATTGCTCACATGCGTTTTCACCGTTTTTAGTGCGATGAATAAATCATCAGCGATTTCTTGGTTTGATTTTCCTTTCGCCATCAGCAGGAGTACTTCTAATTCACGCTCGGTCAGCTCGTCATGAGGGAAAGTTTCGCTTCCAGTACGCATTCGTTGCATCATTTTCGTCGTGACTTCAGGTTCTAAAACAGTCTGTCCTTTTACGGTTTCACGAATCGCCTCCGCAATTCTTTTCGCATTCGATGTTTTTAAAATATAACTAATCGCACCTGCTTCTAGGGCAGGATAAACTTTATCGTCATCTAAAAAGCTTGTGACAATGACGATTTTTGCTTCTGGCCACTTTTCAATAATAGCGGCGGTTGCTTCGGCGCCATTCATTTCGGGCATAACCATATCCATTAAAATAATGTCGGGTCTTAGTTCAAGTGCTTTTTCGACTGCTTCTTTTCCATTTGATGCTTCTCCGACTATTTTCATATCCGACTGGGTTTGTAAATAAGCAGAAACACCAATTCGTACCATTTCATGATCATCAACCAATAAAATATTAATCATTCACTTCAACCTCTTTCTCTACAGGTAGCTTTACTTCAACGATTGTGCCTTGCGATGAAACTGAAACGATTTTGCAGGTAGCCCCGATCTCAATGGCTCTTTCTTTAACGTTTTGTAAACCATAAGAGCCTGTTTTTTCATCTGTTTGTTTAAAGCCAATGCCATTATCTTGAATGCGCAAAATAGCAAGGCTATCACGTTCAACGAAAAGAACTTCGACTTCGGTTGCTTGTGCATGGCGTAATGTATTTGAAAGTGTTTCTTGTGCAATACGGAATAAATGATCTTCTGCACCTTTAGAAAGAGCGACTTCTTCTAAACGATATTGAATCTTAAAGTAAACTTTTTCTTTTAACTCGATTAATAGATCTTCTAGTCCTTCTGCCATCGATTTATTATTTAATGCGGCAGGCCGTAAATGTAGAAGAAGAGCACGCATTTCAAGTTGTGCTTGTTGAACGATTTTTTCAATCTGATGTAATGTTTTTGAATTTCTATTAGATTCATTACTTTCATTTATTGCAGAAATCAGCATCGACGCAGCGAATAGTTGTTGTGAAACGGAATCATGCAGTTCACGAGCAAGTCGTTGTCGCTCTTCAACAACACGTTCTTGTATAAGCTTATCTTGAGTTTCTGCTTTTTCGTCGGTAATCTTTTTCAAACTATTTCGTTGTGTAATTAAAACAGTTGATACGCTCTGAAGTGCCTTCTCGACACGGGTAGGTACGTTTTTAATAGCTGCTGGTGTGCTTTCTGTCTCAACAAGTTCATTAATATGTCGTTCGATTACTTGATTTTGCGTTCGACCGATGGACTGTATCCAAACCGCAACACCAAAACCGATTATAGCCGATGTTGTTAAAATCCATAGACCAAGTGGAATATCAGCAATTTGCAGTTGATAAAAAGCAATCCAACTTTCTTTTAAAGGTAAATCAAATAAAAAGTATGTGTATCCAGCAACAAGGACGATTAGTAAAAATGTAAGGAAGAAACCCCTTCTTATAATGTTTTTCATTTTCGAACAACCTCCACATCTCCGGCCCAGGTAGCAATCGTAATAATGAGTTCAGGGCTGTTCGTAATGTCATCATGATAGCCGTCTTTCATATGAAGGAATTCATTCATGAGTCTTTTTTTCTCTATATTAAATAACTTTGCTTCACCAAGTAAGGTTGTATAGTGAATGCGCACTGGAATTTCATAAGGGAGTTCAATTTTTATTTTCCCGATTCCTTGGCGAATTGAAATGAGAGAAGTCCCTTTTGGAAGCACTGTTTCTGTTACATCAATTTGAACATCTCCAAATAATCCTTGAATATGAATATCTTCCCATTCATAAGAGGAAAAGGGGGATGATTGAATCGAAAATAATTTATTTTTCCAAATCCCATTTGGCGTTTCTCTTTGAAATTCGCGA
Organism: Sporosarcina sp.; assembly: GCA_026169375.1. GTDB lineage: Bacteria > Bacillota > Bacilli > Bacillales_A > Planococcaceae > Sporosarcina. The sequence continues at coordinate 101,749 of JAPFCR010000030.1, read as the reverse complement.
ATGGGCCGCATAATTTCTTCGGAAGAGACACCGTTCCATAATTTTATTAAAACATATAGTAAAACGCCAAAAATGAATAAACGTAAGCTCCACAGACTAAATAAAGCAATAAAAATAAAAAACAACCCAGCAATAAACGTCCATTTCGAACGTTGTCGAGTTCCATAATAAAGAAGTCCGGCACCGAGAAGGACGTTTATAATATTTCCGTTTTTAAAGAAAAAGGCTTCAATAAAAATAAGAAGTAGAAATACTAACGCTAAAAAAGCAATTTTATTCGTATCATATTTTTTCATTTTATAAACTCCCTTCTCTGTGTCAGATTATTTTGTCTCATAATAATAGGTGGTCGAACTCTCATCTCGAGTCTTTGTAGAAAATCATACTAGGAAGGAAATACTCTCCTTCCTAGCTACTCTTTATTAGTTTACACAATTTTAGATTCTTTTTCAGCAGTTATTTCTAATGCTTCTAAGCGGCGCTCCATAGATGAGATTTCGTAATCTCGATCGATTTTTCCGCCAAGATTTTCTACATATTGTTGCATCTCATCGAATGTAGATAAGCTTTGTTTTGCTTGTTCGGGAATGATCACTTGATCCATGCGACGATTAGCTCGTAAGACATTCTCTTTCCCCATCAAGGAGAGCTGTCGTACTTTCATATCTTTAATTTTATGTTTCATTGCTTCAAATTTTTGTTCCAAAGAAAGAAGTTCTTGGATTGTTTCCTGAATATTATCCGTTAATTGATCAGCTCTTGTTTCGTAAGCATCGACTTCAGCTTCCGCAAAAGTAATTAAGTCTGCTATTTCAGTGTCTTTTGCCAAAGTAAGCTGGTGGCGACGTTTTTCAGCCATCATTTGTGCTTCTTTCAATTCTTTTCCCAACTCTGTTTTTAACTTACCTTGACGTTCTAGCAGCTTTCCAACAGCTTCCGTTTCTTTTTCCGCCTCGCGAACGTACTGGTTCAACATTGCTATTGGATTTTTACTGTCCTTTTTGTCGAATAAATCATGTAAATCGGCCTGCATTGAATATTTTAAACGATTCCATAGTGATTGCATTATATATTCCTCCTAATTTGTTGTGGTTGAAAAAATACCTTCTATATAATAGGTTAATATGAAAAGCCAGAAATAATTTTGATTGAATTTCTTTAAACCTCTATCGTGAAGCAATTAACCGTTGTTTCGGTTTAGCTCATCCCATTGTCTTTCAAAATTAACAAAAGGATCATTCGATGGTTGGTGTTCGATTATGTTGTCGTCTTGTTCTTTATTCCACGATTTCCAAACGTAATAAACACCGATAGCAGCTACAATGCCGACAAATGCTGGGACATTTGAAATCGCTGTGATCAATCCAATAACAATTACACCTCCCCAGAACAATTTGAGTAAAGTAGACTCACTCTTTCTATAGTAATAAATCCCCGCATATGCGATCAGGGCAGAAATGATGAGCCCTATAATAGAACCTAAATTTGAAACGGCAATGATTCCAGCGATAATGCCAATAAAAACTAAACCAAGTTTTTTCATTTGTTGTTCCTCCTTTTTTATTTGTATCTTTAGTTTATCGGCTTTCGTCATTCTGCAAAACGGTCGAGAAGTTGAATTGGTTCTCAGACTTTAGGCTGAAGTGAACTCAGTCCAACTTAAAAAGAAGAAAGAAACGCATATTAAATTAATGAGAAAGAAAGTCTATACAAAAGAATGGAAATTTCATAGGGTAACTAGTTATCCACAATAAAATAGTATTGAAATGATGGACTTTTCAGAAAAGCATTCACAATTATAGGAAGTTATGCACTTATAATGTGGATAACTATCAAAAACAGGTACTTATCCACAACTCCGATGAGCAAATGATAAAAATCGAATAAACAATGATATTCAGTCGTTTCATTTCATAGACTTGTCGTAAGAACCATTATCGTATATAAAACGTCTTATCCATTGTAGAAAAAGAGCATATCGGAGGGACTTCGTGGAAATTTGGATTACAGAGTTTATGAGTGAATTTGGTTATATCGGTGTTTTATTGTTAATTATGTTTGAAAATATATTTCCGCCAATCCCATCAGAAGTCATATTAACATTCGGTGGTTTTATGACAACCTATTCGAATGTGACAGTTCTCGGCATTATTCTTGCTGCGACGATAGGGTCGGTTGTAGGTGCGATGATTTTATATAGCATCGGATTGGTTGTAGATGTAAGTCGCCTTGAAAAAATGGTAGATCGCTGGGGAAAGTATTTGCGACTTACTCGGAAAGATGTACAAAGGGCAGCTGCATGGTTTGATAAATATGGACCGTGGGCAGTTTTTTTCTGTCGACTTGTTCCACTCGTCAGGAGTTTAATATCGATTCCAGCGGGGATGGCAGGAATGAATTTTCCGTTGTTTATATTTTTGACAACGCTTGGAAGTTTATTATGGAATACAATTCTCATTTCAATAGGTGTAGCAGTTGCAGATAATTGGCAGTCGATTGTAGCGTATATGGATGTTTATTCAAATTTTGTTTATGTTGTAATCGGGATCGTCCTGGTTTGTTTCATGTTTCGCGCTTTTCAATTCCGTGGAAAGAGGGCTTGAGTGAATGATTGATTTGTTCGAGTTACTGAAAGCATTCATTTTAGGTTTTGTAGAAGGAATGACGGAGTTCGCACCTGTTTCATCGACGGGTCATTTAATCATTGTCGATGATATGTGGTTGAAATCTGAGGAGTTTCTTGGTAAGTACCCAGCGAATACATTTAAAATAGTCATACAGCTTGGGTCAATTCTTGCGGTTGTTGTTGTTTTTTGGAAGCGATTATTGAGTTTGGTTGGTTTGTATAAAATAGACGGGAAGAAAATGAATAAGCGATTTAATTTATTCCATGTCTTCGTAGGGATGTTACCGGCTGTTGTGTTGGGATTTGCTTTTAAAGATTACATTGATGATTATTTATTTCGTATTGAAACGGTCATTGCAGCACTTATTATCGGGGCTATTTTAATGATTGGGGCGGATAAATTAGGACCAAAACGCCCAAGGGTGAAAACATTAGACCAAATTACGTACCCGCAAGCATTCGCAGTAGGGATTGTGCAGTGCTTGTCATTATGGCCGGGTTTCTCTCGTTCTGGTGCTACAATTTCAGGTGGTGTCTTATTTGGGATGAATCACCGGACCGCGGCGGATTTTACGTTTATAATGGCGGTCCCGATTATGATGGGGGCGAGTCTCGTTTCCGTTCTCAAAAATTGGGAATACATGACGATGGATCATTTATCATTTTACATTGTAGGATTCGTCAGTGCTTTTGTGTTTGCGCTTCTCTCTATTCGTTTTTTCCTCGCTTTAATTTCTAAAGTAAAGTTAATGCCTTTTGCGATTTATCGGCTTGTGCTAGCAGTTGTTTTAGTGGTTCTTATATATTTATAGCGATATAAATAACACTTCCATCATTCAAATATGAATAAGGGAAGTGTTATTTCTGTAGGAAAAGACTTATATGAGAGAAGTAACTAAACGAACTTTCGCGAATAGTTACAAATTACTCTTTTAAATGTTCGTAAATCGTATCAATATTATGTTGTAAAAATTCGATTACTGTACCGCCGTCTTCACCTGGTTCTCCGAGTTCATCGGAAAACAGCTCTGCTCCGATTTCGACACCTGTTTCATTGGAAACTGTTTCCATCGGGCGTGGGTCGACGTTTGTTTCTAAAAATAAAACCGGAACATTTTTTTCTTTAACGAATTTCACAAGCGAAGTAATTTGCTCAGGCGTTCCATTTTCGTCTGTATCAATTTCCCAAATAAAACCTTCTTCTAAACCATATTGCTGTGCCATATATTGATAAGCACGCTCACTCGTTACTAAGACTCTACGTTCTTCAGGAATTTCGCTAATTTTTGTTTCATACTCTTCATCGAGCTTACGAAGCTTCTCTAATAAAGTTTCAGCATTTTTTTCATATGTTTCTTTATTTTCTTCATCGACTTTAATAAGTGCTTCGCGTGCATTTTCAGTCATTTGAATGACGACATTTGGATCGAGAAACGCGTGTGGATTAACTTCTTTTTCAGCACCATCTTCACTTGATAAATAAAGCGGTTCTACACCTTCCATAAGTTCAAAAACGTGCTCTTCACTTGCATTTGCATCTTCAAGGAGTTTAAAGAACCAGCCAGCTTTCCCACCTTCTAAATTTAACCCATTGTAAAAGAGAACGTCAGCATCGTTTGCTTTTTTAACGTCTTCAGGTAAAGGATCGTATTCATGTGGGTCCGTACCAATCGGGACCATACTGTGAAGATCAACAAGATCTCCACCCAGTTCGTTAATAATGTCATGAATAATCGAGAAAGTAGCAACGACTTGAATTTTATCAGCGTCTCCTTGATCATTCTCTGTTGGTTCGTTGCCTTGTTCGTTATCGTTACCACATGCAACGAGGAAGAGTGTCGCTAGAATTGTTACAATCCCAGCTTTTAAAAAATTTTTAAACATTTGTACAAAACTCCTTTTTTTATATAATTGCGCCAGTCATAGTTGCTTGCAATGACCAACTCGCATAATGCTTAAAATTACTTTTGAATGGTTACTGTTTTCTTTTTCGTTCGGACGGATCGCCAAAGTAGTCCTTGTTTCGGTGAAAAGAAGAAGGCGAGTAGAAATAATGCTGTCGCGACTAATACAATCACTGCGCCAGACGGAAGATTGTAAACGAAACTGTAATACAACCCAATAATCGATGAAATTGCACCGAATAAAGCAGCGAGTACAATCATGAACCATAGCCTGTTTGTTAATAAATAGGCGGTTGCGGCGGGGGTAATTAACATCGCAACAACTAAAATCACGCCGACCGTTTGAAGGGAAGCGACTGTTACCATTGTGAGCAAAATCATAATGACATAATGGATTAGTTTATTCGGTAAACCATAAGCGGCAGCGAATGTCGGATCAAATGTGCTAACGAGTAGTTCTTTATAAAAGAAAATAACCGTCAATAAAACAATTGCTCCGATAATGAGTGTCATCCACATATCGGAAGAGCGAACGGACAACACATTTCCGAATAAAATCCGGTCTAAGTTAATGCTGGAATTCGCTTTCGCAATTAAAATAACCCCAATCGCAAAGGCAGCTGAAAAAACGATGCCGATTGCTGAATCATTTTTAATACGGCTATTTTGATTAATATAACCAATGCCAAGTGCGGTGAGTATACCGGTAATGACAGCTCCGTAAAAAAAGTTAATGCCGATCATATAAGAAATCGCAACCCCAGGTAATACTGCATGAGAAATTGCATCTCCAATTAACGCCATTCCCCGTAAAATGATAAAACTTCCAATCACACCGCAAATAATTCCAACCATAATAGACGTAAACAGTGCTTTTTGAAGAAATTCATAATGGAGTAAGTCTTGATAGAATGCAATCATGAGAAGACCCCCATTGTATCGAGTAGTGAGAATTGTGCTTCATAAGCTTCTCGCATAAGTTCAGGTTGTAGGACAGATTTTACTGGCCCTGACTTGATCAGCTTTTTATTGAGTAAAATGAGATCATCGAAGTATTCTCCTACTTTTGTTAAGTCATGGTGAACAACGAAAATTGATTTTCCTTCATCCCTTAAATCTTTCAAAATGTTCATAATGACTTCTTCGCTTGTAACGTCAATCCCAACAAGTGGTTCATCTAAGAAAAAGAAATCTGCTTTTTGGGCTAATGCTCTCGCTAAAAAGACACGTTGCTGTTGTCCGCCTGATAACTCACCGATTTGTTTCTTACTATGAGCTTCCATGCCAACCTTTTCCAGACACTCATAAGCCCATTCTCGGTCCGCCTTACTAGGACGGCGAAAAATGCCTAGCTTAGGATATGTGCCGAGTAACACTGCGTCTAAGACGAGAATCGGAAAATCCCAATCAATCGCTGCGCGTTGGGGCACATAAGCAATTTGCTTTCTCACTTTTTTTAAAGACATACCTGCAAAAGAAGCTTCTCCGGCATCTTTTTTAATTAAACCAAGCATCGACTTGATTAATGTCGATTTTCCAGCACCGTTTGGACCGATAATGCCAATCAACTTCCCCGTATCGAATGAGAAGCTAATTTGATGTAAAGCTTCTTTACCGTAATAAGAAGTGCTTAAGTTTTTCACCTCTATAGTTTGTTTCATAAAATCACCTTTCAATGAGACATTATTATTATTGTTATCATATGCAGAAAGTTTCCCTTGTGCAACTTCAAGGTAAAAATAAAGCAAAACTTGAATCTAGTTATTATAGGCATTGATTTTCCATTAAATTTTAAGAGGGTGTTATCTAGCCTACGTCTACTGGAAAAAGTTTCCTTAGGGCAACTTAAAGGAATAAGTTTCCCTCGTGCAAGTTATTAATGCTAGTATAAAACAAAAGTTGCCCTTGTGCAACATTTATTTTTAAAAGAGTAAATCAAAGGAAAGATTCAATACGTCTATCTTAAAATGGGGATGTTTTTCATTCAAGTAAAACGCAAATTTTAAATACGAAAAGTGAAGTAAAAAAGTAGTTGGAAAAATCGTCGAACTACCATTCTTCTAGTTCGACGATTTTAGGGAAGGAATTTCATAAGTTTTTCCGACAACTGCAATTTCTGCCCGACCTGCAAATTCGGTTTGTGCAGCTTTTAAAATGTTTGTGACATCACCATGCAAAGGAAGATGAGTAAGTAGTAGCTGATCAACTTCTGCTAAATTTGCTAATCGTCCTGCTTCACTTCCGCCCATATGACCTGGCGAAACACCAATGTGTTCTTCATATAAATTAGCTTCACTAACGAGTAGATCGGCTCCTTTTGAAAATGTGATAAGTGGTTCATGCCAAGCTGTATCTGCTGTGAAAATAATTGAGCGTTCTTGGATTGAAAATTTGACGGCAAGACAGTAAACTGGATGATTCGTTTGACAGAAAGTAACAGTAAAAGGACCAATCTGAATGGTTTGTCCTTCGTCAATTGGAATACCAATCGTTTGTTCTTTATAAGATAGTTTTGTAAATTGCTCTACGTCTTTAGAATGTCCGTAAATAGGTAGGGTTTTCGGAGATTCCTGCAAATAATATTGAATGACTCGGCTATATTGTAAGCTGCCAATATCTGCAATATGATCTGCATGATAGTGCGTTAAAACAACAGCATCTAATTGTTCTAACGATAAATAATTTTGAAGTGATGATAAAACACCACTGCCGCAGTCAATGAGACAGTTGAAGCCTTCATATTTAAGTAAAAAGGATGAGGTCGCACTATTTGCTTTCGGATAACCTCCCCAAATCCCAATAGGTGTTAGTTTCATAAAATTGCTCCTTAATTGTTAGTATTGTAATGAAATTATAACGAAAGAACAGTTATTTGAAAAGGATGAAGATAATGATTTTTGGATATAGTTAGTCTTATTGTTTTGCTATTTATTTTATAATAAAAATCTTATATACTTGGAGCTATTCAAAAAAAGAAAACATTTAATTATACATAAACGAACGCTAAAATTTAATATACCATGAGAGGAAAGGAAATCCTTTCTTTTTAAGTTTCGTTTTATTATCTGAATATTGTAATGTTTTATGTAGCGGAAGGAGTATTATATGAAAAAACAAAAAGTAGGGTTTTTCCAAAAGTTTCTGAACTTTGTAGAAAGTACAGGGAATAGACTACCGCACCCAGTTACATTATTTGCTGGGCTTGCATTTTTAGTCATTATTGTATCTGCGATTGTTTCGTATTTTGGTGTTAGTGCAGAACATCCTGGGAAAGCTGGAGAGATTATAGAAGTAAAAAATCTAATGAGTGCCGAAGGAATCAAGTATATCTTTACGGAAATGACGAATAACTTCGTCGGTTTCGCACCATTAGGCGTTGTACTTGTGACAATGTTAGGAATTGGGCTTGCAGAAGGTACAGGATTAATTAGTGCTTTACTGCGTGGCTTCGTGTTATCAGTTCCAAAACGACTCATCACATTAGGTCTTGTATTTGCAGGGGTTATGTCGAGTGTTGCTTCTGACGCTGGGTATGTAGTATTGCCACCACTAGGTGCAGTAATCTTCGCAGCAATTGGGCGACATCCTTTGGCTGGTCTAGCTGCTGCATTCGCGGGAGTTTCAGGTGGATTTAGTGCGAACTTATTTTTATCAGGAACAGATGCATTACTAGGTGAATTAACAATTTCAGCTGCAGCAATTATAGATCCAACCTACGCTGAAGGTATGAACATCGCCATGAACTACTACTTCATCATTGTTTCTGTATTTGTTCTTACATTTGTAGGTGCTTGGGTAACTGAGAAAATCGTTGAACCGAGACTTGGTGAGTACAAAGGTGAATTCCGTGAGAAAATTGAAAAACTTTCTGCGGTAGAAAAGAAAGGTCTTTTATGGGCTGGTCTTTCAGTTCTCGTTGCAAGTGCTGTGATGGCGCTTTTAGTTGTTCCAGAATGGGGCCCGCTACGCGGAGACGGGGATATGCCAATTATTCGATCACCGTTTATGGATTCACTAGTTCCAATTATTACAATTCTTTTCTTCATTCCAGGTCTTGTTTATGGACGTATTACGAAAGAGATAAGAAATGACAAGGATGTTGCAGCTATGATGACTGCAACGATGGCATCTATGGGAATGTTTATCGTTCTATCATTTACAGCAGGACAGTTTGTTGCTTGGTTCTCCGAGTCTAATATGGGATTAATTATCGGAGTTTACGGAGCGGAATTTTTACAAAGTATTAACTTAACAGGAATTCCACTCGTATTATTATTTGTAGTGATTGCCGCATTTATTAACTTATTTATCGGAAGTGCTTCCGCTAAATGGGCAATGATGGCACCAGTATTCGTTCCGATCATGATGAACTTAGGCTACTCACCTGAGTTAACACAAATGGCTTATCGTGTTGCAGACTCTTCGACAAATATTATATCTCCACTGATGACGTATTTCGCAATTATTATTGCGTTCGCACAGAAGTATGATAAGAAAATGGGAATTGGTACATTAATTTCAGTGATGTTCCCGTACAGTATTTTCTTCCTCATTTTCTGGACAATTACGCTCGTCGTTTGGATGCTATTTGGTATTGATTTAGGTCCAGGTTCAGGAATCTATTATACGAATTAATAAGAAAGACACTTCAAAAGGGTATGATCATTTGAAGTGTCTTTTTTTATTTAAACTAAAAAGGAAAAATCTATTCATATCACACTCTGTTAAAGTAAAATTCAGAATACAATTGACATTCAAATAATACATGTGTAAAGTAATAAATAACTTAATAAGCGACTTTCTTATCCAGAGGGGTGGAGGGACTGGCCCTATGAAACCTCAGCAACAGACTTCTAGAGAACTGTGCTAATTCCTGTAGCAAAAAGCTTGGAGATAAGAAGAGTGAACAGCTAACATTGCGAAACTCTTCTTATTTATAAGAAGGGTTTTTTCCTTGTTAAGAAAAAATTAAAAGGGGAAATGAGTAATGACAAACACACAAACAATTACAAAAGCACCATTTAAGGCAGATCACGTAGGAAGTTTATTAAGACCAGACAGATTACATGAAGCAAGAAGTAAGTTCAAAGAAGGTAAGTTTTCAGCTGAACAACTTCGCGAAATCGAAACAGAAGAAATTAAGCGTATTGTTGATAAACAAATTGAAGTTGGATTGGAGCTTGTGACGGACGGAGAATTTAGACGTACTTGGTGGCATATTGATTTTCTTGAGCATTTAAATGGAATCGAAGGTTATGTACCAGCACAAGGATATGTGTTTGAAGGAGTCGAGACCGAACGTTACAATATACGAAATGTGGGAAAGATTTCATTTGATAAAAACCATCCGTTCATTCAAGATTTTAAAGAGTTTAATAAGATTGTAGACGGCAGAGCGGTTGCGAAACAAACAATTCCAAGTCCAAACCAACTTTTTAATAGCGGGATTCGTGATGAAACTATTTATCCTGATCTTGAAGCATATGCGAAAGATGTGATTCAAGCATATCGTGATGCACTGGATGCATTTTATGAAGCAGGAGTACGTTATATACAACTAGACGATGTGTATATTGCGAGTCTTGCAGCAGATGAAGTTTCGTGGAATGATCAAGTAGGCGAAAAAGATTATTTCATTGACTTAGCAGTACGTGTGATAAATGGCGTACTAGAAGGAAAACCTGAAGATTTAGTTGTCACAACACATTTATGCCGTGGAAATTACCAGTCAACTTGGGCATTTGAAGGCGGATATGATGCGATTGCCCCGACGCTCTTAGGAAAAGAAAAAGTTGATGGGTTTTTCTTAGAGTATGATGATGAGCGTTCAGGTGGATTTGAACCACTTAAATATGTTCCAAAAGGCGGCGCACAAGTCATTTTAGGTGTTGTCACATCGAAAAGTGGGGAATTAGAAGATAAGGAACTCATCAGATCACGTATTAAAGAAGCTTCTCAATATGTTCCATTAGAGCAAATTTGCTTAAGCCCACAATGTGGTTTTGCATCCACACATCATGGAAACAAATTGACGGAAGACGAGCAATGGGAGAAGTTAAGGTTTATTGTAGATCTTTCAAAAGAAGTTTGGGGTTAATTTAATAAAAGAATACTAAAAACGCATCTTTTTCTTATAGAAAGATGCGTTTTTTAAGTGTGAATTTATCCAGACTGTGTACATCCAGATGCAGATTTTATCGTACATTATTAAAAATAAGCTGACACGTTGATATTAACTCGTTAGACAATATGGAAACGATGATAAATAATCTAACAAACAAAGGAGTATTTCACTTATGATAGAAGAAATAAAGTAAGGAGCGGATTTCTGTGGATATGAAGATTTTTATTATTGAAGACGATGAGTCAATTTTTAATTCTTTAAAAGAAAGATTAGGCCAGTGGTCGTTTGAAGTGGTGGGTCCCAGTGATTTCCATGATGTAATGGCCTCATTTATTGAAGAAGTACCGCATCTTGTAATTATTGATATTCAGCTGCCTGCTTATGACGGTTTTCATTGGTGTCGAGAGATTCGATCTGTTTCTAAAGTGCCGATTGTTTTTTTGTCTTCTCGTGATCACCCGATGGATATGGTTATGGCTATGAATATGGGTGCAGATGATTATGTTCAAAAGCCATTTGATACAGATGTTCTTCTTGCGAAATTACAGGCACTTCTAAGAAGAACCTATTCATACGGGGAAAAAGTATCTGACGTAATGGAATGGAATGGCGCGATGATTGACATGAAGCGCAGTGTGATTCGGTTAGATGGTAGTGAGATGGAATTAACAAAAAATGAATTTTTCATTCTAACGATACTTGTAGAATCGAATAATAAAATCGTTTCAAGAGATGAACTCATTCGAAAATTATGGGATGATGAACGATTCGTCAATGACAATACATTAACAGTGAATATAACGAGACTTAGGCAGAAATTAGGGGAGTTCAATTTGGAAGAAGCAATCGTGACGAAAAAAGGGCTAGGTTATATGGCAATCACGCTTTAGGAGGTAAATATTATGTTGCTTAGTTATTTAGCTGATAAAAAAAGTTGGCTATATTTTTATTTTGCTTCCATTGGATTAATCGATTTTGTGTTATGGGCTGATCAAGGGATTCATGTCGAGTTAATGGCTGTTCTTTATTTTAATTTATTATTGCTTGTGGCATTTATCATTTTTGTTATTTGGCGTTATCGAGCGGAGACAAAATTTATTAAAGAGCTGGGGCAATTGCTTCATGCGAAAGAGGAGAATTGGCATGTAGCACTCCCAGAAGCTTTTTATATGCAGGATCGAATGATAAAAGAAATCTTACATAGTGTTGCAAATTCCTTTTCAAACAGAGTGGAAGAAGTGCGTCGCTTAAGTATTCAGGAAGGAGAATACACAGCAGCTTGGGTGCATGAGGTAAAAACGCCACTGACTGCGATGAAACTGATCATTGATGAACACAAAGGTGATCCGGCTTTTAAGAAAGTGGAGACTGAATGGTTGCGGCTTCATTTACTGATTGACCAACAATTATCAATTTCTCGTTTACCTTCACTAGAAGCTGATTATGTATTGGAAAAGACGAATGTACAAAAACTGATATCCGCAGAAGTTCGAGAGTTAGCTTCTTGGTGTATGAAGAAAAATATTGCTGTTGAGTTTGTCGGGGATGGAGTAGAAGTAGTGACCGATATAAAGTGGTGCCGGTTTATGATCCGTCAATTTTTAACGAATGCCATAAAATATAGTCCAGTTGGTGGGATTATTACTATTTTCATAGAAGAAAATGAATTAGGATATGCCGTTGTGAAGTTGCAAGACGAAGGTCCAGGAGTTGAATCACATGATTTACCAAGAATTTTCGAGAAAGGTTTCACAGGTGGGACAGGACGTATCCATAATGCGTCATCCGGGTTAGGATTATACTTAGCTCAAACTGTTGCAAGTAAAATAGGAATTACACTTCAAGCAAATGCTCAACCTAAGAAAGGTATGGTGATTGAAGTTTTGTTTCCGAATGAAAATGATTACGATAAAACTCTAACGTGACAAAAATGTCATTTTAGAAAGCCTCATTGTCATCTCAATCGAACGACCGATTATTAGGCAAGTGATAAGATGGAAGCAAGATTGAAATGAGGAGGAAATTTAAATGAATGAACAACACATAAAACAACAGTCTGTACTCCATGCACAAAATATAAAAAAGTCATATGGTACACGTGGGAACGTGCAAGAAGTTTTGAAAGGGATTAATCTTCACGTACAAAAAGGTGAGTTTGTCGGAATTATGGGACCTTCAGGCGCGGGGAAAACAACGCTTTTAAATGTACTCGCAACGATTGACCGTTCTACAGCAGGAACGATTTTAATTGATGGGGACGATATTTCGAAAATGAAAGATGCACGCCTTTCCACATTTAGACGCGATAAGCTCGGTTTTATTTTCCAAGATTATAATTTACTCGATACGTTAACGGTGAAAGAAAATATTCTGCTGCCGATTTCTCTTGGTAAAGTAAAGAAAAAAGAAGCGGAAACTCGTTTTAATGAAATTGCTGAAGTTTTAGGGATTGCAAATCTTGCAAATAAATATCCGCATGAAGTTTCAGGTGGACAAAAACAGCGTACATCAGCGGCACGTGCACTGATTAATGAGCCTTCGATGGTTTTTGCGGATGAGCCAACAGGTGCACTTGATTCGAAGTCGGCTGCGTCATTATTAAAGACGATGGAAGATGTTAATGAGCAGCGCGGTGTAACGATTATGTTGGTCACGCACGATGCAATTGCCTCAAGTTATTGTAGCCGAGTTGTCTTTTTGAAAGACGGCATGATTTATTCGGAGTTATACCGTGGAGATAAAACGAGACAAGCCTTTTTCCAGGAAATCTTAAAGGTGCAAGGTGTTCTCGGGGGTGACAGCGTTGACTCTATTTGACCTTGTCGTTCGCAGTATGCGGAAAAATATTAAACATTATTATTTATATTTTTTCGCACTTATTTTTAGTGTAACTTTGTATTTTGTGTTTGCGACATTACAACATGATGATTCGGTTGTCGCGAGATCGGGTGGTTCTATGGGTTCTGCATTTGCAGTAGCAGGCATATTGCTTCTCGTCATCGCAGGGATTTTCATTATTTATGCGAATGCAATCTTTTTAAAAAGAAGAAGTCGGGAAATCGGTCTGTATCAATTAATCGGCTTGTCAAAAAATAAAGTTGTTCGTCTTTTAATGATTGAGAATGTCTTGTTAAGTTCAGGGGCGTTATTTATTGGGATTGGCGTTGGTATTTTAGTATCACGCTTGTTTTTACTATTACTCATGAAGTTAATCGGTTTTGATGGGGTTATTTCAGTATCCTTTTCAACCACGGCAGTCGTTCAAACGATTATTGTTTTCATGGTGATTATTGGGTTAACGTCAATTCAAATGTTGTTTACAGTTTATCGTAACACGCTGTTGAATTTATTCAATGCCGATAAAAAGGGAGAAATTCCGAAGAAGCCAAAATCTATATTATCAGCTATTGTTGCAATTTTGGGGATAGCTCTCGTCGTTTTCGGTTATTGGTTATCGGGGAGAATGCTGAATGAGATGTTGTTTTTCAATATGCTAGCGGTACTGGCATCAACAATTCTTGGTACTTATTTGTTGTTTCGCGTTACAATTGGTTGGGTTTTATATAAAATACGTGCTAGCAAACAAGGTCATCTTGGATTGAAGAACAGTTTATCGCTTGCGACACTTATGCATCGAATGAAAGGAAACGCCAATTCACTTACTATAATTACGGTGTTATCGGCGATGACGCTTACGATGCTTGCAGTTGCTTATTCTTTATATTATGCGACCGAAAAAGAAACGCGTTATGCGTTGCCTTTTGACTATATGATTGAGGAGTGGGCAGAAGGACATCTTACAGATGAAGCAATTTCATTGGAACAATTTGAATCGGAATTGACAACAGCAGGGATTGACTATACGAAAACAAAACTTGAGTTGCTTGCGGTAGAAGGCGTATACGAAAAGGGCATATTTCCAGCAGTTGTCGGACCACGGCAGTTTTTAGCGAACAGTTATATCGTGAATGCTTCGCAATTACAGGAAGCAGGGTTGGCTGTTGAAATACCAGCAGATGGCACACTCATTTATCATGATGCATTGATAGGGAAGTTTGTAAAAGATATTGAAACACCATTTGAAATCGATGTGACGAGTAGTAATCCAACGCGTACTTTTAAAGCGGTAAAATACGGAGAAGGTGATGTCATTAATGCAAGTGCCGGTTCCCAATTAGTTGTGAATGAAAATGACTTTGAAAAGTATAAACAAGAGATGGTACCGGAAAGTATGGAAGATGTATTTGAAGAATGGATTGTGCAGACTGTATATGCGCTTAATATTACAGATAAAAATGACCTTGCACAAGCATCGCACATTTACACACAAAATTGCGATGAAGGCAGGTCATGTGGGATTGATTATTATTCTATGTATGAAAATTCGTTGGAAGGTAGCGGTCTATTTATCTTCATTGCGGGTTTTTTAGGTCTTGTTTTTTTAATCTCAACAGGAAGTATTTTATATTTTAAACAGATGACAGAAGCGGAACAAGAGAAGCAAAGTTATAAAACATTGAGACAACTTGGGTTTTCTAAAAAAGAAATTATGCGTGGCATTGTGCGAAAGCAAATTTTTGTTTTTGGTTTACCGCTTGCGATTGGTTTACTCCACTCTATTTTCGCTATTAAATCTGCGAGTTTCTTGTTTGTGTCAGATATTACAGTGCCAACGACAATTGCAATGGGCGTTTACGCTCTGATCTATTTACTATTTGCCGTCTTGTCAGTTGGTTATTATAAAAAGACAGTTTCCGAAGCCTTGTAAAACTGTATGATAAGAAAGATGTCTAATGTAAATTAGGCATCTTTTTATTATTGTTCAATATTATTTTATAGAGATAAGTTGCTATATATGAACTTCTTTAAAAAGTCAATATTGATATTTTAGATATTTCTTAGTAAAATTATTTTTAAGAGTTTTGGGACAATAGTATTTGAAGGAAAGGAGTTTTTATATGGCAATGGATTTTTTGAATTGGTTGGTAGGACCATTAAATGATTTTATATGGACATACATATTAATCGGTGTTTTGTTAGTGCTCGGATTATATTTTACGGTTCGAACGAAATTTGTACAAATCCGTTTATTCGGAGAGATGTTTCGGTTAATTTTTGAGCGGAAAGAAAGTAATGACGGGGTATCACCTTTCCAAGCGTTCACGATTAGTGCAGCTTCTCGTGTTGGAACCGGAAACGTAACGGGCGTTGCTCTAGCAATCGGTGTAGGGGGACCTGGTGCGGTATTTTGGATGTGGGTCATTGCGTTTATCGGAATGGCAACTGCTTTCATCGAGAGTACACTTGCACAAGTATACAAAGTAAAAGATGGTGATACGTTCCGAGGTGGACCAGCGTATTATATGGAAAAAGCACTTGGACTTCGTAAATTAGGCGTTGTATTTGCTATTTTATTAACATTAAGTTTTGGGTTTATTTTTAATGCTGTTCAGGCAAACACAATTAGTCAATCTTTTATGGATGTCTTTGGTTTTTCAGATTGGGCTGTTGGGATTGTTTTAGTACTCATTACGAGCATAATTATTTTTGGTGGAATTAAAAGAGTCGTCAAAGTGACGGAATTAGTCGTTCCAATTATGGCGACGTTCTATTTAATTATTGCATTGTATATTGTTGTTACAAATGTTACAGAGATTCCAGCGGTGTTTAATTTAATTATTAGTCATGCGTTTGGACTTCGTGAAGTTGTTGGTGGAGGAATTGGCGCGGCAATGATGCAAGGAATTCGTCGTGGTCTATTCTCAAACGAAGCAGGTATGGGAAGCGTACCGAACGCAGCGGCAACGGCAAACGTATCTCACCCTGCTAAGCAAGGATTAGTACAAAGTTTGGGTGTGTTTTTTGATACCATTATGATTTGTTCTGCGACGGCATTTATTATTATTTTGGCTGGTCTTTATACAACAGGAGAGCAAGACGGGATTATTTTAACGCAAGCGTCGATGGCTGTACATGTTGGCTCATGGGCACCTTACTTTGTCGCGATTGCTATTTTATTCTTTGCTTTCAGTTCGATTGTAGGGAACTATTATTATGGTGAAACAAATATTGAGTTTATTAAGGCGCATAAAGGTTGGATGTTTGCTTATCGCATTTTAGTTCTTGTGATGGTGATGTTCGGAGCAATGGCGCAAGTAGAGATTGTTTGGAGCATGGCCGATTTGTTTATGGGGCTCATGGCAATCATTAACTTACTTGTCATTGCTTTATTAGGAAAAGTGGCATTTAAAGTGTTAGACGACTTTTCGGCTCAGCGAAAACAAGGACTCAATCCAGTTTTTAAAGCAAAATCTATTCCGGGTCTTAAAGGCGCGGAATGTTGGGAAGAAAACAATAGAAAATAATCATCGTAAACGTTGGTATCCTAAAAGATGCCAACGTTTTTTTGGGGATAAGCGGAAAGTTCCAACCTTTCGTTATTTACATGTGTCTTGACAGGTGGAAGAGAGTGACGCATACTTATAATGAGAAAAAATTGAGGGGGGAGCTCATGATGTTAGTCCGAAAACAGCTAAAACTTGGCACAATGATTCACGGAGTTGGGGAAAAGATATCTGACTGGAGACATCCAGATATCCCATCTGATGCCAGTGTAAACTTTCACTTTTATACAGAACAAGCGCAAATTTCTGAACGTGGAAAGTTCGACTTTGTGTTTATCGCTGATGCACTCTACATAAATGAAAAATCCAATCCACATTATTTAAATCGTTTTGAACCGCTAACCATTTTATCAGCACTGGCGGCAGTGACATCTAAAATCGGTCTTGTTGGCACATTGTCAACAACTTATAGCGAGCCTTATTCGGCAGCACGTCAATTTGCTTCACTCGACATGATTAGTCATGGCCGAGCGGGTTGGAATGTCGTGACTTCTGCGCTTGAAAAAACAGCTTTAAATTTTAGTAAAGGGATTGAAGATCATCCGAATCACCGGGAACGTTATGAAATGGCTGATGAATTTGTCACTGTGATGAAAGGGTTATGGCGTTCATGGGAAGAGGACGCATTTACACGTAATAAAACAACAGGTGAATTTTTAAATGCTAAAAAACTGCATACTTTAAATCATGAAGGGAAACACTTTTCTGTGCAAGGACCGTTAAACATTGGTCGCTCTAAGCAAGGAGAACCTATCATTTTTCAAGCAGGATCTTCGGAAGATGGCAAGCAATTTTCTGCTAAAGAAGCGGATGTTGTTTTTGCGATTATGCCGACAATTGAAGAAGCAAAAGGATATTATACCGATATGAAGAAAAGGGTTATTGAAAATGGGCGAGACGAAGATGATCTTGTTGTTATTCAAGGGATTAGCCCGATTATTGGTTATACAGAATCAGAAGCCGAAAGAAAATATCAAGAACTTGCCCATTTAGTGACAATTGAAGAAGCATTGGCATTTTTAGGGAGGCTGTTCGAACATCATGACTTTTCGCAATACGTATTAGATGAGCCTTTCCCAAACTTAGGCACATTAGGTGAGAATAGTTTTCAAAGTGATACGGAGAGAATTAAAAAAGAAGCATTTGAAGGAAATTTAACATTACGGGAAGTTGCGATTCAGGAAGCAACACCACGAACACCTTTTTTAGGAACGCCAGAACAAGTGGCTGACTTAGTCGAGCAATGGTATGTAGAAGAAGCTATCGACGGGTTTATGTTGATTGCTAATTTACCAAGCGAGTTAGAGTTGTTTGTTGATTTAGTTGTACCGATTCTACAAAAGAGAGGAATTTTCAAAGCCGCATACGAAGGCGATACATTAAGGGACCATCTAGAACTGCCCCCAGCAATTCATATTCAAGAAAAAGGGACGCAAATGATTGAGATAGAATAAATAATAGAAAACTTAAACCGTTTATCAATGCAATCATTTGCTTTGATGGACGGTTTTTTATGTAGGTACAGAAATGAGTGCTGTTCTTATCAACAACTTGTCTTATGCATAAGAATAATTTTTGAGACCAACATAATGTCGTGCGAGTAAATTAAAAAAATATGAGAGGAAGGAGGTATGTAAAAGTGAAGTATGCAGTGCCGCTATTTTTAAAGTTTTTTATGATTTTATTTGTATTAGGGGTTATCTTATGGATGTTCGACATGTCTTTCATGAACATATTGTTTTTAAGCATATTGGTGACAGTTATATCACTTATAGGGGATATGGTTATTTTACCGAGATATGGCAATGTGATTGCGACGATCGTTGATTTTAGTGTTGTATTTTTTGTTGTTTTATTTGGAAGTGCTTTTCTTTTAGGAGGAGTGGATCAAATCGGGTGGGCTGCCTTTACACCTGCAGTTTTGATAGCCCTAGGTGAAGCGTTTTTCCATAAGTTCTTAAGAAAATATCTTTTTGAAGACGCATACCCTAGCATCGATGCGACTTATGATCAGTTTGATGGGACTGAGCAATTTGATCGTGCTGAACTAGAACATTTAAGGACGGAATTTAGTAATGAATTTGACATTGGAAATCCAGAAGGCGAAGTTGAGCAGAAAAAGAAAAAATACGTCCCACATCGATCAAGAAAAAGAAATAAGAAACGTCCTTACTAAATTTATTGTAAAAGTAACGATGTAATCAAAAACAGAACGAGTAGGGAGAGCAGTGTATAAATTGTATGGAAAAGTCTACTACTCGAAAGTGCTTTCTTTTACAAAAAAACAGAAAAAATTCATCTGACAAAAAACTTTTTTGTTAGATGAATTTTTTATTTGTGTGCATGGATTGTGTATAACTTATCTTTTTAGAATTCGGAATATCGTAATGGGAGGAAAATGAATGTGGAAAATAAATATGTGGATAGTGTGGGTATTGTGGATATAATTTTACGTAGAAGAAAATAGGTTTTCGATTACTTTACGATTGAAACACAATATGTTAGGGTATATAAGAAGTGATGCACACAATATATAGTGTTGCGCACAAACCGATACCACAATTAGTGTGTGGATAACTTTAAGGAAATGAGATGAGTTCTGTGAGTATCATAAGTATATTTACAGAAATTTCATATTTATAAGTAAGAAAGTATGAAACAAGACGCTTCTTGTGGATCATAAACAATCGAGGAAAAGAGAACATTCCAACTGAAATAGAAGTTCGCTTTTTCTTTCATTATGCAAAAAAGTAATCAAAGTCGGTTCAGTAAACTGATCAAAGAATGAAAACCACTAAGAAATCTATTTTTTATTGTAAAATAGTGTCGTCTTCAAGTGCTTTAGTGAAGCAAGGGGAGAAAATGAAGCGCTTGTTTGTCGAATGAAGACGAATGCTTTATTTGGAGCGCAGTGACTATGAGCCAAAACGCGCACATCATGGAAGGGAGAATAATCAATGACAACAGAAATTAAAACAACAAAAGTCGATCAAATTATTAACAGTTTACAAATGGAATTCGGAGAAGAGAAAATTGAACCTTTACTAAAAGTGAGCAACCGTTGGCTGGAAAGATATCCTGAGGGGACAGTAAGTGAATGGATTGCTGCTATGGTGCTTGAAACGATTAGTTTTGTCGCTGAAGATGAGACATATTGGACGTTTGTAGCTTCTCGAATTTACCTCCATGAAGTGTATAGTCATGAAGAAGCGCAGCGTGGGGAAAAAGTATATGCTAATTTCGCTGGACATGTAGAAAACCTTGTTGAAAGAGGTTTATATTCGTCTGTTTTAACAGAAAAGTATTCAAAAGAAGAATTAGTTGAATTAGGGAAAATAATTGAACCAGAGAGAGATAAGTTTTTCACATATATCGGATTAAAAACATTTATGGATCGTTATGTCGCAGTTGATTATAATACAAAGCCAGTCGAACTACCGCAAGAGCGTTGGTTAGTGATTGCAATGACATTAATGCAAGATGAGACTGAAGATCGTCTTGCAAAAATTGCGGAATCCTACTGGGCAACGAGTAATTTATATATGACAGTTGCGACGCCAACATTATCAAATGCTGGAAAACCGCATGGTCAGTTGTCAAGTTGCTTTATTGATACAGTTGATGATTCTTTACAAGGCATTTATGACAGCAATACAGCAGTTGCAAATTTGTCGAAATTTGGCGGCGGTATTGGTGTTTACATGGGGAAAGTTCGTAGTCGTGGTTCAGCAATTCGCGGATTTGAAGGTGCATCTAGTGGAGTACTCCCGTGGATAAAGCAACTGAATAATACGGCGGTAAGCGTTGATCAGTTAGGGCAAAGACAAGGTGCTATTGCAGTTTACTTAGACGTTTTTCATAAAGATATTTTCACATTCCTCGATTTAAAATTAAATAACGGGGACGAGCGTATGCGTGCGCATGATATTTTCACGGGAGTCTGTTTACCTGATTTATATATGGAGCAAGTAGAAAAACGTGGAGATTGGCATTTATTTGATCCGCATGAAGTGCGTGAAGTTATGGGGTATTCTCTAGAAGACTTTTACGATGAGGAGCGGGGAAATGGTTCATTCCGACAAAAATATGAGGAATGTGTAAATAATCCTGAGTTGAGCCGTGAAACTGTACCTGCGATTGAATTAATGAAACGTATTCTACGCAGTCAGCTTGAAACAGGGACGCCATTTATGTTTTACCGTGATGAAGTAAACCGTGCGAATGCAAATAAACATGAAGGCATGATTTATTCTTCCAATCTATGTTCAGAAATTGCGCAAAATATGAGTGCAACAGAGTTTGAATCAGTAACACTTGAAGATGACATTGTTGTAACACGTTCAAAACCAGGTGACTTCGTTGTATGTAACTTATCATCAATCAACCTTGGACGTGCTGTACCAGCAAATGTACTCGAGCGACTCATTAAAATCCAAGTACGTATGCTGGATAACGTAATTGAGTTAAACAAGATTCCTGTTGTTCAAGCAGCAAGAACAAATTCTAGGTACCGCGGAATTGGACTTGGAACATTTGGATGGCACCATCTACTTGCACTGAAAAATATTCAGTGGGAGTCAGATGAAGCTGTTGATTTAGCAGATAAATTATATGAACAAATTGCTTATCTGACGATTTCAGCATCTATGGAATTATCGAAAGAAAAAGGTGCTTATCCTTTATTCGAAGGATCAGATTGGCAAACTGGTCATTATTTTGATTATAAAGGCTATGATTCAGCAGAATGGAATGAACTTCGTGCTGAAGTTGCGGAAAATGGAATGCGTAACGGCTATCTAATGGCGGTTGCACCGAACTCGTCAACATCAGTTATTGCTGGTTCTACGGCATCTATTGATCCGATTTTTAAACCGTTTTTCCACGAAGAGAAAAGAGATTACAAGCTACCGACAGTTGCACCAGATTTAGATCATAATACGTATGATATTTATAGACGTTCAGCATACATTGTTGACCAGCGTTGGTCTGTTAAACAAAATGCGGCTAGACAACGTCATATTGACCAAGCGATTTCATTCAATATTTATGTTCCAAACACAATTCGTGCTTCCGTACTTCTCGACTTGCATATTCAAGCATGGCGTTCAGGGATGAAAACAACTTATTATACGCGTTCAAGCGCGACAGACATTGAAGAGTGTGAATGGTGTCATTCTTAATCGCATATGCGTCGTGGAGCGGGAATACAGAGGAAGTCGCTGATATAATTGAAGAAATATTGAAAGAAAAAAATATAGAGGTCACATCTTATCGAATCGGTGGGGGCGTTATACCGTCCCCGCGTGATTATGATGTGATGATGATTGGTTCTTTTACGTGGGACAAAGGTGCAACACCGGATGAGGTAAAAGATTTCGTTGCAGATGTAGGCTATAAACCAGAAAATGTATATGTTTTTGGAACAGGCGATACACAATTTGGCGGCGACGCTTTATTTTGTTCAGCTGCGGTGAAGTTAGCAAAGTTTTACGAGTCCGATTATGCGCCACTTAGAATTGAACAAAGCCCAAGAGGTACACAAGAAGAACAAGTAGTGAAATGGACGGAAGGAGTTATACAACATTGGACAAACTTACAAGAGTGAAAGCACTAAATCCAGCAAATCCAAACAAAGCAACGGCGATATTTGGTGGAAAAGCGAGTGGTATTTTAAATTGGAATGATTTAGCCTACCCTCATTTTTATACATTAAGACAAAGAATTCGTTCTTTGTTTTGGACAGCAAATGAAGTAGATATGACACAAGACGTGAAGCAGTTTTCAACTTTATCAGCGCAAGAGCAAGATGCATTTTTAAAGATTATTGGACTCTTAGCAACACTTGATGGTCCACAAACGACAATTGCTTTAAAAATTGCAGATTACACGACAGACCCGGCTGTAAAGTCTTTAATGGCGACAATCGCAGATCAAGAAAGTGAGCATAATCATAGCTACGCTTATGTTTTGTCATCTGTAACAACACTTGATAAGCAAATTGAATCATTTGAAATGGGACGTACAGATGAAGTGCTTATGCGTCGTAACGAGCGAATTGTTGAAGTATATAATAACTTTGTTGAAAATCCGACAATCGAAACGACACTAAAAGCAATGGTTTATACAACACTTCTTGAAGGCTTATTCTTCTATAGTGGATTTGCTTTCTTCTATAACTTAGCACGTAACCAAAAAATGGTTGGAACGTCGACAATGGTTTCATATATTAACCGTGATGAATTGCAGCACGGTAAAGCAATTAGTGATATTTTCCGTGCAGCACTAGCTGAAAATCCGGAATATAATACAGAAGAGTTTACAGAGTGGATTTATGATCAATTTAGACATTCTGTAGAGCAAGAAACACTTTGGAGTGAATATGTTTTAAAAGATATCGATGGCATTGATTTAGAAGAGATGGCGGGATATGTTAAATATCGAGCGAATAAAATGTTAAGAATGCTAGGGTTAAGTGAAATTTATCCTGAGCATACGAAAAATCCAATGCGTTGGATCAAAGCCTATGTAGATAGCTTTGATGATACAAAAACAGATTTCTTTGAACAAGCTTCAAGACAATACGTTAAAACAAGCGATTTAAATGGTTTTGACGATTTATAAAATAAATTAAAAATCTGTTCTAACAACTTAGAATTCGTCGGAATGATTCCTTTTCTAGGAGAATGACTTCAGTTCCTTTCATAACGTAGCGTACAATTTATCCTATTTCTGCAATTTTTGTAGGAATTACGCACTTTGTTAATGCTGCGCTTCTACTTATAAAAGCCGTTCTTCACGACGGCTCTTGTAGGAGTGTTAACTTTTCTGACGATTTTCTGGGTCCTTCTACATAATAAAATCACATTCAAAATGCGCGAGAAATTAATACTTTCTTGCGCATTTTTTTAATTTTATCTACTTATTGGTTAACTTCTTTCTTCTGTTTTTCCAGAATAATTAGATCATTTTATTATTTTGTTTATTATGAAGAGGATAGGGTATAGAATTTAAGAATTAGGACTATCCCTAATAGGAAGTCCTTTTGTTTATCCTTACAATAGAAAGCAGATGAATGTTGTTTTAAGTCCTGTTTAAATTACAACGTTAACTTATGGAAGTTATTGAAGAAGGAGCTGTTCATGCAAATGCAAAAGCAGAAGCGAAAAAGAAAGTTCGGATTGAATTATTTTAAGCCAATTGAACGATTCTCTGGAAACTGGTCAATTCTGGAAGAAAAGAGTAGAGAATGGGAGAATATGTATCGCCAGCGTTGGTCACATGACAAAGTTGTACGAACGACGCATGGTGTAAACTGTACCGGTTCTTGTAGTTGGAAAGTATTCGTGAAAAACGGCATTATTACGTGGGAAAACCAACAGATTGACTATCCTTCTTGTGGTCCCGATATGCCTGAGTTCGAGCCTAGAGGATGTCCACGTGGTGCATCTTTCTCTTGGTATGAATATAGTCCATTAAGAATTAAGCACCCTTATATAAGAGGTAAGTTATGGCGTATGTGGACTAAAACCGTTTCAGAATTGAAAGATCCAGTGAAAGCTTGGGCAAGTATTGTCGAAGATCCTGAAAAAGCAAATAAATATAAAACGGCACGCGGTAAAGGCGGGCATGTTCGAGTTGATTGGCGAGATGCGACGATTATGATTGCTGCACAACTTATCCACACAATTCAGAAGCATGGTCCAGACCGTATTGCAGGGTTTACCCCAATCCCAGCAATGTCGATGGTTAGTTATGCGTCAGGTGCACGTTTTATTTCTTTATTAGGTGGAGAGATGCTCAGTTTCTACGACTGGTATGCAGACTTACCACCATCATCACCACAAATTTGGGGAGAGCAGACAGACGTACCGGAATCAAGTGACTGGTATAACTCTGGCTACATTATTATGTGGGGTTCTAACGTTCCATTAACGAGAACACCAGATGCACACTTCTTAACTGAAGTTCGATATAAAGGAACAAAAGTAGTTTCTGTAGCACCGGACTATGCGGAAAGTGTTGTACACGCAGATGATTGGATTGCAGCACATCCAGGTTCAGATGCTGCGGTTGCACAAGCGATGACGCATGTTATTTTAGATGAGTATTATGAAAAACGAAAAGAACCAATGTTTTTAAATTATGCAAAACAATATACAGATATGCCATTTTTAATTTTACTTGAAGAGCATGAAGATGCTTATAAAGCAGGACGTTTCCTACGTGCAAGTGATTTAGGAAATGATTCACAACATGCGGAGTGGAAACCGGTTATTTTCGATGAAGCAGCAAATGAAGTGATTGTGCCAAACGGTACGATGGGACAACGCTGGGAAGATGATGTGAAATGGAACCTTATCTTAGAAAACGAAGATGGTTCACAAATCGAACCGGCATTATCAGTAGCAGAACATGAAGCAGAGTGGAAAGAAATTATTTTTCCTTATTTCGATAATGTTGCCAATGGAACATTTAGAAGACCAATTCCTGCTAAGAAAATCACATGCAGTGATGGAAAAGAACGTCTCGTCGCAACTGTTCACGATTTAATGTTAAGTCAGTATGGTGTTAACCGAATTGGACATCCACTTGAAGCGAAGGGATATGATGATGCAGAATCATTGTACACACCAGCGTGGCAAGAGAAAATCACGAGCGTAAAACCTGAACTTGTTACGCAAATTGCACATGAATTTGCGCAAAACGCAATTGATACAGGTGGACGATCAATGATTATTATGGGTGCTGGAATTAACCACTGGTTTAACAGTGATACGATTTATCGTTCGATTTTAAATCTTGTGACGTTAACTGCCTCGCAAGGTGTGAACGGCGGCGGTTGGGCACACTACGTTGGTCAAGAAAAATGTCGTCCGATTGAAGGTTGGGGAACAATTGCGTTTGCGAGAGACTGGCAAGCACCGCCAAGATTGCAAAACGCAACATCATTCTTTTACTTTGCAACGGATCAGTGGAAATATGAAGAAATGGGCGCTGACTTACTGATGTCTCCAACAGCTGGAGAAGCACGTTATGAACACCCAGCTGATTATAACGTCTTAGCCGCTCGACTCGGTTGGTTGCCTTCTTACCCACAGTTTAATAAAAACAGCTTAACATTCGCAGAAGAAGCGGCAAAAGAAGGAAAAACGACAACAGAAGAGATCGTTGATTATACAGTAGATCAACTCAAATCAGGAGAGCTTGAATTTGCGGCAGAAGACCCGGGTGCACCTGAGAACTTCCCGCGTTCATTATTCGTATGGCGTTCAAATCTCGTTTCAAGTTCAGCAAAAGGCCAAGAGTACTTTATGAAGCACTTATTTGGTGCGTCGGACGGTCTCCTTGCAACACCTAACGAAGATTTGAAGCCCGAAGAAATGGCTTGGCGTGAAGATGTAGAAGGTAAACTTGATTTGCTTGTTGCATTAGATTTCCGAATGACAGCAACGCCGTTGTATGCAGACGTTGTTTTACCAGCAGCAACATGGTATGAAAAGCATGATTTATCATCGACGGATATGCATCCATTCGTGCATCCGTTTAATCCAGCAGTCGACCCACTTTGGGAATCGCGTTCAGACTGGGATATTTATCGTGCAATTGCGGAAGCATTTTCTACAATGGCAAAAACACATTTACCGGGAATTTATAAAGACCTTGTCACAACACCACTTGCACACGACTCTTCCCAAGAAATTGCACAACCTTACGGAGAAGTGAAGGATTGGAAAAAGGGTGAAGTTGAAGCGATTCCAGGTAAAACAATGCCTGCTATGACAATCGTTGAAAGAGATTACACGCAAATATTTGATAAATATGTCACGCTTGGACCGTTATTATCTACTGGAAAAGTAGGCGCGCATGGCGTTAGTTTCTCTGTTGCGGAAGAGTATGAGTTGATGAAGAGTATTAACGGTACTTACTTTGATGAATCGATTAAAAACGGTTTGCCGAAATTGCATACAGCAAAACAAGCAGCAGAAGCAATGTTAACCTTATCGTCTGCTACAAACGGAAAAGTGTCTCAAAAGGCATTTGAAGTTGCAGAAGAAATGACAGGTGTAGAATTAAAAGACATTTCAGCGGATAGAGGTGCTGAAAGATTTACATTCGCAAATATTACAGCACAGCCGAGAGAAGTGATTCCAACACCAGTTTTCTCAGGTTCGAATAAATTAGGTCGTAGGTATTCACCATTTACAACAAATATTGAAAGACTTGTACCGTTCAGAACACTTACAGGAAGACAGCATTTCTATTTAGATCATGAGTTATTTATTGACTTTGGAGAAGCGCTACCTGTTTATAAACCAACGTTACCGCCAATGGTTTTCGGTCCAAAAGATAAGCAAATTGTCGGCGGACAAGATTCACTCGTTTTAAGGTATTTAACACCACATGGTAAGTGGAATATTCACTCGACTTATCAAGACAATCAACATATGTTGACGCTATTCCGTGGTGGACCAACTGTTTGGATTTCAGACGAAGATGCGAAAGAACATGATATTGATGATAACCAGTGGTTAGAAGTTTATAACCGAAACGGGGTTGTAACGGCACGTGCGGTTGTCAGTCACAGAATGCCTAAAGGAACTATGTTTATGTATCACGCACAAGATAAACACATTCAAGTTCCAGGTTCGGAAATAACAGACGAGCGCGGTGGAAGCCATAACGCACCGACGAGAATCCACATGAAACCAACACAAATGGTTGGTGGCTATGCGCAGTTAAGTTATGGATTTAACTATTATGGACCGATTGGAAACCAGCGTGATGTGTATGTAGCTGTACGTAAGATGAAGGAGGTAAACTGGCTTGAAAATTAAAGCGCAAATTGCAATGGTTATGAATTTAGATAAGTGTATCGGTTGTCATACGTGTAGTGTGACGTGTAAGACGACATGGACGAACCGTGAAGGCGCGGAGTATATGTGGTTTAACAACGTTGAAACAAAGCCTGGTATTGGTTACCCGAAACGATGGGAAGACCAAGAACTTTACAAGGGTGGATGGCAACTTAATAAAAAAGGGAAATTAGAGCTAAAATCAGGATCAAAACTTTCAAAAATCGCACTAGGTAAAATTTTCCATAACCCAGATATGCCAGAGATGAAAGATTTTTATGAGCCTTGGACATATGATTATGAAAAATTAACAACGGCTGGGGATAGTGAGCATACACCAGTTGCACGAGCGAAGTCTGTGATAACAGGCGAGTATATGGACTTGGAATGGGGACCTAACTGGGAAGACCAGTTAGCAGGTGCTCATATTACAGGACCGAAAGATCCAAACATTGAGAAGATTGAAGAAGAAATCAAATTCAACTTTGAACAAGCATTTATGATGTATTTACCAAGACTATGTGAACACTGCTTAAATCCAAGTTGTGTGGCATCTTGTCCGGCAGGTGCGATTTATAAACGTGATGAAGATGGAATCGTACTCGTTGACCAAGAAGCATGTCGTGGTTGGCGTTACTGTACGACAGGTTGTCCGTATAAGAAAGTTTATTTCAACTGGAAAACAAACAAAGCTGAAAAATGTACATTCTGTTTCCCACGAGTTGAATCAGGACTTCCTACAGTTTGTTCTGAAACATGTACAGGACGTATTCGTTACTTAGGTGTTTTACTCTATGACGCAGATCGCGTATTAGAAGCGGCAGCAACACCGGATGAACAAGACTTATATCAAGCTCAATGTGATTTATTCCTAGATCCTAATGATCCTGAAATCATTGAACAAGCTAGAAAAGATGGCATTACGGAAGAGTGGATTGAAGCAGCTCAAAATTCACCGGTTTATAAACTGGCGATTGAATATAAGCTGGCATTCCCACTGCACCCAGAATACCGTACGCTTCCAATGGTTTGGTATGTGCCACCGTTAAGCCCAATTATGAACTATTTTGAAGGAAAAGATTCGATTAAAAATCCAGATATGATTTTCCCGGCAATTGAAGAAATGCGTATTCCTGTACAGTATTTAGCGAATATGCTTACGGCTGGCGATACGAAAACGGTGAAAGAGGCGTTGCAACGTATGGCAATGATGAGGTCTTATATGAGAGCATTATCTTCTGGAAAAGAATTTGATGAGTCAAGGCTAGATCGAGTAGGATTAACGGCTCAAGCAACGCAACAAATGTATAGACTTCTTGCGATTGCAAAATATGAAGATCGATTTGTTATTCCTTCATCACCAACGAGAACAGGACATATGAACGCATATCGTTCACAAGGTTCGACTGGATATGAAGAAATGGGCGATTTCAGCATGGGGACAACTGATAGTCCATATAGCTATGCAGCAATTCCAGTAGCAGATGGCAGTTGTGATGGATGCGGTCCAGTAACTCCTCAGAAAACAGGTAAACAAATTTACGAAGAAAACTTCTATGGGGGGATCTGGCGTGATTGATTTAGAAAAATTATATGAAGAGAAGCCGCTCTTTGGTTTTTTTGCAAATCAACTTACGTATCCAGAAAAACGTACGTTTCATCCGTCGGTATTTGAAGAGTCTGTGTACTCTTCAGATCCGGCGTATGAAAGTTTGAAAACATACTGGGATAAAATGCATGAATATAGCCTTGAAGAAATACAGGAAATATACACGTATACTTTTGATTTCCAAAAAGACACAACTTTATTTATGACGTATGTGAAGTATGAGGATGCGAAAGATCGTGGACAAATGCTTGCAAAATTAAAAGTGCTTTATGAAATGTTTGGTCTGAATATGCCAGACAGTGAATTATCAGACTTTCTTCCATTGATGTGTGAATTTATTTATGCAGCTGAATGGATCGGGGATGACCGAGCACCACAAAGTTTTAGTATGCTTTTAGCAGTAATTGAAGACGGTACCTATCACTTACTTAAAGCGTTAGAAAAGCATAATAGTCCTTACTTTCATTTAATAAAAGGGTTACGAGAAACCTTTAAGTCTTGTATTCAGCAGGAGGCGTAACGACAATGGTAGATCAATTTTTATGGATCGTTTTTCCGTATATATGTATCGCGTTGTTTATCGGAGGTCATATTTTTAGATATCGAACTGACCAATTTGGTTGGACAGCGAAGTCGAGTGAATTTATTGAAAAAAAGCAGTTAATGATTGGTAGTTTATTATTCCACATCGGAGTAATCCCTGTCCTCTTGGGCCATGTTGCTGGTCTAGGGATTCCAAAAGAATGGACGCGTGCAGTTGGTATTAGTGATGAACTTTACCATATGGGTGCCTTTTGGGGAGGCGGTTTTTTTGGAATCGTTACGCTCGTAGGAATGGTAATATTAACATCACGCCGATTTACGATAAAAAGTGTTCGGAAATTATCATCGGCATCTGATTTAATCGTCAACACACTTTTATTATTTATTGTTTTTATCGGAATGTATAGTGTAATTGGAACGAGCATTACGCAACCAGATTTCGATTACCGTGATTCAATTTCAGTCTGGTTCCGAAATTTATTCATTTTCCAGGCGGACGCAAGTTATATGTCTCATGTGCCACTGGCTTTTAAATTACATGTTCTTTCAGGTTTTCTAATCTTGGGAATTTGGCCATTTACCAGACTTGTGCACGTGTGGAGTGTCCCATTAAATTATGTAGGTAGAAGCTATATCGTCTATAGAAGACATCGTTCAAAATAACGAACGAAATAGAGAAAAGTATTTCATGATCGGGAGAAGTAAATATGCAACCACAACAAAAGTTTAATTTTGAACAAGCCTTAAAAAAAGTGAAAGACCATTTTGAATTTGACTTAGTTGCCCTTGCACTAGTACAACCTGCTAAGTTCCGTTTTGTTCTGAAGTGGGAGTATATATTAGGAAATAAGAGTAGTCGATATCGAAGGATTATCTTACAAACCGGTAAAGGAATTGCAGGCAATGTTTTTAAAACAGGAAAGCCAATGCGCATGTCAGATGTGGAAAGCGAGCTAAGTAAAAAAGATTTTCACAATTATCCAATTATCGTGTCCGAAGCATTAACGAGTTTTGGAGCGATTCCACTTTTTAAAGAAGGACGTGTAAAAGGTGTGTTGCTTGTTGCATTTAGAGATGAGCGGATTGTTACCGCTGAGCTATTTGAAGAATTTAAACAAGCTATAGGATCTAGTTTTGGACCATATATTAAAGAGGAGATGGTGGAAGAAATATGATATTCGAGGATTTTCAATTGACGAATCTGTTAATGAAAATGTACGACAATTCAGCTGAAGCTATCTTCTTTTTTGACCAATCTAAAAAAGTGATTGCGATGAATCGTTCAGCCGAGGATATATTAGATACACAAGTTCTTAAGAAGATGATTCAAGGAGATCCCAAAGCAATTTGTTTTGCTTGTAAAGGTTATACAAGTGAGTCTGAATTGAAGACGTGTACAGCTTGTTATTTCGAGAACTATGAAAAGGATTTTAGCTCTTTTCAAGTTTACCTGGAAACAAAAGGCAAGGGAGTTATTCCTTACACAGCAAGTTATCAAACAATCGATCCAGAAAACGGCGTGCGGATGTTCATGCTCCGGGATTTAACTCGTCAATTTGAAACGCAAAAAGCTTTGCAGCAAAATATGATGACAAAACGTGTAATTCAAGCCCAAGAAAACGAAAGAAAAAGAATTTCACGTGAACTTCATGATAGTGTTGCACAGGAAATATTAAGCGCACTTGTAGATTTACGGGTTTTAAAATATATGAATGTAGAAGAAGAAGTTTTGAAGAAGGTTCAGCATACTGAAATTTCACTGATGCGTCTTCTCGACGATATCCGTCATCTTGCTGTAGAGTTAAGGCCAGCTACACTTGACGATCTTGGACTTGAAGCAGCATTTCGAACACATTTCAAATGGATCGAAAAAAATTATGGTGTCGTTGTGAATTTTCAAGCAGGGTTAAAAGCAAAGCGTTATGAAGACGAAGTTGAAACCGTTGTTTATCGCGTTTGTCAAGAAGCAGTATTTAATGCATTAAAATATGCTGAGACAGATGAAATTTCCGTTCATGTAATAGAAGAAGAAGGGAAATTAAAGTTAACTGTTGAGGATTCAGGTGTAGGATTTGACGAGCTGGAAGGTCACTCTAAAGGAACAGGTCTTGGTTTATATGGTATGAGAGAACGGGCTGAACTTGTTGGTGGAACACTTATCATCCAATCAGAAATTGGCGTTGGAACGAGTATCCGCATGCAAGTTCCGCTTGATTAAATGGAGGCGCGGTAAAGAGTGAAAATTATTATTGCGGATGACCATGCACTAGTACGTAGTGGTTTTATGCATATTTTGAACTTTCAAGAAGATATGGAGGTTGTTGCAACTGCTGCTGATGGTTTAGAAGCTTATCAATTAGTTGCGGAGCATCGACCGGATATTATTTTGATGGATTTAAGTATGCCACCTGGAGAAAGTGGTCTGATCGCAACAGGAAAAATTCATGAAGATTTTCCTGAAACAAAAATTTTAATACTAACAATGCATGATGATGATGAGTATTTGTTTCATGTGTTAAGAAGTGGAGCTTCAGGCTATGTATTAAAAAGTGCACCTGACGAAGAGCTTTTATCAGCAATTCGAACTGTACATAATGGTGGCACTTATATTCATCCAACAATGGCTACGTCGCTTGTGCGTGAATTTGTTAAGCATGACGATTATTTGTCCGTAGATGATCCATTTAAAGTTTTAACGAAACGTGAAGTAGAAGTTTTGCCACTGGCAGCAAAAGGATATAGCAATAAGGAAATTGCAGAAAAGCTATTTATTTCCGTTAAAACAGTAGAGGCTCATAAATCACGTATTATGGAGAAATTAGAGCTAAAGAATCGTCCGGAATTAATCGAGTATGCCCTTCGAAAAAAGTTATTAGATTTTTAAGTGAAAGGTGCGTTAAAAATGACTGAAGATGCGAAATTTAAATTTTCGTTACCAGCACTACGTGTGTTGGAGAATGAGCATCAGTATTTGTCTTACTTAATGGAAGAATGGCACATTATTGTGTTAGCGTTTGAAAGAAATATGTATACGGTTGAAGAAGGTAAAGAAGCGTTACAAACGTTAAGAAGAATGATTATTGATTTTATTGAACCATTAAAAAATCATACTGAAAAGGAAGAAGAGTATTTGTTTCCTATGCTTGCAAAGTATGTGGGTGGTGAGGAAGGGCCGATTAAAGCAACGGAAGAAGAACATGAAGAAATCGATGCCTATATCGGTCACTTTCTACATCATACATTAGGAGATTTCGATCATTTCACGATGGAGGATATGCAAAAAGTTGTAAAAGATGCAGCAGAAGCATTTGAAGTGTTAACGGTGCATTTTGTGAAGGAAGAATCTATTATCTTCCCGATGGTTGACAATGTTTTAGGAATTGAAGAACAAGATCAACTTTATGAACAGTTATATACGCCGATTATTGAAATGGACCCCGCGGAATGATTGTAGGTATTCCTTTCAGTCAGAATAGGGGAGTCCCTACTATTTAAAAAGCTTTTTAATTTTATAATAGAATAAGGACATAACAAATCATTCATAATTAAAAAATGA
The DNA here is from genome assembly GCA_026169375.1 of Sporosarcina sp. Lineage (GTDB taxonomy): Bacteria > Bacillota > Bacilli > Bacillales_A > Planococcaceae > Sporosarcina. Next base: position 68,130 of record JAPFCR010000030.1, on the reverse strand, counting down.
GTAGGTGATTGTGTGATTAGAAAAATTCAAGTGCCGTTACAAACACTAAACTTAATTGTAGGGTTTGCTGTTTGGGTGTTACTGTCATCTTTAATTCCGTTTATTGTGGAAGATATTGCAATCCCGCCAGAAAGATTAGCAATTGTAACAGCAGTTCCAGTTGTACTTGGGTCAGTCTTGCGAATTCCGTTCGGTTATTACACAAATATAATCGGTGCGAGATTGGTATTTCTCATTAGCTTTATTTTATTATTGATTCCAGTTTTCTATATTAGTAAAGCTTCCTCTTTCATGGATTTAATTATCGGGGGGACATTTCTTGGAATTGGTGGTGCCGTATTCTCTGTAGGGGTAACGTCATTACCGAAATATTATCCGAAAGAAAAACATGGATTAGTTAACGGAATTTATGGAATTGGTAACTTAGGAACAGCGGTTTCGACATTTGCAGCACCTGTGTTTGCAGCTCAAATAGGTTGGGAAAAAACTGTTCAATTATATTTAATTGTGCTTGTGATTTTTGCAGCGTTAAACTTTTTCTTCGGAGATCGACAAGAAAAGAAAATAAAAGCACCAATTATGGATCAAATTAAACAAGTAGCTAAAGATGAAAAACTTTGGCTGTTATCTTTGTTTTACTTTATTACTTTCGGCTCTTTTGTTGCGTTTACAGTATTTTTACCAAACTTTCTCGTTACGTATTTTGGTATCGACAAAGTAGATGCAGGGATGCGTACAGCTGGCTTTATTGCGCTCGCTACTTTCCTTCGTCCGGTCGGTGGTTGGCTTGGAGATAAATACCCGCCACTTAACTTACTGATGGTATGTTTTGCTGGATTAACAGGAGCGTCAGTTATATTAGCATTTTCTCCGTCAATCGGACTTTATACGGTTGGAAGTTTAATTATTGCAGTTTGTGCGGGGGCAGGGAATGGACTTGTATTTAAGCTTGTTCCGACATACTTCAGTAAACAAGCTGGGATTGCCAACGGATTTGTATCGATGATGGGTGGTTTAGGGGGATTTTTCCCACCACTTTTATTATCAGTAGTTTTTTCGATGACAGGTTCATATTCAATTGGTTTTATGGCGTTTTCTCAGTTTGCACTCGTTAGCTTTGTATTAGTCTTCTGGCTCTATTATATGGAACGCTTACAAGTATCTTCGGAAGTTTTCGAGTCTACTGGACAAGGAATTCTTGTCACAAATTCAGATGGAACAATCGAAACCGTTAACCCAGCATTCACTGAACTAACAGGATATTCTCCAGAAGAAGTCATTGGTCGGAATCCTAATATTTTAAGTTCAGGCAAACAGTCTCCTGAGTTTTATACGACGATGTGGGGACAAATAGGCCAAGAAGGTGAATGGAAAGGGAAGCTATGGAATAAGAAGAAAAATGGTGAAGAGTATTTGGAGTTGTTAACTATTCATACAATAACCGATGATTCTGGCGAGGTCGTTCGTTACGTCGGCACATTTACAGATATTACACCTGAGTAAAGTAGAGGGCATTCGGTGATTTTACCGAACGCCCTTGCTCTATTGGTTAAAGAAATGAGGTATACTAGTTGAAGGAACGATATTCGAGACAAACATTATTTTCACCAATTGGAGAAGAAGGGCAAGATGAAATTAGTAAGTCGACAGTGCTTATCATCGGATGCGGGGCACTGGGGACATCGATTTCAGAGACGCTTGTTCGTGCGGGTGTAAAAAAGATTGTTTTAGTAGATCGAGATTACGTAGAAGCTTCTAATTTACAAAGACAGCAACTTTTTACAGAGCAAGACGCAATCGAAAAAACGCCTAAAGTCGTTGCTGCAAAACGTCGCCTCCAACAAGTTCGTTCAGACGTTGAAATTGAAATCGTATTGGATCACGTAGATGGTGAAAAGATGGATGCACTAAGCGTCGGTGTGGATATGATTTTAGATGCAACTGATAATTTTGAAACGAGACTTGTGATGAATGATATCGCTTGGAAAAATAATATCCCATGGATTTACGGCGCGTGTGTAGGCAGTACGAGTATGAGCTATTCGTTTATACCAGGTGAGACACCTTGTTTTCAATGTCTATTACCTGCACTTCCAGCTGTGAATGAAACATGCGATACGGCGGGTATTATTGCGCCAGCTGTTCAAATTACTGCGTCCCATCAAAGTGCGGAAGCGTTAAAATGGCTCTCGGGGAATAAAAAAACGATGCGTACGAAAATGTTAACGTATGATTGTTGGCATAATACGAGTATTGAAATGGGACTTTCCCGATTACAAAAAGACACTTGTCCTACATGCGGAACAGATCCTAGCTATCCTGCATTACAAAAAGAGAATGAAACAAGTTTTGCAGTTCTTTGTGGTCGAAATACGGTACAAGTGATTCCAGAGAAAAACCGCTCATTAACACTTTTAGAAGTAGAGAAGGTTGCGAAACGTTTAAATAAAAAGTATAAGAAAACACCTTACTTTATTGAAATGAAAATGAATGAATACCGTTGTATTATATTTAAAAATGGACGTCTACTTATTCATGAATTGAAAGATGTTCAAGAAGGAAGAAAAATCTACCATCAATATTTTGGTTGAAAAGGATGAATTAAATTGGCTAAAGAGCATGAATATAAAAAAGATGAAGCATTAAATATCGCAGTTCTTACAGTAAGTGATACGCGCCAAATGGAGAATGATCGCGGGGGAGATAGGATTCGAAAAATGTTTACGGATGCAGGTCATCATATTGCGAGGTCGTTAATTTGCCAAGATGATCGTGAGGAAATTCAACGATCATTAGAAGAATTACTAGCTGATGAGTCCATTCACGGGGTTGTGGCAACGGGGGGGACAGGACTCGGCTATAGAGATGTGACGGTTGAGTCTATCGTTCCGTATTTTACGAAAGAGATTACCGGTTTTGGTGAATTATTCAGGATGCTTAGTTACACAGAAGACGTTGGTTCAAAAGCGTTATTAAGTCGTGCAGAAGCAGGTGTCATCAAGGATCAGGTCGTCTATATTCTCCCTGGTTCTGTCAAAGCGGTTGGGTTAGCAATGGAAAAGCTCGTCTTGCCAGAACTTCATCATATTGTACATGAAATTACAAAACATAAACATGCATAAAAATAGGTAACTCACCTGAAAAAGAGTTACCTATTTAATTATAGATCATTTATTCGTGACGCTCGTAATCTCCGTTTTTGCCACCTGTTTTTTTCATAAGCATTGTCGGTCCAATTACCATTTCTTTACCAACTGCTTTACACATATCATAGATGGTAAGGGCAGCGGCAGAAGCGGCTGTTAAAGCTTCCATTTCAACGCCCGTTACGCCTTTTGTTTTGACTTCAGCGTGAATGATAATTTCAAAGTGGTTATGTTCACGATCAATTAACCAGTCATAACGAACATCTATGCCAGTCAGTGGAAGTGGGTGGCACATTGGGATAATCGTAGCTGTGTTTTTCGCCGCCATTACAGCTGCAATTTGAGCGACTCCCAAAACATCACCTTTTTTGTTCGTTCCCTCTTTAATTTGTGCATGGATCTCTTCGTTTACAATAATCGATGATTTTGCGATAGCGATGCGAAGCGTTTCTTTTTTACTCGATACATCAACCATTTTAGCTCGGCCTTGTTCGTTGAAGTGTGTTAATTTAGACAAAATATTTCAATCCTTTCGGGATGATTTACTTTAACTATAACAGAAATGTGAGGGATTACCTTATGGGGAAGTCATTAATGAGAAAGCCAATCCAAGTGAAAGAAGCTGTTCAGCTTGTTACGGAGCATGCGAAGCTGATTGACAGTGAAGTTGTACGACTAGAAGATACTTACGGTCGTATTTTAAGAGAACCGATTATCGCAAGACATGATGTACCGCCGTTCGACCGTTCACCTTATGATGGTTTTGCGATTCGGGCTGAAGATTCACTAGGTGCATCAGGGAGCAATCGTATTGAATTTCAAGTGATCGATGAAATTGGCGCAGGTCACTTAGCGAAGCGTGGAATTGAAAAAGGCGAAGCGATTCGCATCATGACGGGCGCACCAATTCCTGAAAATGCAACGGCTGTTGTGATGCTTGAACAGACAGTTGAATCGGATCAAACATTTACACTGCGTAAGGCGTTTGAGAATGGAGAAAACATCTCTTTAAGAGGAGAGGACGCAACGGAAGGTGAAGTTTTAATAGAGCAAGGGGCTGTCATTCATCCGGGCACGACTGCACTTCTCGCTACTTTTGGCTATGCAGAAGTAAAAGTTTCGAAAAAGCCGATTGTTGGTATTTTATCCACAGGGACAGAACTATTAGAGGTTAACGAAGAATTAGAACCAGGTAAAATTCGTAATTCTAACGGTCCGATGATTGCTGCGCAGTTAAAGAGAATGGGCATTCAATACAAATCATATGGAATGCTCGGGGACAATTTGGATGCTTGTATGGAAATGGTCGAAACAGCATTAGAAGAAACAGATGTCCTTATCACGACAGGTGGCGTTTCAGTCGGCGATTACGATTATTTACCAGTGATTTATGAAAAGTTAGGCGCAGAAGTTCTCTTTAACAAAGTTGCAATGCGTCCTGGAAGTGTGACGACTGTTGCAACATTAGGAAACCATTTATTATTTGGTTTATCAGGTAATCCCTCTGCTTGTTTTACAGGATTTGAATTGTTTACACGTCCAGCCTTATTAAAAATGATGGGCGCAGAAAAAACGTATATGCCACGCACGAAAGCACTTCTCGGAGATGATTTTACAAAGCCGAATCCATTTACACGTTTTATCCGGGCAGTTTGGGAAATGACAGAAGAGGGTCCAGTTGCAACACCAGCAGGCTTTAATAAATCAAGCGCAGTTTCTTCGATTGCACGCGGAAATTGTATGATCGTTTTACCAAGTGGAACACGTGGATTTACGAAGAGAATGGAAGTCGACGTCTTACTTTTAGGCGTTGAAGAAGGCGTTTCAACGTGGGATCTATGAAGGTATTACAAGTGGTAGGTTTTAAAAATAGTGGCAAGACAACACTGATTTCACGTTGGGTTCGTTTATTAAAAGAAAACGGGTTGACTGTTGCCGTTGTGAAGCATCACGGACATGCATCATCGCTCGCACTTCCAGATGAGGAGACAGACGGTGTTCAATTTTTTGAAAGTGGGGCCGACGTATCGCTCGTTGCAGGGGCTGGAACGGCGCAACTTTTATTAAATGAAGAACCCAATTTTACACAGCTTGTGAAGTTGGCAACGATAAACGAACCTGATATTTTACTCATAGAGGGCTTTAAGCAAGAGGAAGAAAAGAAAGTTGTTTTATTGCGCGATGAAGCGGATTGGAAATCATTACAACAACTCACTCATATTCAACTTGTTGTAAGTTGTGATAAACTAAATTTATCAATAGAAAAAGTGAACCATTTACTTGATCATCAAGTTGACGAGTGGTTTTTGCAATGGATACAGGAGGGTACTCATGAAACCATTTGAAATTGTAGAAGAACCCATTAACATACAAAAATATTCAGATTACGTTCTTCATGCGGGGGCAGGCGCAGTGACGATTTTCACTGGGAATGTCCGGGAGTGGACGCATGGCGTACGTACATTATATTTATCATATGAAGCGTATATTCCAATGGCGGAAAAAAAGATGGCTGAGATTGGCGCAGAAATGGAAGAAAAATGGCCAGAGATAAAGGTAGCGATTGTTCATCGCATCGGTGAGTTGCAAATCTCTGATATCGCAGTTTTGATTGCTGTGTCTTCACCGCACCGAGGAGCAGCTTATGCCGCGAATGAATATGCGATTGAACGCATTAAAGAAGTCGTTCCCATTTGGAAAAAAGAAATTTGGGAAGACGGAGAAGAGTGGATTGGTGCACAGAAAAAATATCCATCGAAAGGGCGAAAAGTACATGATTAAAGTATATTATTTTGCACGTCTTCGTGAATTGACTGGAAAAGCGGAAGAGACGATTGAGAAAAGTAAAATGACCGTTGCGCAACTTCTTGACTGGGCAGAGGAAAAGTATCCTGGATTCGGAAAAGATATGATTCACGTTGCCGTTAATGAAGAATATGCATTGAAAGAAGATGTCATTGAAGCAGGGGATATTTGTGCATTTATTCCTCCTGTGAGTGGCGGATGAAAACAATTGGTGTTGTTTTAGCAGGAGGATTATCGAGAAGATTTGGTTCTCCTAAAGCATTTGCTGAAATGGAAGGGCGTTACTTCTATGAATATGCAGTTAATGCGTTAAAACCATATTGTGATGAAGTGATCATTGTGACAAGACCGGAATTTGTCGAACGATTTCCGAGTGAATTTCAAGTGATTACAGATGATCTAGCTTATGCGGGTTATGGACCACTCGCAGGTATTTACAGTGCCATGAAAACGTCTGCTGCTATGCGTTATATGGTATTACCTTGCGATATGCCTTATATGAATGAGCAGTTTATCGGGAAGTTACTTATACATGAAGAAGCGGATGTTGTTGCTGTTCAAACGGCTGCATATCATCATCCACTTGTGTCAATTTGGAAACGAACTGTTTTGAAAAAATTAGAAAAAACATTAGATCAAAAACAATTCCGTGTTGTTCCTTTTTTAGAACAAGTTCAGACGAAATGGGTAGATGCAGAAGTGCTAGCAGATGATTTTGAAGAAATTTTGAAGAATATTAATCATCAAGCAGATTTAGAGAGAGGTGAAGAAATATGAATGCAATTGTCGATAAGTTAGGAAGACCGATCCGTGATTTGCGAATTTCCGTAACAGATCGATGTAATTTTAGATGTACGTATTGTATGCCGAAAGAGATTTTCGGTGATGATTATGCTTTTCTTCCAAAAGATCAACTTCTATCTTTTGAAGAGATAGAGCAATTCGCGAAGATTTTTGCGAAACTGGGTGTGAAAAAATTACGCATTACAGGTGGAGAACCACTTATGCGTCAAGATATTGCAAAACTTATTGAAAGATTATTGAAGATAGAAGGTATTGAAGATATTGGATTGACTACGAACGCAGTTTTATTGCGTCAGCATGCACAAGCACTGTATGACGCGGGATTACGTAGGCTAAATATTAGTTTAGATGCGTTAGATCCAGAAGTTTTTGGAGCGATTAATGGTCGCGGTGTAAAACCAGATTTTATATTGAAGAATATTGCTTATGCACAACAAATTGGATTTGAAATTAAAGTAAATATGGTTGTAGAAAAAGGAGTCAATGAACAAGAAATTATCCCGATGGCAACTTATTTTAAAGAGCAAGGGATTATGTTGCGGTTCATTGAATTTATGGATGTTGGTAATGACAACGGATGGAGTTTTAAAAAAGTAGTTACGAAAAATGAAATTTATCATCAATTAAAAGAGATGTTTGATATAGAGCCTGCAGAACAACATTATTACGGTGAGGTTGCTAAACGCTATCGCTACAAGGATAATGGAGTAGAAGTTGGTTTTATTACTTCCGTTTCAGAATCGTTTTGTTCAACATGCACACGAGCTAGATTGTCTTCTGATGGGAAGTTATTTACTTGTTTATTTGCTTCTGATGGCTTTGATTTGAAGACGCTAATTCGCAGCGAGAAAACAGAAGAGGAACTTTTTGACGCAATTCAGGGTGTTTGGGAAAATCGTGCTGACCGTTATTCCGATGAAAGAACAGAGCAAACAGCGAAAAATCGGAAGAAAATCGGCATGAGTTATATTGGGGGCTAGTGAATAAACAATCAATGGTCAGAAGGGGGAATATGAATGAAACAAGTCGTTTATATTACAAGAAAATTACCAGAAGAAGCTGTCCGGCCACTAAGGGAGAAGTTTACCGTACGTATGTGGGATAAAGAAGATGTTGTCGTTCCAGAAGAAGTGCTAAAAGAAGAGGTAAAATCGGCACATGCGCTTTGGACAACAATTACCGATCAAATTACGCGTGAAATTATGGAAAGTGCACCAAATTTAAAAATCGTTTCGAATTGTGCTGTTGGTTTTAATAATATAGACCTTCAAGCGGCGAAAGAGCTTGGCATTACTGTAACGCATACGCCGAATGTATTAACAGAAACAACAGCAGACTTAGCGATTGGTTTACTGCTAGCATCCGCTCGTCGCATTACAGAAGCTGAAGCGGTATTACGTGATGGAAGATGGAAATCATGGACGCCGATGCAGTTAACCGGAATGGATGTATTTGGTGCGACATTGGGGATTATTGGAATGGGGAGAATTGGCGAGGCGGCGGCTAAAAGAGCAAGAGGCTTCGAAATGGACATTCTCTACCATAATCGGACGCGTAAGATGGACACTGAGGAAATGTACGGCTTTCAATATGCCGAACTGGATGATCTATTGAGACAATCTGATTTTGTTCTTATTCTTGCACCACTCACTGATGAAACGAGAGATTTAATTAAAAAACGTGAACTTCGTTTAATGAAGAAAACAGCAGTTTTGGTAAACGTATCACGCGGTGGGATTGTCAATGAACAAGACCTTTATGATGCGCTTACAGAAGGAGAGATATGGGGAGCTGGTTTAGACGTGTTTGAAACCGAGCCGGTACCTGTAAATCACCCACTCTTAACACTTCCAAATGTAACAGCTCTTCCTCATATTGCGAGTGCGAGTATTCAAACGCGATTAGCGATGATGAAGTTAAACGAGAGAGCGATTCGTGACGTGCTAGGTGGACGTGTACCAAACAATATTGTTGTGTAAATAGAGAAGTAATCTACAAATTTTTAAGTGAAGAACAGATTGGGAGAATAAACTTTCCTAATCTGTTCTTTTTTTAATTATGTTACATAGAAGGAACTTGCTATCGAATTGTTGAATAAAGTAAAGAGAAGTCATAGTAGATGGTGAAGAAGGGAGAGAAGGATATTGAATTTCTCATTTACAGCAGAACAAAACATGTTAAGAAAAACAGTACGAGCATTTGTTGATAAAGAAATCATGCCAAATATTGCTATGTGGGACCGGAAAGGAACATTTGACTCGAAAATTTATAAGCAGTTAGCAAATCTTGGACTTATGGGGGTCTGCATTCCAGAAAAGTACGGCGGAAGTGGAATGGATTATAACGCTTTGGCCATTGTTTGTGAAGAGTTAGAGCGCGGTGATACAGCTTTTCGAACAGCGGTATCTGTGCATATAGGGCTTAACAGCTTATCGTTACTTCAATGGGGAAATGAAGAACAAAAGCGAAAATACCTCGTACCACAGGCGAATGGAGAAAAGATCGGTGCCTTTGGCTTAACAGAGCCTGCAGCGGGATCTGATGTAGTTGCGCTTCAAACAACAGCGGTAAAAGACGGAGATAATTACATCTTAAATGGTCAGAAAACATGGATTTCTTTATGCGATATAGCGGATTATTTTTTAGTCTTCGCTTATACAGGGGACCGTAAAGAGAAACATAAAGCGATTTCCGCATTTATCGTTGAAAGAACATGGGAAGGCTTTTCTTCAGTACCGACGAAAGGAAAACTTGGCATTCGTGCAGGAAATACAGGGGAACTATTTTTTGACGATGTAAAAATTCCAAAAGAAAATTTACTTGGTGAAGAAGGTGAAGGTTTTAAAATAGCTATGTCAGCACTTGATAATGGTCGGTTTACAGTCGCAGCTGGAGCGGTTGGCTTAATTCAAGCGTGTATAGAGGCAAGTGTGAAGTATTGTCATGAACGAAAAACTTTCGGGACTGAAATTGGTAAACATCAACTTGTTCAACAAATGCTTGCGAAAATGGAAGCAGGTTATCAAATGAGCCGTCTTCTTGTTTACCGAGCTGGTGAAATGAAAAATCAAGGTGTACGAAACACAAGGGAGACGTCTTTAGCAAAATGGCAGGCCTGTGATTTTGCGAATCAAGCAGCTGATGACGCGGTTCAAATTCATGGCGCATATGGTTATTCAGATGAATATCCAGTCGAACGTTATTTAAGGAATTCAAAGGCACCCGTTATTTATGAAGGAACGAGAGAAATTCATACAATTATGCAAGCAGAATATGTACTAGGGTTTAGAGAAGATAAAATGTTAAATAAAATGCTTCCGGCTTGGGAGTAGTTATGTAAAAGCAATGTCACTATAATCAGGCATTGCTTTTTCGTTTATTTCATTTATGAGAGGGAAATGTAAAGAAAGTGGTAAAATAGAAAGATAGATGAAATACGAGGAGGAAAAATTTCAATGAATGATTACTTAATGTATATGAATGGCAGTTGGCAAGGTGAATCTTTAGAAAAGCTAATCGTGAAAAATCCTGCGAATCATGAAGAAGTAGGAACGGTTCCAATTGGTGGTGCTTTTGAAGCAAATGAGGCAGTTGCAAGCGCTTATCAAGCTTTTCAAACATGGTCAAAAACGACAGCGTATGAACGCGCAAATTATTTGCAAAGGTTATATAAGCTTTTAATTGAACATCAGGAAGAGTTAGCAGAAGTAATGACCCGTGAAATGGGAAAGCCAATTCAGGAATCACGAGGAGAAGTTTTATATGCGGCGTCTTTCTTAGAGTGGTTTGCGGAAGAAGGAAAGCGTGTTTATGGGGAAACCATCCCTTCGCATATTGGAGAAAAGCGCATGCAAGTTTGGAAGAAGCCAATTGGGGTTGTTGCGGCGATTACACCGTGGAATTTTCCACTTGCGATGCTTACACGGAAAATGGGACCAGCTCTAGCAGCTGGATGTACAATTGTGATGAAACCGTCTGGTGAAAGTCCAATTACTGCTGTTAAGCTAACAGAGTTATGTGAGAAAGCAGGTTTTCCAAAAGGAGTTATAAACCTAGTCACTGGAAAGTCATCTGAAATTGGACAAGCGTTTATGGAAAATGAACAAGTTCGCAAAGTAACATTTACTGGGTCAACAGAAGTCGGAAAAATACTCATTAAACAAAGTGCGGATCAAGTAAAACGCCTTTCTTTAGAATTGGGCGGTCATGCGCCGATTATCGTCTTAGATGATGCGGATATCGATTTAGCAGTGAAAGGCGCCATTGCATCGAAGTTTAGAAATACTGGACAAACTTGTGTATGTGGGAACCGAATTTATGTTCAAGTGCAAGTTTATGATAAGTTCTTAGAAAAATTCACCGAAGCAGTACGGGCGTTAAAAGTTGGGAACGGTATGGAAGAAAACGTACAAATCGGTCCGCTTATTAATCAGGATGGTGTCGATAAAGTTGCGAAACATGTGGAAGATGCGGTAGAAAGAGGGGCTTCTGTTTTAACGGGGGGCGCGCGTATTGAAAAATACGAAGGTACATTTTATGCTCCAACTGTTTTACGAGACGCGACTTCTGAGATGATTGTAATGAATGAAGAGACGTTTGGACCAGTTGCACCTGTTCAACCGTTTGAAACGATAGAAGAAGTAGTTGAATTGGCAAATCGGACAAAATACGGTCTAGCAGCATACGTATTTACTGAAAGTGTTGGAAAAGGAACGCGTTTGGTTAAGCAACTGGACTACGGGATTGTCGGTTGGAATGACGGAACGCCGTCTGCTGCACAAGCGCCATTTGGAGGAATGAAAGAAAGTGGATTAGGTCGTGAAGGAGGACGTGAAGGAATTGAAGCATTCTTAGAAACACAGTATGTATCGATTGGATTAGAATAATAGAAAATAAAAGGATAAAGGGAATTTCTTTTGTCCTTTTGTTTAATTAGAAGATTCAAAATAAGTAATAACTTCTGATTATTCAATTGAAATAAAATATTTGTGTATAAATTGTGAACGATCACTGTTGTTGACACTACCATATTGTAAGCGCATACAGTTTCGTGGGATTATTCAAAATTAGCAGTTAATTTCAAAAAATCAGTTGACTGCAAAAAGAATACGCGGTAAGATAGCATCAATCCAAAAGTTAGTGATGCACTTCACGCTTCACGAACTTACATTACAAAATCGTTGATGAGGTTAAAGTAAATAGATTCTTGTATTTCCAGAGAGTCGGTAAAGGTGGAAGCCGGCAATACAACTATTTGCGACATCCCCTCGGAGTGAATGGCTGAATGAGATGATCTATTAGGTCGTTCCGGGCGTACGTATTGACGCTCGTTAAAAAAGAGTAGAGTGAAATCTACTTATGAGGTGGCAGAAGTTTGCTACGAATAAGGGTGGTACCATGGAAGCTTTTTCATCCCTGTATAAAGAACATATTTCTTTGTGCGGGTTGAAAAGGCTTTTTTACTTTAAGTGAAAATATACGTCAGGAGGAGTTTTGCAATGAATACTGGAGGTCGAACAGTAAACGTGTTAAAAGAAAAGTCTAAACATGAAGAACAAACTAGGCAATTGAATGATGGGTCTGCAGTACTCATTCAAGCTTTAAAAGATCAAGGGGTAGAGACTGTATTCGGATACCCTGGCGGTGCGGTACTTCCGATTTACGATGCGCTCTATAAAAATCCTATTACACATATACTTGCTCGACATGAACAAGGCGCGATTCATGCAGCGGAAGGATATGCACGAGTTTCTGGAAAGCCGGGTGTTGTCATTGCGACATCTGGACCAGGTGCAACGAATTTAGTAACAGGAATTACGGACGCAATGATGGATTCCTTACCACTTGTTATTTTCACCGGGCAAGTTGCTCAAGGTGTAATTGGTACAGATGCTTTCCAAGAAGCTGATATTATCGGCATTACGCAACCGATTACGAAACATAACTATCAAGTAACAGACATTAATGACTTACCAAGAATTATTAAAGAGGCATTTCATATCGCTTCGACAGGTAGAAGGGGTCCGGTACTCGTCGATATTCCAAAAAATATTGCAACGGATTTATTCGAACCAACAGAAGAGAATGCAGCAGATACAGCAATCGATTTACCGGGTTATCAACCAACAACACAACCGAATTTCTTGCAAATTCAAAAAGCAGTGCATTCACTGAAAGAAGCCAAAAAGCCACTTATTCTCGGTGGAGCAGGTATTCTTCATGCACAAGCGATGGATGAGTTCAAGACATTTGTTGAGAAGCACCGAGTTCCAGTTGTGAATACGTTACTCGGACTAGGGGGCATTCACGGGGAACATGAATTGTTTTTCGGAATGGCTGGAATGCATGGAACTTGTAGTGCGAACACAGCGATTAGTGAATGTGATCTACTCATCAATATAGGTGCTAGATTTGATGATAGACTGACAGGAAACTTACAAAGGTTCGCACAAAATGCAAAAATTGTTCACATTGATATTGACCCGGCTGAGATTGGTAAAAACGTTCCAACTGAAATACCGATTGTAGCAGATGCAAAGGAAGCATTGAAAGAACTGATTAAACATCAGGAAGAATCGCCAGATACAGAAGAATGGGTGGCATATTTAAAACAACTCGCTTATGATTATCCGCTTTGGTATAAAGAAGATGAAAAGGAGTTATTGCCTCAGCAAGCTGTTCAACACATTCATCGCATTACAAAAGGCGATGCCATTGTTACAACAGACGTTGGGCAACATCAAATGTGGGCGGCGCAGTATTATCAGTTAAATAACCCCGACCATTGGGTGACATCTGGTGGTCTTGGTACGATGGGTTTCGGCTTTCCAGCTGCAATCGGTGCGCAACTCGCAAGGCCGGATGCCAGAGTCATTTCAATTGTAGGAGACGCAGGGTTCCAAATGACAGCCCAAGAACTCTCTCTACTCCAAGAATTCAGAATACCGGTAAAAGTCGTAATTTTAAATAACGGGAGTTTAGGAATGGTTAGGCAGTGGCAACAGACGTTTTATGAAGAGAGATATTCAGAGTCACTTGTCCCAGTCCAACCTGATTTCGTCAAGTTGGCAGAAGCTTATGATTTAAAGGCTTATCGAATCGATTCAAATGATGAAGCGGAAGAAATCTTCCGTGAAGCACTTTTATCGGATGAGCCAGTTTTAATTGATTGCCGAGTGAAGCAACTTGAAAATGTCTATCCAATGGTTGCACCAGGGAAAGGATTAGACGAAATGATTGGGGTGAAAGCATAATGCGAAGAGTGATTACCGTCACTGTTATTAACCAAAGTGGTGTTTTAAATCGAGTGACAGGCCTTCTGATGAAGCGCCAATTCAATATTGAAAGCATTACAGTCGGTCATACAGAACAACCTGGTATGTCGAAAATGACGTTCCTTGTAAATGTGGATGACGAAAGAAAAATTGAACAAATTGTCAAGCAGTTACAAAAGCAAATCGATGTCATTAAAGTAGATGACATTACCGAAAAATCAGTGGTGATGCGTGAACTTGCACTCATTAAAGTCATTTCACCGCCACATATGAGAAGTGAAATGAATAGTGTTGTCGAACCATTTAGGGCAACGATTATCGATACAGGTAAAAATGTTGTGACTTATCAAGTGACCGGAAATCCAGAGAAAATCGAGGCGTTTATCGATTTGATCAAACCTTATGGGATTAAAGAATTAACCCGGACAGGTGCAACTGCATTTGTTCGAGAAAAGCAAAAGCAAGAAAAAGAGCATCTATCAATTTTAAAATAAAACAAACAAAAACTTAGGGGGAATTTATAATGGCTAAAATGTACTATAACCAGGATATTAACGAAGGTGTTTTACAAGATAAGAAGATTGCAGTAATCGGATATGGATCACAAGGGCATGCACATGCGCAAAACTTAAAGGATTCAGGATTTGATGTTGTTGTAGGTGTGCGTCCAGGAAAGTCATTTGACGCAGCTAAAGAAGATGGCATGGATGTTACAACGGTAAAAGAAGCAGCAGAACAAGCAGATGTGATCATGGTGCTACTACCAGACGAGCTTCAAAAGAAAGTTTATGAAGAAGAAATTGAATCAGCACTAACTGAAGGAAAATCACTTGTGTTTGCACATGGATTTAACGTTCACTTTGATGAAATTAAACCACCTGCAAATGTTGATGTGTTTCTCGTAGCTCCAAAAGGACCAGGACATCTCGTTCGTAGAACATTCGAAGCGGGTGCGGGTGTACCAGCATTATTCGCTGTTTACCAAGATGCAACGGGTCAAGCAAAAGATTTAGCACTTGCTTATGCAAAAGGCGTTGGCGGTGCTCGTGCAGGTGTTCTTGAAACGACATTTAAAGAAGAAACAGAAACAGATTTATTCGGTGAGCAAGCTGTACTTTGTGGTGGAACAACAGCGCTTGTAAAAGCAGGATATGAAACGCTAGTTGAAGCAGGTTATCAACCAGAGCTTGCCTATTTTGAAACATTACATGAATTAAAACTAATCGTAGACCTCATGTATGAGGGTGGTTTATCAGGAATGCGTTACTCAATTTCAGATACGGCACAGTGGGGCGATTATGTAGCAGGGGATCGCATTATTGACGACGGAACGAAAGAGCGCATGAAAGAGTTGCTTGCAGAAATTCAATCAGGTGAATTTGCGAAAGGTTGGATTAAAGAAAACGCTGAAGGTCGTCCAAACTTCAACGCAATTACTGAGAAAGAAGAACAGCATAGCATTGAAAAAGTTGGTGGAAAACTCCGTGAAATGATGCCTTTTGTAAATGCTTCTAAAAAACAAGAGAAAGAAGTGGTGTCAGGTGCGAAAGATTGACATATTCGATACAACATTACGGGACGGAGAACAAGCGGCAGGAATTAATTTAAATACCGCAGAAAAGTTAGAAATTGCACGTCAACTGGAGAGGTTAGGCGTCACGATTATCGAAGCAGGTTTTCCTGCTTCGTCTCCAGGTGACTTTGAAGCTGTTCAACAAATTTCAAATACAGTACAAGATTCAATTGTTACAGGACTTGCACGAACGGTTCAAAAAGATATTGATACAACATGGGAAGCGATTAAAAGAGCTGAACAACCACATATTCATATCTTTGTCGCGACTTCACCAATTCATATGGAGTACAAATTGAAGAAAACACCGGAAGAAGTAGTGGAGTTGGCTGTTGAGTCGGTTAAATACGCGAAAAAGAAGTTTCCGCTCGTCCAGTGGTCAGCAGAAGATGCATTTCGTTCAGATCCTGAATTTTTAGTCCGTATTATGAATAAAGTGATTGCAGCAGGCGCAACGACAATTAACATACCCGATACAGTTGGTTATGCAACACCAGCTGAATATGGTGCATTGTTTAAGTATTTAAAAGAAAACGTCACAGGAATCGATCAGATAAAATTATCTGCTCATTGTCATAATGATTTAGGAATGGCAACAGCAAATACCATAGCAGCGATTGAAAACGGCGCGGATCAAGTGGAAGGTACGATTAATGGAATTGGCGAACGCGCTGGAAACGTTGCACTTGAAGAAGTCGCAGTTGCACTTTATACGAGAAATGATTTTTATAATCTTGAAACAGAACTTAAATTAAATGAAATCAAACGAACGAGTCAACTTGTAAGCAGATTGACAGGAGTTGTCATTCAACCGAATAAAGCAGTTGTTGGTAAAAATGCTTTTGCGCATGAATCGGGGATTCACCAAGACGGTATGCTAAAAAATCCTGAGACATATGAAATTATTACACCAGAGCTAATTGGAGAAACAGCAGCTCCATTAGCACTTGGAAAACACTCAGGACGTCATGCGTTTAAGGACCGTGCAGTGAAAATGGGCTTCGATTTAAGCGATGAGAAAATTAATGAAGCATTTGAGTCCTTTAAAGAACTTGCAGATCGGAAGAAAGAAATTACAGAAGATGATTTATTTGTTCTATTTACAAATCAACAAATTGAAAGTGTTGATACACCAGTTTATGAGTTGAAAGATGTGCAAGTACAATATGGCACAACGAATATTCCAACAGCGACTGTTTCAGTAATTGATCCGAATGGTGAAGAGATTAGGAAAGCAGAAACTGGTTCTGGCTCGGTAGAAGCGATATTCAATACGTTAGAGGTACTTGTCCAAGGGAAAGTACACATTCTCGATTACCGTGTAAGTTCTATTGGTAAGGGGCGCGATGCACTCGGTGAAGCACTCGTTAACTTAAGTTATAACGGACAGGCTTCGACAGGAAGAGACATTGCTCAAGACGTTTTAGAAGCTTCGGCAAAGGCTTACCTAAATGCAATTAATCGTCAATTGATACGAACAGATCTACGTGAAAACAATAAAACGGCTTCGTTGTGAGAATGTAAAGGAGAGTGCTTAATATGACAAAGAGGGTAGCGGTTTTACCTGGAGATGGAATTGGACCGGAAGTTATGGAAGCGGCAGTGAAAATACTTCAAG
Source organism: Sporosarcina sp. (assembly GCA_026169375.1). Lineage (GTDB taxonomy): Bacteria > Bacillota > Bacilli > Bacillales_A > Planococcaceae > Sporosarcina. The sequence continues at coordinate 50,910 of JAPFCR010000030.1, read as the reverse complement.
TAATCGGCAGACGATTTCAACATACATTTGAGATAGAGTACGGGGCAATTGGTGGAGAAGCGATCGATAAATATCAGAATCCATTTCCTGAAGAAACAATTAAACTATGCACAAATAGTGATGCAGTTCTTCTCGGGGCAGTAGGTGGACCGAAATGGGATAACAACCCACCAGAATTAAGACCAGAAAAAGGATTATTAGCGCTTCGTAAACATTTTGATCTATTCGCTAACTTAAGACCTGTTGATGCAATTCTTCCACTTTTAAAAGCTTCACCGCTTAAAGAAGAAGTTGCGCAGGATGTGAATTTACTGATTGTTCGTGAATTGACAGGTGGCTTGTACTTCGGGGAACCAAGTAAACGCACTGAAAAGTCAGCGGTTGATACACTTGTTTATACGAGAGAAGAGATTGAGAGAATCGTTGAAAAAGCATTTCAACTTGCACGATTAAGAAAAGGAAAGCTTACTTCTGTCGATAAAGAAAATGTTTTACAGTCAAGTAAGTTATGGCGTGAAGTTGTAAAAGAGAAAGAAAAAGGGTATCCAGATGTGGAAGTTGAGCATATGTTAGTCGATTCAGCAGCGATGCAACTTGTTACAAATCCAGGAGCATTTGATGTTGTCGTCACAGAAAATATGTTTGGAGATATTTTAAGTGACGAAGCGTCAGTTATTACAGGGTCATTAGGAATTATGCCATCTGCAAGTATTGGGGCTGGTGGATTTGGAGTATATGAGCCTGTTCATGGAAGCGCCACACAACTTGCTGGTTTAGGAAAAGCCAACCCAGCAGCGGCAATTTTATCTGTTGCGATGATGTTAAAATACACATTTAAATTAGAAGAAGAAGCTGCTTTATTAGAAGAGGCAGTTTATGCAGTATTCGATCATGACCATTTCACTGAAGATGTTGCATCTGGAGAAAACCGTGTTCTATCAACAGAAGAATGGACTGAGAAAGTTATTCATGAATTAGACTTACAATCTGTATCAGACGATATTATGTTTACGTACAGGTAAGAAGGAGTAGAGTAATATGGCAAAAACGATTATTGAAAAAGTTTGGGATCAACATGTTGTGCATAAAGAACAAGGAAAGCCTGATTTGCTCTATATTGATCTTCATTTAATACATGAAGTTACATCACCGCAAGCTTTCGAAGGGTTACGACTAGCGAATCGAAAAGTGCGTCGTCCAGATTTATGTTTTGCAACAATGGACCATAACGTTCCGACGAAAAACTTGCCGATAATTACAGATCCGATTGCCAAAAAGCAAGTGACAACTTTAGAGAAAAACTGTGAAGAGTTCGGGATTACATTAGCAAATATGGAACATCCGGATCAAGGAATTGTTCATATTATCGGACCTGAATTGGGCCTTACACAACCGGGAAAAACCATTGTTTGTGGAGATAGTCATACGTCTACGCATGGCGCTTTCGGTGCAATTGCTTTTGGTATTGGAACGAGTGAAGTTGAACATGTTCTTTCGACACAAACACTATGGCAAGCACGCCCAAAAACAATGGAAGTTCGTATTAACGGGGAACTTGGTTTTGGCGTTACAGCAAAAGATATTATTTTAGCAATCATCGCGAAATTCGGCATTGATATGGGAACAGGACATATTATTGAATTTACAGGTGAAGCCATTCGAAAACTATCGATGGAAGAACGAATGACAGTTTGTAATATGTCTATTGAAGCGGGTGCCAAAGCTGGATTAATAAGCCCAGACGAAACGACAATCAATTACTTAAAAGGTCGAAGATACGTACCTGCGGGTAAGGCGTTTGAAGAAGCTGCTGAAAAATGGTTAGCACTTGCGACTGATGAAGGAGCAGCATACGATACAGTCATGGAAATCAATGCAGATGAAATCGAACCGTTCGTTACTTGGGGAACAAATCCTTCAATGGGTGCGGGGATTTCAAATCATGTCCCGACAGCAGAAGACTATACATCAGAAAATGAGAAAGAATCATTTAAACAAGCAGTTACTTATATGGGATTAAAAGAAGGCATGCCCCTTACATCGATCGACATTCAACATGTTTTCATTGGTTCTTGTACAAATGCCAGGCTAAGTGATTTACGTGCAGCGGCGAAAGTTGTGGAAGGTGAAAAAGTACATGAAAATGTCACTGCAATTGTTGTTCCAGGATCGCGTACTGTAAAAAAGCTTGCAGAGGAAGAAGGACTCGATCAAATATTTTCAGATGCAGGATTTGAGTGGCGTGAATCGGGATGTAGTATGTGTTTAGCGATGAACGATGATGTTGTTCCAGCTGGTGAAAGATGCGCTTCTACCTCAAACCGAAACTTCGAAGGACGTCAAGGTGCAGGTTCAAGAACACATTTAATGAGCCCACCAATGGCAGCTGCAGCAGCGATTAAAGGTCGCTTTGTGGATGTTAGAAAAATGAATGTCACGCATGCTTAATAGGTAGGGTATTTCAGGAGGGTGTTTGAATGGAACCAATTAACCAAGTGAAAAGTATTGTTACACCATTAAATCGCACGAACGTCGATACCGACCAAATTATTTCTAAAGAGTTTTTAAAAAGAATAGAAAGAACTGGATTCGGAAAATATTTGTTTTACCATTGGCGTCATGACGCTGCCGGCAATGAAAATAAAGACTTCGTTTTAAATGATGAGCGTTTCAAAGAATCGACGATTTTAGTAGCACATGACAACTTTGGGTGTGGGTCTTCAAGAGAACACGCGCCGTGGTCGATCAAAGATTATGGATTTAATGTTGTCATTGCACCAAGTTTTGCAGATATTTTTTATAATAACTGTATGAAAAACGGGCTATTGCCACTATCATTAAAAGAATCTGAAGTAGAGCAATTGCTTGAAAAAGGAGAGGGAAATCCTTATTCGATTGAAGTGAGTTTAGAAAATCAAACAGTCACAACAGAAGACGGGGATACATTCAAATTTGATATTGATCCGTATTATAAAAAAATGTTGTTAAATGGTTGGGATGAAATTGAGCTTACTTTCCAATATCAAGATAAAATTCAAGCATATGAAGAAAAACAACAAGCAATTTAAATTTTAAACCTAATGCTGATGGAAGAAAAAATAAAAAGGAGTTGGTGTCGTTGGGAATTCACATTATGAAGCGGCTCGCTTATTTGGAGCAGTTGAAAGGTTAACAGATGTTATTCATAGAACCCCTTTTAAGCAGTCGCAAACGTTAAATGAATGGACACAGTTGAATGTTCATCTAAAGCTAGAAAACTTACAGAAAACAGGATCATTTAAAATTCGAGGTGCTTTCAATAAAGTAGCACAATTAAGTGAAGAAGCTTGTACGCGTGGGTTAATTGCTGCATCAGCTGGAAACCATGCACAAGGGATTGCACTCGCAGGGCAGAAAAGGGGTGTTCCTGTAACCGTTTATATGCCAGTTACAACACCAAAGACAAAAGTAGATGCCACGCGAAAATACGGTGCGAATGTAAAATTGATTGGACAGAATTTTGATGAAGCTTACTTAGCAGCACGGGAAGAACAACTAGCAACAGGTGCGAACTTTATCCACCCTTTCGATGATTTAGCGATTATTGAAGGGCAAGCGACAGTTGCAATGGAAATGTTACAACAACAACCTGGAATAGATACGATTGTTGTTCCAGCAGGCGGTGGTGGTTTACTTGCCGGGACTGCTTTAGCTGTTCAAGCCATTCGTCCTGAAGTAAAGGTCGTTGGTGTGCAGGCAGCAAATTCGCCAGCCATAGCAACAGCTTTTAAAGGGAGGAAAAATGATAAACTACCCTTCTTACCAACGATTGCAGAAGGAATTTCCGTGAGAAAGCCAGGTCAGTTAACAATGGACATTATTCATCGTTTCGTTGATGAAGTGGTAACAGTATCGGAGGAAGAGATTTCTGCTACAATTCTTTTAATGTTAGAAAGAGAAAAGTTACTCGTAGAAGGGGCGGCAGCTGCCGCAATTTCAGCGGTGCTTCATAAAAAAATACCAGTTGATTCAAATACAGTAGGCGTTATTGTAAGTGGTGGAAACTTTGATTTGACTAATTTAAATCATTGTCTATCCATGGGTACACAATTAGTAGAAAACTTTTAACTGGTGAATCGATAAAGTAATGAGAAGCGTCCTTGAGTTTTTATATAAAAATTCAAGGACGTTTTTTAGGGTACGATAAATACAGAAAAAACGAGAAGTGATATGCTAGAATCATAAAAAATTATTAGAATGACATGGAGGAGATACCTATTGAAAATAGGCTTAATTGGATGTGGTTCTATTGGTCAGTTTCTATTACAAAAAATTAATGAAGATCAAGTTTTACCGAATACAGAGATTATAGCGGTTTTTGATGAACGAGAAAAATCAATTGAAAAATTACAGAAACTTTCTTCACAGTTTTCATTCGAATATCATCAAACGTTAAGTACTTTCCTACAAACACCGGCAGACCTTATTATTGAATGTGCAAATATCGAATCTGTGAATGCGTATGCACTGGACATTGTCGAGAAGAAAAACTTGCTTATTATAAGCATTGGTGCATTAGCAGATGCTACTTTATATGAACAATTACAAGAAAAAACCAAGTTACATAGTACAAAAGTATATTTACCAACAGGGGCAGTAGGCGGACTGGATGTGATTAAAGCTGCGCATAGTATGGGTGGATTAGATACAGTTTCGCTTATTTCACGTAAACCAATAGATGCGCTAGTAGATAAAAAATTCACAACGGAAACGACGTTATTTAAAGGGACGGCAAAAGATGCGATTGCAAAATTCCCTAAAAATGCGAACGTAGCGATTGCGATTTCATTAGCAGGGATTGGTGTGGAAAAAACAACAGTTCAAATTATTGCGGATCCAGATGTAACGAGAAATGTCCATACAATTCAATTGCAAGGGGATTTTGGGAAGGCAGACATGACAATAGAAAATAATCCATCACCTTCGAATCCTAAAACGAGTTATTTAACTTCTTTAAGCATATTGGCTAAAATTCAATCATTAGATGAACAAATTGTGATTGGATGAGCAATTGGACTAAATAAAATAAGGCGGAAAAACATAGAATAGAAAAGAGATGTTACAAACTGACATTTATAAAAATGTCAGTTTTTTAAGGATTGAAATCAGTATTTTCTGCTTAAATGATATATAATTAAGCTAGATAAACCACTGCTCTGAGAAGTCAGAATAAACAATCAACTTAAAGGCAAGTAAAGCTAGGGGGGGAAGGATATGAAAGTTGAAAAGCTCGCGAACATAGTAAGGGAAGCATTACAACTACCCAATGCAAATGTGAAGAATCTAGGAATCATTGGTGGAATGACAAATTTAAATTATTTAGTGAATATTGACGGCAAGGAATATGTTGTACGTATACCTGGAAATGGCACGTCAGCACTTATTAATCGTGAACAGGAATTACGAAATTTAAAACTTGGTTCAACTCTTGGTATTAACCCTGAACTAATATACTTTAATATCGACAATGGTATAAAAATCACACGGAAAATTGAAGATGCCAAGCCGATTGTCAACGAAGAAATGAACGAATCATTATTAGAAAAAGTAGCGAAGATTTTCCAGAAGTTACATCATTCGGAAGAAAAAATGAGCAATGGTTTTCACTTGTTTGCAATGATGGAAGAGTATGAAGCACTCGCGCTACATGTAGAAAGTGACTTTTATGATGGATTTGAAGAAGTGAAAGAAGAAGTGAAACGCTTAATCTATAAGTATAGTCAGATTCCAGTTATTCAAACACCTTGTCATATCGATCCAGCATGTTCGAATTTTTTATTAAATGATAATGAGCAACTATATTTAATTGACTGGGAATACGGGGGGATGTTTGATCCTCTTTGGGATGTGGCTGCTTTTTCATTAGAAGCCGGACTTTCGCCAGAAAAAGAAAAGTTATTCTATCAAGCCTACTTTCTACGAGCACCGACAAAGGTTGAACGAGAAAAATTGCTCATGCATAAAATTTTCCAAGATTATTTATGGAGTATATGGACATTGTTTAAAGAAGAAAAAGGAGATGATTTTGGTTTATATGGTCGTCATCGTTTTGAGCGGGCAAAAGAAAATATTCAGCATTATAAAATGATGTATGATTCAAAGTCTAGCGCCCAATGATTTTTTTCGGAAGCAATAGGGGTAGAAAAAACTACCTCTATTGCTTTTTTATAATGATAATAAGTTTATTTTGATTCAACTCAGAAGATTTCGTGACTTCGATAAAAGGTTTACTCTTTCTTTTAAAAGTGTTATCTTTTAAAAGTCAAAAAAAATAGAGTGCTAGCTATGAAAACGCTTCCTATCTTTTTCAGTGAAGTTGTTTTTCTTTTAATGAGAAGAGTAAGAAAAATGAAGCAAGCTGGGATAGCCGGCTTGTTTTTATGAGGTTGTTATAAATAATTGACAGATAAAGAATTGTGCATATTTTCTTTCAGCTACATCACAGAAAATAAAAAAGTAAAGTAAAGGAAGGTTATGTCATAGCGAATTAGGCATTTATTGAGGTTAAGAAGGAGGAAATATAGATGGACTTTTCACCTTGGGTATTATTTACGGATATCGGCTTGATTTCTTTGCTTTTACTAGTAGGAACGATTATTCGAGCGAAGGTTAAAGCGATTCAACAAATATTTTTACCAGCAAGTATTATTGCAGGAATTCTTGCATTAGCATTTGGTCCAAACGGATTAGGCTGGTTGCCATTTTCTGATCAAATGGATACATATCCAGGAATTCTCATTGCAGTTATTTTTGGTACACTTCCGTTATTGTCACCGCGTATTGACTGGAATGCGATTAAAACACGTGTTGGTAGTATGTGGTCATATTCACAACTCGCAATGGTTTTAATGTGGGGCGGAGGATTATTATTTGCTATGTTATTTTTAAATCCATTTTGGGACGGACTTCATGATGGATTTGGTTTATTACTTGCAGCAGGGTTCGTAGGTGGACACGGGACGGCAGCTGCAATTGGTGATACATTTGCACAAAGCGGTTGGGAAGAAGCAAAATCTTTAGCGATGACTTCTGCGACTGTCGGGATTATTAGTTCGATTACAATCGGTATTTTATTTATCAAGCGAGGTTCTTCGAAAGGTCAAACATCTTTCCTTGCTTCTTTCTCAGAGTTACCGAATGAATTAAGAACAGGTTTAATTCCGCCTGAGTCTCGCGTGAAATCAGAAACGGATACAGTCTCTTCTATTTCGATTGACCCTTATGTGTTTCATTTATCGATTGTGACGATCATCGCATTAGGTGGATATTATTTAAGTGAGTTAGGCGAAAAACTATTACCGAACGTTGCAATTCCAGCTTTCTCATTAGCGTTTCTTGTCGGATTACTCATTAAGAAGATTTTAAATTCGACAAACACCGACAAATATGTGAGTACAGCTGTTGTAGACCGAATTAGCGGAAGTGCGACCGATATTCTCGTAGCATTTGGAATTGGTTCAATTAGTATTTCGGTTGTACTTGATTATGCAGTGCCACTTCTTCTTTTATTTATATTTGGTTTATTTTATGCTTTTGTATTTTTCTCTATCTTTTCAAAACGCTTTTTCGAAGAATATTGGTTTGAAAAAGGGATTTTCACGTGGGGATGGACAACGGGTACAGTTGCGATGGGCATGGCATTATTAAGAATTGTTGATCCAGATTCTAAAAGTAGAACACTTGATGATTACGGGTTAGCTTATATACCAATTGCGCCGGTTGAAATTTTATTGGTAACGTTTGCACCAATCCTTGTGTTAAATTCACAAGGATGGATATTCGTTTCAATTGTTGCAGCATTTTCACTAATAATTTACTTTATGGCTGTTCGATATAAATGGCTAACACGGTCGAATGTAACAAAATAATAACGAAATCCCAAAGAGCATCTACGCGTCGAGTAATCGATTGTAGATGTTCTTTTTTTAGGGGAGAATTTGACGATTTATATAATTCGTTCGGTAAGAAAAGCCTTACCAAAAGTGTTATACTAAAGAGAAATATGAAGGTGAAAGTGTGAGGTGAAGCTAGTATGTTTTCGGTATTTAAACTTGGAACGATGATTAGAAAAATTCATAAAAGAAATCAATTACTCAATTTATATTATCCAAAAGACGTTTATGAACCATTGGCGAGACGTGAAATGAAAACAATATTGACGCATTTCAATGAAATTTTTTACGAAGCGTATCCAGAAAAGTTAAAGGGAAAACTATCGTTATTCAGAGATTATCAACCTCATACACATTCTAAAAGATACGAAGTTCAACGAGAAATCACTTTATATCAAACGAAGAAAGTAAGAAGGAAAAATCTGGCAAAAATTGAAGAGTTTTTGCATTTGAAATATATTATTGAAGAGCAAATTGAATATTACGACTATATGCTTAAGAAAGCGGAGCGAACAAAACACCAAATTTCAATTGAACAATTCTCTGCTTACTTTCCGCAATTATTCGAGGATCGTATTCAATTTCTAGAAAGTGTAGGAATGGTTTGTTTGGATAAAATTGAAACGTTAACTGAAGAGAAAGCAATCCTTGAACAAACAATTTACGAGTTGGTCCATTACCCTGACAATTTTCTAAGGGATGCAAGCCGCTTAATCGGTGGGATGGTTGCAGATTCAGTCAAACACGTTGTCGACGTCGTTGATCAATCCTTTCGGAAAAAATGACAACGTTTCACGTTCACTTGGATAATTTGTTAGAATAAAAGAAACGGATAGAAAATAAAGAATGACCTTCGGATGGAGGCAATATAAATGGTTAGAAGAAATGACCCATGTCCTTGCGGAAGCGGCAAAAAGTATAAAAGGTGCTGTGGATCGTCAAGAACAAATTTAATGGATATTGTTGTGAATGAAGAATTAGACCGTGTATTGGTTAATTATTTTGAGGCATATCCACAAGGAAAAGCAAAAGAAGATATGCAGATATTGATGAGAAAGTGGATGAATCATTTATCCGATAGTTGGGAAAAAGAAGACATTGAAGAAGCATCTAGTGAATATTATTTATTCGTGGAAAGTAAAACAAGCTGGCAAAGCTATTTGGCCAAACAACGCGAAACAATAAAAAGAACTGCTGTGTTAAATGTCCTTAAAGAATGGGACAACCCGATTCTTTTATTAGGTGAGATTACGAAAGCCGATGACCAATTCTTATATATAGATGAATTATTCGGTACAGAATCGTTTAAGATGGTTCGAAATGAAGGGATGCCGATAGATGAAGGAAATCTTCTTTTCGGTGTTGTATTAAAAGACCCACGTAAAAGCCCAGATGCAATTGCGCCGGTTTCTTCGATTTTATTTTTAGCGAAGTGGAGCAAGCAGACGAAAAAATCTTTACTGGAAAAAAGAGAAGCACATGCAAGTAAAGAGAGTGCATTGTTTGTAAAAGAGCACGCATTAGATATTTATGAACTGTTTATTAAGAGAAGTATGGCGACGATGAATGAATTAGTCGAAGATGTCTTATCAGAAGAACAACTTACAGCATTAACAGCAGTCGAAGAAGTACTTCGTAAGTTAGCGCAAACATCTAATGCACGCGAAATTATACATAAGCTTGTCGTTGCTTATTTCTTAAATGAAGAGCCTACGGTTGAACGTCAAGAAGACTTTCTTGCAGCTATGTTAAAAGTCGGAATAGGTATTGGTGTTGTGCAAGGCACGCAGCTGACAGAAGAAGCGATTATTGAAAAGTATGATGCAAACCTAAGTGAAATGGATCGTTATCATACAGAACTTACAACGCTCTATGACAGTATGATGCAAAATGGAGATGAACCAGTTGCTGAAAAAGTATATGCGGTTGGAACGGATCCGCGACCGACTGAAAAAGCACTTTGGGAAACATCTATGACGACAGGTGGCGTTGTGTTACCTGAACGAAAGCCAACTGTTGCGGGAGGGCGTGCTCAATTACTCGCTTATGAAGCGTATGCTGCTGAAACAGAAGAACAGCGTAGAGAATTGGCTGACCGGGCTTATGAAATAGAGCGTTTAAATACAGACGCTCTTTTATTGCAAGCAGAAATCGAACAAGATGCTGAGAAAGTAAATGAATTATACGAAACAGCCATTCGCGAGTCGAGTCGAACATTTGAAACCGGAGAAAACCCGTGGCAAAACATTCCAAATCGTCCATTTATGCGTGCAGCATTTGTGTATGGTGTGCATTTGTTTAAGCATAAGCAATTTAACGATGCAGCTTCACTATTTACAGATTTAGTGAAAATGAATCCAATTGACAATCAAGGGGCGCGGTATGAAGCGATCGCATCACTCATACATGCGGGCAGGTTTAATGAAGCCGCTGAACTACTCGTTCGTTACGAGAAGGGCTCGTCAAATGATGCGACGTATTTATATTTAGATTGGAAATTAGAACATACAGCATCGGACGGTGAGTCGGAGAATGCGGAAGAAATGTTGGAAACTGCACAAAAAGCCAATAGTCATGTTCAACATTTGCAAACTTTCCGCGTTGAACCAATTGACTATCCAAGATTTCAAGAGCTTGAGCCAGGGAGTAAAGAAGAAGCAAGGTATATTTACTTGTTAATTCATGATAAAAAATAAAAAGGGGAGAGGAAAATGGAAACGTTAAGTTACGAAAATGGGATTATTTATGAGTTCAATAAAGACAATGCTTACACGAAGAAAGTAGCATCTGGAACGACGATTCGAATTGAAACGTATGACTGTTTTCAAAATCAAATTCAATCACCTGAAACAGAAGTTGGCGGGATTGACTGGGATAAAATTAACCCAGCAACAGGTCCAATCTTTGTAGAAGACGCGATGCCAGGGGATGTTTTGAAAGTCAAGATTGAAAAAATCGAAATCGGTGACCAAGGTGTCATGGTTGTAGGTCCAGGTTTAGGCATTATGGGCGATCATATTGAAGAAATGGGTTCGAAAATTTTGCCGATACGTAATGACAAAGTGATTTTTAATGATTTAGAAATCCCGCTTAATAAAATGATTGGGGTTATTGGGGTTGCGCCAGATGGGGAAGGCGTAAACTGCGGGACACCAGGTGCACATGGGGGGAATATGGATAATAAGATGGTTGCAGAAGGTGCGACGCTTTATTTCCCAGTAGCTACAGAAGGTGCACTGTTTAGTCTGGGAGATTTTCACGCGGCAATGGGTGATGGTGAAGTGAGCGTATCTGGAATTGAAGTACCAGGTGCTGCAACAGTAACAGTAGAGGTCATAAAAGGGGAAACGTTACAACATCCGATGCTAGAAAATGAAGAGGTATTTACTCAAATTGTATCTGCTGAGACATTAGACGAAGCAGCGAAAGTGGCAGCGAGTGAAATGATTGAACGAATTACTGCAAAGTCTACTTTACCATTAAGCGAAGTAACAATGCTGATGAGTGCGGTAGGACAAGCTGAAATTTGTCAAATTGTCGATCCGTTGATGACTGCAAGATTTGTAGTGCCTAAATGGGTATTAGAAAAACTAGATGTTCAATTAATTTAAGTTAATTAATTTGAATGAATTCAGGCGAAGGAATACATCTTTTTTTCCTTCGTCTTTTTATTGTGAAATTAATCAGAATAGAAAAAACAAGCTTACTTCGTAAAACAATGTTATAATGTTATAGTTCAATATTAAGGTTGTTTCTATACTTAAATACTTTTAATAAATCCCAATAAGCGAGTGAAACTGACAAATGTTAATTTTCTTGTCGAAGGAATTACGGTCAATCAGTCTTATTTTATGATAAAATAGTAAAGGCAACGCCAAAGAATGATATAAAGCATCTAACTAGATGATATTGATTATAAAGAAAGTAGCTTCGTATAGGTCTCGTTGTACCGACACGAAGCTCTTTCGATTAAGAAAGAAAAGGTGAATAAAATGGTTGGAAGAAACGATTCTTGTCCATGTGGTAGTGGAAAGAAATATAAAAGATGTTGTTTGGGTAAAAACGAAGAGACTTTGGAAACGTTAATAGATGACGAGCTTGAGAGAATTATTCGAGGAATGTATCAACAATCAAGAAGTCGTGCTGAGATGAGAAGGTACGAAAGATATCAAGAAGAATGGAATCGCAGACTCGGTAAATATTGGGATAAAGAAAATGTTAACATTGCAACGACAGAATACTTTTTATTCGTAGAGCAACAGAAAGCTTGGGCAGCATACATCGAAACTGTTTTACAAGACTCTTTAAGAGACACTGTTCGTTCGGTAGTTGAGCTATGGAAAGAACCGGTTATATTATTTGGAAAAGTAAAAAGTGAAGAAAATGGTCTGCTCCAAGTAGAAGAAATTCAAGGCGAAGAAACATTCACTTTAGAAATAAGTGAGAAGTTAGGAGAAGAAGGAGACATCCTGGCATTCGGTCTTGCACTTCGCGATCATCGCCAGCATGAAAATGGCTTATATACATTATCATCTTTCATGTTCATAAAAGATGTCAATCAAGCATTCGAGAAAGATATAGTCAATTTAATCGAGTCGAGTCAAGCAGATTCCACTTTAGCTTTCTATCAAAAGCATATGGTTGACGTCTATGAGTTTATGTTTGACCGAGACAATACAACAACAGAAGATCTAATAGATGCAGAGTTGGAAGATGAGCAACAAGAAGCGTTGACAATTTTAGAAGAAGTACTCGATGATGTGGAAGTTGTTCCTGAAGTGAAGGACTTTTTACAAAATGTCGGGATCACTTATTTCATAAAAGAAAAGCCAAGATTTAGAAAACCAAATGTCATCGCAGCTGCTGTATTTAACGTCGCGCTTGACTTAGAAGTATTAGGCGGATTAACGATGACAAACCGTGAAATTGCGGAACGATTTGATGTGTCCACTTCATCTATTAAACCGCATGCAGACAGAATTCATGGGTTCGTTGAAGAAATGTTAGAAAAAACAAAAGTAACTGCATAAAATTGTGTTAATGAAGAGTGTTTAATTACCAAACCGTGGTAATCAAACACTCTTTTTTTATGAGATTAATACTTAGATTGTGTATGTTTAAAGGAATCATATCATATTTGTAGAAAGGTATAAGGAATAGGAAATTCGATTGTAAGATTAAATGAAAGGGGAGTTATGTTCCATGAAATTGAACAATTATGTGAATGGAAACTGGCAGGAAAGTGAACAAGCGACTTATACAGCAGTGGTGAATCCAGCGACTGGTGAAGAAATCGCACAAGTAAAATTGTCAACTGAAGAAGATGTAAACATAGCGGTAAAAGCAGCTAAAAAAGCGCAACAGGAATGGGCGCTTGTTCCAGCACCTGAACGTGCAGATTACTTATATGAAATTGGCTCTTTAATGAAAGAACGAAAAGAACATTTAGCAGAAGTGTTAACAAAGGAAATGGGAAAAGTTATTGAAGAAGCACGCGGGGAAGTTCAAGAAGGCATTGATATGGCTTTTTATATGGCAGGGGAAGGTAGAAGGCTAGTTGGGGATACAGTTCCATCAGAGCTTCAAAACAAATTCGCGATGAGCGTCCGTGCGCCGGTTGGTGTTGTTGGACTGATTACACCGTGGAATTTCCCAATTGCGATTGCATCGTGGAAATCGTTCCCGGCTATTGTTGCGGGGAATACGTTTCTTTGGAAGCCAGCAACAGAGACACCGCTAATGGCTTATGAAATGGCGTTAATTTATGAAGAAGTAGGTTTACCGGCAGGTGTTGCGAATATTGTTTTTGGCGCAGGTTCAACTGTGGGTACCGCAATGATTGAGCATCCAGATGTTCGAGTCATTTCTTTTACAGGCTCTACAGAAACTGGGCGGCATGTTGCGGAAAGAGGAGGACGTCATTTAAAGAAAGTATCGCTTGAGATGGGCGGAAAAAATGCAGTCATTGTGATGGAAGATGCAAACATCGATCTCGCGGTGGAAGGCATTCTATGGAGTGCATACGGAACGACGGGACAACGTTGTACTGCATGTAGCCGCGTCATCGTGCATAAAGATGTAAAGGAGGAAGTTGAAAACAAACTCCTGCAGCAAATGGAAGGGTTAACAATTGGCAACGGCTTGGATGAAAAAATTAAGGTGGGTCCAGTTATCAATAAGAAAGCGCTCCGGAAAATCTCAGACTATATTGAGATTGGAAAAGAAGAAGGGGCAAAACTACTAGCAGGTGGAAATGTTTTACAAAAAGAAGATTTGAAAGATGGTCATTACTTTGAGCCGACATTGTTTACAGATGTAAAATGGAATAGCCGTTTAGCGCAAGAAGAAATTTTTGGTCCGGTGATTTCATTAATTGTTGTAGAAAGTTTAGAAGAAGCCATCAAAGTGAATAACAGTGTTGATTATGGTTTATCGAGTTCCATTTATTCGCAAGATGTGAATAAAATCTTTCAAGCACAACGCGATTTAGATACTGGAATCGTTTATGTGAATGCGGGTACAACTGGAGCGGAGATTCACTTACCATTTGGCGGCACGAAAGGAACTGGTAATGGTCACCGAGATTCGGGGAAGGCAGCATTAGATGTCTTTACCGAGTGGAAAAGTATTTATGTTGATTTTAGTGGAACGTTACAACGTGCACAAATCGACAATAATTGAGAGAATTACAGGTAGATGTGAGAAGAAAGGAGCTGAGGCATAATGAAAATTGTTATACTCGGTGCAGGTCTAATGGGGACAGAAGCAGCGCGGGATTTGGTGAAAAGTGATGACGTAGATCGTGTTTATTTAGCAGATTTACATGTTCGCCGAGCAGAGGATTTCGCGGGGGAACTCATGTCAGATAAGTTGGATATTTTATGGCTGGATGCGAATAATGATGAGCAACTAGCAGATGTGATGGCGCTTGGTGATGTTGTAATCAACGCACTTTTCTACACGTTTAATGAAAAAGTAGCGCATATTGCGATAGAAAAAGGTGTGCACGCAATTGACTTAGGCGGGCATATCGGCGGCGCAACAGATGCAGTCTTAAAGATGAATAAAAAAGCACAAGAAAAAGATGTGACAATTATTCCGGATCTAGGCGTAGCACCAGGGATGATTAATATTCTTACAGGGTACGGAGCAGGCCGACTCGATCACGTAAATACGATTAAAATATATGTTGGTGGTATTCCAGTCGAACCTGAACCGCCTTTACAGTATAACTTGGTCTTTTCACTAGAAGGGGTTTTTGATCATTATACAGATCCTTCTCATGTAATTCGTAATGGAAAGTTAGAGGAAGTCCCGTCGTTGTCAGAAGTAGAGTCAATTACATTTGATGATTATGGTGAATTGGAAGCATTTCATACATCAGGCGGGACTTCGACATTAACGGAATCCTATTCAAATGTGCAAACATTAGAATATAAAACGATTCGTTATAAAGGGCATGCAGAGAAATTTCAATTACTTGTAGATCTTGGTTTATTGTCACGCGATCAAACGGTCAATATGTATGGGCGGCCATTAAAAATACGTGATATGATGCGAGAATTCCTAACGCCGAAATTACAACTTGGAGATAAATCAGACGCAGTATTGTTGCGTGTGATTGTCCAAGGTGAAAAAGATAAGCAACAAACAACTTATGAATACAACTTAGTAACAGAAAAAGACATATCTAAAAATATTACAGCAATGGCGCGTGCGACTGCAAACACAATTTCGATTGTCGCTCAAATGATTGGAACGAGAAAAATTACAAAACGTGGAGTTTATCCACCTGAGAAAATAGTACCAGGTGAATTATACATCGAAGAATTGGCAAAGCGCGGAGTAATAATAAAAGAAGAGAAAAAGTGAATCAGCTAAAACGTTGAACAGAAATAATTTTCTTGTTCAACGTTTTTTAAAATGTAAATTCATTGTTTTTAGAATATGCTGTAACTTTTCGAAGAGGAAACAGTCTAATCTTGTAAAAGGAAGGTGATTAGGGTGTGGAAAAAAAGAGTAATATTCGTAGCCATTGCAGCTTTGCTAATCTTTTTAACAGCTTGTGGTTCAGAAAATCCCGAAAATGTTAAGCATCCCGAAAATTCGATGCCATCGGACGTGAAAGAAGATGATTACAAAGAAATCATCACACCTAATAACGAATTAGGTTTTAAGTTATTTCAGCAAGTAAAACCAGATGATGAAGGAAACGTGTTTATCTCACCAACTAGTTTATTTATGGCTTTAGGTATGGTGTATAACGGAGCGGGGGGAGAAACAAAAGAAGAAATGGCACGCACGCTTCAAATGGAAGGGATAGACGCTAACCACTTAAATAAAGCAAGTGCTTCGCTTATGAATCTCCTTCAAAAAGATTCGGAGTTTATTGAATTGGCCATTGCCAACTCAATTTGGTTAAATGAGGAATTTCATTTTCAACAAGATTTTGCAAAAAACAATCAAGACTATTTCGGTGCAAAGATTGAGGAAATAGACGTTCATGATGCTGCATCAGCAACTAGAATAAATGAATGGGTAGAAGACGCAACTAATGGAAAGATTGAAAAAATGGTAGATGCTCCTTTAAATTCTAAACTTGTTACTTACTTATTGAATGCGATCTACTTTAAAGGGGATTGGACGTATCCATTTCAAGAGAAAGCGACAGAACCGAGGGATTTTCATATGAAAGACGGGAACACAAAAGAAGTTTCTATGATGACTTTAACAGAAGATCTTCGCTATATGGAAAATGACTTATTCCAGGCGGTTGAATTACCTTACGGGGAAGAAACGATGAAAATGCAAGTCTATTTGCCAAAAGAAGCGGCTGATAGAGAAGCTTTTCGTAAAGAATTGACAATAGAAAATTGGAAGAGTTGGGATAAAGAATTCGAAGTGGAAAAAGGGACTGTCAATTTGCCGAAATTCAAGCTTAACTATGAAATATTATTGAACGAGGTGCTACAGCAATTTGGCATGAAATCAGCCTTTGATGAGGAAGCGACGTTTACTAAAATAATTGAAGAGGATGTTCCGGTTTGGATTAGTTCAGTGAAACAAAAGACATTTATTGAAGTGCATGAAAAAGGTACAGAGGCCGCGGCTGCAACAGGAGTTGAAATGGTAAAAGAATCAGCCCCGTTAAATGAGCCTTTTTTAATTGAGGTCGATCATCCGTTTGTTGTCATGATTATTGATGATGAAACAGATGCTGTTTTATTTATCGGAGAGATTGCAAATCCTGAAGAATAATTATAGGGTATTGATTGTGAGTATTTGTATGGCATGAATCTTTTCTGTTTCGAAAACGTATAACGGTTAAGGAAAAGTAGGAAGGGAAGGTGCAAAATGAGTAAATATTCATTAGATGAATTTATCCGAAATACGCAGCAAGATGAAGGACGTAATGAGTTTTTCGAGCTTGAAACGCCGCGAATATTAGAAGTGAATTTGGAAGAAATCGTATGGACCAAAATGGGATCAATGATTTCTTATACGGGTAATATTAAATTTGAACGAGAAAAAATGCTTGAACACGGAATTGGAAAAATGTTTAAAAAGGCATTTACGGGTGAAGGAACTGCACTCATGAAAGCGACGGGGAATGGTCAACTCTATTTGGCCGACCAAGGAAAGAAGATTACTATATTTGATTTGAATAATGAGGCCATAACAGTAAATGGCAATGATTTGCTTGCCTTTGAACCAAGTATTGACTGGGATATTCACCTTATGCGAAAGATGGCAGGGATGATGTCGGGTGGTTTATTTAATGTGAATTTAAGAGGTCGCGGAAAAGTTGCGATAACTTCTCACTATGAACCGCTGACATTGCTCGTGAAGCCAGGTCGTCCTGTATTAACTGATCCAAATGCAACCGTCGCATGGTCAGGACATCTTGAACCAGAATTCCGAACAGATATTAATTTTAGAACTTTCCTTGGAAGAGGGAGCGGAGAGTCTATTCAAATGGAGTTTTCAGGAGAAGGATTCGTCATTGTACAACCTTTTGAAGAAGGCTTAACCTCAGGTTCTGGAGAACATTCTTAACAAATTTAAAGCTGCTCTAAAATGATTGAGCAGCTTTTTTATAAAAAATTTAAATTACCTAGAAAAATCTATATACTATAAGAACAGAGGAGGCGTAAAAATGAAGCAATTATTATTAACAGGTTTTGAACCATTTTTAAAGTATTCAACAAATCCAACGATGAATATTGTGAAATCTTTGGACGGTCGAGAAATTGGGGACTATGTTATACATAGTAAAATATTGCCAGTGGAATTTAAATTAACTGGAGAGAAACTGATGGAATATATTGAGGAAGTAAAGCCTGACGCAATTATTTCACTCGGTCTTGCAGGAGGACGATCGCTATTTACACCAGAACGGATTGCGATCAACGTAAATGATGGTCCAGTCGACAATAACGGTTACGCACCCGTGGACGAAGAAATTATCGGTGGAGGAGCTGATGGTTATTTTACCACATTACCGATACGTAAAATGGTCGAAGCTTTAAAAGAGGAAGGATTGCCGGCGAAAATCTCAAATACAGCAGGCGCTTATTTATGTAACCATGTGATGTACCGTGCACTTCACTATGCAAAACAACAAAAAAGAATGATTAAGTCAGGATTTATCCATATCCCAGCTTCGCATGAGCTTGCTATTGAACAAAAAAATATACCTAGTTGGTCAGAAGAAGATTTGAAGAAAGGCGTTTTAATTTGTATAGAAGTATTGTCAGAAATGGAATAATAAAAATGCTTTCAAAATGAGCGGCTACTCTTTTGAAAGCATTTTAAAGTAAAGGGCTTGTTATAATTTTTTAGATTAAGTTACTTACGACCCGACATAGTCCCCGCCATCGACATGAATTGTTTGTCCAGTCATATAACTAGAATCCTCTGAAGCTAAAAATACGTAAGCCGGTGCATTTTCAGCCGGTTGTCCACGACGTTTTACAGGGGTATCTGCACCGTGTTGTTGAACTTTGTCGCCGTCGAATGTAGCAGGAATTAAAGGTGTCCAAATAGGTCCAGGTGCAACAGCATTCACACGGATGCCTTTATCTGCTAAGTTTAGTGCTAGTGATCGGGTGAAAGAGGTAATCGCTCCTTTGGTTGCAGAATAATCGATGAGACCGGGTGATCCGTTATAGGCCGTTACAGAAGAAGTGTTAATAATAACATCTCCTTCTTCCATCTGCTTCAAAGCGGCTTTTGACAAATAAAAAAGCCCGAAAAAGTTTGTCGCAAAGGTTTCATGTAATTGGTCTGCTGAAATATTGGCAATGTCTTCCTGTGGGAACTGTTTCCCGGCATTGTTCACAAGGATATTGACAGGACCCAATTCTTTTGTAACCTTTTCAATGAGTTGTTCACAATGTTGTTCTTCGCTAATATCAAGGCGAATTTTATATGCTGTTCCACCGTATGCTTCGATTAATTTTACAGTTTTATGAGCATCGCCGTCTTCTTTTTCATCTAAATAAGCAATCGCAATATTCGCTCCTTCTTTAGCAAATGCAATGGCAACAGCTTTTCCGATACCGCTATCGCCGCCTGTGATCAGAGCATTCTTTCCCTTTAACTTACCAGAACCTTTATAGTTTTCATCATCATAAATAGGAGCTGGCATCATATCACTTTCTATTCCAGGCTGGTTCTCTTGTGTTTGTTTAGGTACTTCTTTATCGATTTTTTCATATTGATCATTTGGCAATGAAATCCCTCCAAGTTGATTACTTCTTAGTAGTTAAATGGTTCCCTTTCTAAAAAAGAATAAACTTAGGAAAGTAAAAAATATAAAAATGGAGTACCCATTTGATAGGGTACTCCGTTTTATAATTGAAAAGTAGTTAGAACTTGTTTTTGAGTAATCGGTGCGCCAATAAAATAACCTTGTAATGCATCGATTTCAAGTTCATGTAGGATAGTCTCTTGTGCTTCGGTTTCAACACCTTCTGCAATCACGTACATATTCATCGATTTTGCGAACTGAATCATCCCATTGACAAGTTGTTTTGTTTGTTCATGCGTTGTTAGAGAATGAATGAAAAGTTTATCAATTTTAAGCTTAGTAATTGGTAATGACTGCATATAACGGAAGGATGCATATCCTGTTCCAAAGTCATCGAGCGCGAATTCAATTCCTTCATCTTTTAATTGTTTCATTTGACGAAAAATAGATTTTTCTTCTTCAGCTTTAAAAGCAAATATTTCAGTAATTTCTAATTGAATTAACTGAGGTGGGCAAGAAGCTTTCCGTAAAATGTCCATAATTTGCTTGTTTCTAGTATGACTGATAAACTCACGAACAGAAGTGTTTACAGCAATCACGATCGGTTTTCCCGCTTTATTCAGCGTTGCAGCAAGCTCAGCAGCTTCAGTTAAAACGAATGTTCCAATGTTTTCAATGAGTCCATTTTCTTCAGCGATTGGAATCAATTCATCCGGTGATACAGTGCCTAACTCATCATCATTCCAACGAATAAGTGCCTCGTATAATGTTGTTTCCCCTGTTTGGCGGTCAATTTGTGGTTGATAGACGACTTGTAGTTGTTCTTGTTCAATGGCTGAAAGTAGTTTTTGACTAATGAGTGATTTTCGATTGAGTGCTTTATGAGAGGCGGTCGAAAGGCAAATGATTTTTTCACCACCTAACTCAGTCGCATTTTGGGCGGCTGTAATCGCTGCATTCATCAAATTTGTATAGGTGTTTTGGTTTTCAGGGTATCGAATAATTCCACCGCTTGTTGTAATTGCTAAGGTAGAACTTTGAATATCAATAGGGTATCGCTTTAAGAAATCATTAAACCCTTCGATAAACCAGTCTCCGAATTGGGTAAGAATGACAAATTCATTGACTCCGATTCTTGCAATTTGGCCATTTTGAAAATATCGTTTCAGTCGATTTGTGAAGGCATGTATAATTTCTTTACGAGATTCATTGGAATGAAAATCTTGTAGAGTGTAAAAACGGTCAATTGCTAAGTAGACAAATGCAAAGCTTTCTTTTTTTGCAATCAGTTGATTTACGGTTTTTTCTAGATTATGTCGGTTCATTAGTCCAGTTTCATAGTCAAAAAAAGCAATTTTTTTTAGTTTTTCTTTTATTTGAAAGTCAGCTGTCATATCAACCTCGAAAGTGAGGACAGAAAAAAGTTGATCTTCAGAACGAATGATTGGGATAGCTGTCATTTTCACATAATAAGATTTTCCTAAACGAGTGGTCTTCTTAACGGAACCAGACCAAGGCTTTCCATTTAACAATTGTCCCCAAATTTGATTTGCTTCTTGCTGATTCTCTTCTATATCAGGAAACATTTGCCAAAAGGTTTTACCGAGTACTCGTTTGGGTGTCCAATGGCTCACGGCTAGAAATTCTTTATTGGTATAAGTGATTGAGCCGTGCTTATCCATATGAGTCACCATATAAAATTTTTCAAGTTGTACCATAATGTCTAGTAATTCAGGTTTAAATTGCTCGTAATTTGAAAACATATTATTCGGCCTCCTGGGTATACTATACTATGATTCTATAAAAATTAAACAAAAAGACACTAGAAATTTGAGAATCTGAATAAGGATTTAAGGAGGGTTCTATAATGGATAGAATGAAAGGAATTGGAATGATAATTTCAGGAGCTGTATTATGGGGAGCAACCGGCCCGATGATGGAATGGCTATTGGAGAACACAGATTTGACTGTTCCATTCATGTTAACCATTCGTTTACTCCTTGCTGGAATTATTTTATTGACCATTTTAAAATTACAAGGAAAAAGAATATCTTTACCTTGGCGCCAAAAAGTTTGGGCGCGTCAACTGGTTATTTTCGGAATCGTAGGGATGTTAGGTGTTCAATTTTCATTTGCTTCCTCAATTGAATCGAGTAATGCGATTATTGCTACACTTTTTCAGTTTTTAGCACCGATCTATATTATATTATTCGTATCTTGGAAACATCGTAAGTTTCCACCGATTGTCCAAGTGCTTGGGATGATTGTGACGCTTGGTGGGTTGTTTTTATTGTTAACGAATGGTTCATTGGCAGGGTTTACATTAGGTCAAACGGCCGTTTTTTGGGGAGTTGCAGTCGGTCTTGCATTTTCGTTTTATACACTCTATCCAGCACATTTGATGCAAGTGTGGGGAGTACTCGTTTCAGTTGCTTGGGCGATGGTCATTGGTGGGATTGTGTTGCTTGTTACACAAATTGTTCCGATTGTAAAACAAATTAAATTAATAGGACAGCCGAGCGTAGGATTCATGCTGATTGCTGTAACCATTGTTGGGACGGGGGCATTTGTTTTATTTTTAGGTAGTATGAAATACATTAGTGCCATTGAAGCCAGTGTTTTATCGAGTTTCGAACCCCTGACAGCAATGGTAATTTCCATAATTTGGTTTGGTCAAGCTTTAGGGGTATGGCAATTTGTCGGAGCAATTACAATGTTACTCGGTGTTATGTGGATTTCAGTAGCCGGAAGTAAAATAGATACAGGTGGCGAAGACTTATTAAAAGAATAAATGAAAAGCTGTTAGGATAAGGGGAACCCTTGTACTAACAGCTTTTGTGAGTTTATCATTGTTCTTCCCGCAATTCTTCGACAAACATCACGTCATCGAATGGTGCAATAACTTCTAAATCTTTGGGTACGATTAAATGAATAATAGGAGTAGCGGAAGATGATCCAAAACTACTTGAAAAAGTTGAATTGTTCCCTTCGCTCGTAAACTGTTTGAAGAGCGATGCATCACTATATTCCGTTAAGTTTAAGTTAAAATCGACCATGTTTGAAATTGTCATTGTGTCTTTACCCCAAGTAGGCAAATGAATATCCAGTTTATCTGTATAGTCATAGTCGTTGACGAACATAAATGGTTTGTAAACATATTCTTCAATTGTATTTTCAGCTTCTTCACTTCGCTCGACATAAATCAGTGGGAAGTCATAGAACTCTCCTGAGTAAGTGATTTCTAACTGTTCATCTACTTTGTGTGTACGAGACGCGACGAGTAGGGAAGAGTTTGCGCGACTTCCTGCTATAATATCGTTCTCGATTTTGTTGTACGCTTGGAACCTAGAAGGTGATGTATCTTCTGTGTGAGGTGGGCGTTCGATTTCCTGGCTCGTTGGATAAAGGAGCTCGGCTAAAATCGTCATGATAAATAGCACACCTATAAAGCTAAATGCCACGATAAAATGGAATTTACGGTTGATTGAAAAAATACCTTGTCGTGAAAAGGTTTTACCGAACATCAACAAAACAAAAATCACAATAATTAATAGAAATGGTATAAGTGCGAGAGCACCCATCATGATTTCCTCACCTCTAATCGATTTGTCATCCATATTGAAAGACTAAAAAGAACAGCAATTGCGCCAATAACTTTCAATGAAAAAAGAAATAAAGAACGTTCTTGGAGAAAAGCCAACACTAGATTGCTAATAAGTGGAACCCCAAAAATACCGTTAATGATAAATAGTGAAAAGATGATTGCGATTAAGTAAACGCTTCCTAGCAATCCATTCATTTGAACGAAAGATTGTATCACATAACCGATTACAAAAAATAATAATAAATACAAAAATGCTGTTATGAATTGAATGAAAAAGTCCATCGGTGCTTCTATAATCGTTAAAGGACTTTGAGGAATCTCATCATATCGCATATAAGTGAGTAATCTTAAAGTCGGACTCGCTAAAACAGTCATAACACTAGCGATGAAAGAAGCAATTACCATATAGAAAAAATTAGAAAGGTGATGTGTAAAACGTGTCGTAACAAATGTGAAGGTCTCATTCCACTTTGTACAATTGGCTAAATGAATCCCAGAAAAGAAAGTCCATAGAACTGCAAATATAACGTGCGATGTAACAGATACTTCAACGAGTGAAACGTCTAGCTCATGGTCAATGCTTGTCATACTCGGAAAACTAAGCGCTAATGCAAGCAATTGAAGGAAAACGAGAATTGAAAAAGAAACAGCATTCGCGTTTAATTTGAAACGCACTTGCTTACTTACAATATCAATCAGTTTTGGCTTAGTTAAATACATCGTCAATTCCTCCTTTTGACTTCCCTGTAAGTGCTACATAGGCATCATTTGCGGAAACATTTGAGACGTGAATACCATTTTCGCGCATCACTTCAAATTCTTGTTCTGTAAAGCGATTTTTCATCGTTAATGTTACATAAGAATCTATTTTTTGAAGCGCAATAACATCATCTGAGTCCATGTAGTTTCCTAGTTTCTGTTCAGTCCCCATTAAAGTGATAAATCTTTCTTGGAGATCTGTAATGGAACCATGAAAGAGAATCGTTTGATTGTGAATGAGTAAGACATCTTCTAATAGGTTTTCGATTTCTTCAATATGGTGACTCGACAATAAAATCGTACGCGGATGTGCGATGTAATCTTTTAAGAGTGCTCTGTAAAAGTCTTTTCTAACAACCGCATCCATTCCATTAGTTGGTTCATCAAAAATTGTCAGTGGGCTGCGTGAAGCAATCCCGATAATGGCATGAAATATACTCCGTTTACCTTTCGATAATATATAAGGTTTTGTTTTAGGATGTAAGCCGGAATAGGTTGAAAGACGGGTTGCTAGTTGGTTATCCCAGCGGTCAAAAAACCTTTTACATTCCTTGAAAATGTCTTGTATAGTCATGCTTTCTGGAAAGGTCATTGTATCGTCGATAAATACTGTATTACTCGATACGATTAAATTATTAAAAGGATTTTCTGAGAAAACTTCTAGTTTACCTGCATCTACTTCAGTATAACCGGCAATCATTTTCATTAAAGTTGTTTTTCCCACTCCATTTCGACCAATTATGCCCGTTAATGTGTTTTCTTTAATATCAAATTGGATATCGTTTAAAACATTGTAGGAACGATATGATTTCGTGACATTTTGACATGTAATGACTGTCAATTTTCTTCTCCTCCTTGCTGGCGATGTGATTTCTCAATCAGTTGTAAAAGTTCCTCATAATCGATTTGAAGTCGTTTTGCTTCCTCTAGTAATGCATTGATTTTTTTTTGCAAACGTTCTTCAGTCCTTTCCGCGAGTAATTTTTCATGGCCTTCTTCACTCACAAAAGTTCCAAGTCCGCGCCTTTTATACACAATTTCCTTTTCGAGTAATAAGCCAATTCCTTTTCCCGCAGTCGCAGGATTCACGTTGAAGATTTCCGCAAGTTGATATTGTGAATGGACTTTGTCATTTGCAGAAAGAGTGCCTTCTAATATTTCATTTTCTAACCAATCGGCAATTTGTAAGTAGATTGGCTTTGAACTACTTGCCTCGAGCATTATCATCACCTCGGATACTTAGTGCATTACTGTTGTAATGTACTATATGTTAAAATAAAAATAATAGCAAGGGAAAATATGAAAAAAGAGAAGCGTAATTCATTGATCATCTGTTTTATGGGCGTTCTGAATAGTTCGTGAATTAAAATTTGTTATGTATACAAAAGGAAGTCACGTATGGCATAATAGAGAGCAATTGATAATTCGACATACGAAAGAGTTTTTCAGGGGGTCAAATGATGCGAACGGTTTTCTCACATGTACTGCCATATCGATGGCCAATTGTTATTGCGATTTTTTTAATGCTTATTGAGTTAAGTGTAGAGTTAATTCAACCACTTTTTATTGCGAAAATTATTGACGATGGGATTGTTGCCCATGATTTGAACGTCGTTTTAGTATGGGGCGGCGGTATGATGGCGCTTGCTTTCTCGGCTTTCTTTTCGGGAATAATTAACTCTTACTTTGCAGCTCATGCAGCTCAAAGTTTTGCATTCGATCTACGTCAAGCTTTATTTCGACAAGTTCAAAACTTTTCCATGGCGACATTTTTACGGTTTCCGGCAGCGGGCTTAATTACACGTTTGACGAGTGATGTAACGATGGCACAAAACGTATTGTTTATGTCTTTACGAATTATGTTGCGTGCGCCACTTCTTGTCGTCGGAAGTATTATTATGGCTTTTGTTGTGAACGTGAAATTAGCATTTTATTTACTAATTGGTGCACCGATTTTACTCGTCTTTCTTGTTTATATGTCAAGGAAAGGTGTGCGTTATTTTGCACGGATTCAAAAGAGATTAGACAATGTAAACCGTGTTATTCAAGAAAATTTACAAGCCGTTCGATTAATTAAAGCTTATTTACGCGGCACTTATGAAGCAAGTCGCTTTGCTAAAATTGCGGATGCACTACGGTCAGACACAGTGCGTGCGATGCGTTTAATGGAACTGATTCTTCCAATTCTATTGCTCATTATGAATGGAAGTTTAATGGCAGTATTGTGGTTTGGTGCAGTTGAAGTGGAAAGTGGAGGCGCAAAGGTAGGAGAGTTAGTAGCGGTTGTCAATTATGCGATGCGTATGACGGGGGCATTTTCAATGTTTGCTTTCATTATTAGCGCATTTTCCAGAGCGAAGGCATCATCAGAGCGAATGGAGGAAGTGCTTTTAGCGAATGAAGACGTTGAAGTTTATGATTCAAAAGGGAAGTTCACTGCTCCTTTCAAAGGAGAAATTCAGTTTAAAAATGTATCATTTTGCTATCCAGGAAAAGAAGAGTTGGTGTTGGATCATATTTCTTTCCACGTAGCGTCGGGGGAGAAATTAGCGATTATGGGCGCGACAGGTTCTGGGAAGTCTACTATGTTGAATTTAATTCCAAGAATTTTTAAAGCATCTAAAGGGGAAGTGTTCATTGATGGAAAAAATGTCAATGAATGGCCGTTAAAAGACTTACGCGATACGATTGGTCTCGTTCCGCAACAATCGATTTTATTTACAGGTTCAATTTTTGATAATTTGTCATGGGGAGATTCAAGTGCTTCTGAAGTTGAGTTAGAAAACGCGGCGAAAAAAGCACAAATTCATGAATCGATTGATTTGTTTCCGGAGAAATATGAAACACGTGTCGGTCAAAGAGGCGTCAACTTATCAGGCGGACAAAAGCAAAGATTATCGATTGCGCGGGCGCTTGTTCGTGAACCTTCAATTTTAATATTAGATGATAGTACAAGTGCGCTTGATGTGAAAACAGAGACAGCACTTTGGGATGCGTTAGAAAAAGAACACGCGACGATGCTTGTCGTAACACAAAAAGTTTCAACAGCACAAGGCGCTGATAAAGTGCTTCTTCTCGATGAAGGACGTGTTGTTGGATATGGTTCTCATAAGGAGTTACTAGAACAATCAGCTTTATACCGGAAAATTCAGCAATCACAAATGCAAGAGAAGGAGGTTGGATTAGATGATCCGTCTCATTCATAAACCGTTCGGCTATGAACCGATTTTGAAAAAAGAAGATATTAAAGGCAAGAAGCGTTTTCAAGGTGACCGTGCGAGTAATTGGCAGTCAGTGCTGTATCGTATTTGGAAACTTGTTGATGAACAAAGAGCTTTGCTCATTACTGTGTTAGCACTCGTTTTCATTTCTTCTATGTTGGCGTTATTAGGTCCTTTTATGGTCGGGAAAATGATTGATGATCATATTGTTGTACAGCAATTCAATGGACTTGGGATAAAAATTGGTTTTCTCGTGCTCATTTATATTGGTTTATCTACAGCAATGTATTTACAAAACTATTGGATGGTTGGGATTGCTCAGCAGACAATTTACCGGTTACGAACGAGTTTATTTACCCATTTACAAAAGCTTCCTGTGTCATTTTTTGATAAGCGTCAGCACGGCGAGTTGATGAGTCGTTTAACGAATGATATTGAAAACGTCAGTCAAACGTTAAATACTTCATTTATTCAAGTGTTTTCGAGTCTTCTAACACTTGTGGGAACAGTTTCGATCATGCTTTATTTAAGTCCACTTCTGACGCTATTAACAATGCTCACGATTCCGATTATGTTTTTATCGATTCGTTGGATTACGAAAAGGACGAGTAAACTTTTTCAAGAACAACAAATCGCAGTTGGTGAATTAAATGGCATGATTGAAGAAACGATATCAGGTCAGCGCATTATAAAAGCTTTTTCTCAAGAAAAGCGAGTGATGGAAGAGTTTGAAGAGAAGAGTGCTCGTTTACGTAGGACAGGCTTTTGGGCGATGACTTATTCAGGGTTTATCCCTAAAGTGATGAATATGTTAAACAACGCTAGCTTTGCGATTGTGGCGGGGATTGGTGGTGTCCTTGCGCTCACAGGAGATGGACTTGTCACAATTGGAACGATTGTTATCTTCTCAGAATTAGCACGTCAATTTACACGTCCGCTCAATGATTTAGCAAATCAATTTAATACTGTTTTATCGGCGATTGCGGGTGCGGAAAGAGTGTTCAATATTATCGATGAAGAGATTGAAGAAGATGAGGGCACAAAATATCATGATTTAGTGTTACAAGGCGATGTTGCGTTTCAAAATGTTTCGTTCGGCTATGCGGTAGAAGTGGATGGATATACAGTTGAAGGGGTTTCTTTTCATGTGAAGCCAGGAGAAACAGCTGCTTTTGTCGGTGCAACGGGTGCTGGTAAAACAACGATTATGCAACTTCTTGCTCGTTTCTATGAAGTGAATCAAGGAGAAGTTTTAATAGATAGCATTCCGATTCATGAATTACCAAGAAAAACACTTCGAAGTCAGATGGCTTTTGTTTTACAAGACCCATTTTTGTTTGAAGCGACTGTTTTGGAAAATATTCGTTACGGGAGGCTTAATGCGACAGATGAAGAGGTGATTGAAGCGGCGAAACAAGCCAATGCGCATGATTTTATTAGCGGGCTCGAAGAGGGTTACCATACGCTCTTAACGGCTGATGGTGGTGAGATATCCCAAGGACAAAAGCAACTTCTCTCAATTGCAAGGGCGCTTGTGGCGGATCCGGTTCTCTTATTATTAGATGAAGCGACAAGCAGCATCGATACAGTGACAGAGATGAAGATTCAAGTAGCATTAGAACGGCTCATGGAAGGAAGAACAAGTTTTGTGATTGCCCACCGATTAAATACCGTACAAAAAGCAGATACAGTTTACGTAATGGACCAAGGGAAGCTAGTCGAGTCAGGGAGTCAACAAGAACTGATTGAAAGACAAGGGATTTACTATCAAATGTTAAAGGAATCTGAAGTTTAACTTGATTCAGCAGAATACCCCCACTTCTATAAGTGGCAGGATGAATGCCGAAAATGTATTTTCAATTAGAGGGAGTTCAAAATCCCAACGCAATCACGCCGAGGCGTGATTGATTCAAACAATGAAAAAGCTACGTGATTGTGACGCGCGTAGCTTTTTCCGTTGAGTAAAATAAGGATTATGTGAAGACGTATCGGTTATTCATCTTCATTGTCTTTTTCATCATCTGCTCCATCTTCCTTTTCATCCTCATTATCGTCATCAATGTGAAGCATAGTGCCTTCGTCAAACTCAACGTCTAATTTTAAGTTTGAATAATCATCGAGCTCATAATGCTCCATGATTTTATCGATGGTTTCTTCATCGGGTGTATCTTTTGTAAGGCGCATATGATCGAATAGATAGAAAAGTTCATCCATCGCATCATTACCTTCTACGTCGATATCTGCTAAATCATCAATATAGGTTGCTTCAGCTTTTTTCGTAACATCATAACTCGTCGAAATGACTTCTTCGTCATCTACATCGATTGTCAAATCAAGTGTTACAAAGCCATAGCCATCTCCAGTTTCCATAGAACCGCCTTCTGTTTCAGGTTTAGAGGAAATTGTAGGAACGTCCTTATCATCGACATCTGCATTTTTGACACAAGCACCTAATAAAAGAACACTGGTGAGTAAAAGTAAACTAAACCAAATAAATTTTCTCATGAATTCACAGCCTTTCGATTTTTTGTACTTACTCCTTATTTTGCCTCTATTACTCATTACTAAACAAAATATTGAAAGTTCTTCTGAAAGCTGTGAATTCACCATGTTTCCTGTTTTCTTTTTCAGAATGAGGGGAAGTTCATGATAGGGGAAGACCGCTTATGAAAATGCAGTGCGTTGCAAGCATTTACCATTTAGCAATCTGTTCTTCTGTACAACCAAGCATTTGTCGAATATAGAGTGGGGCATGTTCTGGCAAAGAAATACGCCCATTAAAATAACCGACGAGTTGCTGTACTTCAACACGAAAAAGCTTCGCATCTGTTTTGGCTTCCCTTGTAAAGAAAGGTGTAAAGGTTAAGTTCACATTGTCGGAGAACTTCGTTTTAAGAGTCCACGGTTGTTTTAGATTTTGTAAATCATATGTAAAAATAACGTCTTCGTGAATCTTTATCATTTTCCCGTCGATAAAAACAGCATTTTCTGTCATACCTGTTCCATCAGTCCATTGTCCGCCGAAGTTTAAACCGATTCGTCGATGTCCTAAGCGCTGGGAAGCCATCGCCCAATTCCATTTTGTATGACGTGGCCAAATGCCGCGCCCATAATTTGAAACCGCAAAACTATAATCAGGCGTAAAAGCGTAAGAATTCTCACCTAGATTTACAAATCCCGTTGTTGGTAAAATATGTTGTTTTGCAGTAAATTGAAAAACGTTTCGGTTGTTGGGAATGACAACATTTAGCAAGTCATCTTCAGGTGGATGATACAGGTAAAGTTCTGCATGTAAAACTTCATTATCGAAATCTGGAATTTCTACAGAAAGTTTTGTTTCATGATCGGCATAAAGCGCTTGGATTGTTAAGTTGCTATTCGTAAAATTAATACTTTCTAGTACATTTTCAGGCATTTCGACTCGACCCATAGGAATGGAAACTTGTTTTTCAAAAAAACGCTGTGTTTCATAATTGAACATATAAACGAAACAAATTACAGCGTAATCAAGATGACTAATGGCTGCTGAAAATAAAATATCTTCACCAAATACACACCAATAATTCCATTTCTTTTTCCGCATAAAATTCTTTGTTAAATTACTTTGAATAAGAGGGCGCCTGGCATAGCCAATCGCTTCTGGATTAAGCTGTCCTTTCCGATTGCATAAAAGAACAGGATTTGTGATTTCTTTTTCAACATGTTGCATACGCATATCTCCCTGCCTATTGTTAGTTTCAAAGAATTTTGTTATACTTATTATTGTAGCAAAGAAAAGAAGGGTTCGCTTAGTTAAGAAATGTATTTTGGCGGCAGTGAACTCAATTATTCAATTATGGGGCCTTAGTATAATGGGATTACACTTGCATGGCATGCAAAAAATACGAGTTCGATTCTCGTAGGCTCCATCCATAAGCGTTTGAATCTTTTTCAACAAAAGATTCAAACGCTTTTTATATTTGTCTTTGAACCTTTCGCACAATATTTGCATATCGATTTAGCCGAAGACGTTGCCCCGCATTTCCCGGCATTTTCATAATGAGGCATGTCATTTCCAAAAATCTCATATAGTAGTGAGGGGAGGGGGAGAATTTTGTACGACCGTGAAGCAGTTGTACGTTATGCCAATGTTTGGTGGGATGATTATAATCCAGCTTATCCGAAATTTGCCGATGATTGTACAAATTATGTGTCGCAATGTTTACATGCAGGTGGTGCACCAATATGGGGGCAACCTAATCGAGAAGAGGGATGGTGGCTTGGAGGGGGTACTTGGAGTTTAAGTTGGGCGACTGCCCATTCGCTCAGGTGGTATTTAGCTGGTGCGAAAAAAGGATTGACCGCAACAATTGTCTCATCTCCTTCACAGCTTGAATTAGGTGATGTTATTGTATACGATTTTCAAAATGATGGTCGTTTTGATCATGCAGCGATTGTTACAGCAAAAGACGGGGATGTACCATTTGTGAATGCCCATACGTATAATGTTCGAGAGCGACTTTGGGATTATAAAGATTCTTACGCAAGTACACCAGATGCGCGTTATATATTTTTTAAAATTAACGATCAGTTTTCATAATAAAAGCAGCTTTCCTTTCTTTAAGGGAAGCTGCTTTTAAAAAATCATATTACTCCATGCCAAGCCAGAATACCGCGAGTGTTCCTTCGCCAGCGTGAACTGCGAGAACAGAACTGATTTCATCAATTTCAACTGCTGCATTTGGCATGTTTTCTTTAATCGATAAGCTAAATTGCTCGGCTTGTGCTAATACATTTCCATGCATTATATAAAATTTTCGAACGCCTTCTGTATAGGCGGTTTTCATTTTATTTAGTAAGTATTGTAATGCCCTCTTTTCAGAACGCACTTTGTCAATCATATTCAGTTCGCCTTCAGGAGAGATTTGAATAATTGGTTTTATTTTCAATAAACTTCCAAGAAAAAATTGCATACCACTCATACGTCCACCTTTATACAATTGGTCTAGATTTCCGATTAAAATATAATTGTGTACAGTGCCAACCATTTTCTCCAGTTGTTCTTGAATCTCTGTTACCGTCGCACCATTATCATACATCTCCATCCCGTATTCAACTAACGCGGTCGTTCCATAAGAAAGTGACAATGAATCAACAAATGTAATTGGAAATTCAGCGATGTCTGCGCCACCTTTTGAAGCGGTAAGTGTTCCGCTTAGTCGGTGGGATACATGAATCGCAATTGCTTCATCATAATGACCTGCAAGTTCTTTGTACTTTTCAGCGAATTCACCGGGTGAAGGTTGAGAAGTTTTTGGAAATACTTCTGCTCCTTTTATTTTTGCATACAATTGTGTCGTTGTGAGTTCAGTACCATCTGCAAACTGTTCTTCTCCAAAATGAATGTTTAATGGCACTGAAAATAGGTCAGGATGATTTTTAAGCTTAGGTGAAATATAAGCTGTACTATCAACAATCCATGCGAGTCTTTTTTTGGTCACAAGTAGATTCCCCTTTTGTTTTATGCTACTGAATACTATACCATTAAAAGTAATTATCGTATATTTAAAAGAAGAAGATTTAGAAGTTTTTCTTATATAATAATAGAAGAAACGGACTCTTTTAGGGAGTCCGTTTATCAGTCATTTCTTTAATTCGTCTTTAGAAAAGCTTTCTATTTCATAATAATAATCGCCGATTACACGTAATCCTTGGTCGAAGTTTTCTAAATGGAAGTGTTCATTTGGCGCATGGAAATTTTCTGTCGAAAGACCAAAACCCATTAACACAACAGGTAATTCTAAGATTTCGTCAAAAGCTGCAACAATTGGAATTGAACCTCCGCCGCGTGTGTAAGCAGTTGGGACATTATAAACTTTTTCATATGAACGACCTGCTGCCTGTATGGCTGGATGATCGAAAGGTGTAATGAACGGCTTTCCTTTGTCAAATTCTGTCACCGTTACTGTTACGCCAGTTGGTTTATGTTTTTCGATATGTGCTTTTAATTTCTCTACAATCTCGTCGGGATCTTGGTCAGGTACGAGACGGCATGTAATTTTTGCGCCAGCTTCTGCTGGAAGCACAGTTTTAATCCCTTCACCAGAGAAGCCGCCGAATAAGCCGTTAATTTCTAAAGTTGGTCTTGCCCATGTGCGTTCTAAATAAGAGAATCCTTTTTCACCGAATAACTCAGGAACGTCAATTTCTTCTTTAAGCGCTTCTTCATCAAATCCAAGAGCTGCGTAGGCTGTTCGTTCTTCTTCAGTTAATTCGCGAACATTATCGTAAAATCCTTCAACTGCAATCGTTCCCTCTTTGTCGCGGAATGACGTGAGCAATTCAGTGATCGCATGAAGTGGGTTTTGAACACCGCCACCATAAAGTCCTGAGTGTAAGTCGCCTTTTGCACCTTTTACGTCAATTTGGATGCCGGAAAGACCACGCAATCCATAACAAACGGCTGGCTGACCAGGACCTTGCATGCCTGTATCGGAAATAACAATGACATCAGCTGCGAGTTTTTCTTTATTTTCTACAATGTATTTCTCTAAACTTGGACTTCCAACTTCTTCTTCACCTTCGATTAAAAACTTCACGTTGACTGGAAGTTTATCGGATTGTTTCATTAACGCTTCAACAGCTTTAATATGCATAAAGACTTGTCCTTTATCATCACTTGCCCCGCGTGCGTATAATTTATTGTCACGGATTTTCGGTTCAAATGGCGGGCTATCCCATAATTCAACTGGATCAACAGGTTGAACGTCGTAATGTCCGTAAACAAGAATTGTTGGTTTTCCTTCTGCATGGAGCCAATCAGCGTAAACGACAGGGTGGCCATCTGTTTCATCGATGGAAACATTTTCGAGTCCTGCAGCGTCAAATGAGTCAACTAACCAATTTGCTGCTTTTTGCATATCGGGTTGATGTTCAGAAAGTGCGCTAATACTAGGAATGCGTAGAAATTCATTTAATTCCTCAAGATGCGTGTCACGATTTTCTTTAAAGTACTGATCAAGTTTTTCTAGATGTGTCATGAAGTTACCCCATTTCTATAAATTTCAAGTATGGAAATAGTATAACAAATTATTCTAAGTTAGAATGGATTCATTTATCTATTGCTTTTTCATGTAGAATAGAAAGAATAGTCATGAAATTTGGTTCATTAAAGTGAAAATATGATATGCTAGGAAGGTCTTAACTTGATTAAGAAATCTTGTTTTATCTCGGATGAATGATGAATCGAGGCTTTACCCTAAGATTAAAGTGAATCCCATGATTCTAAATGCTCAATTGGTAAAATTAAGGAATAGGAGGGTTGCCGTTTTGTTTGTTGCACTCGGGTTTCTTTTACTCATATCATTTTTTCTTTCAGGGAGTGAAACGGCACTTACCGCTGTAAATAGGATGAAGGTCCAGCTTCGTGCAGATCAAGGAGATCTTGCATCTGTTAAGTTACTGAACTTGATTTCGAAGCCGGACCGAATGATTACTGCAATTTTAATTGGAAATAACATCGCGAATATTATGCTGCCAACGTTGGTGACGATGATTGCGATTGACAAGGGATGGCAAGTTGGACTTGCGACAGGTGTTTTAACGATTGTGATTATTGTTTTCGGGGAAGTGCTTCCTAAAACAGTCGCGGCTACCTATGCTGATTCAGTAGCGTATATCGTTTCGCCAGTGATTCGTTTATTTGTGAAAGTGTTAATGCCTTTAACCGTAATTTTGTCTTTATTTACAAATATTTTTATTCGCATTATTTCTAAAGGTGCAGTCACAGAAGCGACGTTAACGAAAGAAGATTTAAAGTCAATGGTTGATTTGGCAAGTGTTGAAGGGACATTTGAATATGATGAAACCTTGCGCATTAAAGGGATGCTAGATTTCCCTGAAAAAGATGTGTCAGATGTACTCGATACACACCGTACAGACGTTATCGGGCTTCCAATTGAAGCAACGTATGGTGAAGTAAGAGATACAATATTAGAATATTTTTATACACGATATCCTGTATACGAAGAGAATATGGATGAGATTGTTGGTATTTTTTACACGAAGAAATTTATTGAATGGACGTTAAATCCAGAAAGAACATTAGAAGACTATATTGACCGGGATATGTTGTATGTGTTGCAGTCTTCGAGTGTAGAGCGTGTGTTTAAAATGATGTTAATGCAGAAAAAACATATGGCTGTTGTATTAGACGAATACGGAGGTACACTCGGGATTGTCACGCAAGAAGACATTATCGAAGAAATGATTGGACAAGATATTGAAGACGAAACAGATTTAGAAGATGAAGTGTTAATTTATCATAAAGATGAACAGTCTTTAACTTGTCATGGTCGACTTGACGTTGATGAAGTAGAAGCACTATTTGATGTTGAATTATCGACGGAGAATGAGACGATTGGTGGATTTATTTTAGAGCAATTAGGACATATTCCAAAACCTGGTGAACGTTTTTCTTATGAACAATTACAATTTACAATTGAAGAAATGGATCGTACACGAATTTTACGAATCACAATTGAAATGCAAGAAGATTAAACAGACGTCGCGTGAGAAGTATTCCGTAATTATGTCGAATCTTACACATTTGTAAGGTAATTGAAAGCAAAGCCGATAGTATGTAATGTCTCGATTGCTGATAATAGAGTTAACAGCAAAACAAGACGGAGGCGTGAATTAGATGAAAATTAATTTAAATGACTTGTACGAAGAGTACGGTCGTTACATCTATCACTTATGCTTAAAATTAACACGAAATAAAGAAGAAGCGGAAGACGTCATGCAAGATGTCTGGCTTAAAGTTGTTCGATATACAGATAGATTAGAAGATGTAGATAATGTAAAAGGCTGGTTGACGACGATTTGTATGAATACTTTCAGAGACCGTTACCGTAAAACAGTTCGAGTGAATGAACATACAATGCATCAACCTGCTAACTTAGACGTTCCGATATTAGATTTGGTTCCAAGTGAAACAATGACACCGGGAGAGTTAGCAGAAAGAAATGACATTCAAAATCTTGTGAGAGAGAAAATTAGTCAATTAGATACGATCTATCAAAGTACGATTCAATATTTTTATATCGATCAATACTCATTAAATGAAATTGCAGAAGTGATGAAAGTGTCAATTGGAACTGTAAAGTCAAGACTTTTCAGAGCAAGAAACTATTTGAAAGAAATGCTTGTAACAGACCAAACGACGGTTGATTATGTAACAGCTTAATATGAAATTCAAAAAGGCGGAAATGTTGTATGTAAAACAACATTTCTGCCTTTTCTTGTTTCATTGACTTAGAAAAGTCTTTTTATCTGATTTCTATAGAAAGATTTCCAATGAAATGGCTTAGTTAAATTGGAGTAGTTGTTTATTAAATTCAGCAAGCTTTTTTTCCATGTTGCCTAAGCGCTCTTCTGCTTTCGCAACTTGACGATTTTGTCCGACTGATTCAAGCTTTTCAATGTCGCCTTGTAAGTTAATGTACTCCATTTTTAGTTCTGCAATTTCTCGTTCGATTTGTTTTTTATCCATTCGAAAAACTCCAATCTTTTTTCTCCACTATATCATATCAGATGTCTCTTTTCCTGTTCCGTTGTTAGGCGCTTTTCTTTTAGGATAGTCTAAACAATATAAAATTGCTTCGCATATAATGTTCTGTCCATTCCCTAAATTTAATTGTGTTTGACGTTTAATCGTTTTCTTTCGTAAAGAATCGTGCAATAAAAGTTCCATTACAGCGTTT
Source organism: Sporosarcina sp. (assembly GCA_026169375.1). Classification (GTDB taxonomy): domain Bacteria; phylum Bacillota; class Bacilli; order Bacillales_A; family Planococcaceae; genus Sporosarcina. The sequence goes on along the minus strand of JAPFCR010000030.1, from coordinate 13,900 downwards.
AATAACATGGATTGTTTTACTTTCCGTCCGAGCCCGAGGTGAATGAAGCCATTTCTTTCCGTCGGGAAGTCGAGTGTAGATTCGAATTCATTTTGTGCTAAAACGATGCAGGGAATCCCCATTACACCAATTTCATAAGGGAGGTAACCCGATGCACAAAGGATAATATCGGCAGTTGAAAGAATCTCACCGATATGATCAGTCTGTTTTTGAATCGACGTGTTTCTTCGGCTAAGCGCCATCATCCGTAAATCTATTAAATCATGTTTATAGTTTTCTCCAACTAAAATCGTAATTTTAAGTGGAATTTGTAATTGTAATAAATGACGAAGAGCCCGGTAAGTTAAGTTATTTGGATCTTCATCTCCAAATGTAACGACGAGATGTGGCGGTTGATTACTTTCTTTTTTACGAAGACCAATTTTTTTATATGGTATAAGTTGTGAATCGGCAATGAAAGTTTCAGACCCAACGATGTAATGCGCTAATTGCTTCTCACTTGTCTCTGTATATAGTGTTTGGATGACAAAGTCAGCAAGCTCACCCCCGATGCCAAAATCATCAAAGTGAATAATAGAAGGAACAAGTTTTTTAATATTTTTAACTTCCTCTTTCGAAGTAGAGCCGCTATCGCGTAGCAACAAGTCTGGTGTAAGTTTCTTTAAAGCAGTGAGTAGTCCGCGGCTGTCCTCAGCGCATACAAACTGAAAGTCTTTCAGAAGCGATTGGAATTTTTTTGGAGCGATTAAAGTGATGTCAATAGACTCAGGTAGTGCTTGTGCGATTGTTTTCGCTCTTCTTAAAGGGTATGTCCCTTTGCTTTCTGTATCAGCAATATAAATGGCTACTTTCTTTTTAAGTTGGTTATTTATTGGAATCATCCTTTCTTAGTCTGATGAGTAGTTTGTTAAAGTGTTTGTGAAATGTGAAGAAGAAAATGAGGAAGCGTGATTCGCTATTTTTATCCCGCATTAACGAATAGTTAGGCTTCACTTCATGATCAAGGTGAAGACGACCGCCTGTAAAATCCCGATTGAGGTCAACATAACGTTGGTCACACGAGCGTTGTCACAGGAGGTGACGATTTTAGCTTGTGCTCTTCTTCATCAGTAGGAAATCATCACTAATTGAAGTTTCACTTTATTCTTTTCACATTTTCCGTACTCTCTTCATCCTATGGAAAGAGAAATGAAAATATGTATAGATATAAGTTGATAGAAAAAAATTGTATGTTAAACTATTGATATTTCATTGAAGAACATCGCCAAAATAAGAAGAGAGTTTTATTCGATAGAGAAGGGTTTAATAAGTAAAACGGTTGATTTACATCCTTTGAAAAGGAAGTAAGTAATAATAAACATGTGCTATGATGACGTCAAAAAGTATTGGTGAAAAACTCTTTTATGATTACGTGTGTTGAAAAGAGGATAGGAGGAGATTCCACGTGTTTGAATCATTGATTTTTAATTTAATGCTTGTTGTTTTCCTTGGGATTGCGTCACAGTGGATTGCTTGGCGTTTTAGTATGCCGGCAATTGTCGTGATGTCTGTCGTGGGGCTTCTTGCTGGTCCTTTTTTAGGGCTTATTAATCCCGAGGAAAGTATGGGCGATTTATTTAGTCCGATTATTTCTTTCGCGGTAGCTATTATTTTATTTGAAGGAAGTTTAAATCTCGATTTCAAAGAGATACGTGGCTTTAATAAACCCGTTTTACGCATTACCACAATCGGCGCATTTATTGCTTGGATTGCCGGCTCTTTAGCAGCGCATTACATTGCAGGGTTGTCACTATCTGTTGCGTTTATTATTGGTGGTTTATTTATTGTGACGGGACCAACTGTTATTTTACCGTTACTCCGCCAAGCAAAGTTAAAACCGCGTCCAGCTGCTATTTTAAAATGGGAAGGAATTGTCGTCGATCCTTTTGGCGCGTTGTTAGCGGTATTTGCTTTCGAAGTCATTCGATTTTTTAATAGTGAAGTGACATTGAACTCGTTTTTACTGTTCTTTGCAGCTTCTATTTTTGCAATAATTTTAGGGTGTGGAGCAGGCTGGTTCTTCGGGAAGTCGGTTGAACGCGGGGGCGTGCCAGAGTTTTTAAAGTCACCCGTTTTGCTTGCGGTCGTTATTTTTGTTTTCGTTCTTTCCGACGAGATTATGCAGCAAACAGGTCTTTTATCGGTAACAGCGATGGGGATGATGATGGCAAATATGGGCTTGAATTCCATTAAGGATATTCGTCATTTCAAAGAAAATATTTCCGTGTTATTAATCTCAGGTATATTCGTCATGTTAACTGCTTCATTAAGTACGGAAGTTTTATTAGAGATTTTTAATTGGCGAATTATTTTATATGTCATCGCGATGTTGTTTCTTGTACGTCCATTATCGATTTGGCTGTCAACGATTGGCACAGATTTAAATGCGCGTGAGAAAACCCTTATCGGTTGGATTGCACCGCGTGGAATTGTTGCATTAACTGTTTCAGGGTATTTTGCGTCTATTTTAAAAGACCATGGGTATCAAGATGCTGAATTATTAACAGCACTCACATTTGCGCTTGTTTTTTCAACGGTTGTCATTCACGGCTTTACGATTGGACCACTTGCTAAACGCTTAAACTTAACAACGACAGACGAGTCAGGTGTACTCATTGTCGGGGGAAGTCGTTTTGCTGCTGAATTAGCAAAGTCAATTAAAGATACGAAGAATGATGTTTTAGTAGTCGATCGGAACTGGGCAAGTTTAGCACCTTCTAGAAGGCATGAAGTGAAAACGCATATTGGAAATATTTTAAATGAACAGCTTGATTATGATTTGGATTTAACACCTTATAAATTCATGCTAGCGATTACGCGAAGTGATTCATATAATAGTCATGTTTGTGATGATTTTGGACCGTATATGGGGCAAGAGAATTTATATCAAATCGCTGCGCCGAATTTAGAAGAGAAGTCTCAAAGGTCTAACAGAATTGTTGGTTATCCACTCTTTATGCCAGCAACTTCAATGAGAGAACTTGAGTACCGAATCAATTCAGGGCATGTGATTCAAAAGACATTGATTACGAAACAATATAGTTATACACAATATTTACGTGAACGAGATGACAAATCAATCTTGCTTTATATTTTACATGAAGACCGCTCCATTGAGTTTTACTCACCAGATGCGGAGCTGCAGGCACAAGCAGGAGATACAGTCGTCACATTATCGTTCCCAGACAAAAAGATTGAACGTGTAAGGGAACGATTAAAAGAGGAAAATGGAAACAAAAAAATAGAGAAGAAAGATTTAGAAAAAGCATTTCATAAACTGAAATAAGTAAAACAGTGCGGACGAAATAAAAATCCGCACTGTTTTTTTAATGAAAATTTGTCTAATTAGCCATAAATCAATTGAATTCACCAGAAAATCAAAGTGGATAGGTTTTATCTCATGGAATTTCAAGTATAATCGAATATAGTTGAAGTTAGAAAGGAACTAAATATCATGACTAGAATGTTGTATTTAATTATTACAATTTCATTTCTTGATACATTTATTCAATTGCCGATTATTACGCCTTACGCGTTAAGTTTAGGAGCAACCAATGTATTGGCAGGTGGAATTGTTGCAGTTTATTCTTTAACGAATATGATTGGAAATATCATTGGAGGACATTGGATTGACCGATTTGGCCGTAAAAGAATGTTAGTCCTTGGAATGACAACGGTCTCGCTTATTTTACTGTTATATCCACTAGCACAAACGGGAGGACAACTTTTCCTTGTAAGGCTCATTCATGGGCTTGCTGGTGGGGTGCTTATTCCAGCAGCATTTGCGTATGTAGGGGATCAAACGACGAATAAAAACCGCGGCAAAGCAATGGCTTTGACAGGGGCATGTATTGGTGCGGCAGCAATTTTCGGACCTGCAATTGGTGGGATTATGGCTGCAAGATCACAAGTAGAGTATGTATTCTATTTAATTGCATTTTTATTTGTTCCGACGGTTTTATTGGCACTGAAATTTATTAAAGAATCGTTTAAAGCAAGTGATCGTGGTGGTGTCGCATTTTCACATTTTGTACCATTACTAAAAAATAAATATATTTTACAAGCATCATTGGCAGCATTTGCGCTTATGGTGAGTAACGGGACATTATCATTTGCGTTACCGCTTAAAGTCGCGGAAATGGGTGCTACATCTTCTACAACAGGGACTTTACTCAGTACGTTTGGTGTTGTGGCTTTAATTATTTTCTTAACCCCTTTAAATAAAATATATGATCATATTTCACCGGTAAAGTTAGTTGTTGTGGGATTGACGATTATCGCATCTGTTCATATTTTATTGAATTTTACTGTTACAGTATCCATTGGTTACTTATTAATGACAGTTTACGGTGTTGGATTCGCACTTGTATTCCCATCTATGAACCGAATTGTGTCTGAAGCATCTTCTAAAATTGACCGCGGGAAAGCGTATGGAATCTTTTATGCGTTTTTCTCGTTAGGTGCAGTGGTCGGTTCATTTTTATCGGGTGTTGCGATTGAAATTACAGGACTTCCATTCTCATCAAGCGCAACGATTATGTTGGTGATTGGATTGTACTTATTGTTTACGTCAAGAAAACAAAAAGCATAACTTTATTTGAAATAGGTTTTCAAAAGAGAAGAATGAGGGAATAGGATAGATAAAGGAAATCATACATATTTCCTTTATCTATTTTTTGTACTTTTAAAAAGGAAGAGGGGGTTAAGAAAGATGAAAACGATCTTAGCTAGTATAAGTGTATTATTTGGCGTAATCGCGAGTATTCTAGTTTTTACACCTTATTTTAAAACTCCCCCAATACCTATTTTAATTTTTGCAGTATTAGGTATTATCGCTGGTTTGTATAGTGTTAAAGAAATGAAAGTTGTTTCAAGTGCTGGTCTTTTATTGAGCGTCGCTTCTTTTGGGTATCTAGTTACTTTATATATCCAATTAGGAGGATAATATAAGGAATGTCAAAATAGATAACTCATCCTGATGATAGATTTCCGATAACTCCGTCAAGATTAAATATTCAGTTCTCTGAATTGTTTAAATGACTTTGTTCATGTAAACTGACTTATATCACTGTTTGACAATTCTTAAAATAAGAATGTAAATGAGTTGATAAATAAAAGAGGGAAGAAGGGATTTTTAAGTCTGATTATATTGGTTTTATTGTGATATTTGGGCTGGATTTTATTGAAAATCTATTAGAAAAGGATGAGGGAAGTTATGATAGAAAGTAAAGATTTACTGAAATACATAGAAGTACCAAGTGCTTATCAATCTAAAGCAATCCCGAATGGAGATGGTTTTACATTTATCTCTAACGTAAATGGTATCCCGCACGTATGGAAAGCCGATTTAAACGAAGAGACTGCTTTATGGGGAGAATATCCTGACCGCGTACTAGATGTCTATCATTCACCTAAAGGAGATCAAGCTGTAATTGGTATTGATAATAAGGGAGATGAGAAACAACAATTTTATCTCCAAGCAGTAGGAAGCAAACAGATTGAGGAACTTGTTTATCATCCCGAGTCTTTCCATAAATTTGGTGGATGGTCGCCAGATGGAAAGAAAATTAGTTTTTCTAGCAATCGTCGTCATCCCGGATATTTTGATATCTTTATTCAAGACGTAAATACGAAAGAAGAGCAGACCGTATTTGAATTCGATGGGATATGTGAGCCGATTGGCTGGCTTACAACGGGAGAGGGGATTCTTGTCAGTATCGATCAAACAAATATTGAAAAAGAATTACATCTGCTCGATTTAAAAACGGGAACATTAAGTTTAATAGGTGAAGCTGGAAAATTGGCTTATTACGGTGATGTTCAGTTAACAAAAGATCATAAAAACGGTTATCTCTTAACGAATTTAGGAACAGAAACGACGTATGTAGGTTGTTTTTCATTCGATGCATTAAATCAAATCGACAAATTATTTCACATAGAGCAGTGGGATATTGAAGAGTTGAAATTATCCCCTGAAGAGAATCAGTTGGCTTTTACGGTGAATGAAGGGGGTTATTCAAACTTAATGATTTTCGATCTTGATTCGAAGCAGGAAAAAAGCATATCAAAAATTCCCAAGGGTGTGATTGAATCAATCTCATGGATGAATCAAAACCAATTATTACTTACACTAAAAACTGCAACGATGCCGGGGGATATTTGGTTATACGATATACAATTAGAAGCATTAACACGACTAACAACAATTAGTCAGCAGAAAGAAATCGAAAGTCAGTGGGTTGAGCCTTCGTTACGCACATTTGAATCATTTGACGGATTAAAGGTTCCTTACTTCTTATACCATAAAGGAGAGACGAAGGGGAAACCGGCAGTCGTTTACGTACACGGCGGACCTGAAAGTCAGATTAGACCGACGTATAATCCTGTTATTCAATACTTAGTCGAGAAAGATTTTGCTGTCATTGCGCCAAATGTTAGAGGCAGTAAGGGCTACGGGAGAAGTTATATTAAGTTAGATGATGCCGAGAAACGAATGGATGCAGTGAAAGACTTAACCTGGCTGACGAAAGATTTACATAGTTCTCTTGGGATCGATCAAGGGAATATCGGCGTCATTGGTCGGAGTTATGGTGGTTTTATGGTTTTAGCTTCGTTAACCCATTATCCAGACGTTTGGAAGGCGGGTGTGAATATCGTCGGAATCTCTCATTTCACGAGCTTTTTACAAAATACAGGTCCGTGGCGCCGTCATTTGAGAGAATGTGAGTATGGCTCACTGGCAGAAAACAAAGCATTTTTCGATGAAATTTCTCCTTTACACCGTGCGAAAGATATTGAAGCACCGCTTTTAGTATTTCACGGGAGAAATGATACGCGTGTACCGGTTAGTGAAGCAGAACAGCTTGTAGAAGGGATGAAAAAGAGAGGGCAGTCGGTAGAGTTCACAGTATTTGAAGATGAAGGACATCAGACAGAAAGATTAGAAAATGTCATTACAATGCACGGAGAGTCAGTCCGTTTCTTTGAAAAGCATTTAACATAAAAAACATACGTAATGCCAATGATGATTGGGAAATTCAAATAAAAATGACCTCAACTGCATAAAATTGCGAGTGAGGTCATTTTTATCAAATAGCCGAGAATACTCGTGACTTGAGTCGTGAAAGGTTCAATATTACTCTTCTAAAAATTGTACATTTTGTAGTTGATAATTCCCGTCTTCACTAATTTCAAAACCTGTAATTTGATTGCTTGTCCCTAATAAATATTCTTGGTGATGAATATAAATCATTGGTGCGTCTTCGATTAAATGTTCTTGTACCTTATTATAGATTTCAGTCCGTTTTTCAGGATCCACTTCACGACGTCCTTCATCAAGTAACTGATCTACTTCTGGGTTATCATAGAAAGTCCGGTTCCCAGGTGGTCCTTTTTGAAGAGAGTGGAATAATGCATAGAGCGTATTGTCCGCATCTCCTGTTGCGTTAGACCAACCAAGGATAAACATATCGTGTTCACCTTCACCAATTTTATCTAAATAAGCGCCGAATTCCATTTGTTCAACTTTAGCATCGATATTCAGTTCTTTCAGGCTATTTTGTAAAAGAATCGCCATATCAACGCGTTGTTGATTATCATTCGTCCAAATTGAAGTTGAGAAACCGTCTTCATAACCAGCTTCGGCTAATAATTGTTTAGCTTTTTCAATATCATGTTCGAATGGTTCCGCATCTTCGTCATAACCAAAAATACTTGGTGCTAAAGGTCCTTTTGCAGGAATCCCAAATCCTTCATAAACGCCTTCAATAATTTCATCTCTGTCGATAATTAGTGAAAGAGCTTGACGAACTTTAGGGTCATTAAAAGGTTCTTTTTCAGTATTGAAACCGATATAAGAAAGACTTGCTGAAGGTTTCTGTACAACTGTACCGTAATCGCCACTGTCAACTTCAGCAACTTCGATTGGTTCCAATGGATCGATAATATGAACAAATCCACGTTCAAGGTCTGCAATTCTCGTCGTACTTTCTGGGACGACTTTAAATGTAACAGAGTCTACGTAGACTTTATCTCCCCAGTAATCATCATTTTTCACAAGTTTAATTTCATCGCCTGGTTTCCAACTGTCAAACTTGAAGTACCCAGTTCCTACTGGTTCACTAGAAATAATAGTGCCCGCTTTTTTACCATCTTCAACTGCCTCATAATCTGACTCAATTGACTTAGGGCTAATCATACTACTACTGTTGTGTGTTAAGTGAGCATATAAAGGAGCAAATGGATATTCGGTTGTAATTTGAACTGTATATTCATCAATCACATCAATGCTTTCAATCATTTCAAATAAGAAATAACGTGGTGAAGCAATTTGTTCATCTAAAAGACGGTCTAAGTTCATTTTGACGACTTCTGCGTTAAAGTCTTCACCATCGTGGAATTTAACCCCTTCACGAAGTTTAAATTCGTAAGTTCTTTCATCAACATCTTTCCATTCAACTGCTAGACCTTCGATAATATTATTGTCTTCATCGCGGTTGACAAGCGTGTCAAAAATGTTTTCTTGAAGGATTGATGAAGGTACATCAGTAGACATTGCCGGGTCTAATGAAGATACATCAGATAGAACTGCAAGAACTAGATCTCCACCTTCGACTGTATTTCCACTTGTAGCTGTTTCTTTGTCACTTGAATCATTTGTAGAATCCGATCCACCTGCACAAGCAGAAAGGACAAGTGTTAAAGAAAACAGTACGGCAAGAAACCAAAGTCTTTTGTTTTTCTCTCTCATTTGACAATTCCCCCTAAAAAATCCCTGTAATATCTGTCGCATAATTCCGTAAACTGCGTATCAGATATAAAAAATATATCACATTGAAATTATAAATACAATAAAGAAAAAGAAGACTTTTAACTTTCAGAAATCGACTGAGGGAATTAGGAAATTAGAAAAAAATATAGTTTGTTTCTATGATGAGATCTCATTACAAACACGTATCTTGCAATGATTCACTTTTACTTAAATCGCTAATGAAAAAAGGGAGGGCGCTGCAATTTTGATGAAATAAAGCAGGCAAGAAGCCGAAACATTTGAAGGAGGAATTCTTTATCGATATAGTTAGCATACTAACGACTTCGCGTAGAAGAAGGTGAGTTTTTTGATTGGAGATGAAATTCGTCAGTTATTGGAGTTTATTGCATTAAAAAAACGTAGAAATTACTCGGAAATGTTGCGTCAGTTAGGGCTTCACATCGGTCAAGATCAGTTATTATGTCGATTGTCAAAGGAAGACGGCATGACACAAATTCAGTTAAGTGAAAGTTTGAATTGTGAGCCCCCGACAATTGCGAATACGGTAAGGTCTTTGGAAAATTATGGATTGATTCACCGAAAGCGTGATTATGCGGATGCGAGAACTAACCGTGTTTACTTAACAGATAAAGGGAAAGATATCATTGACCCTGTGGAGGATGTTTGGCGGCAAGAACAAGATAAGCTATTGGAAGGGTTAACAGATGAAGAGCTTATATTGTTGAAAAAATTGTTGAAGAAGATGGCAAGTAATTTAGCTGAATAAAATCTTAAAGTTAATTCGTTAATAGGCTAATGAAATTGAAGACTAAAGGAGTTTTTAAAAATGAAGTTAAGTATTTTAGATCAAGCACCGATTACAAAAGGAAACCATGCGGCAGACGCTTTAAAGAAAGCAGAAGAGCTAGCAATTTTAGGTGATGAACTCGGCTATCATCGTATGTGGATGGCGGAACACCATGGAACAAATCATTATGCAAGCTCAGCGCCAGAAATTACAGCAGCTCATTTAGCAGCAAAGACAAAAAATATTCGAATTGGAACAGGCGGAGTCATGATGATGCATTATTCACCGCTTAAACTTGCAGAAGTGTTTAAAACATTAAGCGCGTTTTCTCCAGGAAGAATCGATTTTGGAGTGGGCCGTGCACCAGGCGGGGATACGCATGCAATGCATGCATTATCAGAAGGACGCCAACCGATGCTGCATAATATGTACGATAAACTGGATACAGCGATGGAGTTATTACTGGATGAAGTGCCGCAAAACGATTTATATGCACGTACAATTGCAACACCAGCGCAAGTCGTTTTACCAGAAGCTTGGTTACTAGGTTCTACTGGAAATAGTGCGATGCAAGCGGCGAAAAAAGGTGTTGGTTATTCATTTGCAGAGTTTTTCATGGGTGAATTATCAAAAGAAATCTTAGACATTTACAGAAATAATTTTGAACCGTCTGGATTAATGGAAAAACCGCAAATTAACGTAAGCTATATGGTAACGACAGCAGAAACGAAAGAAGAAGCCGAGTTTCAAGCAAAACCACAAGATATTTGGCGTTTACTTTTCTCGAGAGGTCAATTATTACCTGTATTAACGCCAGAAGAAGCGAAGGACTATCCACTAACTGAAATGGATAAGATGATGATTGAAGAAAATCGTAATGTACATGTCGTTGGGGATTCGAAAGAAGTAGCGGCATTTTTACAGAAAGAACAGGAAATTTATGGTTATGATGAAACGATGATTGTTAGCATCCCGCATTCTCAAGAAGCACGACTCAATGTGTATAAACTATTAGCGAAGGAATTACTATAAATTGACAAGCTCTCACTTCTATTTTAGAGTGAGAGTTTTTAAATCGGAAGAAAGTCAGTAAAGTTTGCGATTAAAACAATGATTTCACTTTGCTAAGCAAGAAATTGGCAATTCATTTATAATAAGAAGTAGAAAGGGGACATTTCAATGTCAAAATCACTTGTATTAGCTGAAAAACCATCCGTTGCGCGTGATATTGCACGTGTGCTCGGTTGTCATAAAAAAGGAAATGGCTTTATGGAGGGATCCAAATATATTGTTACTTGGGCACTTGGTCATCTAGTTACCCATGCGAATCCAGAAGGGTACGGGAAGCAATATAAAGAATGGAAGTTGGAACATTTACCAATCGTACCAGAGCCATTTAAAATTGTGCCAATTCGTCAAACGACAAAACAATTAAATGCCGTTAAAGCACAGCTGCGTAGAAAAGATGTTACAGAAATCATTGTTGCGACAGATGCCGGGCGCGAAGGAGAGCTCGTTGCACGTTGGATTTTAGAACAAGCAAAATGTCGTAAACCGATTAAACGTCTATGGATTTCATCGGTGACAGATAAGGCTATTAAAGATGGTTTCAAAAATTTAAAACCAGGTCGAGCGTATGAAAATCTATATGAAGCAGCAGTCGCAAGAGCAGAAGCAGACTGGGTTGTTGGCATTAATGCAACACGTGCGCTCACGGTAAAATACAATGCCCAATTATCAACAGGACGTGTACAAACACCAACACTTGCGATGATTGCAGAACGTGAAAAGCAAATTAATGAATTTAAACCGAAATCATATTACGGTTTACAAGCAATTACAGAAGGTGCGACGTTTACATGGGCAGACAAATCTGGACAAACACGTTCTTTTGATCAAAAGTTAATTGAAAATAAACTAACGACATTAGACAGTCTTCATACAGGAAAAGTTACTGAAGTGAAAACAGCACCGAAATCACAACCAGCACCGCCATTATTCGACTTAACTGAACTTCAAAAAGAAGCACATCATCGTTGGTCATGGTCAGCAAAAGAGACATTATCAACGCTTCAAAACTTATATGAACGCCATAAAATCGTGACGTATCCACGTACAGACTCGAAGCATTTAACGTCAGATATGCGAAACACATTAATGGACCGCATTAAAGCGGTAGACATCGTGCCATTTAGAAAAGCAGTGAATACACTCATTCGAAAAGGAAATCCACAACCACAAAAAGGGGTCATTGACGATAAGCGTGTATCGGATCACCATGCGATTATCCCAACTGAAGAAACGCCTATTTTACAAAATCTATCAGATAAAGAACGTCGTTTATATGAACTGATTGTAAATCGTTTTTTAGCAGTTTTCTTCGGGTCATTCCGTTATGACCAAGTAACTGTCAGCCTTGTGATTGGCGAAGAAACGTTTAAAGCAAGAGGGAGAACGGTGACAGACGAAGGTTGGAAGAAAGTGTATGATTTCGATGAAGAAGATAATGCAACGTTACCCGTCTTTACAAAAGGAGACGTAGTAAAAGTTCGGGCAGTCACAGTGACAGAAGGAAAAACAACCCCACCACCACGTTTTAATGAAGGAACATTATTAGCTGCGATGGAAAATCCGACGCAATTTATGCAAGGTGAATCCAAGGCGTTAATTCAAACGATTGGTGAAACAGGTGGGCTTGGAACTGTTGCAACGCGTGCGGACGTGATTGAAAGGTTATTTAAAACATTTGTCATTGAGAAAAAAGGGAATGCCATTTATACAACTTCAAAAGGTCGCCAGTTGTTAGAATTAGTCCCGGAAGATTTAAAGTCACCAGCACTTACAGCTGAGTGGGAACAGAAACTTACTAAAATTGCGACAGGGAAGCTGAAAAAGTCTGTATTTATGAGTGATATGATTAAATTTTCAAAAAAGGCTGTAAATGAAATTAAAACAGACGATAAGAAATTCAAGCATGATAATGTAACAGGGCGCGCTTGTCCCGAATGTGGAAAACTACTGCTAGAAGTGAACGGAAAACGAGGTAAAATGCATGTGTGTCAAGATCGTGAATGTGGTTATAGACGAAATATTTCCCGACAAACAAATGCAAGATGTCCACAATGTAGAAAGCGCTTGGAGTTACGCGGCGAAGGGGAAGGCCAAATTTTCGTATGTTCATGTGGACATCGTGAAAAACTTTCTGCATTCGAAAAACGTCGTAAGAAAACGAGTGGTAGACAAGCGAGTAAGCGTGATGTTCAAAAGTATATGAAAAAGCAAGATGAACCAGAAAACACAGCAATGGCTGATGCATTAAAGAAATTATTCGATAAGTAAAGTACTAGTCTATTGTTTATAAAATTTACATTTGAGTAAACCTTGTAAAATTGATTGGAGGGAGTTCTATGTATGTTGGAGTAAGTCAGCTAAGTACTTTGAATGAAAGAAGTATGACCGAAAGAATTCGGAGACAAAATGCCGAGGAAGCTTATCGGAGAAACGATCAATATCATGAGCGTAAAGAAGATAAAATTGCTCAATTACTTCTTGATAAATTATTGAATGATAAGAAGGCGAAAACCAACGCACTTGGAGCTGGCCAAGTAAAACAAGTTCACTTACCGATTGGAAAATCATTGGAAGAAACGATTACATTATGGCAAGATGTGCGAAATGAGGCATTGATGGTTCCAGAACCAACGACAACCGATTATCAACTGGCGTCAAAAGCATCTACAAATATCCGTCGTGCACAAGCGCAATTAGGGCTGAATCGGAAAGCGAATACAGAAGTTGATTTCGCCGTTCATAAGGAGCGGGAAGCTGCATTTACTCGAATGACAGAAGAATTCTCGACACCTGTAGAGGGAACAATCTATGACCAAAAGCAAAAATATAAACGTGCAATTTCAGCATACTCATTTCAAGTTCAAATGAAATTAAACGGTTTTAAAGTCAATACACCAAGTTTCTTAAAAATAGCTTAAGTTAATCAATTTCATAAATGCCTATTCTTGTAATAAAGACGAACTTTAATGTTAACGAGTGATTGAATGTTCGTGTATATTGCAAGGGATATCCGTGGATTGGAGTGGAAGGCGCCGAGTGTGCTCTCAAACGCTTCGCTTTTGGGTCGCAAAAGCCGTTCTTCGTGACGGCTCTTCCTGTGGGTTTAGCGGGACAGGTGAGACCCCGCAGTGGAGCGAAGCGACCGAGGAGGCTCGCCGCCCGCCCCACGGAAAGCGTGCGCCTGGAACGGAGATCAACATTATTCGGGAATTTTTAGTGTAAGGTTAATTATG